>VAWN01000100.1:0-31634 GCA_005885555.1 Actinomycetota bacterium
CGCACCGAGGCGGCGCTGTGGGCGGTACGACACCGCCGGCTGCCCGGCAACTGACTACGGTTGGCCCATGCCGACCGCCACCGAAGCCCTGGAACGGTACCTCGTCACCGCGCGCATCGCCGGCGAGGTGGACACGCCGCGGGAGTCCAACCTCGGCAACGCCCGCCGGTTCGCCGACGGCGAGCCGGGGTACCAGCTGGGCCTGCCGCCCCGCCAGCCGTGGTCCTACGAGAAGGTGGTGGCATTGATGTCCGACATGGTCGGCATCGACCCCGACCTGAACCGGCGGACCGGCCGCGACACCATCGACCCGGCGTGTACCGTGGCCGCGCTCGACCGGTTCCGGCAGCGCCTCGCCCTGGCGGCCGCGCGGCGGGAACGGGTACTGGTCGCGACCGGCCACCCGACCGGCATCCTGGAGATCCACCTCGCGGTCGTCGCGGCGCTGCGCGCGGCCGGCTGCCGCATCCTGACGCCGGCGGCCGGGCGCGCGTTCGAGGTGGTACCCGCGATCACCGAGCCGCTGCCCCGGCCGCAGCTGCTGTACGTGGGCGGGGTGGCGATGTCTTCGGACCGGTACGCGCTGTGGCACAGCCATGCCGCGGAGGGCATGGATCTCATGCTGCGCGAGCTGACCGCCGACGGTGGCGGGGTACCCGACCTGGTGATCGGCGACCACGGCTTCGCGGGCGGCGCCGCCCGGGCCGGGCTGGACGTGCTGTGCTTCGCCGACAGCAACGACCCGGCCCTGTTCGTGGGCGAGGCGGAGGGGCGGGTCGGGGTCACCGTGCCGCTGGACGACAACGTCCTGCCACACCTCTACGGCCCGCTGGTCGGGTACCTCGTGGCCGGCTGGGAACGGTAGAGCAGCACGGCGTTGACCGCGCCGAGCGCCAGGAGCAGCGCGAGGGCGAGCCAGAAGCCGTACGCCCACAGGACCGGAGGGTGCGTCGGGTACGCGTGACCGATGCGCCGGGCCGCGAGCCATTCGCCGAGCGTCAGCGCGGCCGCACCGGCCAGCCCGGCGACCGTGGCCAGCACCCGACGCGTCCGCACGCCGGCCGGTACCACGCTCAGCACGCCGAGCAGCACGAGCAGGACGGTCCCGATGACGGCCGGCTGGCCGGGCAGGAACAGGCCGCCCTTGGCCAGCTGCCGTGCCACGGGTGCGAGCTCCTCGCTCACGTCCTGCATCCGCAGCTCGCCGGTGCGCGGGTCGGGCAGCGGCTCGGCGAGGTGTATCCGGCCGTCGCCACCCACGGTCAGCTCGGCACCGTGCCAGGTGATCGCCACCTGCCCGGCGGCGTTGTCGGCCAACCGTAGCGAGACGAACGGCAGCAGGAAGGACAGTCCCACGAGGACGAACCCGATCGGGCTCAGCAGGCGGCGCACGGCACCACGGTAGTGATCCGGCGCCCGCCCCGCGGGCCCGGTCAATGTCCAGGCGCCGGCTAGCGTTGGGGCGTGCACCCGGAACTGGTACCCGATGCCCGCCGCGCGGCCGGCTGGACGCTGCTGGTGGACGGGGTACCGCAGTCCTATGTGGACCTGGCCGACCCGACGTACCTCGAGTTCGAGTACGTCCGGCGGCTGGCCTCGGTCGTCGACGCGGTCGCGCCGGCCGGGGTACCGCTGCGGGTGCTGCACCTCGGCGGCGGCGCACTGACCCTGCCGCGTTACGTGGCGGCCACCCGGCCCGGGTCCCGGCAGCGGGTGTTCGAGCATGACGCGGCGCTCGCCGCGCTGGTGCACCGCGACCTGCCGCTGCCCGCGGACGCCGACGTCCGGGTCGACATCACCGACGCGCGGGCCGGGGTGACGGCCGGCGGGCAGCGGTACGACCTGGTGCTCGGCGACGTGTACCGCGGCGCGCAGATGCCGCGCAGCGTGGCCAGTCTCGAGTTCGCGACGCTCGTCGCGGACCTGGTGGCGCCCGCGGGCTGCTACGCGCTCAACGTCGCGGACCTGCCGCCGCTGGCGTTCTCCCGGCGGCAGGCGGCGACCCTGCGCCGCGCGTTCGCCGATGTCGGCGTGCTGGCCGAGCCCGGGATGCTGCGCGGCCGGCGGTACGGCAACGTGGTCCTCGTCGCCGTGGCCGCCCCGGACGGCCTGCCGGTCAACCGCCTCGTGGCCGCGGCCAACCGCGACCCGTTCCCCGGCCGGCTGCTGCACGGGCCGTCGCTGGACCGGTTCATCGGCGGCGCCCGGCCGGTGACCGACGACGTGGCGCAGGACTCCCCGAAGCCGCCGCCGCCCCTGCTCACCTGAGCCGGACACCCGGGTAGGTACGTCGACGGTGTCCTGCAGGAGCGGCCGCGCCGCCGCTAGCCGAGCAGCGCGGCGGCCCGCGCGCGCACCTCGGCGTAGGCGTCGCGGACGTGGTCGGCGGGTTCGGCCGCGATCTCGCGCGTGGTCACCGGCCACGCGGGCGGCTCCGCGCTGCCGGCGAGCGCCCAGGCGGCCTGCCGCGCCGCGCCCAGCGCGACGTACTCGGCCGGTGCCGGCACCGCGACCTCCACGCCGAACAGCGCCGGCGCCAGCGCGCGCACCGCCGCCGATCCCGCGCCGCCGCCGACCAGCAGGATCCGGTCCACCGCGACGTTCTGGCCGCGCAACGCGTCCAGCCCGTCGGCCAGGCCGCACAGCATGCCCTCGACCGCGGCGCGGGCCAGGTTGGCCGGCGTGGCGTTGGCCCGGGTCAGCCCGGCGAGCAGGCCGCGGGCGGCCGGGAGGTTGGGGGTACGCTCGCCGTCCAGGTAGGGCAGCAGGGTCAACCCTCCGGCACCGGGCTCCGCCGACAGCGCCAGGTCGTCCACAGTGGACAGTGGTACCGCGAGCAGGCTCGCCGCCGCGGTCAGCACCCGGGCCGCGTTGAGGGTGCAGACCAGCGGAAGGTACCGCCCGCTGGCGTCGGCGAACCCCGCCACCGCCCCGGACGGGTCGGCCACCGGATGCTCGGCGACGGCGAAGACGGTACCGGACGTGCCGATCGACACCACCGCCTCGCCGGGCCGCAGCCCGAGCCCCAGCGCCGCGCCCATGTTGTCGCCGGTACCCGCGGACAGCGCCGCCGCGCGTGCCGTCTCCCCGACCACCTCGGCGGGACCGGCGACGCGCGGCAGCGCCAGCTCCCGGCCGAAGGCAAGCTCCACGAGATCGGGCCGGTAGGTGCCCGACGCCGGCGACCAGTACCCGGTGCCGGACGCGTCGCCGCGATCGGTCGTGGGCAGCCCGTCGCCACCGTCGCGCAGCAGCTCGGTCAGCCAGTCGTGGGGCAGCAGCACGCTCGCGGTGCGGTCGGCGAGCTTCGGTTCGGCGCGGGCGAACCAGCGCAGCTTGGTCACCGTGAAGCTGGCCACCGGTACCGAGCCGACGGTGCGCGCCCATGCGGCCGGCCCGCCGAGCTCGGCGACGAGCTCCGCGGCCGCGTCGGCGGAGCGCACGTCGTGCCACAGCAGCGCCGGCCGGACCACCTCGCCCCGTTCGTCCAGGCAGATCATGCCGTGCTGCTGCCCGGCCACCCCGATCGCGGCCACCCCGTCGAGCAGCCCGACGCTGGCCGCCGCGAACGCGTCGTACCAGATCGCCGGCTCGACCTCGGTCGCGTCCGGATGCGGCGCCTGCCCGGTACGCAGGATCTCGCCGCTGTCCGCGTCACACACCACGACCTTGGTCGACTGCGTCGCCAGGTCGATTCCGGCGACGAGACTCATCGGGCACCGAGCAGGTGGTCCATGGCGAGCTGGTCGAGCCGCTCGAAGGCCATGCCGCGGGCGGCCAGCGCCTCGATGTCCGGCCGCTCGGCGCGCACGTCGTCGAGCGTCTCGCCCGGTGCCAGGGTCGGCCGGGCCAGCTCGTCCACCCGGGCGTCGGCCAGCGCCTGCCGTACCTCCGGATCGGCCCGGAACGCCGCGGCCCGCTCGCGCAGGATCAGGTATGTGCGCATGCAGGCGGCCGCGGAGTCCCACACGCCGCCGATGTCCTCGGTGCGCGGCGGCTTGTAGTCGAAATGCCGCGGCCCGGTGTACCCGCCGGACTCCAGCGTGTCCACCGTCCAGAACGCGCCACGCAGGTTGCCCGCGCCGAACCGCAGGTCCTGGTCGAACCGCGGGCCGTGCTGCCCGTTGAGGTCGATGTGGAACAGCTTGCCGTGCCACAGCGCCTGGGCGATGCCGTGGGCGAAGTTGAGCCCGGCCATCTCCTCGTGCCCGACCTCGGGGTTGAGCCCGACCCGGTCGGGATCGTCCAATGTGGACACGAAGGCCAGGGCGTGCCCGATGGTCGGCAGCAGGATGTCGCCACGCGGCTCGTTGGGCTTGGGCTCGATCGCGAACCGCAGGCCGTACCCGCGCTCGCGCACGTACCCGCACAGGACGTCCAGCGCCTCCTTGTACCGGTCCAGCGCGCTCGCGACATCCTTGGCCGCGCCGGACTCCGCGCCTTCCCGGCCGCCCCACAACACGTAGGTCGGCGCGCCGAGAACGGCGGCGAGGTCGAGGTTGCGCGCCACCTTCGCCAGCGCGTACCGGCGCACCGCCCGGTCGTTGGCGGTGAACGCGCCGTCCTTGAACACCGGATGGGTGAACAGGTTGGTGGTCATCATCGACACGACGAGCCCGGTCGCGTCCAGCGCCTCGCGGAACCGCGTGATGTACCGCTCCCGCGCGGCCTCGTCGGACCCGTGCGGGATCAGGTCGTCGTCGTGGAAGCTCACCCCGTAGGCGCCGAGCTTGGCCAGGTGCTCGACGGCGTCGACGGGATCGAGCGGCGGCCGGGAGGCGTCGCCGAACATGTCACGGGCCGGCCAGCCGACGGTCCACAGCCCGAAGGAGAACCGGTCACCCCGGGACGGCACGTAGTCGGTCATATCTGGACCATAGACCCGGGGCCCCGATCGGGTGACAACCGGCGGAAGGTTATGTGCGCAGTCGCCAGATCTCGGCACGGTTCTGTTGTGGGAGCCCGACAAAATCCGCATGATCGACGTCGATGGGGCCGCGTGCATGTTGCCCCGTTCCATCCGCACGGGTACGAATAGCGCCCGTGGTTTCCGCAGCCTCCACCACTGACGTCCCCGTCCCCGACTCCCCCGCCGGCGCGCTGAGCGGCCGCTGTGTGGGCAACTCCTATCTGCTGGTCCGGCCGATCGGGCACGGCGCGACCGGTACCGTCTGGCGTGCCGTCGACCGCACCACCGGCGACGAGGTGGCGGTGAAGCTGCTGCGCGAGGAACTGGTGCGGCAGCCGAAGCTGGTCACCCGGTTCGTGCAGGAGCGGGCCATCCTGCTGATGCTGCGCCACGAGCACATCGTGCGGGTACGCGACCTGCTCACCATCGGCGAGTCGCTCGGCCTGGTGATGGACCTGGTCGACGGCGGCAGCCTGCGCGAGTACCTGCACGACCGGGGTACCCTGCCGACCGCCGAGGCGGCCCGGGTACTGGGCCAGGTGGCCGACGCGCTGACCGAGGCGCACCGGCTCGGGGTGGTGCACCGCGACCTCAAGCCGGACAACATCCTGGTGCACCGGGGCGAGGAGCGGCTGGAGACCCGGCTGACCGACTTCGGCATCGCCCGGGTGCTGCACACCCGCGGCATGACCACGCCCGGCGCGCTGATCGGCACGCCGAACTACCTCGCACCGGAGGCGATCCACGGCGCGCCGCCCAGCCCGGCCGCCGACGTGTACGCGCTGGGCATCCTGCTGTACGAGCTGATCGTGGGGCGGCCGCCGTACTCGGGTGGGCCGGCCGCCGCGGTACTGCGCCGGCACGTCGACGAGACCCCGCACCGGTACCCGGAGATCCCGGCCCGCGCCTGGACGGTGATCGAGGCGTGCATGGCCAAGTCGCCGCAGGACCGCCCGTCGGCCGAGGAGCTCGTCGCCACGCTGGACGCGCTGGCCGAGGCGACCGACGGGGTACCGGCGCTGGCCATCCCGGACGTGACCCCGCACCTGGACGACGAGGACGACTCCTGGTCGCATCCGTCGGCGCTGCCGGTGCCGGCGGTACCGCGTAAGCCGCACAACCGGGTACCCACCTGGCGCTGGCTGCGCCACGGCGGGCTGTTCGCCGTGGTCGTCGCGGCGTGCCTCGCGGTCGGCATCCCGGCCCTGGGCCCCTGGCACCTGCTGGACGGGGACCGGTCGCGGCACCCGGCCGCGCCGCGGCCCTCGGCTCCGCCGGCGCCCGCGGTCAGCGCACCCGCGACGGCGGTGCACCCGCCCGCGCCGAGCGCGGACGCCTCGGCCGGGGTGGCCGCCTCCTTCGGGGTCGCCGCGTCGGCGGGCGGCGCGCAGGTCCGCGGCGGCGTCATCCTGTTCGGCCCGTACCAGTGCTCCACCGACTACCAGAGCGACACCGGCCACCCGGTGCTGGCCAAGCCCTGCTACGCGGTCGGGCCGGCGGTGCGGCTGTTCGGGCACATGGAGGCGCTGCCGGGGGTCCAGGCGGACGTCTCACTGAGCCTGCGTGACACGGTGAGCGGCAACACGGTGGCCGGGCCGTACACCTGCCCGGGGATGATGTTCACCGACTTCGCGCCGAACCAGGACTGCGGTCCGTTCGACCTGTCCGCGCCGCGCGGGCACCGGTACCAGGTGGTGCTGAGCTGGCAGTACACCGGCCGGGCACTGTTTCCCGGCGGTACCACCTACGGTCCGGAGTTCAACTGGTGAGGCCGGGCGGGCCGCCCGGCGGGCGGGGCGGGCCGAGGCCGGCCCAGGGGTCGAAGTCGACCTCAAGCGGCTCCTGCGGCGGGCGCTGCTCCTCGGGTACGTGGCGCAGGTTCAGCCGGATCCGGGTCCACGTGCTGGACCGCCCGCGCATGGAGTCGACCAGCACGTCGGCCGGTTCGAGCAGCGGCCACACGTCGGGGTACCGCTGCTTCCAGTGCTCCAGCGCGGTGCGCGCGTCGGCCTCGTGCTCGGCCCGGGCGACGATGATCAGCGGCATGCTGGACTGGCGGCGCCCGGTCGGGCTGAGTGGATCCGCGGGCCGACCAGCCGGCCGGCGGGCGTCCTCCCTCTTGTCCCGCTTGGCCATCTCCAGCAGCGGCTCGATCGACCCGGGCCGGTCGTCGATCCCGGACCCGGGGTCCCCGACGTCGGCGTACCGCGCCGGTACCGTGTCGATCGTGTACCGCTCCGGCACGCAGTCGGGCACCTCGTCCCAGAGCAGCGGCGTGGACACCCGCGCGTCCGGGGTCGGGCGGATCGAGTACGCCGACGCGGTCGTGTGGTCCTTGGCGTTCTGGTTGTAGTCGACGAAGACGCCCTGCCGCTCCTCCTTCCACCAGCGGCTGGTGGCCAGGTCCGGGGCGCGCCGCTCGACCTCCCGGGCGAGCGCCAGCGCGGCGGTGCGCACCTGGGTGAACGTCCAGCGCCGCTCGATGCGGCAGAACACATGGAACCCGCGCGAGCCGGACGTCTTCGGCCAGCCGGTCAGCCCGACCTCGTCGAGCACCTCGCGGACCACCATGGCCACCTGGCGCACCTGCGACCAGGGCACGCCGGGGATCGGGTCGAGGTCGACGCGCAGCTCGTCGGGGTGCCCGAGGTCGTCGGCGCGTACCGGATGCGGGTGCAGGTCCAGACAGCCGAGGTTCGCCACCCAGGCCAGCGCCGCCGGATGCGACACGATCAGCTCGTGGGCGACGCCGCCCGACGGGTACCGGAACTCGACCGTGTCGATCCACTCCGGCGTGTTCCCCGGCGCGCGCTTCTGGTAGAAAGCCTGGCCTTCGACACCGTCGACGTACCGCTTGAGCGCCATCGGCCGGTCCCGCACCCCGACCAGCGCGCCGTCGGCCACCGCCAGGTAGTACCGCACCAGGTCCAGCTTGGTGTGGCCGGACCTGGGGAAGTAGACCTTGTCCGGGTTGGTGATGGTCACCTCCCGGCCGCCGATGTCGAGGATCTCCTTGCGGGTCGCCATGGCGGTCAGTCCCGGCCGCGCATCAGCGACACCCGGAACGGCCGCAGCTCGCCGCGGGCGTACCCGCCGGCCACCACCGGGTCATGGTCTGCGCGAAGTTCTCCCGGGGCGGATGCAGAAAGTAGATCCACTCGGCCACAAGGGCGAGTCTAGGTCGCTGCGCGGGAATCTTGGACGCCTGCGCCCCTTCGTGGGGGTACCGGCGTCCAAGATCGGGACGCACCCGCTACGGCCGCAGCAGTTCGACCGCCCGGCCCGAGCGGATCGGCGGCCGCGTGCGCCGCGAGCATCGCCTCGCCGAACGGCTCGCCGGTACCGGCCATCCGCGCGCGTACCAGTCGCTTGAGGTTCTTCTGTTCGGTCATCGTGGTTCCCCTGTAGACGGCGGCCGGTGCCCGCCCACGCAAGGCGCCGGACCGCGATCACTGTCTACAGTGGACAGACCGGTGCGGCCCCGCGACGGCATGGTGGCCACCTTCGCCCCCGCGCCACCGGCAGTCTAGGTCACCGGGAACGGCGGCTGCCACCACGGCGGTACCGCCTGCACCTCGATCCGGTCCACCCACTTCACCCACCAGAAGCCGCGCCGCTGCGGGGCGACCAGGCGCAGCGGGTACCCGTGGCCGGCCGACAGCGGCGCCTCGCCGACCCAGGTCGCGAGGAACAGCCGGCGCACCTCCTCGATCGGGAACCGCACCTGGTAGCCGGTCACCGAGTGCACCAGCACGCTGCGCGCGCCGCGGACGTCACGCAGCAATGCGGTGAGGGGTACCCCGGTCCACTCCTGCTCGGCATACCAGCCGGAGGTGCAGTCGAGGGTGGCCCGGATCGTGGTACCCGACGAGGCGAGCTGGTCCAGCGTCAGCTCGTACCGGCCGGCACCGTCCACAATGGACAGTCGCCACGCGTCGGCGGCCACGTCGGGTACCGGGTCGTCGAGCCAGATCGTCGTCGGCATCGCGGCGGGCCGGAAGGAGCCGGCCTCGTACGAGCCGGTGAAGCGGCGCCGCGCGCCGGGCAGGCCGGTGAGCCGCACGGTACCGTCGACGGCCGCGTACAGCGCCACCGCGGCCGCGCCGAGCAGACCGGCCCGCAGCAGGACCCGGCGGGACACGTCACCGCGCCTTGGCCGGGCGCGCCGGGCGAACACGTGCCACAGCAGCAGGGGTACCAACGCAAGCGCCGCGGCCACGTGCCACCACATGCCCTCCAGCCCGCCCACCGAGCGGACCAGACCCGTCGCGTACCCGAAACCGAACGCCAGCGCGGTGACCGCGAGCCCGGCGAGCAGCAGGGACAGCGTGCGGGTCGGCCGGGCGCGACGCAGCCCGCCCCGGACGACCCGGGTCTTCCACGGGATCAGCAGCACGACGGCGACGGCGGCGACCCCGTGGGCGAGGACGATCCAGCGGCCGCGGGCCGACCCGGTCGCGACCGCGCCGACGCCGGTGGCGAACGCCAGCACCAGCGCCACGAACAGCGCCAGGTTGGTCCGCCGCCAGTTCACCCTTCCACGATGCGCCGTGGCGGCGGCCCGGCCAAGACCCGGTAAGTGCCCGGTAAGGGGAACGGCTCGGCGTGCCGCACCGCTGAAAATCAACTCATGTGAATTGATTGATGGCACGGTCGCGGACATGATGAACCGATGAGCGAGATGACCCGACGCGCCGTTCTGGGGGGCGCGGCCGGCGGCGCGCTCGCCGGCGCCCTGCTGCCCGCCGCGGCACCCGCCTCCGCGGCACCCGCCTCCGCGGCGCACCCCGACCGCGGCTGCGGCGACAGCGACGGCTGGCTGCATGACGCGGTGGACTGGCCGGCGTTCCTCGCCGGGGCCGACCTGATCTGGAAGCGGATGCCGGCGGCCTGGTTCGAGGGACCCTTCCTGGGCAACGGGTTCCTCGGTTCGGGCATCTACGCGCAGCCCGGCGCCAACGCGGTGCGCTTCAACGTCCAGCACAGCCAGGTGCAGGACCACCGGCCGGAGTTCGGCGCGCTGTTCGGGCTCGCCCGGCTGCCGATCGGGTACCTCACCCTGGAACCGGTCGGGGCCATCACCGCCGTCGACTGGCGCCTTTCCGTCTGGAACGCCGAGCTGACCGGTACCGTCACCACCGCCGCGGGCAGCCTCGCGCTGCGCGCGTTCGTGCACAGCACCCGGTCGGTACTCGTCGTCGAGGTCACCCCGACCGACGGCGAGGCCGCCTTCCGCTGGACGTTCCACCCGGCCGTGGCGGTCAGCCCGCGCGCCGATCCGGTGTGGAAGAAGCCGCCGCCGGACGGGTACGCGGCGAACCCTGCCCCGACCGTGCAGCAGCACGGCGACATCCAGGTCATCGACCAGCCGCTGACCGCGGGCGGCGGGCACGCGACCGCGTGGCGCGAGGTCACCCGCGGCCGCACCCGTACCCTCTACGCCGCGGTCGGTTGGGACTTCCCGGCCGACACCGCACAGCGCCGCGCCATCTCCCGCATCAGCGAGCCGCTACCGGCGCACCGGCTGGCGCGCAGCCACCGCGACTGGTGGCACGACTACTACCGGCACCACTTCGTGTCCATCCCGGACCAGCGGCTGCAGGCGTTCTACTGGCTGCAGCTGTACAAGGTCGCCTCGGCCGCCCGGCGCAACGCACCGGTGATGGCCACGTTCGGGCCGTGGACCGAGCCGACGCCGTGGCCGGCCACGTGGTGGAACCTCAACGCGCAGCTGGAGTACTGGCTGATCCACGGTTCCAACCACCTGGAGCTGGACGCGATCACCCGCTCGCTCGACGAGTTCCGCGACAACCTGGTCAGCAACGTCGCGGCGCAGTACCGGATGGACTCGGCCGGGGTACCCCGCACCGCCGACATGACCCTGAACAACGGCGCCGGTCCCGGCAGTGTCGGCAACGCCGGCTTCCCGGTCGGCATCCCCGGCCAGGACCCGCCGGTACCCGAGGTCGGCGACCTCACCTGGGCACTGCACAACGTCTGGCTGTCCTACCGGCACACCATGGACACCCGGATCCTGCGCCACGTCGTGTACCCGCTGTTGACCCGGACCATCAACTACTACCGGCACTTCCTGTTCCCGGGTACCGACGGCAGGCTGCACCTGCCGCCCACGTTCTCCCCCGAGTACGGCGTGGACGCGCCGGACACCAACTACGACCTGGCGTTGATCCGCTGGGGTACGAAGACGTTGCTCGACTCGGCGAAGCTGCTACGCATCGACGACCCGCTGATCCCGGCGTGGCAACAGATCCATGACACGCTGACGCCGTACCCGATGGACGCCAACGGTTTCATGATCGGAGCCGGGGTACCCTTCGCCAAGTCGCACCGGCACTACTCGCACATGCTGATGGTGTACCCGCTCTACGAGGTCACCTACGAGCAACCGGAGAACCGCGCGCTCATCGACACCTCGCTCAAGCACTGGATCAGCTTTGTGGGCGCGCTGCAGGGGTACAGCTACACCGGTGCCGCGTCCATCTCCGCGCAGGCGCTGCGCGGCGACGACGCGGCGTTCTACGTGGGCGAACTGCTGCGGCTGTTCATCCAGCCCAACACCATGTACAAGGAGTCCGGGCCGGTCATCGAGACGCCGCTGTCCGCGGCCCAGTCGCTGCACGACATGCTCAACCAGAGCTGGGGCGGGGTGGTCCGGGTCTTCCCGGCGGTACCCGCGGCCTGGCCGGACGTCACCGTGCACAACTTCCGCACCCAGGGCGCGTTCCTTGTCAGCGCGTCGCGGAAAGCCGGTGCCACGCAATGGATCCGGGTCGCGAGCGAGGCCGGTGCCCGGTGCGTCGTACGTACCGGCATCACCGGCGAGCTGACCGTCGCGCTGCGTACCGGACGCGAGCCGCACTGGAAGCAACTGCCGGGCGGCGACGTCGAGATCGACCTGCGCCGCGGACAGGAGGCGCTGATCCTGCCAAAGGGCAGCCGTCCGGACCTCACCGTCGCCCCGGTACCGGTGGCGATCCCCGGCCCGCCGTGGGGCCTGCCGTAGCGCTGGCAGCGCCGCGCGGGGCTCAGCTCGTGTACGCCTTGAAGTTGCGGATCTCCATCCAGGTGTCGCCGAGGTCTGCCGGCGCGCTCATCACCGACCGGTAGATGCCCCACTTGGGCCGGATCCGGTCGCCGAGCCAGATGTCGATGCCGGTACGGGCACGGTCGATGACCGTCTTCCCGCCATCGGTCAGGATGAAGTGCGCCGCGCCCTTGTTGCCGATCAGGTACGTGATGTCGACGCTGATCCAGTGGTCGCGCAGCGGCGCCAGCGCGGTGGCGCCGATGTCGCCGCCCGACGCGAACGAGCGCAGCGCCAGCTCCTCGGTCTTTCCGTTGCGGCGCAACGACATGGTGACCAGCGGCGCGGAGCCGGGGCCCGGCCGCTTGAGCTGGTGGATGTGCGTGAAGTGGCTCGTGCCGTGCAGCGTGGACGGGATGAACAGGTCGTAGGTGATCCGCCAGGTCTCCCCGTTGCCCATGGTGAGCATGGTCCTGCCCGAACGCATGCCCTTGACCTCGTTGCGCTGCCGGTCGTGCGAGGTGTCCCGCTCCCTGCGCGGCATGTCCCAGTGGTATACGCCGTTCTTCACGTAGATGTGCTTGGCGTGCGGATCGGTGTGCGCGCGGTCGTCCTCGACGCCCTCGAAGGCGTTGAGGCCGTCGACCAGCGGGCTGGGGCTCCACACGAGCTTGGGCGCCTTGCCGGCGGCGGGCTTCCCGGCCGTGGTGGTACCGGCGCTGGCCGCGGCGCGGGCGAGCGCGATCGGGGTACCGACGGCGGCCAGAGCGAGCGACCCGAGTACCGCGCGGCGCGCACGGCCATGCGGGACCGGAAGGATTGCCACGATGCGTCTCCTTTTCAGCCTCCTGACGGGGTGCGCGGCAATATCACCACCAGACATCCGAAGGAGTCAATGAAAGGACAACGGTTTCCGTTGTGCAGGAGGCTAGTTCGCGGATACGCGATAGAAGACCACGCCGTGTGACGGTACCGCGGCGCTGATGCTGCCGGTCGTCGTCCGGGTCGCCTTGCTCCACAGGTCTTTCAGCGAGTACGACGCGGCACCCGGCAGGCCGGCCTTGGCTGCGGTGGTGCTCACCGTGGCGGTGGCGCCGGACTCGTTGAGCAGCAGCACCGCGCGGTCGCCACCGGCCAGCTGCCGGGTGTAGACGACGAGCCCGCCGGACGACGAGACGATCGTGCCCTGCCTGCCGAGCGAATCCTGGTCGACCGCGATGACGTCGGTGTTGCCCAGGATGCCGAGCGTGGTGGCACTGGCCTTGCGCAGGTCGGTGCCGATCAGCAGCGGCGCGGCCATCTCCGCCCACAGGCTGAAGTGCGTGCGGTTCTCGGTGGTGCTCAGGCTGCCGTTGCCGACTTCCAGCATGTCCGGGTCGTTCCAGTGCCCGGGCCCGGCCACCTTGGCGTGCGACTCGTTGCTGTGCGCCTTGGAGATCATCGACGACCAGTTGGCGCTGATGTCACCCGTGGTGCGCCACAGGTTGCCGACGTTGGGCGCCCAGTTCCACGGCTTGTTCTTGCCCCACTCGCAGATGCTGTACACGATCGGCCGGCCGGTCTTCTTCAGCGCGTCGCGCATCGCGGTGTACCGCTTCACCGCGTCGACGTTCTGGTTGTTGCAGTTGTCGTACTTCAGGTAGTCCACGCCCCACGACGCGAACGTGTTCGCATCGGTCTGCTCGTGGCCCAGCGCGCCGGGGAACCCGGCCTTGTTGCAGGTGTGCGTACCGGCGCTGGTGTAGATGCCCAGCTTCAGTCCCTTGCCGTGCACGTAGTCGGCGAGCGCCTTGATACCGTGCGGGAACCGGACGTGGCTGGGTACCAGGTGGCCGCCGGAGTCGCGTTTCGTCTCCGCCCAGCAGTCGTCGAGGTTCACGTACCGGTACCCGGCCGCCTGCAGGCCCGACGACACGAAGATGTCGGCGATCGACTTGACCATCGACTCGTTGAAGTCGGCCTTGCACCGGGTCGAGTTCCAGTTGTTGAAGCCCATCGGCGGGGTCAGCGCCAGCCCGTTGTCCAGCGCCGAGGCGGGCGTGACGGTCAGCAGGGCGGCGGCGACGGTCAGGCCGGCGGCGCCGAGCAGCGGGACGAACTTGCCGGAGATGCGCACGGTTCCCTCCTCAACGCGGAAACACGTGCCACCGGGACGGTCGACGCCACGTCATTGCAACGTAGGATGACGAATCGCTTACGTCAAGGCATGTCGATTTATCGAAGTCTGCTCGCCGAGCCGCTGGCGTAGTCCGGCGGCTTCGGGTACCGGCAGGTCGCCGAGCACGTCCAGCGCCTGCCGCCAGTACCGACGCGCGCCCTCGGCGTCGCCCGCGACCTGCCGCGCCCGGCCCAGCCCGGCCAACGCGCGGGCCCGGCCGCAGCGGTCCTCCACCTGGTCGGTGAGCCCCAGCGCGGCCCGGTGGTGGCGGGCTGCCGCCGCCCACTCCCCCATGCCGCACAGCGCTTCCCCGAGCCCGTTGAGCGACCACGCCTCGATCCGCCGGTCGCCGATCTCCCGGGCGAGGCCCAGCGCCATCCGGCTGTACCGCACCGCCTCCTCCCACCGCTGCGCCCGGGTGTGCAGCGAGCCGACGATGGCCAGCGTCGTCGCCTCGCCCTCCCGGTTGCCCAGCTCGCGGTGCACGGCCAGGGCGCGGTCCAGGTACGGCGCCGCCCGCTCCGGACCGTGCCAGCGCAGCTGCACCAGGCCCAGCTCGTGCAGGAAGTCCGCCTCCGGGGTGCGGTCGCCGTTCTCGCGCAGCATCGTCAGCGCGCGTTCGAGATGGTCGACTGCCTCGTCGTAGCGGCCCAACCAGCCGTAGGTCACGCCGAGATTGCCGAGGGTGACCGCGACGCCGGCCCACTCCGGTACCTCGCGCAGGATCTCCAGCGACTGCCGGTGGTACTCGACCGCCTCCGGGTACCGGCCCAGCTGGTCGTGCACGATGCCGAGGTTGCCCAGCGCCCAGCCGGTACCGAGCCGGTCGCCGACCCTGCGGTGGATCTCCAGTGCCTGCCGGTAGTGGTCCATCGCCTCGCGCAGCCGGCCCTGCCGCCGGAACAGCACCCCGAGGCCGGCGAGCGTCTGCCCGACCGCGGCGTCGTCCCCGGCCGCCTGCCGCAGGTCCAGCGCCCGGCGGAAGTGCTCGGCCGCCTCGCCGTAGCGGCCCCAGCGGCGCAGCACGGTACCGAGATGGTGCAGCGCACTCGCCTCGCCGGCCCGGTCCTCGCGGTCCCGCGCCGCCGCCAGCGCGTGCCGCTGGGTGACCAGCGCCTCGGTGTGGTACCCGCGCGAGTCCTGGTACCACCACACGGTCTGCGCGAGCTGCCCGGCGTACCGGGGCCACCCGTGCCCGGCGGCGAACGCGATCGCGGCCGCGAGCGCCGCCCGGTGCCCGTCCAGCCAGGCCCGCGCCCCGGCCGCGGTGTCCAGCCCGGCCGCGGGCGGCGCGGTCCACGGGCCGCGCGGCCGGGTGTCCTTCTGCGCCGGCACCAGCACGTCCATCGCGGCCACCGCACTGGCCAGGTAGTGGTCGAGCAACCGGGTCACCGCCGCGTCGCGCTCGTCCGGCGGGTCCTCCCGCGCGGCCCGCTGGGCGGCGTAACCGCGCAGCAGGTCGTGCTGGCCGTAGCCGGCCGGGCCGACCGGTTCCACCAGGTGCGCGCGGACCAGCGTGTCCAGCAGCGGGCGGACCTCGTCGCTCCGCAGGCCGGCCAGCGCCGCTGCGGCCGCGGCGTCCAGGTCCGGGCCGGGGTGCAGGCCGAGCCGCCGGAACAGGGTCGCCGCCGGGGGCGGCAGCCGGTGGTACGACCAGGACAGGACCGTGCCGACCGCGCTGCGTTCATCGGTACCGGCAGCCAGCCGCTCCAGCCGGGACTGCTCGTCGCCCAGCTCGGTGACCAGGTCGGCGAGCGACACCGCCGGCCGGGCCACCGCCAGCTCCGCGGCCACCCGCAGCGCCAGGGGCAGCCGGGCGCACGCGGTCACCAGCCGGGCGGCGGCGGCCGGTTCCTCCTCGACGCGGGTACCGATCAGGCGGTGCAGCAGGCCCAGCGCGTCGCGGGCGGGTAGCCGGGACAGGTCGAGCCGGCGGGCACCGTCGCGCGCGACGAGGCCGGGCAGCGCGTCGCGGCTGGTGACCACCACGAGGCAGGACCGCGACCCGGGCAGCAACGGCCGCACCGCCTCCGCCGACGCGGCGTTGTCGAGCAGCACCAGCATGCTGCGCCCGGCCAGCAGGCTGCGGTACAGGGCGGTGCGCTCGGCGGGTTCGTAGGGCACGTCGAGGGCGTCGACGCCCAGCGCCCGCAGGAACCCGGACAGCACCTCGGCCGGCTCGGTCGGCGGCTCCGGACCGTACCCGCGCAGGTCGACGTAGAGCTGCCCGTCCGGGTACCGGTCGGCGACCCGGTGCGCCCAGTGCACCGCGAGGGCGGTCTTGCCGACGCCGGCGGTACCCGACACCGCCACGATCACCGTCGCCGGATCGCCCTCGTCCAGCATCCGGTCGAGCTCGGCCAGCTCACCGGCCCGGCCGGCGAAGGCGTACACGTCGGGTGGCAGTTCGCGCGGCGGCCGTACCACCGACGCGGCCGGACCCGGGTCGGTCTTCTCCGCGGTGAGCTTGGCGTCCAGTTCGTACCAGCGCTCGGCCCACTCCTCGGTCGGCCCGCCGCACGCGCCCACGTAGGCGAGGGTGACCGACAGCGACGGAAACGAGCTTCCGCTCGCCGCGGCGGACAGCGCGGCGGCGGAGTATCCGGCCTTTCGGGCCAGCGCACGGTAGCTCGGGCTGCCGGCCGCGTACCGCAGCCGGCGCAGTTCATGGGCGAACGCCGGCAGCGGACCCGCGGTCGGGTCCAGCGGGGTCTCCGCTCTGCCCACCACTCTCCCAGTGCGCCATGCCCGGCTTCGGGTGCCTTGTGTAACGCAGGTACCGGGCGCCGGTCAACCGGAGCGGGGGAAAACCCGAAAAAGTCGAAAGAGGCCGACCACCCACGGGGGAAGGCGGCCGGCCTCTTCCCAATCACGGTACTTGAGGCCACAACTATCCGCCACCCCGCGGTCGGCGGACCCGCGGTCAGACGACCGTGCGGCTGCGCCGCTCCAGAAGCACCACGTCGCGCCACCGGCTGTAGTGCCGGCCGAGCCGTTCGCGGACGCCGACCACCCGGAAGCCGGCCCGGTCGTGCAACCGGATGCTGGCCCGGTTCTCCGGAAATATGCCGGACTGGATCGTCCAGACCCCGGCGTCTTCGGTCGAGGCGATGAGCGCGTCCAGCAGTGCGCGGCCGATCCCGCGGCCCTGCGCGGCCGGGTCGACGTAGACGCTGTGCTCGACGACGCCGGCGTACACCGGCCGGGCGGACACCGGTACCGCGGCGACCCAGCCGAGCACCGTACCGGCCGGGTCGGTCGCGACGAACCGGTGCTCGGGCAGCCGGCCGGCGTCGAAGGCGGCCCAGTCGGGGGCGACCGTCTCGAAGCTGGCCTGCCCGCCGTCCAGGCCGGCCTGGTAGATCGCCAGTACCACCGCGGCGTCGCCGGCCCGCATCGCGCGGATCACCGGAAGTCCGCGCGGTGGTCGGCTGCCCACTGCGCGAAGCTGCGCGGCGGCCGGCCGGTCACCTCGGCGACCGTCGGCAGCACCTCGGCCGGGCGCCGCGTCGCTTCGGCGAAGACGCGCAGCAGCCCGTCGACGATCGGGGCGGGCAGCCGCTGCACCATCCGTTCCCGGGCCACCTGCGGCGGTACCTCGACGAGGCGCAGCTCGCGACCCAGCGCCGCACCGATCACGGCGAGCTGCTCGGCCTGGGTCAGCGCCGCCGGACCGGTGACGCGGTACCGCGCGCCGGTGTGCCCGTCCCCGGTCAGCGCGCGGGCGATCACCGCCGCGACGTCAGCCTCGTGCACCGGCGCGAACGAGGCCCGCGGGTACGGCGCGGAAACCGTGTCGCCGGACCGGATCTGGCCGGCCCACTGCAACGTGTTGGTGGCGAAGGCACCGCAGCGGACGAACGTCCACGGTATCCCCGACGCCTCGACCGCCTGCTCGATCTCGGCGTGGAACCCGGTGACCAGGTCGGGCTGGGCCACGGTACCGTCGATGATCCCGGCGGAGGACAGCGCGACGATGCGGCCGACCCCGGCGGCGCGCGCCGCGGCGGCGAAGGCCGGGCCGCAACCGGGTACCGGAAACAGGAACGCGGCCCGCACCCCGGCGAGCGCGCCCGGCAGCGTGCCGGGTTCGGTGAGGTCGCCGGCGACCGCCTCAACGCCGGCCGGCAGGCCGACCGGCGTGCGGGCCAGGCCGCGGACCGGGACACCCGCGACCAGCAACCGGGCGACCACCTGCCGGCCGACGTTGCCGGTCGCCCCCGTCACGAGAAACATGCGCAACCCTAACCGGCGTGACGGCGGGTCCGCGCCCGCCAGGAAGCAGAATTACGGACTACCGCGGTGCCGGTAGGTGCGGTAGAACCAGGCGCAGCAAGCCTTCGGGGTCCTCGCGGTGCACGTCGTGTCCGGTCGGCAGGAACGCGACCGTGCCCGGCGAGCAGGTGCGCGACCGGATCCCAGTCGCGGCGGGTACGGCCGCCGCCGTGCAGCAGCACGGCCGGGCCGGTGCCGCCGTGGTCGGTGACCGCCAGCGGAAGCGCCTGCGCCACCGGTACCCCCTTATCGGGCGAGCGCGGCGGTGAGCAGCGCGCGCAGCTCGGGGCGCGCGAGGTCCTCGGCGCCGCGCAGCTTGACGTGGCGGTGCACCTTGCCGGCGCCCTGCATCAGCCCGGCGGGATCGGGCAGCGCGGCGCCGCCGGCGAGGCCGAGCGTGACGTGGTCGCGGTGCGCGGAGACGACGAACACCAGCCCCTTGTACCCGGCCGCGCGCCCGAAGGCGATGCGTGCCTCGTCGGTGCTGACCACCGCGTCCGGGAACATGCTCAGGATCTGCGCGCACACCTGGCGGGCCAGTGCCCCGGTCCGCGGCGGGGCGGCGGTGAGCAGCTGCTCGGCATCGGGGTTCATCGGTCCGAACGTACTCCTTGATTCGGCGGCCCGGCTGCCGATCGGCAGTGGGTGCGGATCAGGGTGCTCGGGCGCCTGCGCGTCGAGGGCGCGGGCGGCGCGGCGCTGCCCCGCCGGGCGCGCCAGGTGCTCGGCGTGCTCGCCGCCCGGCACGACCGGCTGGTGACCAAGGACGCGCTGGCCGACGCGGTGTGGGGCGACGACCTGCCCGGCAACCACGTGGCCGCGCTGGAGCAGTACGTCTCGTTGCTGCGCAAGGCGCTGCAGCCCGGCCGCGGTCGCGCCGGGTCGTTCATCGTCACCGGCGACGGCGGGTACCGGTTCAGCACCGAGCGGGCCGCCCTGGACCTGGCCGAGCTGCGGGCCGCGACCCGGCGCGCGGAAGAGCTGCCGCCGGGCTCGGCCGCGCGGCTCGCCGACCGGCAGCGGGTGCTCGACCTGGTCGAAGGGCCGCCGTTCGAGCAGGAGGACACGGCCTGGGCCGCCGCCGTGCGGCTTGAGGTCCGCGAGGCCACCCAGGCCGCGCTGGTTGAGCTCGGCGAGACAGCCGTCGGTACCGCACCGGAGCGCGCCCTGCGGCTGGCCCGCACCGCGGTCGAGGCCGACGGGTACCTGGAGCGGGCGTACCGGATCGCGATGCGCGCCGCCGCCGCGCTGGGCCGGCACGACGAGGCCCTGCGGTGGTACCAGCGGTGCCGCGCGACGCTGTCCGCGGAGCTGGGCCTCGAACCCGCCCCGGAGACCCGCCGGCTGTACCGGGAGCTGGTCGGGCTGCGTCCCGTCGCACCTCGCGCGACCGACCCGGTGCCGTTCGCCGGCCGGGCGGCCGAGCTGGAGCTGATCCTCGCCGACCCGCCGGTGCGCATCCTGCACCTGGCCGGCCCGCCCGGCGCCGGAAAGTCCGCGGTGCTGGCGGAGCTGGTCCGGCGGGCGCCGGGCCGGGTGGGTACCGGTACCGCCGCGGCCGCGGTCGGTCCGCTGCGGCTGTCCTGGCTGCGCTCCGCGCTCGCCCAGCTCGGTGCCGGCGAGCCGCTGCTGGCGCTGCTGGACGCGGCGGCCGCCGGGAGCCGGACGCTGACCCGGCCGGAGCTGGAGGACCTCGCGGTACCGCTGGACCGCGCCGGACCGGTGCTCCTCGCGATCGACGACGCGCAGGAGCTCGACGCCGGCAGCGTCGCCGAACTGGCCTGGCTGCACCAGCGCTGCCCGCGGCTGGGCATCGTGGCGGCGTACCGGTACCCGCACGCGCTCGCCGGCCGGCCGCTCGGTGCGCTGCCCGCCGACCTGGTGCTGCGGCTCGCCCCGCTGAACCCCGAGGAGATCGGTGACGCCGCGTACGAGCGCAGCGGCGGCATCCCGGCCCTGGTGTGCGTCGCCGACCGGCCGGCCGGCGTGGGCCGGGCGGTCGCCATGCACGTCGCCCGGCTGCGTACCGCCTGGATGCCGGGCGGCGCCTGGGACGTCCTGCGGCTGTGCGCCGCGCTCGGCACGCTGCGGGTGGAACAGCTGGCCCGGCTGACCGGCACGGCGCTGCCCGAGGTGCTCGACCACGTCGACCGGCTGGTCCACGCGCACCTGCTCGCCGAAGGGCCGGGCGGGCACGTGCGCCACCGCAGCGGGCTGGTGCGCGACGCGGTCGCCGAGCAGCTGTCCACCGCGCACGCGACGCACCTGCGCGACCGGCTCGCCAGCGCCTGAGCCGCCGCGGCCCGCGGCCCGGCTTCAGCCGGCCGCGAGGTGGCTTCAGGATCGCCGAAGCCGGACCGAAGGCCGGCCGGCGACACTCGCGGCGCGATGAACCCACGACCGAACATCTGGCGTACCGGACTGCTGCTCACCCTCACCGGGGTGCTGTGGCTGGACGTGCTGCACCGCTTCGAGGGGTACCCCGGCGGGGTCCGGCTGTGGCTGCACGCCGCACTGGTCGCGGTACCCCTGGGGCTGGTGGGCACGGCGGTGGCGGTGTGGTTCGGCAAGCACCTGTCCGCCGGCGCGCACAGCGGCGCCGCGCGGCTGGTCATCTGGGCACTCACTCTCGCGGTCACGGTGGCCGGCGCGCTCGCGGGCGCCGGCCCCGTGACCGCCACCGTGTTCGGCGAGCACACCGGCACGGTACCGCGCGACGGGGTGGCCGCCTTCCTGGTGCTGTTCCCGGTCGCGCTGCTCAACTGCGCGCTGCGCCGGATGCACGCGACCCGGGCCGCCTCGCCGGTGCGCCGGGCGGCGCGGCGTGGGCTACCCCGGCACCGCCTCAGCGAGTGACTGGGCGAACCGGCCGGCCGGGTCGGTCCACCAGTGCCGGGGTGCGAACCCGGCCGCGGTGAGCTCCCGGTCCACGCCGTCGCGCCGGAACTTCGCGGAGATCTCGGTGCGCAGCTCCTCGCCCGCGGCGAAGTCGACGGTCAGGTCCACCACCGGCAGCCGTACCCGCATCGCCCGCCGGGCCCGCAGCCGCATCTCGATCCACTCCTGCCCGGCGTCCCAGAGCGCGACGTGGTCGAACGCGTCGACGTCGAAGTCGCCGTCCAGCTCGCGGTTGAGCACCCGCAGCACGTTGCGGTTGAACTGCGCGGTGACCCCGGCCGCGTCGTCGTAGGCCGCGACCAGTACCGCCGGGTCCTTCACCAGGTCGGTGCCCAGCAGCAGCCAGTCGCCCGGTTCCAGGGCGGCCCGCAGCGCCGCGAGGAACTGCGCCCGCTCGGCCGGCAGCAGGTTGCCGATGGTACCGCCGAGGAACGCCACCAGCCGGGTACCGCCGCTGGGCAGGTGCCCGAGGTGCCGGGTGAAGTCGCCGACCACGCCGTGCACGGACAGTCCGGGGTAGTCCGCGACGATCCGGGCCATCGCCTCGCGCAGCGCGCTGCCGGACACGTCCAGCGGCACGAAGGCACCCAGCGTCCCGTGCGCGCGCAGCGCGTCGAGCAGCAGCCGGGTCTTCTCCGAGGAGCCGGAGCCGAGCTCGATGAGCGTCTTCGCGTTGGTGGTACGGGCGATGTCGCCCGCGTGGCGCAGCAGCACCTCGCGTTCGGCCCGGGTCGGGTAGTACTCCGGCAGCCGGGTGATCTCCTCGAACAGCTCGCTGCCCCGGGCGTCGTAGAACCACTTGGGCGGCAGCCACTTCGGTTGCGCCGTCAGTCCATTGTGGACGTCGGCGCGCAGCTCCCGGACGAGGTCGTCATCGTCGAGGTAATGGTCCAGGTTCACGGTAGTCCCAACTCGTAGGTGTCCACAGTGGACGGTGTGGCGACGACCAGCCGGGCGTCCGGTACCGGCTGCCAGGCCGGGTCGTCGTCGAGCGGTTCGGAGGCGACCAGCACCGCACCGGTACCGGCCCGGACGGACAGGGCGTGGCCGAGCGTGGTCGCCACGAGCGTGCCGCCGTCGCAGAGCAACAGGTTCAGCCGGGAACCGGGTGCGGCCGCGGTGACGTCGACGACGGTGTCGAGTACCGCCTTGGCCGGTTCGGCGCCCTCGCGCAGCCGGTGCCGCACCAGCGCCCACAGCAGCGCCGAATCCGTCAGCGCGTCGAGGGTCAGCAGGTCGCGGGTGGGCAGCCGGGCGGCCAGCGGTACCGCGCTGTCCGGCCAGCCGGCCACCAACCCGTTGTGGCTGAACAGGAACCGCCCGTCGGTGAACGGCGCGGCCGCGGTCCCGGTGACCGGCATGCCGACCGTGGCGGAGCGGACCGCGGCGACGAACGCGCCGGCCGTGGTCGCCCGCGCCAGCCCCGGCAGGTCCGCGTCTGTCCACAGTGGACGGTCGCTGCGGTAGCGTACGGGGGCCTCGCCGCCGGGCGGATACCACGCCACGCCGAAGCCGTCGGCGTTGATGGTGCCGCCGCGGCGCATGTCCTTCGGCGCCCACGACTGCCGGAGCAGGCTGTGCGAGGCGTCGAAGAGCACGGTGCTGAGCGGGATGGGCGGTCCCAGATAGCCCACGTGCCGGCACATCGGCTAGCCCAGCTCTCCCGGCCCCGCGTCGCGCGCGCACCGGAAGCCGCTGAAGATCTGCCGGCGGACCGGGTGGTCCCAGTTGCGGAAGGTACCCCGGCAGGCGGCCGCGTCGGTGCCGAACGAGCCGCCCCGCAGCACCTTGTACCGCGGCCCGAAGAACACCTCGGAGTACTCGCGGTACGGGAACGCGGCGAAGCCCGGGTACCCGTGGAAGTCGGTGTCCACCCACTCCCACACGTCGCCGATGAGCTGGTGCACGCCCAGCGGCGAGGCGCCGTCCGGGTATGCGCCGACCGGAGCCGGGCTCAGGTGCCGCTGCCCGAGGTTGGCGTGGCGCGGCGCCGGATCCTCGTCGCCCCACGGGTACCGCCGGGACCGGCCGGACACCGGATCGAACCGGGCCGCCTTCTCCCACTCCGCCTCGGTGGGCAGCCGCTTACCGGCCCACGTGGCGTACGCCTTCGCCTCGTGGAAGCACACGTGCACCACGGGTTCGTCGGGCCGGACCGCGGTGGTGACGCCGAACCGGGTGTACGCCCAGCCGTCGCCGTCGCGCGTCCAGTGCATCGGCGCGGTCAGGTCGGCGTCGACCCGGTGCGCCCAGCCCTCCTCGGTCCACCACTGCCGGCGCTGGTACCCGCCGTCGGCGATGAACTCGACGTACTGCGCGTTGGTCACCGGTGCCGCGTCGATGAAGAACGCCGGCACGTCCACGTCGTGCGCCGGCCGCTCGTTGTCCAGTGCCCACGGCTCCACCGAGGTACCCATGGAGAACCGGCCGGCGGGCACCGGTACCTCCCCGGTGACGGTGACCCGCGCCGGCGGTGGCGGCGGTGCGGACAGCGCCACGGGAACGGCCCGCAGCTGGTGTGTGACCAGCATCGTCTCGTCGTGCTGCTGCTCGTGCTGCACGATCATCCCGAACGCGAAGCCGTCGGCGACCAGCCGCCGTCCGGCAAGGCTTGTGCGGTCCAGGATGTCGAGCACCTTGTCGCGCACGGTCCGGTTGTAGGCGCGCGCCTCGGCCGGCGAGAGCAGTGGCAGGCTTGGCCGGTCCTTACGCGGGTTCTTGAACGCGTCGTACAGGTTGTCGATGTCGCAGCGCACCGGCTCCAGGCCGCCGACGTCGCGGACCAGCCACAGCTCCTCCTGGTTGCCGACATGCGCGAGGTCCCAGACCAGTGGCGACATCAGCGGCGAGTGCTGCTTGACCAGATCGTCGGCGTCGACCGCGTCGGTGAGCACCGTCGTGCGGCCGCGGGTGCGTTCCAGTTCTGCGCCGATGCGGGCGCGGATTGCCTCAGACATCACTGCTCCACTCCAGCCGCCGGTGGACGACCTCCATCACCTCGTCGCAGATGCCTTGCGGCAGGCCGGTTTGCGGCATCCGACCGACGGCCAGCGCTGCCACCGCGCGGGCCGCGGCAGCCACCGGCCGGGATCTCAGGCCGTCGCGCGCCGCCTCGGTCCACCGGCCGCCGACCGGTGCGCACCCGTTGCGTACCGCGTCGACCGTCGCCTCGTCGGCGAACAGCGCGGCGAGTACCGCGACCGGCACGTGCCACTCGTGCGGCGGCTGCTGGTCCAGGTACCGCACCTCGACGTACCCGCGCGGGCGTACCGGCGGGAACAGCGTGCCGAGGTGGTACTCCAGATCGGCCGGTGTCGGTGGTGGACCAAGCGCCCCGCCGATCCAGTCGGCGAAGCTGGTCCGTTCCGGACACCGCCACGACCGGCCCGGTTCGCGCACGCACAGGACCGGTGCGCGCAGCGCGTACCGTGCCCAGTCGCGCGCCGGATCCCCGGTGCCGTCGGGTACCGGGCCGGTCCGCGCCGGGTCCATGCCGAGCCACGACCGCATCCGGGTCGACGCCCAACCGGTGCGCATGCCGGCGTACCGGTCGGAGTTGGCGAACAGGGCCAGCAGCACCGGCCCGAGGGCGTGCAGCGCGTCCCAGCGGGCCGGTACCCGTTCGGGAACGCCGGCGTCCAGGCACACCTGCAACGCCGCGGTGCTGCACATCATCGTCCGGCCGTGCGGGCCGTGCCGCGCAAAGGCTTCCGCCATCGCGTCGTAGCGGGGAGTGTGGAGAATGCGCCGCGGCTGCCGGTACGGGTCGGTCGCGCGGTTGCCCAGCCGCAGTCCGGCCCGCTCCAGCAGGCCGCGCAGGTACCGGATGTCCGCGCTGACGGCGGCGTGCAGCAGCGCCAGCGAGGGATAGGGCTGGGTGGAGATTTCGACCTGCCCCCCGGGCTCAACGGTGAGGATGTTCCCACCGGGCAGGGGCTGATGGTCGGCTTGCGGGTCCAATGTGGACGGTGCGTGCGGGTGCAGTGCGCGAGCCAGCAGTGCGGGATCGAGTGGCCGGCTCGGGTCATCGGTATGGTGAACGGTCCATTCGAGCTCGACCCCGAGCAGTTCGGGTGGTCCGGTCTTGAAACAGATGCCGGCGATGTACTCCTCGGCCTGGTCGATGCCGCACAGGGCGGTGTCGTCCAGCCGGGAGCCCGCGCGGCGGGTGACGTCCACGGTCACGGTGCTCCCTCCCCAGCTCGTTCGGCGGACACTCCCCCCACCCTACTTACCTGCAACTGATGTGCAATAGCGAACCGGGACGGCCGCCAGGCCGTCCCGGTTCGGTAAGGATTCGGCTGTCAGCCGAACACCTCCAGTTCATAGATGCGGGTGGCACCGTCGCCGGACGAGGTCGGCGTTATCACGTTGACCCGGACGAACCGGCCGGTGGCGTTGACCGCGGTGTCGGTCACATCGCTGGTGTTGCCGCGGACCTGCGCCACGGTGGTGAAGTTGCTGCCGTCGGTGGACACCTGCAGGTCGAAGTCCATGGTGTCCCACTCGGTCAGCTCACCGCCGGCACCGGCGTGCCGGATCGTGACGTGCGTCAGCTTCTTCGACGAGCCGAGGTCGACCTGCAGGAACGCGGGCGAGTCCAGCGAGCAGAACTTGTCACTGGTGCCGCCGGACACGGAGCCGTTGACCGCCTTGTCCGGCGTCTCGGTGCTGTTGCACGGGGTGGATCCGGTGGCCGGCCGGTTCAGCGCCAGGTTGCCGCCACCGCCACCGCCACCGCCGCCACCGTTGCCGTACGCCTCGAACTCGTAGATGCGGGCGTGCGTGTCGGTGGTCTGGGCCGGGGTGATCACGTTGAGCCGGACGAACCGACCCGACGCGGACACCTGGGTGGTGGTCACGTTCGCGGTGTTGCCGCGCACCTGCCCGACCGTGGTGAAGGTGCTGCCGTCGTTGGACACCTGCAGGTCGTAGTCCTTGGTGTTCAGCGACGCGCTCTCCCCGCCGGCCCCGGCGTGCCGGACGATGAACGAGGTCAACGCCATCGACGAACCCAGGTCCACGGTCAGCGTCCGCGGCGTACCGCTGGAGCACCACTTGTCGGTCAGCCCACCGGACACCGACCCGTTGACCGCCTTGGCCGCCGTCTCATTCGAGTTGCACGTCGCGCTGCCCGAGGTGGCCGGCCGGTTCAACGCCAGGTTGTTGTTACCCGGCGGCGGCTGGGTGACGCCACCGTCGTAGGACGGCGGCGCGTCGTTCGCCCCGGTACCCCACGAGCTTGGCGACGAGCCCATCACGTCGTCGATGGTGGCGCCGCTGGTCAGCATCGAGGCGGGCAGGAACAGCCGGGTCGACGGGCTGCCGTTGATGTTCTGCGACTGGATGAAGAAGTTCGACTCCGAGGCGCCCGGCGCGTTGATGGTGATGCTGTTTCCGTTGGCCAGGTGCACGATCGCGGTCGGGAACACCGGGCTGGAGAAGATCAGGTCACCGGTACCCGGGGTGACCGGGTACATCCCCAGGTACTGCCAGACGATCGAGGCGGACATCGCGCCGAGGTCGTCGTTGTCGCCCATCGTGTCGGGGTTGTCGTGGAACATCATCCGGACCCGGTGCGCGGCCTCCTGCGTCTTGGCCGGCTGCCCGGTCCAGTCGTAGAAGTACTGCATGCCGATGTCGACCTCGTTGTGCATGGCGGCGGTGTCGTCGGCGTTCGGGTCGACCGCGGACAGGAAGTGGTCCAGCAGCGAGTTGGTGGCCGCGTTGCCGCCCAGTGCCATCGCGAGACCGTGCTGGTTGAACGGCACCAGGAAGCGGTACTGCGCCGCGGTGCCCTCGACGAAGCCCGGCCCGAAGTCGGTCGGGTTGACGTTGATGAAGGTGCCGTTGGTGCGCTTGGGGCTGAGGAACTTGTTGGCCGGGTTCAGGATGTTGCGCCAGTTCTGCGCCCGGGTCGCCATCGCGCCCGCGGTGGCGGTGTCACCCATGGCCGCCGCGTACCGGGACAGCGCCATGTCCGCGATGTTGTACTCCAGCAGCGTGCCGACCGAGCCGTTGAAGTTGCAGCAGCCCTGGTTGGTCGCGTCCTCGGGGATGTAACCGAACTGCTTCTCCAGGTTCAGGCCGGGCCGGATGTTGGTCTGGTTGTTGGCCTCGTTGCGCATCACCGACAGCGCCTGCGAGGTGTTGAAGTTGCGCGCGCCGAAGGCGAAGTAGTCGGCGATGATCGCGGTACCGGGGTCGCCGACCATCACGTAGCTCTCCCCGCCGACCGTGGCCCACTTGGGGAGGCCGACGCCCTGCGCGGCGTCGTTGAGCATCGACGTCGCCGAGTCGCTCATCTGCTGCGGTGCCAGCAACGCGGAAAGCTGCGCCTGGGTGCGGTAGATGTCCCAGCCGGAGTAGGTGCCGTACTGCGCCTGCTGGCCACTGCTGAGCGTCTTCGCCGCGCCGTCGAAGCCCATGTACTGGCCGTTGCTGTCGCTGACCACGTTGGGGTGCAGCAGGGAGTGGTACAGCGCCGTGTAGAACAGGCGCTGCTGGCTGGTGGTACCCCCGTTGATCTGGATCTTGTTGAGCATGGTCGTCCAGGCCGCGCGGGACGCCGACCGTACCCCGTCGAAGTTGAAGCTGTTGTTCTCGGCGGCCAGGTTCCCGCGCGCGTTGGCCACGCTGACGAACGAGATGCCGATGCGGGCCTGTACCGAGGTGGTGTTGCCGAAGCTGACGAACACCGAGTTGGGGGACACCTGCTGGCCGGGCACGCTGATGATGCTCGACGAGGTGATCGCGTGGTCGAACATGATGTCGAAGAACACCGTGTACCGGTCCACCGAGCCGCAGAAGGCGCCGCTGCTCGCCGAGCCGGACACCTCGGTCGTGCTGTTGACCGTCGCGCTGGCGGCGCTGACCCCGGTCTGGCTGTCGAGCAGCTTGATCAGCAGGCTGGCCTGGCTGCCGGACGGGTAGGTGAGGCGGGCCGAGCCGGTGCGCATGGTCGAGGTCAGCTCGGTGCGGATCTGCGCACCGGAGCCGTGCATGACCGAGTAGTAGCCGGGGGACGCCTGCTCCTGCGAGTGGTTGATCGGCATGAGCAGGGTGCCCGGGTCGCCGGACGGTTTCCCGCCGGTGATCGGCAGGATCGGGATGTCGCCGTACCCGGGACAGCCGGGGCCGCTCATGTGGGTCAGCGCGAAGCCGCGGAAGTTGCCGTCGTTGTGGTCGTACCCGCCGCCGTCGTGCCGGTTGTTCGATTCCGGGCTCCACTGGATCATGCCGAACGGCATGTCCGGTCCGGGGAACATGTTGAAGCCGCCGGCCGTGCCGATGAACGGGTCGACCATGGCGGCTGGGTCGGCCACCAGCGCCGGACCCGCGGTCACCGCCGCCAGTACCTGTGGGGTGGCCAACGCCATGGCGGCGAAGACCGTTCCGGCAATGACAATCCGTAAGCCTCGCATGCGCGCGCCTCCTCGCCAGTGGACCCGACGCCTTTGCCGACAACGTTGTCAGCCGGTGCCGGGCTTACTCAAGACGCGAAATTTCGCGGGCCTGGCCGCGGTGGGTGGCCTTGACGGTGGCCCGGCCGCGGTGTACGACCATTGACAGACGTCGCTGGCTTGATCGAGGCAGGGGATGAGGCTACCCGCGGGCGGACCGGTCGCACCGGCCGAACCGGGGCTGGGCGTACTGCTCCACACCGGGCCGTTCCATGCTGCCTTCCGGTCGGCGATCCGCGAACGGGGCCTGACCCTGCAACGGTTGCAGGCCCGGCTGGCCAGTCGGGGCATCCCGCTCGCCCTGTCCAGCCTGAGCGACTGGCAGCACGGCCACCGCCGGCCCGGCTCGGCCAGCTCGTTCCGCGCCGTGCGTGCCCTGGAGGAGATCCTCGGGCTGCCGCCGGAAGCGTTGATGCGGCTGCTTGTCGCGCCGTATCCGGTACCCGGCAAGGTGATGCCACTGCGGCCGCGGCACGGCGGCGACGAGCCGACCGGCGAGCTGGCCCGGCTCCTCGACGGGCTGCCGGGCTCGCGTGAGCATGCGCTGGACGTGGTACACGCCGAGGAGAAGGCGGTCATCGGCGCGGACCGGCGCACCGCGAGCTTCTGGCGCCGGCTGGTCGTGCGCTGCGTGCGCGACGGCGCCGACCGGTACATCCTGCGGTACTTCGGCGACCGGGGGTGCCGGATCGACCGGGTCGGTCTGTTCGGGCTGGAGAACTGCGAGGTCGGCCGGGTGTTGCGCAACCCCTCCGGGGTACTCGTCGGGGAGATCCTGTTCGGCGAGACGCTCGCCTGCGGGGACACCTGGGTCTTCGAGTACCGGATCGAGGACGGCACCGGGGACCCGGCGACCGAGTGCGCGCACGGGTTCCGGTTCGGCGAGGAGCAGGTGGTGATGCAGGTGCGGTTCCACCCGGCCGCGCTGCCGGTCGACTGCCACGCGTTCGCCCAGCCCGGCCTGTACGACCCCCGGCACCGCACCGCGGATCTGCGGATCAACCAGCACCATGCGGTACACCTGGTGGTTCAGGGGGTGACCTCCGGCGTGCTCGGCATCGCCTGGACCTGGCCGCAGCGCGATGCTGGTTGAGCACGGCGGCATCCGGCCCACCGTCGACCCGGGCGCCTATGTCGCACCGACCGCGACGCTGTGCGGCGACGTGCGGGTCGGGCCGGACGCGCGGGTGCTGTTCGGTGCGGTACTGACCGCCGACGGCGGGCCGGTCGAGATCGGGGCGGGCAGCATCGTCATGGAGAACGCGGTGCTGCGCGGTACCCCGCGCGACCCGCTGCGGCTGGGCCGGCAGGTCCTGGTCGGCCCACTGGCGTACCTGACCGGCTGCGCGGTCGGGGACGAGGCGTTCCTGGCCACCGGCTGCCGGGTGTTCAACGGCGCGCGGATCGGGGCGCGGGCCGAGGTGCGCATCAACGCCGTGGTGCACCTGCGCACCGTGCTGCCGGCCGACGCCACGGTACCCATCGGCTGGGTCGCGGTCGGCGACCCGGCGCGGCTGTTCCCGCCGCAGGACCACGAGACGATCTGGGCGGTGCAGAAGGAGCTGGACTTCCCGGGGTACGTCTTCGGGGTACCCCGGCCGGCCGAGGGGCGCAGCATCATGCCGGAGGTCTCCCGGCGGTACGGGCGGGCACTGGGCCGGCACCGCGACGACCGGCCGCTGTAGCCGGTCAGGCGACGAGCAGTTGGTGCGCGGCCAGCTCGCGGTACAGCGGGCTGGTGCCGGTCAGCTCGTCGTGCCGGCCGGTCGCGACCACGCGCCCGCCGTCGAGTACCACGATCTGGTCGGCGTCGACGACCGTGGACAGCCGGTGCGCGATGATCAGCAAGGTGTGTCGGGCGGCGACCGTGTCGATGGCCGCGCGCAGCGCCGCCTCGTTGCGCGCGTCGAGGTTGCTCGTCGGCTCGTCGAGCAGCAGGATCGGTGGGGCGGCGAGCAGGGTACGGGCGATGGCCAGCCGCTGGCGCTCCCCGCCGGACAGCAGTACCCCGCCCTCGCCGACCTGCGCGTCAAGACCCAGCGGACTGCGCCCGACGATGTCGGTCAGGTTCACCGCGGCCAGGACCGTGTGCAGTTGCGCGTCGGTGGCGTCGGGCACGGTCAGCCGCAGGTTGTCGCGGATGGTACCGGCGAGCACCGGCGCCTCCTGCTCGACATACCCGAGCTGGCGGCGCAGCTCCGTGCGGGGCAGCTCGCGCACGTCCACGCCGCCGACGCGCACGGTTCCGGTACCCACCTCGTAGAACCGCTCGACGAGCGCCAGGGTGGTGGACTTGCCGGCACCGGACGGGCCGACCAGGGCGGTGCGGGTGCCGTACGGTACCCGGAAGCTGACCTCGCGCAGCACCGGTTCGCCGTCGGGGTAGGCGAACGTCACCCGGTCGAACTCGACGGCCGGGGCGAGCCGGGAGACCTCGGTGTCCGACCGGGGCCGGTCGGCGGCCTCCTCGTCGGGCAGGTCGAGCACCTCCTCCATCCGTTGCAGCGCACCGAGACCGGTCTGCAGCTGGGTGTAGGCGTTGATCGCCTGGCCGAGCGGCATCACGAGGAAGAACAGGAACAGCACGAACGCCACCAGGTCGCCGATCGTCAGCGAGCCGGTGGCGACGCGGGTACCCCCGATGCCGACCACGACCAGGAACGCCCCCTGTACCGCGGCGGTCGCGGCCGGGCCGACCAGCGCGCGCAGCCGGGCCACCCGCAGCCCGCTGGTGAACGCGGCCCGGGCGGCGGCGGCGACGCCGGCGCTCTCCCGTTCCTGGGCGTTGCTCGCGCGGATGGTGCGCGCGGCGGTGATGGCCCGCTCGACGGCCGCGGTCATGTCGCCGATCCGGGCCTGCGCGTCCTTCGACGCCGGGCGTACCCG
>VAWN01000100.1:31652-134480 GCA_005885555.1 Actinomycetota bacterium
AGCGAGAAGCTCAGCGCGATGCCGATGCCCAGGACGGTGACGCCGAACAGCAGTGGGTCGATGACCACCATGCCGACCGCCGCCCCGACCGCCATGACGGCACCGGTCACCGTCTCGAACAGGCCGGAGGTGACCACCGCGCGCAGCAGCGTGGTGTCCGCGCCGACCCGGGAGAGCAGGTCGCCGGTGCGCCGCTGGTCGTACTCGGTGATCGGCAGGCGCAGCAGGTGCGCGGCCAGCCGGGTGCGGGCGGACAGCACGATGCCTTCCGCGGTACGGGCGAGCACGTACTCCTGGATCCCGTCGAGCACCGCGACCGCGCAGAGCACCAGCACGAGCAGCAGGACCGGCCCCCAGACGGGTACCTTGCCGACGCCGTTGAGCACCTGGCGGGTCAGCAGCGGCTGCAGCAGGGTACCGCCGGCCCGCACCAGCGACAGCACGGCGACCACGACCAGGGCGAGCCGGTGCGCCCGCAGGTACGGCAGCAGCGACCGCAGCCCGATCGACTCGCTCGGCATGACGCCGAGCCTAGGGAGGCGATGCTGAGAATCCCCCGAGCGCGGCGTCCAGCCAGCCGACCGGGCGGCGTTGCACGGTTTCGGCGAAGCTGGTGCCGCTGCGGCAGAACCGGGTGAACGCCCGCCAGCCCGGCGGGGTGGCCAGCGCCGCGTGGAAGGTACCGGGACGGCGCGCGAACGCGGCGAGCAGCCGCTGCCCGGCGCGCATCTCCGGGACCAGGGTGCGGCGCAGTTCGGCCTCGTACCCGTCGAGCCGGCCGGACGCCGCCGCGGTGCCGGCGGCCATCCCGGAACGCAGCGCGTAGCTGATGCCCTCGCGGGTCCACGGTTCCAGCAGGCCGGCCGCGTCGCCGGCGACGAGTACCCGGCCGCGCCGTACCGGGGAGCCGGTAGCGCGGCAGCGGGTGAGGTGGCCGGAGTCCTCGGCGGGTTCGATGCCGGACAGGCCGAGGCGGTCGAGGAACGCGCGCAGGTACCCGCGGGTCTGCTCGCCGTGTCCGCGGGCGGCGATGACGCCGACGGTCAGCCGGTCGTCCTTGGGGAACACCCAGCCGTACGAGCCGGGCAGCGGTCCCCAGTCGACCAGCAGCCGGCCGCGCCAGTCGCGCCGGACCGGCCCGGGTACCGGCAGCTCCACCTCCAGCCCGAGGTCGACCTGTCCACAGTGGACACCGACGTGCCGGCCGGTGACACCGGCGGAGCCGTCGGCGCCGACCACGGTACCGGCGCGCACCACCGACCCGTCGCCCAGCCGCAGCGACACCTCGGTGGCGGACTGCTCGACCGCGCGGACGGTGGTGCGTTGCCGTACCGTCGCGCCCGCCGCCTGCGCGGCCCGGCGCAGCACGTCGTCGAACTCCTCGCGGCGCACCATCGCGACCAGCGGCGCGGCCGCGCGGCGGGTGAAGCGGCGCCGGCCGTCGTGGGTGAACGTGGCCGCGGGTACCCGGTCGCGGGCCACCGCACCGACCGGCCCGGCGACACCCAGCGCGGCGACCGCGGCGAGGGACGCGCCGACCAGCCCGCCGCCGCAGGTCTTGTACCGCGGGTGCACGGCCCGCTCCAGTACCAGCGTCCGGGCGCCGGCACCGGCCGCGACGCAGGCGGCGGCGAGACCGGCCGGCCCGCCGCCCACCACCGCCACATCCCAGAATTGCGGTTCCGGCATCCCCACAGGGTAGGCGTACCATTCCGGCATGACCCGTCCGACCGCTCCGGTGATGATGCCCCGCTAGCCGGGGCTGGACGCGTCTTTCCTTCGACAGGCCCCGCACCGCGGGGCCTGCTCACGTCGGGCTCCGCCCTCCCTGAGGAGAGCCCGATGACCTTCTATGTCACCACGACCATCCCGTACGTCAACGGGCGGCCGCACCTGGGGCACGCGCTCGAACTGGTCCAGGCCGACGCGCTCGCCCGGCACCGCCGCCGGCGCGGGGACCGGGTCCGCTTCCTGTCCGGCACCGACGACAACTCACTCAAGAACGTGCTCGCCGCGCAGGCCGAAGGGGTACCCACGGCGCAGCTCGTGGACCGCAACGCCGCCGTGTTCGCCGCGCTGCACGGCCCGCTGTCGCTGTCGTTCGACGACTTCATCCGGACCAGCCGGGACCCGCGGCACCGGCCCGGTGTCGAGCGCCTGTGGCGGGCCTGCGCCGCGGCCGGCGACCTGTACCGCAAGCACTACACCGGCCGGTACTGCGTGGGCTGCGAGCAGTTCTACCCGCCGGCTGAGCTGCCCGACGGCCGCTGCCCCGAGCACGGTACCGAGCCGGTGCCGGTCGCCGAGGAGAACTGGTTCTTCCGGCTGTCCCGGTACCAGGACCGGCTGTACCAGCTGATCAGCGACGGCACGCTGCGGATCGAGCCGGCGGCACGGCGCAACGAGGTGCTCGCGTTCATCGCCGGGGGCCTGGCCGACTTCAGCATCTCCCGTTCGCGGGAGCGGGCGCGCGGCTGGGGCATCCCGGTACCCGACGATCCCGGCCAGGTCGTCTACGTCTGGTGGGACGCGCTGGGCAACTACCTCAGCGCGCTGGACTACGGCGGGGACGCGGCGGCGTACCGGGACTGGTGGCTGGGCGCCGACCGCCGGGTGCACCTGGTCGGCAAGGGCGTGCTGCGGTTCCACGCGGTGTACTGGCCGGCGATGCTGCTGTCCGCCGGGGTACCGCTGCCGACCGACGTCCTCGTGCACGACTACCTGACCGTCGACGGCCGCAAGCTCGGCAAGTCCACCGGCAACGGGATCGACCCGGTGGACCTGGTCGGGCGCTTCGGTACCGACGCGGTGCGCTGGTGGCTGCTGCGTGAGGTGCCCCGGGTCGGTGACGCGGACTTCACCGTGGACAGGCTCGTCGCCCGGGCCGACGAGGATCTCGCCAACGGGATCGGCAACCTGGTCAACCGGGTGGTGAGCATGGTGCACCGGTACCGGGACGGCGTGGTCCCGGCCGGGCCCGTGCGGGGAACGCTGTCCGCGCTCGCCGACGCGGTACCCGGGCAGGTCGACGCGGCCCTGGCCGACTTCGACCTGCGCCGCGCGACGGTCGCGATCGGGCACCTGGTCGAGGCGGCCAACCGGCACGTGGAACAGGTGCGGCCGTGGGAGCTGGCCCGCGACCCCGGCGCCGCCACCCGGCTGGACGCGGAGCTGGCGGTACTGGTGGCGGCCTGCCGGCGGGTCGGCGAGGAGCTGGCGCCGTTCCTGCCCGACGGCGCGGTCCGGATCACCCGGCAGTGCACCCCGGTCGGTGACCGGCTGCCCGATCCGGAGCCGTTGTTCGCCCGACTCCGGTGAGTGGAAACGCTGATTCCCAACCGGCACGCCCACCGGTACTACAGGTCGCAGGCGGCAACGAACTCACCGTGAGGGGCAGGATGGTGCGGTGTCTCCTGCTCGGCGCGTCCGGTTTCCTGGGCCGGCACGTGTACGCGGCGCTGCGCGCGCACCCGCACCTGGACGTGGTGACCGCCGGGCGCCGGGCGGCGCACGCCGACCTGTGGCTGGACCTGGCCACGACCGCGCCGGCGCAGGTCGCCGAGGTACTGCGGGTGGCGGCGCCCGCGGTCGTGGTCAACTGCGCGGGCGCCACCGCGGGCGAGCCGGCCGCGCTGGTGGCCGGCAACGTGCTGACCGTTGCCGCGCTGCTCGACGCGGCCGGGCGGCTGCCGTACCCGGTGCGGCTGGTGCACCTGGGCTGCGCGGCGGAGTACGGCGCGGTACCGGTCGGCGTCCCGGTCGCCGAGTCCACCCCGGCCCGGCCGGTGGACGCCTACGGGGTGACCAAGCTGGCCGGTACCGACCTGGTACTGGCCGCGCGCCGGCGGGGGGTACCGGCCGTGGTGCTGCGGGTGTTCGACCCGCTCGGTCCGGGTACCCCGGCGGGCGGGGTGGCGGGACGGATCGCGGCGGCGGTCACCGCGGCGGCCCGGACCGGCGGTCCGGCGCCGGTGGGCCGGCTGGACGGGTACCGCGACTTCGTCGACGTGCGCGACGTCGCCGCGGCGGTGGTGGCCGCGACCACCGCCCGGGAGCTGCCGCCGCCGCTGCTCAACGTCGGCAGCGGCCGGGCGACCGCGCTGCGGACGCTGGCCGCGGCGATGTCGGCCCGGGCCGGCGGTACCGTCCAGGAGAGCGCCGGCCCCGGCCCGGTGACCTCGCAGCGGGCCGACCTGACCGCGGTGACCGCGGTGCTGGGCTGGCGTCCGGCCTTCGAGCTGGCCGACTCGGTCCGGGACATGTGGCAGGCCGTACCGGTGTGACCCTCACCCCGCGGGAAGCGGCAGCGCGAAGCAGACCCGGGTGCCGCCGTCGGGGTCGCGGTCGGCCCAGATCCGCCCGTGGTGGGCGTGCACGATCTCCTGCGCGATCGCCAGGCCCAGCCCGCTGCCGTCGACCACCCGGCTGCGCGCGGTGTCGGTGCGGTAGAACCGGTCGAACACCCGGATCAGCTCGTCGGGCGGGATGCCCGGCCCGCTGTCGGTCACGCTGATCCCGGCCTCGGTGCCGTCGCGCCACGCGTCCAGCCGCACGCTGCCCCGGGCGGTGTACTTGACCGCGTTGTCGACCAGGTTGGTGACCACCTGGCCGAGCCGCTCGCGGTCACCGTCCACGACCGGGTTGGCACCGGTGACCTCGATGGTCAGTCCCTTCGCCGCGGCCAGCGGACGCAGCGTCGCCGCGGTCGCCTCGGCCACGTCGCGCAGGTCGACCGGCCGGACGAACAGCTCCAGTGCGCCCTGGTCGAACTGCGCCAGGGCGAGCAGGTTGCCGACGATGCGGCTCATCCGCTCGACCTCCTCGGCGGTACTGGCCAGCACCTCGGCCGCCTCCGGGGCCAGGTCGCCGGCGGCCAGCGCCACCTCCAGCTCGGAGCGCATCACCGCGAGCGGCGTGCGCAGGTCGTGGGAGGCGTCGGCGATGAGCCGCCGCTGCGCCTCCACGCCGGCCTCCAGCCGGTCCAGCATCGCGTTGAACGTCTCGGCCAGGCGGCCGACCTCGTCGGCGGTGCCCGGTACCGGTACCCGCTCGTCGAGCCGGTCGACGCTGATATCGCGGGCCTTGTCGGCGACCGCGGTGACCGGGCGCAGCGCGAGGCCGGCCACCCACCACCCGGTCGCGGCCACGACGACCAGGGCCAGCGGGCCGCCGGTGAGCAGGATGACCAGCAGCCGGTGTTCGGCCGCGTCGACGACCGCCAGCGACGTGCCGAGGACCAGCACCCGCGGCTGGCCGCCGTCCTCGACCGCGCGGGCCAGTACCCGCAGCGTCGCGGGCGAGCCGGCCAGCCGCCCGGTGACCAGCAGGGTCCGCCCGTCCAGTACCTCGGCCAGCTGCGTCCGGGAGATCATCGGCTCGCGGGCGACGAGGTCGTCGGAGGCCTCGACGACGGTACCGTCGGCGGACAGCAGCTGGGCACCGGAGTCGCTGCTCGACAGCCCCGACAGGGCGGCGTTGCTCACCTCGGTGAACTCGCCACCTGCCCGGATGCTGGCGGCGATCTGCACCGAGCGGGTGGACAGCGAGCGGTCGATGTCGCCGGCGAGGCTGCTGTGCATCCGCTGGACCAGGGACACGCCGAGCACCGCCAGCACGACCCCGAGCAGCGCGGTGTACCAGGCGGTCAGCCGTACCCGGATCGGTAGCCGTGGCCGCCGTGCCGCCGGCCGGGCCGCGGTCACGTGCCGCCGCCAACCGGCGCGGTCATGCCGTCACCCGACCCCGTACCCGACGCCGCGGGCGGTGCGGATCAGCGGCCGGTCGAACGGCCGTTCCAGCTTGCGCCGCAGGTACCCGACGTAGACGTCGACGACGTTGGACAGCCCGTCGTAGTCGTAGGCCCACACGTTCTCCAGGATGCGCCGCCGGTTCACCACCTCGCCGGGGTGCCGCATGAGGAACTCCAGCAGCGCGAACTCCTTGGGGGACAGGTCGACCGGCCGGCCGTCGCGGGTCACCGTGCGGGCCGCCGGGTCCAGCTCCACGTCGTCGACGCGCAGCCGGACCGGCCGTTGCGGGGCGCCCCGGCGCACCAGGGCGCGCAGCCGGGCCAGCAGCTCGGCGAAGGCGAACGGCTTGATCAGGTAGTCGTCCGCGCCGGCGTCCAGGCCGCGGACCCGGTCGCCGACCGTGTCCCGCGCGGTCAGCATGAGGATCGGTACCCAGTGCCCCCGCGCGCGCAGCATCCGGCACACCTCCACACCGGCGAAGGTACCGGCGGGCGCCTGGTCGCCGCGCCCGTTCGACCGTTCCTCGGTGGCGTCGGTGTCCGACCCGGGCAGCATCACGTCGAGCAGGATGGCGTCGTACTCGCACTCGCTGGCGTGGTACAGCGCCTCGGCCGCGGTCAGCGCCACGTCGACGGCATGACCTTCCCGCTCCAGGCCCCGCCGCAGCGCCCGGACCAGCTTGACTTCGTCGTCGACGACGAGGAACCGCACGTCCACCTCCCTGCCCGTTGCGCCGAGTCTGCCCCGCCTCCCATGAGAGTTCGATGAGACTTAGCCGTGCCGCTCCGAGCTTCTCACGGTTCTCCCATCGAGGGGCTGATAGACCGTGTGCGACGTCGTTGGTTCCGGGGTACCGCTGGTACCGGCGACGGGCCCGGTCGTGACACGCTTGCCGCTGCGTGTTGCGACCGGGCACCATTTTGTGCGACGGCCGATCCGGCGACGTCATTGCTGACAGGAAAGGTCTGGACCGCTGACGCTGATCCTCGTGCGGTACGGCGGGCTGGCCGGCGCACTGCTGCTCGCGCTGGCCGGGGCCCGTTTCGGGCAGCATTCGGTCGCCCAACCCGCCTGGCTGGCCGGTACCGTCCTGCTCGCCGGTGCCTGGCTGGTGCTCGGCCGGCGGCTGGCCGGGGTACGGCTGCGCTGGCTGGTGCTGACCGGCGCGCTGTGGGCCCTTCCGGTGCTGCTCAGCCTGCCGCTGTCCAGCCGCGACGTGTACTCCTACGCCTGCCAGGGCGCCCTGGTGGCGCACGGGGTCGACCCGTACACGCACGGGGTGGCGAGCCTGCCGTGCCCCTGGCTGTCCACCATCTCGCACACCTGGCGCAGTACGACGAGCCCCTACGGCCCGCTGTGGCTGATCGTCGCCGGCGGCGCGGCCAGCAGTCACCGCCTGGCCCTGACCGTCGGGCTGCTGCGGGTGGTCGCGCTCGCCGGCATGGCGCTGGTCGGGTGGGCCGGGCACCGGCTGGCCCGGGCGCTGGGCGCCGACCCGGTCCGGGCCGCCTGGCTCGGCCTGGTCAGCCCGCTGGTCGTGGTGCACGCGCTGTCCGGGGCGCACAACGACGCGCTGCTCGCGGGTCTGGTCATGGCCGGGCTCCTGGTGGCCGTCGCGCCGCCGGACCGGCTGGCGCCGATGGCGCGCCCGCTGCTCGCCGGGGGAGTGCTCGGCCTCGCCGTGGCGGTCAAGGCCACCGCGGTGGTCGTCCTGCCGTTCCTCGTCCTGCTGCTCGCCGCCGACCGCCGCTGGTGGCCGCTGGTGCGGACCGGGGCGGTCGCCGCGGCCGGTGCCGTCGGGGCGTACGGGCTGCTGTGGGCGCTGACCGGGTACGGGCTGGGGTGGCTGCCGTCGCTGTCGCAGACCGCGCGGGGCGTCATCGAATGGACGTCGGTACCCACGGGGCTCGGCCTCGGCGCCGCCAAGGTGCTGTACCACACCGGGCACCCCGACCTGGCCCGGCACATGGTCGCCGCGTTCCGGGCCGGTGGCCTGGTGGTGCTCGCCGCGGTCCTGGTCGGCCTGTGGTGGTGGGCCCGCCGGCGCACCCGGCCGGAGCAGGTGCTCGGCGCGACCGGAGCGGCCCTGGTGGCGACGGTGGTGCTCGCCCCCGTGGCGTTCCCGTGGTACGCGCTCGTCGCGCAGGCGGTGCTCGCCTACGGGATCACCGACGACCGGCTGCGGTACCGGCTGGGCCTGGTCGTCGCCCCGGCCATGCTGCTGATCCTGCCCAGCGGCCAGGGCATCGCCGGGATCTACCGCAGTCCCGGGTACCTGCTCGACGGGCTGCTCGTCCTCGGCGCCGCGGCCTGGCTGGCCTGGCGGCTGCGCGCCCACCTGCACAGCCGCCGGCACGAGCTGGTCGACGTGCCAGGATCGTGACCGTGGAGGTCACCCTGCCGGCGCCGGACGAGCTGCCGACGGTGCTGCTGGAGCTGGCGGTACCGCACGAGGACATCGACGAGCTGGTCGCCCGCCGGCCGGGGCCGCAGCTGTGGCCGCTGCTGGAGCGCTACACCGAACTGCTGGTGCAGGGGATGGGCGACATCGACCTGCCGCCGCCCCCGCCGCCGCTGCCGGACGAGCTGGGCCGGTACTTCCCGGTCTACATCCTGCTCGCGGCGCTGCCGCACGTGCGCGGGTACCACCGCAGCCGCGGCATCCCGCCGGAGGTGTCCTGGCTGACCCTCGCGGACCTGGGTCGCAACATGGCCCGGCACCGGCGCCGGCACGGTACCGGCGGCCTGGACCTGCTGCCCTGGCTGGTCTGGCACTTCCGCGGCGCGCTGTACCAGCTGGGCCGGCTGCAGTTCCAGCGGGCCCGGCTCAACGAGGTGCTCGGCCGCGCGGTCGCCCAGGCCGGCCTGCCGTGCGGACCCGGCGACCCGGCGCTCAACATCCACATCCCGGGGCGGTTCGGCCCGCTGTCGCCGGGCGCGTGTGACGCGTCACTGCGCGCGGCGGCGCCGTTCTTCGCCCGGCACTTCCCGCAGGAGCGGTACGCGGTGGCGACCTGCCACTCCTGGCTGCTGGACGGGCAGCTGGCCGGGTACCTGCCGGCGCAGTCGAACATCCTCGCGTTCCAGCGCCGGTTCCGCACCGTCGCGGTGCCGCAGGACCACGACGACAGCGAGATCCTGCGGCACGTGTTCGTCCGGGTACCCGACGAACTGGACGACCTGCCCCGGCGTACCACGCTGGAACGCGCGGTCGTCGACCACCTGCGTACCGGCGGCCACTGGTACGGCGTCAGCGGCTGGCTACCGCTCTAGCCGGGCGGAAACTGGGCTGGTGCCTGGGGTTGACCGCGCAGTCGATCATCATCCGTTGACAGGCCTGGTCAGCCGGCGGATCATCGGGCGCACGGCAGCGTTCACCCTCCGCCATCCCCAGGAGGACCGACATGAGCGCCATCCCCACCGCTCCGCCTCCCACCGACTCCGACGAACAACTGCTCGCCCAGCTCGGGTACCGGCAGGAGCTGCGCCGCAAGCTTTCCGGGTTCTCCAACTTCGCGGTGTCCTTCTCGATCATCTCGATCCTGGCCGGCGCGATCACCTCCTACGGCATCGCGATGGCGGCCGGCGGCCCACTGTCCATCACCGTCGGCTGGCTGTTCGTCGGCGGCATGGTCACCCTGGTCGCGCTCGCCATGGCCGAGGTCTGCTCGGTGTACCCGACGGCCGGCGCCCTGTACTGGTGGGCCTCCGCCCTGGCGCAGCGCAACAAGCCGGCGTGGGCCTGGTTCGTCGGGTGGTTCAACTTCCTCGGTGAGGTCGCGGTGACCGCCGCGATCGACTTCGGTGCGGCCACCACCACGATGGCGTTCCTGAGCCTGACCACCGGCGTGACCGTCACCGCGTGGAACACGTTCCTGGTCTTCCTCGTGATCATCGCGGCGCACGGGCTGCTCAACACGTTCGGCGTCAACCTCGTGAAGATCCTGTCCGACGTGAGCGCATGGTGGCACCTGGTCGGCGTCGCGGTGATCGTCGTCGTGCTCGCCGTGGTACCCGACCACCACAAGCCGGTCGGGCAGGTGCTGTTCGAGGTCAAGAACGCCACCGGGTTCAGCTTCGCCGGCGCCGCGGTCTACGCGGTGCTGCTGGGGCTGCTGATGGCGCAGTACACCTACACCGGGTACGACGCCAGCGCGCACGTGGCCGAGGAGACCCACGACGCCGCGCGCAGCGCGCCGCGCGGCATCGTCAGCTCCGTGGTGGTCTCGGTGATTGCCGGCTTCTTCCTGCTGTTCGCCATCACCTGGGCGATCCAGGACTACGACGCCGAGGCGGCGTCGGCGTTGAAGCTGCCGCCCGCCCAGATCTTCATCGACGCCTCAGGTCGCCGGCTCGGCGAGTTCCTGCTGTTGATCTGCGTGGTCGGCCAGTTCTTCTGCGGCATGGCGTCGGTGACCGCCAACTCGCGGATGTCCTTCGCGTTCAGCCGCGACGGTGCGCTGCCGGGTTCGCGGATCTGGCGGAAGGTCAACCCGCGCACCGGTACCCCGACCAACTCCATCTGGCTGTGCGTGGTCTGCTCGGCGATCCTGGTCGTGCCGTCGCTGTGGAACACCTCGGCATACCTGGCCGCCACCTCGATCGCCGTCATCGGCCTGTACATCGCCTACGTGGCACCGGTGTTCCTGCGGCTGCGCCATCCCGACTTCCGGCCCGGCCCGTGGAACCTGGGACGGTGGAGCCGGCCGGTCGGGTGGACCGCGGTCGGCTGGGTCGTGTTCATCACGATCCTGTTCGTACTGCCGGCGGCGTGGCCGATCACGTGGGCCAACTTCAACTACACGATCGTCGCGGTCGGCGTCGTGGTACTCGCCGCGTGGCTGTGGTGGCGGCTCGGCGCCAGGCACTGGTTCACCGGGCCGCGGCACACCGTTGCCGAGCCGGCCGATGTGGATGCCGGTAGTGTTGGCTAGATGATCACCCTGGACGAGCTGAGCGTGGCCGCGTCCCACACCGGCGAGAACGCGCTGGACACCGTCGTGCTCGCGATCGTCGACATGCAGGGGAGGTTGCAGGGCAAGCGGTTCGACGCGCGGCACTTCGTGGAGACGGTGGCGCGGGAGGGCGCCGAGGGCTGCAACTACCTGCTGGCCGTCGACGTGGAGATGAACACCGTCGACGGGTACGCGATGTCCAGCTGGGCCGGCGGGTACGGCGACTTCGCCATGGCGCCGGACCTGACCACGCTGCGGCTGGCGCCCTGGCACCCGGCCACCGCGCTGGTGCTGGCGGACCTGACGTGGTTCGACGGTACCCCGGTGGCCGCCTCGCCCCGGTACATCCTGCGGCGGCAGCTGGACCGGCTGGCCGAGCGCAACCTGCGCGCCTTCGCCGGCACCGAGCTGGAGTTCATCGTCTACCGCGACTCCTACGAGGAGGCCTGGTCCCGCGGGTACCGCGAGCTGACGCCGGCCAACCAGTACAACGTGGACTACTCGCTGGCGGGCACCGCGCGGGTGGAACCGCTGCTGCGCCGCATCCGCAAGGAGATGGCCGGCGCGGGGCTGCGCCCGGAGAGCGCGAAGGGGGAGTGCAACCTCGGCCAGCACGAGATCGCGTTCCGCTACGACGAGGCGCTCACCTGCGCCGACCACCACGCCATCTACAAGAACGCGGCCAAGGAGATCGCCGCGCAGGAGGGCATGGCGCTGACCTTCATGGCCAAGCCGAACCAGCGCGAGGGCAACTCCTGCCACATCCACTTCTCGCTGCGCGCGGCGGACTCCGGCCGGATGGTGTTCGCTGACGGCCACGGCATGTCGGCGACGATGCGGCACGCGCTGGCCGGGATGCTCGCGACGATGCGCGAGTTCACCCTGCTGTACGCGCCGAACGTCAACTCCTACAAGCGGTACCAGCCGGGGTCGTTCGCGCCGACGGCGATCCGCTGGGGCACCGACAACCGCACGTGCGCGCTGCGGGTCATCGGGCACTCGCCGGCCGCGCTGCGGTTCGAGAACCGGGTACCCGGCGGCGACGTCAACCCGTACCTGGCGCTGGCCGGCATGGCGGCCGGTGCGCTGTACGGCATCGAGAACGAGCTGCCGCTGGAGGAGGCGTACCCCGGCAACGCCTACACCGACGCCGACGCGCCACGGGTACCGGCGACGCTGCGCGAGGCCGCCGAGCTGTGGCAGGGCAGCGAGCTGGCCCGGCAGGCGTTCGGCGCCGAGGTGGTCGGGCACTACGCCAACAACGCCCGGGTGGAGCTGGCCGCCTTCGACGCCGCGGTCACCGACTGGGAGCTGTTCCGCGGGTTCGAGAGACTGTGAGCGTAGCGGCGCACCGGAGCGCCACGCGCAGCGACAGGGGACTCTGAAGTCATGGACGTCATCAACCCGGCGACCGAGGAGGTCGTCGCGCACGTCGAGCCGACCGCGCCGGCCGAGGTGGACCGCCTGATCGACCGCGCGGCGACGGCGTTCCCGGCCTGGCGTGCCGTGGCGCCCGGCGACCGGGCCCGGCTGCTGCGCCGGTTCGCGTCCATTGTGGACAGTCACGTCGAGGAGCTGGCCTCCCTTGAAGTGCGCAACTCGGGGCACACCATCGCCAACGCGCGCTGGGAAGCCGGCAACGTGCGCGACGTCCTGGACTACTACGCCGGCGCGCCGGAACGGTTGACCGGCCGGCAGATCCCGGTACCGGGCGGGGTGGACATCACGTTCCACGAACCGCTGGGCGTGGTCGGGGTGATCGTGCCGTGGAACTTCCCGATGCCGATCGCCGGGTGGGGGTTCGCCCCGGCGCTCGCGGCCGGCAACACCGTGGTGCTCAAGCCGGCCGAGGTGACTCCGCTGACCGCGCTGCGGCTGGCCGGGCTGGCCCTGGACGCCGGCCTGCCCGAGGGCGTGTTCACCGTCGTCCCCGGCCGTGGATCAGTTGTGGGGCAACGGTTCGTGACGCACCCGGCGGTGCGCAAGGTGTGCTTCACCGGCTCGACCGAGGTCGGCAAGGGCATCATGGCCGGCTGCGCGGAACAGGTGAAGCGGGTGACCCTGGAGCTCGGCGGGAAGAGCGCGAACATCGTGTTCGCCGACGCCGACCTGGAAGCCGCGGCCGCCGCCGCTCCGGCCGGCGTGTTCGACAACGCGGGGCAGGACTGCTGCGCGCGCTCGCGCATCCTCGTCCAGTCCACTGTGTACGATCGCTTCCTCGACCTGCTCGAACCGGCGGTACTGGCGTGGCGGGTGGAGGACCCGGCGCAGGAGAGCGCCCAGATGGGTCCGCTCATCTCGGCGCGCCAGCGGGAAACAGTGTCGTCCTATGTGGACGGTGCCGATGTCGCGTTCCGGGGCGGCTGCCCGGCCGGCGCCGGATTCTGGTACCCGCCAACGGTTCTGCTCGCCCGCGACGGCAGCGAGCCGCACTGGCGCGAGGAGGTGTTCGGGCCGGTCGTGTCGGTGCGGCCGTTCCGCGACGAGGCGGACGCGGTCCGGCTCGCCAACGACACGCCGTACGGGCTGTCCGGCTCGCTGTGGACCCGTGACGTGGGCCGGGCGCTGCGGGTGGCCCGCGGCGTGGACACCGGCACGCTGAGCGTCAACTCGCACTCCTCGGTGCGGTACTGGACGCCGTTCGGCGGGATGAAGCAGTCCGGCCTCGGTCGCGAGCTCGGCCCCGACGCGCTGGCCGCGTTCACCGACGTGAAGAACGTGTTCATCAGTACCGTGGAGGGGTGAGCGTGCAACGGTTGCAGGACCGGGTGGCCGTGGTGACCGGCGGGGGCAGCGGGATCGGGCTGGCCACCGCGCGCCGCTTCGCCACCGAGGGCGCCCGCGTGGTGGTCGTCGACGTCAACGCCGACGCCGGTACCGCGGCAGCGTCCGAAGTGGACGGTGAGTTCGTCGCGTGCGACGTGTCCGACGAGGCGTCGGTGGCGGCGCTGTTCGACGGTGTCGTCGAGCGGCACGGCCGGGTGGATGTCGCGTTCAACAACGCCGGCATCTCCCCGCCCGACGACGACTCGATCCTGGTGACCGGGCTGGACGCGTGGGAACGGGTGCACCGGGTCAACCTCACCAGCGTGTACCTGTGCTGCCGGCACGTGATCCCGCACATGCGGCGGCAGGGCCGCGGCTCGGTCATCAACACGGCGAGCTTCGTCGCGGTGATGGGCGCGGCGACCTCACAGATCGCCTACACCGCAAGCAAAGGCGGGGTACTGGCGCTCAGCCGGGAACTGGGCGTGCAGTTCGCCCGCGAGGGCATCCGGGTCAACGCGCTGTGTCCCGGCCCGGTGGCCACCCCGCTGCTGATGGAGCTGTTCGCCAAGGATCCGCAGCGCGCGGCGCGGCGGCTGGTGCACATCCCGATGGGCCGGTTCGCGCAGCCGGAGGAGATCGCCGCCGCGGTGGCGTTCCTCGCCAGCGACGACGCCAGCTTCGTCACCGCGTCGGCGTTCCTCGTCGACGGCGGCCTGACGGGGGCCTACGTCACCCCGCTGTGACGGTCACGGCGCTGTGACGTCGGGCTGGACCTCCACCGGGAAGTTGACCGAGTTGGCGATGAAGCAGCGCTGGTGCGCCGGCTCGTGCAACGCGACCGCCCGCTCGACCATGTCCGCGGCGGCGACGGTCACCCGCGGCCGCAGCGTCACCTGGGTGAACCGGCCGCCGCCATCATTATCCTGCGCCATCAGGCCGCTCGGCTCGTCGGTGTACCCGGTGACCACCACCCCGGCGTCCGCGCACAGGTGCAGGTACCACAGCAGGTGGCACTGGCTGAGCGCGGCGACCAGCAGCAGCTCCGGGTTCCACCGGTCCGGCTCGCCGCGGAACGCCGGGTCGGCCGAGCCGGGCAGGGCCGGCAGCCCCGGTGCGGTCACCTCGTGGGTCCGGCCGTAGGCGCGGTACCCGCTGGTGCCGGTACCCCGGTCGCCGGTCCACCGGACGGTCAGCGTGTAGGTGTGGATCCTGCTCACTGCTCGGGTACCGCCACCAGGGCGGTGACCGTGGTACCCCGGCCGGTGTTGCGGATGGTCAGCGAGGCCGCCAGCCGCCGCACGATGAACAGGCCCCGGCCGCCGACAGCCAGGACCGACGGTGTCCGGGTACCGGCGCGTTCCGGCTCGGGAATGCCCGGACCCTCGTCGCTGACCTCGCACCGCACCGCGCCGTCGACCCGCGACAGCCGCAGCCGCCCCCGGCCGCCGCCGTGCCGGACCGCGTTGCTGACCAGCTCGCCCGCGACGATCACCAGGTGGGCGACCCGGTCCGGCGGGGCGCCCAGGTGGGTGGCGTGCGCGGCCACCGCCGCGCGCAGCGCGTACAGGTCGTCCGGGCCGAACGGCTGGTCGAGCGACGCCCCGGCGGGCCCGGCGGCGGGCCCGTCGCGGTGTGCGTGCGTCTCAGGCCCGACCATGCGCCGCCTGTACCCGTAGCGAGGCGATCTCACCGGCGTCGACCAGGGAGAACATCTCCTGGACCAGGCCGTGGCAGGTGACCATGAGCCGGCGGTCGTCGGGCAGGCCCAGCGCGGTCTGGATGATGATCGACACGCAGGCGGCGTCGATGTAGCGCAGCTGTGCCAGGTTCACGTGGATGTGGTGGTCCAGCCGCAGCGACTCGGCCAGCGCATGGGTCAGCGGCTCGGCACGGGTGAAGTCGAGCTCGCCGGCCACCCGGACGCCGGGCGGGCTGTGCTGCCGGCAGATCCGCACGATCGGGTCCTCGTGGTAGACGGTGGCGGCCACCGCGCGGGTGTGCGCGCTCGCGGCGAAGGCCAGCGTCACCGCGTCGAAGCTGTCCCGGTCGTACTGGCAGATCGCGGCCAGCCGCCCGTCGGCGAACAGCTCGCCGACCTCCGACTCGAACGCGAGCAGCTGGTCGATGGCGGCCACCGGCCGGTTGGCCCAGCACATGTCGGCGGTCATCCGCAGCACCGGGTACCCCTCCCGGGCGGCCAGGTCGAGCTGGCCGGCGAGCAGGTCGACCATGCGCCGGGCGGACGGCTGCCCCTCGGCGAGCCAGATGCGCTCGCTGCCGCGCACGGCGAGCTGCCCGCGCCGGATCGCCGCCTGGGCCGCGACTGACCGGGCCTCCAGTTCACCCGGCAGCCGGTCGACGGGTACCGAGTCGGTGAAGCACAGCACCTTGTGGCCCAGGTCCAGGCCGGACCGGACGAAGGCGGCTACGATATCGAGGCGTTCGTCCGGATCTGTGAAGGTCAGGCAGGCATGGTCGCCGGGGCCCAGCTCCTCCACCGACCGCGGGTTCTCCATGGCCCACCCTTCGTCACGACGCCGTCAACCGTATGCCCATCCGGCCCGGCGCGCGCGTTCGGCGGGCGGTTACCGGTCGGCTAGAGTGCTCGGCAGCACTGGCGTCACATCCAGGGGAGGGCGGCTGTCGGCGATGACTTCGCGCCGGATCCTCACCGTACCCAACCTGGTCAGCTTCGCCCGGCTGCTGGGGGTACCGCTCTTCCTCTACCTCTTCCTCGGGCCGCACGCGTATGCCGCCGCGCTGGTCGTGCTCGTCGTCGGCGGCACCAGCGACTGGGTCGACGGCTACCTCGCCCGCCGGCTCGGCCAGGTCAGCCGGCTGGGTGAGCTGCTCGACCCGGCCGCCGACCGGCTCTACATCCTCGCCACGCTGGTCGCGTTCACCGTCGGCGGGGTGGTGCCGTGGTGGTTCGCGGCCGCGCTGCTGCTGCGCGAGTTGGTGCTGCTCGGGTCGCTGCTGGTGGTACGCCGGTTCGGGTACGGGCCGCCGCCGGTGCACTATCTCGGCAAGACCGCCACGTTCATCCTGCTGTTCGCGTTCCCGGTGCTGCTGCTGGCCAGGGCCAGCGCAACCCTGGCGCCGGTGGCCGGGCCGGTCGGCTGGGCGCTGGCCTGGTGGGGACTGACGCTGTACTGGGCGGCCGGCGTGCTGTACCTGATCCAGGCGGTCGGCCTGGTCCGCGCCGCCCGGCGACCGGCGGTCGTTACGTGACGACCGCGCCCGCCCGGCGGCGACCGTCGGACTTCCTGACCGAGATGTTCCGCAACCCGCTCGATCCCGGGTACGCCGAGGCGGCCCGGCGGCGGGCCGAACGCGGGCCGGAGCCGGCCGGGCGCCAGGTCACCGGCCGGTTCGGCCGGGCGGTGGTGCTGGCGGCGACCGGGTTCCTGCTGGTCGTGGCGTACCACCAGACCGTCGCCGCGCAGCCGGAGAGCAGCCGGGTCCGGGCCGGCCTGGTGACCGACGTGCGCGACCGCCAGCGCGACGCCGACCGGCTGCAGCAGCAGGCCGACCAGCTGCGCGACGAGGTGGCCCGGGAACGGGACGCGGCGCTGGCCGCCGCCGGTACCGACGCCGGGCAGCTGTCCCGGCTGGAGCTCGCCACCGGTACCAGCAAGGTGCGCGGCCCGGGTGCCGTGGTCCGGCTGGCCGACGGGCCGCCGCAGGTCGACCCGGTGACCGGCAAGTCGCAGCCGGCCAAGTACGGCGCGGTACTCGACCGTGACCTACAGGACGTCGCCAACGAGCTGTGGCACGACGGGGCGGAGGCGATCGCGGTCAACGGCGAACGGCTCACCGCCACCTCGACGATCCGCACCGCGGGCAGCACGATCCTGGTGGACTTCCGGCCGATCTCCTCGCCGTACCAGGTGTCCGCGATCGGCCCGCGCGACCTGGACCGCCGGTTCACCGACTCGCGCACCGGGCAGCGGTTCCATGCCTACGTCAGCGCCTACGGCATGCAGGTGTCGGTGGACGGCCGCGACGACCTGACGCTGCCCGCCGCGGCGGATCCGCAGCTGCACTACGCACAGCCGGTACCCGGTGCCAGCCCGTCGCCGTCGGGCGGGTCGCCGGTACCGTCGAGGTCTGGAGGACGTTGATGGTCGCGGTCATCGCGCTGGCGGTCGGGGTGGTGCTCGGCCTGGTGTTCGAACCGTCGGTACCGCTGGCCCTCCAGCCGTACCTGCCGATCGCGGTCGTCGCGGCCCTCGACGCGGTGTTCGGCGGGATCCGCGCCAAGCTCGACGGGATCTTCGACGACAAGCAGTTCGTCGTCTCGTTCGTGTCCAACGTGCTGGTGGCGGCGCTGATCGTGTTCCTCGGCGACAAGCTCGGCGTGGGCGGCCAGCTGTCCACCGGCGTGGTGGTCGTGCTCGGAGTACGCATCTTCGGCAACGTGGCCGGTATCCGCCGGCGGCTGTTCCGGGCGTAGCGATGAACGAGCACCACGACACGGGTACCGGATGGCCGGACGAGCCGGCTCACCCCGAGCCGGAAGCCGGGCCGGCCACCGAGCCCCCAGCCGAGCCCGCCGCGGCGGCGGTGCGCGACCCCGAACCGGTGCGCGACTCGGAGCCGGAGGCCGAGCCGGCCGGTACCGACTGGGACGTCGACGGCACCGCCGGGGAGCCGGAACCGGAGCCCGCCGCCGGGAACGCCCCGGCCGAGCCGGCGCCGGCCCGCTCGCGGATCTCCACCGCGGGTGCGGTGATCGGCCTGCTGCTGGTGCTGCTCGGCTTCGCGTTCGTCATCCAGCTGCGCAGCAACTCCACCGACGAGCAGCTGTCCACCGCCCGGCCGGAGGACCTGGTGCGGATCCTGTCCGACCTGGACGCCCGCAAGGACCGGCTCAGCCAGGAGATCACCCAGTTGCAGGCGACCCAGCAGCAGCTGGCCGCCGGCAGCCAGGGCCGGGCGGCGGCGCTGGACGCGGCCGCCAGGCGGGCCCGGGACCTGGGCATCCTCGCCGGTACCCTGCCGGCGCAGGGGCCGGGCATCCAGTTCCGGTTCGTCTCCGGTACCCAGCCGTTGAAGGCGGCGCTGATCCTGGACGCGGTCGAGGAGCTGCGCGACGCGGGGGCCGAGGCGATGGAGATCGACGGCGGCAACGGCGTGGCGGTCCGGATCGTGGCGTCGAGCTGGTTCGTCGACGCGGACTCCGGCATCGAGGTCGACGGGCATACGCTGTCCGGCCCGTGGTGGCTGACCGCGATCGGCGACCCGCCGACGATGCAGACCGCGCTGAACATCCCCGGCGGGGTGGTCGACAACGTGCACAGCGCCGGCGGTACCGTGATCGTCAACCAGCCGGGTACGGTCCGGATCAGCGCGCTGCACCAGACCGGATCCCCGCGGTACGCGCAACCGGCGAGCTGACTTACGGGAAGGGTGACGGACCAAGGTGATACCCGACGATCTGCGTTACACCCCGGAGCACGAGTGGGTCCGGCCGGGCCAGCCCGCGGTACGGGTCGGCATCACCGACTTCGCCCAGGACGCGCTCGGCGACATCGTCTACGTGCAGCTGCCCGATCCGGGTACCGCGGTGCAGACCGGCCAGGCGTTCGGCGAGGTGGAGTCCACCAAGAGCGTCTCGGAGATCTACGCGCCGGTCGCCGGCACGGTGGTGGCCAGCAACACCCGCCTGGCCGACGAGCCGGAGCTGATCAACACCGACCCGTACGGCGAGGGCTGGCTGGTGGAGATCGAACCCACCGACCCGGACGGTACCGGGCAGTTGCTGGACGCCGCCGGATACCGCGAGCTGACCGAGAAATAGCCGGCTGGCGCCCTGCTGCGCAGTTCCGCGCGTCCGGTTGACCCTGCATTTCGACCTTGACTAGGCTCGCCGGGTCGGCCGAGAACCTGAGCGCGCCGGAGGCGCGACGTGCGGCGTGCCCGGCGGAGCGTACCGTTTTCCCGACGCCCGACTGATGACCGTGAGGTGGTCCGAGATGACGCGCCCAGACGACGAGTTCCCCCCGCTCGACGTCACGTCGACCCTCAACCTCGGAGCACTCGACGACGTGCTCGAGGGCCCGGACGCCGACGTGGCTCCCGGCCGGATGTCCGGCACCCTCCCGCCGGGGATGGCGCTGCTCGTGGTGCGTCGCGGCCCGAACGCCGGTGCGCGGTTCCTGCTCGACCACGACGTGACCACCAGTGGGCGGCACCCGGACAGCGACATCTTCCTCGACGACGTGACCGTGTCGCGCCGGCACGCCGAGTTCCACCGCGAGGGGGGCACCTTCACCGTGCGCGACGTGGGCAGCCTCAACGGCACCTATGTCAACCGCGAGCGGGTCGAAGCGGCGACCTTGTCCAGCGGCGATGAGGTGCAGATCGGCAAGTTCCGGCTGGTCTTCATCGCCGGTCCGCGCCCGGACGAGGGCGCGTAGAGCCGCCGGTGACGGCTTCGGGGGCACCCGCGGGCGGTGGCGGGACCGCGCCCGGCGGGTCCGGGCCGGCGCTGATGAGCATCGGCGAGGTACTCGCCCGGCTGCGCCCGGAGTTCCCCGACATCACGATTTCCAAGCTGCGGTTCCTGGAGGCGGAGGGGCTGGTCGAGCCGCAGCGCACCCCGGCCGGGTACCGCAAGTACAGCGTCGCCGACCTGTCCCGGCTGCGGTTCGTGCTGGCCGCGCAGCGCGACCACTACCTGCCGCTGCGGGTGATCCGGGAGCAGTTGGCCGCGCCGGCGCTGCTGCCGGTCGGGCCGGCCGCACCGGACGACGGTACCGCTCAGGACGGTGCGCTCCAGGACGGTGCACCCCGGCCGGAACGGCTGTCCCGCGCCGAGCTGCTGGCCCGCTCGGGCCTGACCGAGTCGGTACTGGACGAGCTGGAGCGGCACGGGCTGGTCCAGGACCGGGCCGGGCGCTACGACGCCGACGCGCTGGTCGTCGCCCGGGTCGCCGCGCAGCTGGCCGGGTACGGCCTGGAACCGCGGCACCTGCGCGGGTACCGCACGTCCGCCGATCGCGAAGTCGGACTCTTCGCTCAACTCGTCGTATCGGTGGCCCGGCAGAACACGCCGGCCGCCAGTGCCCGCGCGGCGGAGCTGGCCCGGGAGCTGACCGGGCTGTCCCAGCAGTTGCACGCCGCGCTGGTGCGGATCGGCCTGCGCGACGCGCTGGGCCGGTGAGGGCTGGCGTGTTCGCAGAGGGCGCGTCCGGTACCGCACGTGTAACGTGGGCACACGGGGGACGTGCGGTAGCCGAGGACGACACGGAGGCGGGCGGTGCGTGAGCTGAGTGTGGTCGGGGTGCGGGTGGAGCTTCCCAGCAACCAGCCGATCGTGCTGCTCAAAGAGGTCGACGGAGACCGCTACCTGCCGATCTGGATCGGCGCGGTGGAGGCTACCGCGATCGCCTATGAACAGCAGGGGGTCAAGCCGCCCCGGCCGCTGACCCACGACCTCATGCGCGACATCCTCACCGCGCTCAAGGCACCGCTGCGCGGCGTGGAGATCGTGGAGATGAAGGAGAACATCTTCTACGCCGACCTGCTGCTCGGCGAGGGGGTACGGGTGTCCGCCCGGCCCAGCGACTCGATCGCGCTCGCGCTGCGGGCCGGCGCCCCGATCCGCTGCGCCGAGCAGGTGCTGGCCGAGGCCGGGATCATCATCCCGGACGAGCAGGAGGACGAGGTCGAGAAGTTCCGCGAGTTCCTCGAGCAGGTCACGCCGGAGGATTTCGCCGGGTAGGCTGCCGCCCTTCCCTGCCGGCGTGTCGTCGGGGTAGCCGGACACGCAGCGCTAGGGTTAGCTCACCGCCAAGCGGTGACACGACAGCCAGCGGGAGGTAGGTGGCCGTGAGCGATCCCGGGGATCCGCACCGTCACTCGGTCAACGAGGCACCCACCGGGGACGATGCGGTCGGCTATCGCGGAGTTACCGCCTGCCATGCCGCGTCGATCAGCTACCGCCAGCTGGACTACTGGGCGCGCACCGGCCTGGTCGTGCCGAGCGTGCGCGACGCGTCCGGCTCGGGTACCCAGCGGCTGTACTCCTTCCGCGACATGGTCGTGCTCAAGGTGGTCAAGCGGCTGCTGGACGCCGGGGTGTCGCTGCAGAACATCCGCAAGGCGATCGACGCGCTGCGCTCGCGTGGCGTCGACGACCTGGCCGAGATCACGCTGATCTCCGACGGCACCACGGTGTACGAGTGCCGTTCGCCGGAGGAGGTCGTCGACCTGCTGCAGGGCGGGCAGGGTGTGTTCGGCATCGCGATCGGCGGCGCCTTCAAGGAGATCAAGGGCTCGCTGGAGCACCTGCCGGCCGAGCGCGCCGAGGGCGAGCCGGCGGTGCCGGACGACGCCGAGCCGGGCGAGCCTGTCGGCGACGAGCTGGCCGTGCGGCGGGCCCGGCGCCGGGCCGGGTGATCTTTCGCACCAGGCATCGGCGCGCCGTCGCTGGTAGCCTGTGCAGTCAGCCGGTACGCCCGCGTGGGAGAGTCCGCTCCGGCGGCGCCGAAGGGGCAAATCCTCCCCGGAACCTCTCAGGCAAAAGGACCATGCGGGTAGGCAGCTCTGGAGGGGCACGACAGAGGGGGAGGGCTTGTCCGCAGCCTCTGCCGGGGAGTTGAGCCGATGACCGAACACTCCTTCGCCGCGCGGCACATCGGGCCGTCACCCGACGACGTCGCGGCCATGCTGAAGACCGTCGGCCATGGCACGGTCGAGGAGTTGATGGCCGCCGCGATCCCGGACGCGATCCGCTGGGCCGGCGCGCTGGACCTGCCGCCCGCGGCCACCGAGGCGGAGGCGCTGACCGAGCTGCGCGCGCTGGCCGCCCGCAACCGGCCGCTGGTCTCCATGATCGGGCTCGGCTACCACGGTACCCACACGCCGGCGGTGATCCGCCGTAACGTGCTGGAGAACCCGGCCTGGTACACCGCGTACACGCCGTACCAGCCGGAGATCTCCCAGGGCCGGCTGGAGGCGCTGCTCAACTTCCAGACCATGGTCGCCGACCTGACCGGGCTGCCGCTGGCCGGCGCCTCGCTGCTCGACGAGGGCACCGCCGCCGCCGAGGCGATGACACTCGCGCGCCGGTCCTCCAAGGCGCCCGGGAACATCTACCTGGTCGACGCGGACACCCTCCCGCAGACGCTCGCGGTCATCCGCACCCGGGCGGTACCGATGGGCATCGAGGTGCGGGTCGTCGACGTGGACGCCGAGGCGCTGCCCGGCGACGGGTACTTCGGGCTGCACCTGCAGTACCCGGGCGCGTCCGGCGAGGTACGCGACCACGTCCCGCTGATCGAGGCCGCCCACCGGGCCGGCGCGCTGGTGACCGTCGCGGCCGACCTGCTCGCGCTGACCCTGCTGCGCTCGCCCGGGTCGGCCGGCGCCGATGTGGCGGTCGGAACGACGCAGCGGTTCGGGGTACCGATGGGTTACGGCGGCCCGCATGCCGGCTACCTGGCGGTGCGCGACGGCCTGGCCCGGATGCTGCCCGGCCGCCTGGTCGGGGTGTCCCGCGACACCGACGGCGCGCCCGCCTACCGGCTGGCCCTGCAGACCCGCGAGCAGCACATCCGGCGGGAGAAGGCGACCAGCAACATCTGCACCGCCCAGGTCCTGCTGGCCGTGATGGCCGCGATGTACGCGGTGTACCACGGCCCCGAGGGCCTGCACGCGATCGCCGGCCGGGTCGCCTCCCGGGCCGCCACGCTCGCCGCGGGGCTGCGCGCCGGTGGCGTCGAGGTGGCCCACGACGCGTTCTTCGACACGGTGACCGCGGTGGTGCCCGGCCGGGCCGCCGACGTGGTGGCCGCCGCCGAGCGGGCCGGGATCAACCTGCGCCGCGTCGACGCCGACCGGGTCGGCATCACCTGCGACGAGGTGACCACGCCCGACCACCTGGCGGCGGTCTGGGCGGCTTTCGGGGTGGCGCCGGTCGCCGACGCGCCGGCCGCGCTACCGGCGGCGCTGCGGCGCGCCGACGGGTACCTCACCCACCCGGTGTTCCACACGCACCGCTCGGAGACCGCGATGCTGCGGTACCTGCGGCGGCTGGCGGACAAGGACTACGCGCTGGACCGGGGCATGATCCCGCTCGGCTCGTGCACGATGAAGCTCAACGCCGCGGCCGAGATGGAGCCGGTAACCTGGCCCGGGTTCGCCGACGTGCACCCGTTCGCGCCGGCCGGCCAGGCGGAAGGGTACCGGGAGCTGATCGGCACGCTGGAGCGGTGGCTCGCCGAGGTCACCGGGTACGACGCGGTCAGCGTGCAGCCCAACGCCGGTTCGCAGGGGGAGCTGGCGGGGCTGCTGGCGATCCACCGGTACCACGAGGCGACCGGCCAGCGGCAGCGCGACGTGTGCCTGATCCCGTCGTCGGCGCACGGCACCAACGCGGCCAGCGCCGTCATGGCCGGCCTGCGCGTGGTCGTGGTCGCCTGTGACGCCGACGGCAACGTCGACCTCGCCGACCTCGACCGCAAGATCGGACAGCACGCCGACCGGCTCGCCGCGATCATGGTCACCTACCCGTCCACGCACGGCGTGTACGAGACCGGCATCGCCGAGCTGTGCGCCAAGGTGCACGACGCGGGCGGGCAGGTCTACGTCGACGGGGCGAACCTCAACGCGCTGCTCGGCTTCGCCAGGCCCGGCCGGTTCGGCGCGGACGTGTCGCACCTGAACCTGCACAAGACCTTCTGCATCCCGCACGGCGGCGGCGGCCCGGGTGTCGGGCCGGTCGCGGCCCGGTCGCATCTGGCGCCGTACCTGCCGGTGTCGGCGGGCGTGACCGACCCGGGGGACCGGCCGGTGATCTCCGCGGCGCCGCACGGCTCGGCCGGGATCCTGCCGATCCCGTGGGCGTACCTGCGGATGATGGGCCCGGACGGGCTGGCCGCGGCGACCGGGGTGGCGGTGCTGGCCGCCAACTACGTGGCCACCCGGCTGCGTGAGCACTACCCCGTGCTGTACGCCGGCAACCAGGGGCTGGTCGCGCACGAGTGCATCCTGGACCTGCGGCCGCTGACGAAGGCGACCGGGGTGACCGTCGACGACGTGGCCAAGCGGCTGATCGACTACGGGTTCCATGCGCCGACGATGTCGTTCCCGGTACCGGGGACGCTGATGGTGGAGCCGACCGAGTCGGAGGACCTGGCCGAGCTGGACCGGTTTGTCGAGGCGATGATCGCGATCCGGGCAGAGATCGACAAGGTCGGGTCGGGCGAGTGGCCGGCCGGCGACAACCCGCTGGTGAACGCGCCGCACACGGCGCAGATGGTCAGCGGGGACGAGTGGTCACACGGGTACCCACGGTCGCTCGGGGCATACCCGGGCGGGATGGTCGACGGCAAGTACTGGCCACCGGTACGGCGGATCGACGGTGCGTACGGCGACCGGCACCTGGTCTGCTCGTGCCCGTCGCCGGAGGCGTTCGAGGATTGAGCCGGCCGAGGCCGTCGAAGGGTAGGCTCAGGCGGCGATCAGCGTGGTGTGCGGCGCCGGGCCGCGGTGCGGCTCGACGGTGCTGCCGTCCGGCAGCAGCTCACCCGTGTCCTCGAAGAGGATGACGCCGTTGCACAACAGGCTCCAGCCCTGTTCGCAGAAGGTGGCGACCGCGCGGGCCGCGTCGCGGTCGGTCGCGTCGGCCGGGGGGCAGGGAGGCTGGTGCGGGCACATGGGGAATCTCCGGGGTGTTGCGTGGGGTCGGGAGCGAGTTGAAGGTCACATGACCAATCACGCACGCTATCAAGCAGAACGAAACGCGAGTGCACAAGTATCGGCAGGGCGCCAGGAGAACTGGCCATTCGGATGACCACAATCCACCCGGTCGTCCGTAGGGCGCCGCACTTCCTGTCCGATATCGGGCCGACGGCGTGTAGCGCGCCACTGGCGGAGCGTTCGCGACTGGAGTGGCGCCGCGACTCCGGCGGCGATCCCGCCCTGCTCCTGGCCGGTTTCCTGGCCGACGCTGGGCTGTCAAGACCGGACCCATCGGAGGAATTCTTCGGCCATTCCACATGGCGGAAAAACTCAGTCTGCGGTGCCGCGGTGCTCATCTCCGCCGCCGCCGGTGCCGCGATGATCCGCGCGCCGGGCGGGCCGCCCAGCCCTGCGCCGGGGGTACCCGACCTGGTCGCCGTCGCCTTCGAGCATAGCGGCCCAGCAGAACCCGTTGCCCCGCCGGGGGAGTGGCGGCTGGGCGCCTGGCGGGACAGCTGGAGCCCGGCCGAGCACGCCGCCGCGGTGACCCGGGTCCGCTCGGCGATCGCCGACGGCGAGGTGTACCAGGTGAACCTCGTCGGCCACGCCAGCGCGCCGTACCGGGGAGATCCGACCTCCGCGCTGCGCCGGGTGACCCGGCTGCCCGGTGCCCGGTACGCCGGGGTGCTGTCCGGCGACGGCTGGGCGGTGGCCTGCGCGTCACCGGAGACGCTGGTCGAGGTGCGCGGCGGTCGGGCGGTGACCCGGCCGATCAAGGGCACCCGGCCGGCGACCGCCGCGGGGCGCGCGCAGTTGCTCGCCTCGGCGAAGGAGCGCGCCGAGCACGTGATGATCGTGGATCTGGAGCGCAACGACCTCGCCCGGGTCGCCCGTACCGGCAGCGTCCGGGTCGACGAACTGTACGCGGTACGGCGCTGGTGCGGGCTGTGGCAGGCCGAGTCGACGGTGTCCGCGCAGCTGGCCGCGGGTACCGGCCTGGCCGACCTGCTGCGCGCGCTGTGCCCGGGCGGGTCGGTGACCGGAGCGCCGAAGCGGGCCGCGCTGGACGTCATCGCCGCGCTGGAACCCGTCGGCCGCGGGCCGAGCATGGGCGCGTTCGGCTGGATCGGGCCGGACGGGATCGACCTGGGGCTGACGATCCGCACGGTGGCGGTAGACACCGAACGGGTACACGTCTGGGCCGGCGGCGGGATCACCTGGGGCAGCGACCCGGCCGCCGAGGTCGCCGAGGCCGCCGCCAAGGCCGGCCCGCTGCGCGCCGCCCTCCGCGCGTGACGTCCCGCCCGCCGCGCCGAGCGCCCGGCAGGCCCGCCGCCTGCCCGGCCCCGCCGATCTTGGAGTTGTGTCGGCGACAAAAGCCGCGCGGCTCCGCGAGTCGGGCACCACAAGTCCAAGATCGGCGAGGTGATGAGGGGGCCGGGCGGGGCCGGGCTAGGCGGGGTCAGAGGATGAGGACCTCGGGGGGCGGGTGGCGCAGGAAGTCGTGGTGCGAGATGTCCCAGCCGTAGGCGCCGGTACGGGGGAAGACGAGCACGTCGCCGACCCGCAGCTCGCCGACCGGCTGCCCGCGGGTGAGCACGTCGCGCGGGGTACACAGCTCGCCGACCGCGTCGACCTCGACGCCGCGCACCGAAGGCCGGTCGGGCAACGGTTCCGCCCACGGCAGCGGCAGCACCTCGAACGGATGGCTGTAGCCCCAGGCGGCCGGCAGCCGGAAATGGTGGGTACCGCCGCGGAGCACCGCGAACCAGCGGCCGTGGGTGCGCTTGAGGTCGAGCACCTCGGCGGCGTACCAGCCGGCGTCGGCGGCCAGGTACCGGCCCAGCTCGAACACCAGCGGCGGCTGTGCCGGCAGCGCACCGAGCCCGGCGACGTCGAACGAGCCGCCACCGACGTAGTCGATGCCGAACCCGCCACCGACGTTGACCTCGCGCAGGTCCACCCCGTGCGCGGCGGCCGCGGACACCGACCAGGCCACCGCCGCGTGGACGAACGCCGCGTACCCGGCCGGGTCGAGACTGTTGGACACCGCGTGCAGGTGGAACCCGACCAGGTCGACGCCGGCCGCCGCGCGCGCGACCGCCACCGCGGCGCCGAGGTCGGCTTCGTCGAGGCCGAACGGGGTCGCGGTACCCGTCATGTGGTGGCTGCCCGAGGGTGCCGCACCGGCCCGGTTGACCCGCAGCGCGACGCGGACCGGGCGGCCGGCCGCGGCCCGGACCAGGCGGCGCAGCTCCAGCACGCTCTCGACGTTGACGGTCGCGCCGGCGGCGACGGCGCCGGACAGTTCGGCGGGCGTCTTGGCCGGGCCGCCGAAGGCGATGCGCCGCGCGCCGGCGGCCACGGCCAGCGCCAGCTCGCCGCCGGAGGCGACCTCCAGCCCGTCGGTGGCCGCGGCGAGCGTGCGCACGACGGCGCAGTGGCCGTTGGCCTTGACCGCGTACAGCAGCGTCGCCGACGGCGGCAGCGCGGCGCGGACGGCCGCGGCGGTGGCCCGCAGCGTCGCGGTGTCGTAGACGTACGCGCAGACCGGCCGGGCCGCCGTCCGCAGCGCCGCGGTGACGCGGTCAGGAAGCATGCAGCGGATTGTGCACCGGCACGTACAGGTCGCCGTCACCGGCGAGCCGCATCCGCACCAGCGCCTTGTGCGGTACCCGCGGCGCGGTGAGGAACGCGTGGTCGGCCGGGTCGGCGGCGGACCGGTCCAGCACCCGGCGCACCTCGTGCCAGGCGGCGCGCAGCTCGACCCCGTGCCGGTCGACCAGGTGCCGGACCAGCTCGCCGAGGTGCGCCTGCACCGCGGTGTACCCGAGCTTGGCGCGCATGACGTCGACGTCGACGGTACCCACGACGGAACCGGGCCACAGCGCGTCGCCCGGCCAGCGGGCCGGGCCGGCGGCGAGCCGGGGCAGGTGCAGCCGCAGTCCGGCGAAGTCGCGGAAGGCGATCCGGTGCGGTACCCCGCCGCGGAACGTGGGCAGGCTGTTCTGCAGGTGGGCCTCCAGGCCGACCCCGGCCCGGGCCAGCCGCAGCAGCGGGGGCAGCAGCAGGTCGGCGTAGTCGGCGAGAAACTGCAGCGGACCGTCGGGGTGGCGGTGCAGCAGCTCGTCGAGCACGGTGCCGGTGCCGGCCCGCGCGGTCAGCGCCGCCGCCGGCAGTGCCGTCTCGCCGGGCTCCAGCCGGCCGGCGAGGCTGCCGCGGACGATCGCGGACAGGTCGCGGCTGCGCCCGTCCGGGGTGACCACGGCGGCGCCGGCGACCTCGGGCAGGGTCAGCACCCGGGACTCGCCGGCGAGCAGCCGGTCCAGCAGCGCCGTGACGGCCGGGCCGTTGCGGGTACTGGCGACGGAGATGCTGCGCCGGGTCGAGGTGACCTGGATGCCGAGGGACAGCTTCAGGTACCGGCGGGTACCGGTCGCGTCGGGTTCCAGCAGGACGGTGCGCAGCGCGGTGGTCGGCGCGGCGCACAGGCGGGCCTGTGGCACCACCCGAAGGGCGCCGGTGGCGAGCAGGTCGCCGTAGCGCTCGGGCACGACGGTGTCCAGCTGCCAGGCGTGCACCGGTTGCAGCCGGTACCCGGGCGGCGCGGCCGGCAGCCACGGGTACCCCCGGCGCAGCAGCCCACCCACGTCGTCGCCGACGTCCAGGTCCCGCCGCACCGCGATGAACCCGACCGCGGTGGCCGGCGACTCCTGGTCGTGGGCGAGCAGGTCGGCCACCCGCCAGCCGAGCCGGGTCCGCCCGCACGGGTGCAGGTGGTGGCCCTCGGTGGCCAGCCGTTCGAAGCGCAGCACGGCGACGTCGGGATCCGGCTCGGTCCACATGCCCGGATCCCAGGCGGGCCGGCGGGCGTAGGCGACCGCCAGGTTGGTCACCGCGTCGGCGAGCTCCGCGGCCAGCCCCGGCGCCCGCACGCCGAGCGCGTCGAGCAGCCCCGCCGGATGTGTGGCGACCGGCTGCGCCAGCTCCACCCGGTCGAACCCGTAGTGCCGCAACGCCCGGCCGGCGAGCAGGTCGCGCGCGCTGCCGAGCCGTTCCCGCCAGGCGGCGCCGAGCAGCCGCCGCCCGACCACGTCCACGGCGACCGGCAGCGCCGCGGTGTACCCGGCACCGAGCTGCGGGGCGAGGAGGTCCAGCTCCGCGCGGGCGGCCAGCGCCGCGTCCGTGGTGATCGTCATGCCAGGCCTGCCATCGGGTTGGGAACGGTGGTCCAGAGATCGGCGAGCGGGTCGTCGGCCAGTCGCATGGCGGTGGTGGCCTTGACCGGCAGCACCGGGCTGAGCAGGGCGGCGGCGTCGCGGTACCCGGCGGCGACCGCGTGCCGGGCGACCTGCGCCGCGGGTACCCAGACGGCGGCCGGGTCGGTGCCGCAGCCGCGTTCGAGGGTGTCGGCCAGCTCGCCGAGCACCACGGTCAGCGCGGCGAAAAGCTTGGTGCGCAACGTTTCCGGATCATCAGTGGGCAGGTCGCCGTGCAGCGGCGGGGCCGCGTCGCCCAGCCGGGCCGGGGACAGCCGCACCCCGCCCACGTCGCGGTAATAGAGCCGCACGGGGCGGCCGCGGTCGAGCAGGACCAGCGTGTTCTGCCCGTGCGCCTCCAGCGCCGCGCCGCGGTGCAGCAGCCGCAGCACCGGCGGCAGGAGCAGGCGGACCAGGTCGCCGGCGAAGGCCGCCGGCGGGTAGTCGGCGCGCACCGCCTCGGTGAGCAGCGGCCGGCCGGTGGCGGGGGAGGGCGCCGCCAGTGCGGCCAGCGGGAGCAGGGCACACCCCGGCGGGGGTACCGGAGCCAGCCGGCGCACCATCGCCAGGCTCCGGCACGGCTGCCCGGCCACGACGACGGTACCGGCGGCCACCTCGCGCAGCACGTCGATGCCGGCCCGGCTGCCGAGGTCGGCCAGCAGCGCGGAGACGACGGGACCGTTGCGGACGGCGGCCGGGGAGACGGTCCGCACGGCCGAGGTCATCTGCACGTCGACCGCGGTCTTGACGTGCCAGCCGCCGGGCAGCGCCAGGGTACGCAGCGACATCAGCGGCCGGGCGGCGACCGTGTGACCGGTGGGCCGCAGCGCCGGGTGCGCGTCGAGGACGTGCTCGGCCTGCCAGGGGTGCACGAGCAGCCGCGGCGGCAGGCCGGTACCGGTGCTCAGCCAGTACCGGTCCGGCACCTGGTACTCGCGCAGCCGCACGACCGGCCGGTGCTCCGGCGCGTAGGCGCGGACCTCGGCGGGGGACAGGCCCAGCCGGGTGCGGCACAGCGGGTGCAGCGGGTGCCCGTCGACGACGCACTGTTCCAGGTCGGCCAGCCCGTCCCCGGCGTACCGGGTGAGGGCGCCCGGCCCGCCGTCCGGCGCCGGTTGCGCAGCCCGGGCGAGGGCGAGGTTCGCCACGCTGTCGGCGACCTCGGCCGCGAGCCGGGCGGTGTGCGGCCCCAGCGGCAGTACCGCGACCAGCGCGGCCGGATCGGCGTACCACCTGCCGTCGAGGTCCAGCTCCGCGACCGTCGGCGCGAACGGCGCCGCGGCACCGGCCGGCCCGCGCAGCGTCCGCCCGTCGGCCAGCGTGACGGTGAGGGTGCCGTTGTACCCGCGGCGCCCGGCGATGCCGGGCAGGGGCTCGCGCGCGATTGCGCCCCACAGCCGGGCGAGCACGGCGCCCCGGGCGTCGGCTTCGTGGTCTGGCACGCCCCCGTACCCCGATCGGCGAAATGAGAGCAGTTATCGGGCAGCGTAGCGGGGGCAGGTTACGGAACCCTGTACAGGAGCATCATTCCTAGCGTCCTAGGATGCCTTACGCGATGTGACTCCGGCTACAAGATCAGGAAATTCACCAACGCCGAGCAACGCCAGGACGACGAGCCGAGGGTCTTACGCGAGCTTGTCGGTACCGAGCACGGTCGCCACCGGTACCCCCGGCGCGGCGAGCAGGAGAGTGGGGATCAGCAGCAGCCCACCGCCGCCGACCCAGCCAGCCGCGGTCACACCGGCCAGGACCAGCCGGGTGTGCGCGGCGTCGACCGGGTCAGCGTCTCTGGGCCGGGCTCAGCGCCCGCGGGCGCGGCGTAGCGCGAGAGCGGCCATCCCGAGCGCGGTGAACAGCAGCATGCTGCAGCACAACGCTTTGAGCATCATCGGCACGCCCCTTCGTCCGGGCCGGCCGCGGCCTCCCGGTGCGGCCGACCAGCGACCGCCAGCCTAACCGGTGGTCGGGCAACCACCGCAGGCTCGCGCGCCGGTATCCTGCCCGGGTGACCGACAGCACGGACAACGATCGGGCGCCCCGGCGGATACGGGCCTCCCGTCAGGCATGCGCCGCGCGGACGGCGGGGGAGTCGGCCCGGCCGGTCGACGACCTTCCGGTCGGCAGCGTCCAGGTCCACCGGGTCTGACATGTGCGTCTCCGCCGCGCCCGCCGAGTTCTCCGGCACGATCGTGTATGTCGGCCGGCACACCCATCCCGAGCACGGCCCGGTCGAGGTGCTCGGCTACCAGAACACCGCGGTCAACCTCGCCGACGGTCCGAACGCGCTGCTGCTGCACCTGCCGGCGACGGGCATGAGCAGCGCCAACTTCCTGGACACCGGAGACACCCCGTACATCCTGCGCGACCTGGTGAACTCGCTGCGGCCGCCGGGGTGGGCGGCACGCGCGGGCGGGGTTGCGCCCGGTGGGGCGCCGGCGGGCGTCGAGGTGTTCGACCATGACGTGTACACGGTGGTCCTGGCCGCCGATCCGGCCGCGATTCCGGCGGCGTTGCAGGAGGTACCGCAGCACAAGCGCCCGAGCCTGGCCCCGGAGCTGTTCCGCTTCTACGCCGACACGTTCCCGGGGTACCCGGTCGCGTTGTGCTGCTTCGACAACGCCGACGCGCGCCGGGCGGGGCCGCTGCTGATGTGGTACCGGCCGATCTTCGCCGACCGGTTGACCGTGCCGGCGCTGGACGCGCACAGCGGGGGACCGCCCGACCCGGACGCGCTGGTCCGGCCGGACCACTGGGTGCTGGTCGGCCTGGACGATCCGCCGGAGGGCTGGGGTGCTCCGGTGTGGTACCGCCGCGAGCCGGGGCCGCTGGCGCCGTTCCTGCCGCGGCGGGTGATCGGCCGGGAGGTGACCGGGGTGTCGGTGCGCAACGGCGACTTCGTCATCTCGCTCGCCGACGCGCGGGCCGGCCGGGTCGACCGGCTGGGCCGGCTGACCGCCAAGGGGGAGCAGGTACCGCTGATCCCGCCAGCGGAGACGTCCATCGCGAGCCGGCCGTGGCTGCGTCCGGTGCTGACCGCTCTGGCGCTGGTACTTGTCGTGGTGTTCTGCAGTTGGCTGCTCATCTGGGGCCCGTGACGCGTGCGCCGCTGGCGCACCTCCGGGGAGTACAGGTTGACATAATGTGCATTATCGAATCGGGGGAAGCGGGATGCTCGCCGAGCTCGACGGCCGGTCGGCGCGGCGGCCGTCGATCTGCTGGCGCGGCTCGACGCGGCGAACCGCGAGCTGTTCGGTGTCCCGCTGGCCGGCCGGCCGACGCATCGGTGCGGGTATATGTGTTCGGTACCGGACCCTCCCGGGCCACCGGACTCGGCGCCCCGGGAGGCGATCTGAATGCGGGAACGGGCGCGGGTCTTCGGTGAGGTCGCCGGTGACTATGCGGACGTGCGGGCCGGGTACGCCGACGAGCTGGTGACGGCGGTGTTCGACTACCTGGGCCGGGTCTCGGAGCGGGTCGTGGAGCCCGGCGCGGGTACCGGCAAGGCGACCGAGGCGTTCGCCGCCCGCGGGGTACCGGTGACGTGTGTGGAGCCCGATCCGGCGATGGCGCGGGTGCTGCGGGGCCGGCTTCCGGGGGTCGAGGTGGCGGTGTGCCGGTTCGAGGACTGGGTGCCGCCGGCTGGCGGGGTACCGCTGCTGATCTGCGCGCAGGCGTGGCACTGGCTGGACGAGTCGACCCGGTTGGCGCGGGACATGCGGCTGCTCAGCACGTTCTCGCTGCACCGGCTGCTGGCCGAGGACCGTCGGGCCCGGCTGTACGCGGGGATCGCCGAGGTGGTCGACGCGCGTGGCGGCGTGGTCGGTGTTCGGCTGCACACCGCGCTCGGGTTGGGTCGCCGCCGACCCTGACCGGCGTGTCGCGCGGAACTGTCGGTCCCTCCTGCTAGGAAGGGTGCAGTCATACACGTGTTCGGAGGGATGCGATGGTTGCCGCGCGGGCGGTTGCCGGGGGCCTGTCCCCCGCCGACCTGGATGGGATCCGCGAGACGTTGGCCGCCGGTCGGCGGCCGAAGGTGATGTTCACCGAGACGGCCGGTCAGATCGCCGGCCAGCTCGGCCAGGTCGTCGAGCTCGCCGATCCGGCCGGGGGCGACGAGTTCGTGGTGGTCCGGTTCGGCCGCGACGAGTTGCCCTTCTCCCCCACCGATCTGGCGATCCCGCCGCGGGGTGCGGCCCGCCGGGCGGAGCCGGCCGGTAACGGGCGCAAGGCGGCCGCGCCGGCGCCGCCGCCCGGGCCGGAGTTGCTGCTCACCCAGCCACCGGTACCGGCACCGCGCGAGCAGCCCAAGCCCGCCGCTGCCGAGAAGCCCACGCCTGCGGCTGCCGAGCCGGCTGCCCCGGCGGAGCGGGTGGAAGCGCCCCGCAAGGCGGCCCGGCCGGCGCGACCCAAGCCGCCGGCGGCGTTGACGGTGACCCTCGCCTATGCCGACGGCGAGTGGCTGGTGTCCGCGACGCAGGGTTCGAAGTCGCTGGCGAAGCCCTATGTGATCAAGCCGGCGGAGGCGTTGCGGATGGTCAGCCTGTTGGATGTGCCGGGCGTGCAGGAGGCGGTGGAGCACATCGTCGCGGCGGAACGGACCGCCGCGCAGGAGCAGGCGCAGCGGCTGCGCGGGCAGCTGGCCGAGGTGGAGGCGCGGCTGAAGGAGCTGGGAGAGCTGGGCTGACCGGCGGCTAGCCGGCGCGGCGCTGGCGCAGGTAGGCGAGCACGGCTTCCCGGGTGGTACGCACGCCCAGTGCCTCACGGGCCTGGGCGATGCGCCGGTTGGCGGTGCGCAGGGACAGGAACTCGGCGGCCGCGGCGGCGGCGATCGTCTCGCCGTTGGCGAGCCGTTCGAGCAGGGCGCGCTGTTCGGGCAGCAGGGCACTGCCGGCCACTTCGCCGTCTTCGCCGCCGGCCACTTCGGCTTCGGCGTCGCGGGTCACCGGCCCGAGCCGGGTGAGGTCGGCGAGCAGTGCCTTGCCGACGTCGCCGGCCGGGTCGGTGATGGCGACGAGGCCGGCGCCGCGGGCGGCGGCGTGTAGGGCAAGTTCGGCGGTGTCCCGGTCGCCGACCCGGCCGTAGAGGACCAGCCGCTGGTCGGTGACGTCCCAGGCGTTCTCCGGTAGGGCGAACCCTTCCCGGGTGTGCCACCCGGCCCGGGCCAGCTTGCGCAGTGCGGCGGTGGCGTCGCTGGCGCTGCCGACCACGTACCGGGGGGTGGTCATCCGAGCACCTCCAGCGCCAGGGCCGCCGCTTCCGTCCTGGTACGCGCACCCAGCTTTCGCATACCGGAGCGGATGTGCGTTTCCACCGTCTCGCGGGAGATACCTAACTGTCCAGCGATCCGCCGGGTCGGTTCACCCCGGGCGACCAGGCGCAGCACGCCGCGTTCCCGCTCGGTCAGCTCGTCTCCGGAGCGGGGGCCGCGGATGTCGCGGCGGATCGAGTGGCGGCGCAGCGCGCGGCGGGTACGCCCGAGGAGGACGACCAGGCCGCTGTTCTCGGCGAGGGCCTCGGCGCGCAGCAGCGGCGGTACCGCGTCGGCCGGGTCGGCGGCGCGCAGCCCGTGCGCGAGCAGGCACCGCACCTCCTCCCGCCGGGCCAGGTCGTGCCAGGCCTGCGCGGCCAGGTCGAAGTGCTGCGGGTCGGCGGCTGCCCAGGCGTCCAGCGTGGCGCGTACCGGGCCGGGGTCGCCCGGCCGCTGCCCTTCGTCGGCGGCGAGGATGCCGGAGTCGTAGGCGGCCCAGCGGGCGGTGATACGGCGCAGCCCGTCGACGAGCGGCAGCCCAGCGTCGGTACCGGTGCCGGCGCCGGCCCGTTCGGGTTGCCCGTCGAGCCAGGCGGCTTCGCGGGCGACCCAGTCGATGAGTGCCTGCGCGCTGGCCGGGGCGCGGGGCAGCCGTTGCAGCCGGCCCCGGGCGGAGGCGAGCAGGCCGCCGTCGGCTTCGGCGAGGCTGGCCGCCGCGCTGGCGTACCCGCGGGCGAGCGCCGGCAGGGTACGGTCGGTCAGCTCGGTGGCCCGGGTGACCACCTCGTCGCTGGCGTCGCCGCGCAGCGCCAGGCACCACAGCCCGGCGGCGAGGAACCGGGTCTGCCAGCTGTAGGCGAGGTCGGCCAGGCACGCACCGGCCGCGGCGCCGGCGGCCTGGGCGGCCTCGGCGAGGCGTCCGTCGGCGGCCAGGGTCTCGACGAGCAGCCAGGCGCTCCACCGGGCGGACAGGGAGTCGCCGGTGCCGCCGGCGAACTGGGCCGCGTCGGCGAGCCCGGCCTCCCAGCCGGGGGTCCGGGCGGCCGCCCGGGTGGCGGCGAGGGCGGCCCGCAGCCCGGCGTGTGCGGGGCTGCCGAGGCGTTCGACGTCGGCGGCGGTGGCCAGGGCCGCGGCCGGGTCGCGGGCGAGCAGCCCGAGCAGTCGCAGCCGGTCCCGGCCGGCCCGGGTCGGGTCGGCGACGTCGTCGGGTACCGCGGTGACCGCCTCCAGCGCGGCGGCCGGGTCGCCGAGTTGCAGCAGCGCCTCGCCGCGCAGGACGGCCGCGTCGGGGGTGCCTTCCTGGCCGAGTGCCCGCACGGCGGTCTGCGGCCAGCCGACGGCCAGCGCCGTGGCGGCGGTGCGCAGCCGCACGGCCGCGTCGGGTTGCGCGCCGGGCAGCTCGCACGCCAGCGCCAGCAGCTCGGCCCGCTCGCCCAGGCTGGTGGCCTGCGCGGCGGCTTCGACGGCCCGGTCGTAGGCCAGCTTCGGCTCGCCGGCCGCGGCCAGGTGCCGGGCCGACTCCCGCGGGGGTACCAGATCGGCCAGCCGCCGGTGCAGTGCCCGCCGCTCGTCGGCGTCGAGCAGCCCGGCGGCCACCTCGGCGGTGTACGGGGACACCGCGCTGGCCTGCTCGTCGGTCACCTCGACCAGGCCGGCCTCGACGAGTTCGGTCAGGCCGGCGCCGAGGATCGGGGCGGCGGCGGGCCGGCCGAGCAGGCCGAGGGCGGCCATCGCGGTGCGGGCCGGCCGGGTCAGGTCGGCGAGGGCGCCGGCGACCGCGTAGGCCAGCCCTTCGGTGTCGGTAGCCACCTCGCCGGCCGCGGCCGCGTGCCGGGCAAGCGTTTCGACGGCCAGCGGTATCCCGCCGGCCCGCCGTACCACGTCGGCGGCTGTCGCGGGCGGCAGTCCGGGCGCGAGGCGGGCGACCAGTGCACTGGATGCGGCGGCGGTCATGGGCGGTACGGTGAGCCAGGCCGCGGCGACGCGGCGCAGTTCCTCGACGTCGAGCTGGTGCGGGGTGCGCAGGGTGACGGCAATCCGACAGTGCACCGCGATGGCGGGTAGCGCACCAAGGGTGACCGGGTCCACCCACTGCAGGTCGTCGAGCAGCAGCAGCCCGCCGCGTACCCGGGAGCGCACCGCCTCGGCGAGCAGCGCCCGGTCCTGGCCGGGTAGCCGGACCCGGACCGCCCGGGCGAGCGCGAACGCCGGTACCCCCCGCAGCATGGCGAGCCCGCCACCAGCGAAAACCGGTCCGCGGAAGGTTTCGGCGAGCCGGCGCAGCGCGGTACTGCGACCGATGCCCGGTCCGCCGGCCAGCACCACCAGACCGGGCTCGGCCAGCGCGGTGCGGGCCGCCGCCAGCAACTGCGCTGGACGATCGGCCACCTGGTCACCCGGGGCGTCGTGCACTGTCCTCCTCTCCCTCAAGCACCTGGCACGAACATGGGATCCTGCGCCGGCAGGATATTCGTAGTGTGGATCCCGCACCGCCAAGCGTGCGTTTATCCGACTTCCGGGAGGAACATTATGAGCGACGGCTACGACGGCGACACCGGTCACGACTCGTACTCCGAGCACGACCACAGCGAGAGCCACGACCACGAGCACTACGAGTCGCACGACCACTACCAGTCGCACGGCGACCCCTACGGCCACGGCGACCACTACGGGCACGGGGACTCCGACTCGGTGACCCACCCCAACACGATCACCGCCGACTTCGGCCCGGCCGGCAGCCAGACGCTGGTCGACGAGAACGCTGACGGCTACGCCGATGCCGACGTCATCGACTCCGACGGCGACGGCAAGGCCGACGTCGTGTTCACCCACAGCTTCGGCGCCGGGCACGAGCTGGACACGATGGCCGCGGACACCAACGACGACGGCAAGGCCGACCTGCTGGCCTTCGACCACGCCCACGACGGGCGTCCCGACGAGGTGGTCACCGACGAGAACAAGGACGGCCACTTCGACGTGGACCTCCACGACACCAACAACGACGGCTCGTTCGACACCGTGACCTACGGCGACCCGTTCAACTCGCCGCAGATCGACGCGCACACCGGTCACGGCGAGGCCAACCCCTACGCGAGCTGACGCTAAATGGCTCCCGGACCACTGAGTGCCCGTGTGGCCGACCTCTGTCAGGAGGTCGGCCACCGGCTCGGTGGGCCCACCCAGGGGCAGGTCTTCGATGTGCGCCGGCGGCTGTCCGAGCCGCTGCGGGTGGCGATCGCCGGACGGTTGAAGTCCGGCAAGTCGACACTGGTGAACGCGCTCATCGGCCGGCGGGTGGCACCCACCGAGGTAGGCGAGTGCACCCGCATCGTGACGCAGTTCCGGTACGGCACGGCTGACCGGGTCGACGTGGTACGCCGCGACGGCTCCCGGGTCAGCCTGCCGCTGGACGAGTCGGGGATGATCCCGCAGCGGCTCGGCGTGCCGCGCAGTGAGATCTCGTACGTGGACGTGGCGTTGACCAGCGACCACCTGCGCGACCTCATGGTGGTGGACACGCCCGGCCTGTCCAGCGCCAACTCGGTGGTCAGCGCCGGGGCCCGGCGGTTCCTGTTCAACGAGGCGCCGATCGACGAGGACATCGACGACGACTCGGTCGGCGCGCTGTCCGGCGCCGAGGCGATCGTGTATGTGTTCACCCAGTCGGTGCGGGCCGACGACGTGGCGGCGCTGGAGGCGTTCCGGTCCATCTCGGCCCGGTTGTCCAGCAACCCGATCAACTCGCTCGGCCTGTTCAACAAGGTCGACAAGCTGGCCGGGGGTACCGCCGACCCGTGGCCGGTGGCCGGTCCGCTGGCCGCCGACCAGGCCGCGGTACTGCGCCGGGTGGTCTCCGATGTGGTACCGATCGTGGGTCTGCTGGCCGAGACCACCGAGGCGGGGCGGCTGACCGCGGCCGACTGCGAGGCGTTGCGGTCGCTGGCCCGGCTGCCTGACGGGGAGCGCACGGTGCTGCTGGCTTCGGTGGACCTGTTCGCCGGCCGGGAGTGCCCGGTGGCGCGGGAGTCGCGGGAGCGGCTGCTGCGGCTGCTCGACCTGTACGGCATCGGGTTCGCCATCGCGCATCTGGTGGCCAACCCGCAGCTGGCGACCAGCGAGCTGATCCGCCTGCTGCACAGCGTGTCCGGGTTTCCCCGGCTGCGCGACACGCTCACCCACGCGTTCCGCTGGCGCAGCGACGCGATCAAGGCCGGCTGGGCGCTGTCCGGCCTGGAGAAGATCGCCAGCCACGCCCCCCGGCCGCAGGACCGGGAGCTGCTGCGCGACGCGATCGAACGGGTACTGCAGCAGCCGGACTACCACCGGCTGCGGCTGCTGGAGGTGGCGCAGCTGGTCACCACCGGCGCGGTGGACCTGCCCGACCAGATGGAGGGCGAGCTGACCCGGCTCGCGCTGTCCAACGATCCCGGGTTCATCCTGAACCTGCCCGCCGCGGCACCGGAGCAGCTGAGCCGGGCGGCGCTGGAAGCGGCGACGCGCTGGCGGGCCTATGCGGTGGCCGGGGCGAGCCCGGCCCAGTCGCGGGTGGCGCTGGTCGCCCACCGCGGGTTCTTCCTGCTCTCCCAGCGTGTCCGTGGCCAGGCCACCTTCCGGTAGGAGAAGTGTCATGTCCTCGCGTCCGAGCGCGGTACCGGCGATCGGGGTCAGCGCGTTCCTCGCGCTGCTCACCGGCGCCGGCAGCTACCTGGCCAGCGGCCAGCCGCTGGTCGGCCTGATCGGCCTGGTCGGTGCGCTGGTGTCCGGCGCGGCGGTGCTGATCCTGCTGCGCGAGGACCGGCCGGCCGCGACCGGGGCGCCGGAGCCGGTACCGGCGGCGGCGACGGATGGACAGGATCGCAGCAGCCTGGTGCAGACGTGCATATATGTCCGCGACCGGGTCACCAGTGCGGCGTTGGCCACCCGGTTGGACCAGGCGCTGGCGCAGGTCGGGGTGCGTACCGTGGAACCCACCGGCGAACGCTTCGACCCGAGCCACCACGAGGCCGGCGGTGCGCTGCCGACCACCGACGAGACGCTGGTCGGCACGATCGCCGCCGTGGAGGCGCCCGGGTACGCCGACCACGGTGTGCTGCTGCGGCCGCCGGTGGTCACCGTGTACCAACGGAGGCAGGCATGACAACGACCGACCAGCCGAAGGCGACCGGTGGGGAGAAGAGCTCCATCGAGGCCGCCGCGCTGAAGATGATCAAGAGCGGGGTGGACAGTTCGCTGGCGTTCGTGCGCCGCACCGAGCCCGACGCGGCCGCGGACATCGACGCGCTGCGCCGCCGCGAGATCACCCGGCCGTCGTTCGCGGTCGTCGGGGAAACCAAGCGGGGCAAGAGCTCGCTGGTCAACGCGCTGATCGGGGTACCGAACCTGTCGCCGGTCGACGCCGCGGTGGCCACCGCCGCATACCTGGAGTTCAGCCACTCCGCCACGCACGGTGCCCGGGCCTACGTGCCCGGCAAGGAGCAGCCCGAGCCGCTGTCCCTGGGCGACCTGCGGGACTGGGGTACCCTGCTGGGCCGGCTGCCGGAGGGGGTACGCCCGCCGCGGCGCATCGAGGTGCTGCACTCGGCGCCGCTGTTGCGGTACCTGACCCTGGTCGACACGCCGGGGGTCGGCGGGCTGGACTCGCTGCACGCCGAGATCGCCATGGACGCCGTGGAGCGGGCCACCGCGCTGCTGTTCGTGGTCGACGCCTCGTCGCCGTTCTCCCAGCCGGAGCTGAACTTCCTCATCGAGGCCAGCAAGCGGGTCAACTTCGTGGTGTTCGCGCTGACCAAGGTCGACGCGTACCCGGGCTGGCGGACCATCCTGTCGGACAACCGCAACCAGCTGCAGACGTACGCGCCGCGGTTCGCCACGGCGCCCTGGTTCCCGGTGTCCGCCCGGCTGGCGGAGATGGCGATGAACCTGGCCGGGCCGGCCGCGCCGGAGCTGGTACGCGAGTCGCGGATCGGCGAGCTGCAGCACGCGATGATCGAGCTGGCCGGCCGCGGGCATGTCCTGCAACAGGCCAACATCCTGCGCGCGCTGCGCAGCGAGGTGGTCCGGATGGACCAGCAGATCACCGAGCGGATGGCCGCCGCCGACCCGGATCCGGCCGCCGCCGAGCGGGCCAAGGACGAGCGGACCAAGCTCGCCGCCCGCAAGCGCACCGAGTCCCGGCAGTGGTCGCTGGCGCTGAGCAACGAGACGCAGCGGGCCCGGGTCGAGGCCACCGCGCGGCTGCGGCACTACGTGACCCAGCTCCAGGAGAACTTCCTCAACAAGATCGACAAAGCGTCGGGTGCTGACCTGAAGTCCATGCCGGCCGAGGTGGACCGGGCGCTGCAGGCGCTGTCCATCCGGCTGTCGCAGGACCTGGAGTGGCGCTTCCGGCAGGTCGGCGAGCGGGTACTCGCGCAGGTGTTCGCCCCGCACGAGCTGCAGTTCATCCTGCGCCGGCTCAACGCCCGGCTGCGTCACGCGATGGGCGCCAAACCGCGCCGCGACGGGGGCAGCGGCGACGGTGCCATCGTGGTGATGTCCTCGGCGGGCATGGCGATGATGGCCGGCCGGTACGGCATGATGGGCGCCTCGGCGGCGGGGCTGGCCGGTATCGCCGGGGCCGGGCTGATCATCCCCGGGGTGGGCATCGGGCTGGGGCTGGCGGCCGGCGCGTTCATGCTGTGGAAGCGCAAGGCGATGACCGACCGGGCACAGCAGCGCACCTGGCTGCGCGAGGTGCTCGGTGAGGCGCGCGCGGCGCTGACCGACGAGGTGATGCACCGGTTCAACGACCTGCAGTACGCGCTGACCCTGGCCCTGGACGACGCGATCGAGCGGCGGCTGCAGCAGCTCGACGCGCACATCGCCGAGATCGACAAGGCGATGGCTGACGACAAGGCCAGCCGGGCCAAGCGCAAGGCCGCCCTCGGCCAGGAGCGGGAGGCGTTGCGCGGGCGGATCAAGCAGATCGACGAAATACTGGTACGGGTACGCCAGCTGGCACCGGCCGGACCCAGTGACACAGGGAGTTAGCCATGGACCACCACGGCGACTGGGACCAGTGGCACGAGAGCGGGTCCGATGGTGACACCGCCGACCTCGGCGGCGAGCACCTCGACGACCTGAGCGGCCACGACCTCGACGCACATGACACGTATCCCGAGCACGAGGGGTACGACAGTTACGACGAGGCGCCGGCGCCGGACGTCGCGCACCTGTCGCACGGCCCCGACCTGGTGCACGAGGGTGACCAGGACGACTTCGGCCAGCACGACCTGGTCGACGAGCACGCGACGGACCACGGTACCGGATATGACGAGCCCGGGCCGGCCGACCACCTGGTCGGTGCCGATCCGGACCTGGCGCCGGACCCGCACACCGGCTGGCATGACAGCGACTTCCCGCCGGCCCTGGCCCTGGACGTGCGGCCGGAACCGGCCGACGGGTACCCGTGGGCCGACCCGGACACGCTCGGCGACCCCGGCCACGGCTACGGGCTGGACGCCGCCGACCACAGCTACGGCAGCACCGGCATTACCGGCACGGCCGCGCCCGGCGACCTGTACGCCTACGCCGGGCTGGACGCGCCCGGCCCGGGCGTGGACCCGTGGGCGCAGCTGTACGGGTCCGACGACCCGGCGACCGGCACGCTGGCCCGGTTCTGGGGCCCGACCGGCTGACCGCGAGCGGGATCAGCCGACCAGCTGCTCGGCCCGCCGGCCGAGCTGACGCACCCCGAAGGCGGCGAAGATCTCGGCCACGCCGTGGAAGATCGCCCACACCCCAACCAGGGTCACCAGCGTGATCAGCGACCGCTGCCAGGAATGCACCGCCCAGACTCCGAGCACCAGTTCGGCGATACCGAGCAGCAGCCTGGTCCACCACCATGGCAGCTTCGGCCCGGCCAGGGCGGTGACCAGGTGGACGATGCCGAAGATGACCAGGTACCAGGCCGTCAGGATCGACACGACGTACAGCGTGGCGTGTGGCCAGACGAACGTGAGGATCCCGGCGGCCACGCCCAGGATCCCGGCGACGATGAACAGCCAGCGCCAGGCGCGAACCTGGCTGGCCAGCACCAGCTGGGCGACGCCGCCGTACAGGAAGGTCACGCCGAGGAACGCGACCACCACGGCCAGGCTGCCCACCCGGTACGACAACACGTACATGCCCAGGCCGGTCCACAGGATCCCGAGGATCAGGAACCACCACCAGATCCCCGACGCCTCCCGCACCTGGTCCCGGGCGGTGTCCCGCACGGTCACATCGCTTGTCATGGCAACCTCCCCTACCGCCATGGTCGACAATGTCACCTGGCGGTGCGGGCGGGCATCATTCGGTCCGGGTGAACCGGTCAGCCGGACGCGAGGATGATCAGCACCACGAACAACACCACGACCACCACCAGTACCAGGATCGTGATGAGCACGGTCGGCTCCTGGTACCACGGGTTGCGGGTACGCGCCGGTGCCGGGGCCGGCATCGGCGGTACCGGCGCCGGGCGCGGTACCGGGCCGGCCGGCGGCGCCATCCGCGGCGGTTGCGGTGCCGGGCGGGTCGGTTGCGGTGCCGGTGGCGTGCTGATCGGGCGGTTCTGCGCGGGCGGGGTGCTGATCGGCCGGGTCCGCACCGGGCCGGCCTGCTGCGGCGGCGGACCGACGACAACCGGGGACGGGCGGGGCGGCTGGTACCCGGGCGCCGGCTGCCGCGGCGGCTGCAGCTGCGGCATCGGCGGCCGTACCGGCGGGGTCGGCGCGCCGATGCACAGCGCCCCCTCCACCACCACGGTCTCCGGCTGCTCCAGCGTGGTCGGCGCGACCTGCAGCTCGGTGTGGATCAGATGCGCGCACAGCGGGATCCGGCTGGACCCGCCGACGAGGAAGATGCCGACCAGGTCCTTGGGTGCCATGCCGGCCCCGGCGATGGTGCGGGCCAGGCAGGTGACGGTGCGCTCCAGGTACGGCCGGATGAGCGTCTCCAGCTCCTCCCGGGTCACGTGCGCGTCGACCTCCAGGCCGGGCAGGTGGATGTCGGCGCTGGAGGTGCGCGAGAGCATCTCCTTGGCCGCCCGGACGTCCTCGTACAGCATCCGGCGCTGCCGCCGCCCGGCCGCGTCGGTCGGGTTGACCAGCGCCGACCACTGCTCCGGGTGGCTGGCCTGGTAGGTCTCGCCGAGCTGCTCGACGATCGCGTGGTCGAAGTCCAGCCCGCCGACGTCGGCCAGGCCCTCCTCGGACAGCACCTGGAACCCGGCCGTCGTGCGCCGCACGACGGTCGCGTCGAAGGTACCGCCGCCGAGGTCGTAGATGGCCAGCGAGCGGCCCACCGGGACGGCGGCGCGCAGGATGGCGGTGAAGTACGAGGCGGCGGCGACCGGTTCGGCGATCAGCTGCGGGTTGCCCAGCCCGGCCTGCCGCGCCGCCTCGGTCAGCAGCCGGCGGCGCTGCTCGCCCCAGCGGGCCGGGTGGGTCAGCCGGACCTGCTCGGGCGCGCCGCCCAGCTGCCGGCGGGCCTCCGCGGCGACCGCGCCGAGGACGGCGGCGAACACCCGCGGTACCGGCAGCTCCTGATCGCCCAGGAAGACCGCGCCGTCGTCGATGCGCCGCTTCGGGTTGGGTTCGAACCGGCTCGGGTCGACCCGGGCGTGCCGTTCCGCGTCGCGCCCGACGAGCATCTGTCCCTCGGGGTTGAGGTACACGGCGGTCGGCATCAGCGGCGCGCCGTCGAACAGCAGGGGTCGCAACCGGCCGTCGGGCATCCGCAGCATGGACACCGTGTTGGAGGTCCCGAAATCGATGCCGAGCACGCGCATGGCGTCACCCTACTGTGCCGCGCACCACGGACGACTACCGGAAAGGCGACGGCTACCCACCGGTCGCTGACAGGGGTCATACTCCCGCTCATGATCGGCCGACGGTTCGCCTACCTCGACGCGCCCACTCCGATCGCTTTCGCCCATCGGGGCGGCGCGGCGCACGGCGACGAGAACAGCATGGCGGCGTTCGCGCGGGCGTTCGCGATGGGGTACCGGTACATCGAGACCGACACGCACGCCACCGCCGACGGGGTGGCCGTGGTGTGCCACGACCACAGCCTGGCCCGCATCGCCGGCCGGCCGGAGCGCATCCACGACCTGCGCTGGGCGCAGCTGGCCCGGGTCCGGGTCGACGGGGAGCCGGTGGTGCCCCGGCTGGCCGAGGTGCTCGACGCGTGGCCGCAGGTGCGGCTCAACATCGACGTGAAGGCCGACAGCGCGGTCGACGCCACGCTGGCCGCGGTCCGGGCGGCGGGCGCGCTGGACCGGGTACTGCTGGCGTCGTTCTCCGACGCGCGGACCGCGCGGATGCGTGCCGCGGTGGGCCCGGAGGTGGCCACCTCGCTCGGCTCGCGGGGCGCAGCGCGGCTGTGGGTGGCCTCCCGCGCCGGGCGCGGTGCGGCCCGGCCGGCCGGCCGGGTCGCCGCGGCGCAGGTACCGGTCCGGCAGGGTCCGATCCGGGTCGTTGACGACCGGTTCGTCCGGTACGCCCATGCGCTCGGATTGCAGGTGCACGTCTGGACGGTGGACGCACCCGACCGGATGCATGAGTTACTGGATCTGGGCGTGGATGGCATCATGACCGATCGCATCGACGTTCTGCGCGATGTCTACACCGCCCGCGGCTGCTGGCCCGCTTGAGGAGCGATATGACGGCATTGTCGACGGCCCAGCCGTACGCCGGTTCGACCCGCCGGGAACGGGTCGGCTGGTACTTCTACTCCTTCGCCGACCACGCCTTCTTCACCACGATGCTGGCGGTGTTCATCGGCCCGTACCTGACGAGCCTGGCCAAGCACGCCGCCGACGCGGACGGCAGGGTGCATCCGCTGGGCATCCCGGTCGCCGCCGGCTCCTACTACCCGTACCTGATCGCCGTGTCGGTGCTGCTGTCGGTCCTGGTGCTGCCGCTGGTCGGCGCGGTCGCCGACCGGTCCGCGCACCGCAAGTGGCTGCTGGCCGGGTTCGCCTTCACCGGGGCCGGGCTGACCTGCTGCTTCGCGCTGGCCACCGGTACCGCCTACCTGTTCGGCGGGCTGCTGTACCTGCTGGCCAACATCGCGCTCAACGCCGCGTCGGTGGTGGCCAACTCGTTCCTCACCCGGCTGGTCGGCGCCGACGAGCGCGACGCCACATCAAGCCGCGGCTGGGCGATCGGGTACCTCGGCGGCGGGCTGAACCTGGCGCTGTGCCTGGCCGCGGTGTTGACCGCGCACGAGAGCCCGGCCGCGATCCGGGGCGTGTTCGTGTTCGCCGGGCTGTGGTGGGCCGGGTTCACCGTGCTGCCACTGCTGTGGCTGCGCGAACGACCGCCGCTGGAAGCCGAGCCCGATGCCGGCGGCGGGGTGCTGTCCGCCGGCTTCCGGCAGCTGCGCCGGACCCTGGCGCACCTGCGGGCGTACCCGCTGACGCTGCTGTTCCTGCTGGCGTTCCTGGTCTACAACGACGGCGTCCAGACGGTGATCGCGCTGGCGAGCACCTACGGTACCCAGGAGCTGCAGCTGTCCGACGCGACCCTGGCGGTCACCATCCTGATCGTGCAGTTCGTCGCGTTCGGCGGTGCGCTGCTGCTCGGTTTCGTCGCCAGCCGGGCCGGCGCGAAGCGGACCATCCTCGGCTCGCTGGTCGGCTGGACGGCACTGGTCGTCGCCGCGTACTTCGTGCCGGCCAAGGCGCCGCTGGTGTTCATGGCGCTGGGCGCGGCGATCGGCCTGGTCCTGGGCGGCAGCCAGGCCCTGTCCCGGTCGCTGTTCAGCCAGCTCATCCCGGCCGGCAAGGAGGCCGAGTACTTCGGCTTCTACGGCATCTCCGACAAGGGTTCCAGCTGGCTGGGGCCGCTGCTGTTCGGCGTGGTCAACCAGGTCGTCGGCAACTACCGGGCGGCGATCGTGTCGCTGGTGGTGTTCTTCGTCGCCGGGTTCGTCCTGCTGCTGGCGGTACCGGTACGGCGGGCGATCGTGGCCGCCGGGAACACCCCGCCGCGGGTGCTGTGATCAGTTCAGAACGGCTCGCCGCAGACCCGCCATGACGAGCCGTCCTTGACCAGCCGGACGGTGTGCCGTTCCGCGGCCTCCCCGGCCCGGGTCAGGTCCACGGTGATCAGCGCGGTGCTGGTGCCGTTGACGACCGCCACCGAGGTACCCACGATCTTGTGCCTGCGCAGCTGCGGCCGGGCGTGCACCAGGTCGGTGAACGCGGCCTGGCTGAGCCGGTTGCGCTCGTCGGCGCACAGCAGCTGGTACGCCCCGGCGGTGTCGCCCCGCTCCAGCCTGGTCAGGAACGTCTCGGTGGCGGCCTGGGCCGGGCCTGCCGCCGAGTTGTACCAGCGGAACAGCCCGTACCCGGCGGCGGTTCCGCCGGCGCAGCACACCACGAGGACCACGGCCACGATGACCAGTACCCGGCGCAGCGCGGGGCGCCGGCGGGGCGGCGGACCGAGCGGGGGCGGCACCGGAGTCATCGCCGCTCACTATGGTCGGTAGCGTGGGCGCCTCGCAACCTGCCTCGCAGTCTTCGGATCTTGGACGCGTGTACCCCCCGCCGGGGGTGCCGGCGTCCAAGATCCCGGCCGAGGAGACGGTCCGGGCCGGGGGGACGGCGTCGGCCGAGGAGGCGGCGCGGCGCGGCGCGGGGCTGCTGCTCGCCGCGGGCGGCGGGCGGCGGTACGGGATGCCCAAGGCGCTCGTCGAGCGGGCCGGCCGGCTGCTCGTCGAGCACGCGGCGCAGGTCCTGCGGGCCGGCGGCTGCGACCCGGTCGTGGTGGTGCTCGGCGCGGCCGCGGACGAGGTACGGCGGCGGGCCGACCTGGCCGGCACGATCGTCGTGGACAACCCGGACTGGGCCGACGGTATGGGCTCCTCGCTGCGCGCCGGACTCGCCGCGCTGGCGTCGACCGGGGCGCCGGCGGCCACGGTACTGCTGGTGGACACGCCGGGGATCACCGCGGCCGCGGTGCGCCGGGTCAGCGGGGCCGCCGACCCGCAGGACCTGCGCGCCGCCTCGTACCGAGGCCGGCAGGGGCATCCGGTGCTGCTCGGCCGGGCACACTGGGCCGGCGTGGCGGAACTGGCCGCAGGCGACGTTGGTGCCCGCCCGTACCTGGCGGCGCACGACGTCACCCTGATCCCCTGCGATGACGTGGCGAACGGGGCGGACATGGACCACCCGCCGGGCGCCGGAGCATAGTGGTCAGGTGGACTCCCCAGCGCAGCTCGCCCAGGCCCTGGCCGGCACCGGATACCTGGCCGACGCCGGGCTGGCCACCGCCGGGTACCTGGCGGTGAAGCTGCGCCGGCCGCTGTTCCTGGAGGGCGAGGCCGGGGTCGGCAAGACCGCGTTCGCGCAGGCGCTGGCCGAGGCGACCGGGGCGCACCTGGTCCGGTTGCAGTGCTACGAGGGGCTCGACGCCGCGCAGGCGCTCTACGACTGGGACTTTCCGCGGCAGATGCTGCACCTGCGGGCGGTCACCGCGGCGCAGGCGCACCCGGACCCGGCGGCGCTGGAGGCGGGCCTGTACGACCGGCGGTTCCTCATCGCCCGGCCGCTGCTGCAGGCGTTGGAACTGCAGCCGTGTGTGCTGCTGGTCGACGAGATCGACCGGGCCGACGACGAGTTCGAGGCGTTCCTGCTGGAGGTGCTCGCCGACGCGGCGATCACCATTCCGGAGGTGGGCCGGATCGCCGCGGATACCCCGCCGCTGGCGGTGCTGACCAGCAACCGCACCCGCGAGGTGCACGACGCGCTGAAGCGGCGCTGCCTGTACCACTGGGTGGAGCATCCCGGCTTCGAGCGGGAGGTGGCGATCCTGCGCCGCCGGCTGCCGCGGCTGACCGGAGAACTGGCCGGGCAGGTCGCCACCGCCGCCGCCCGGATGCGCAAGCTGGACCTGATCAAACCGCCGGGGGTGGCCGAGTCGATCGACTGGGCGGCGGCGCTGTCCGCACTGGGTGCCCGGACGCTGGACCCGCAGACCGCCGCCGCCACCCTCGGCGCGGTGCTCAAGTACCGGGAGGACATCGACCGGGTGCGCGGCAGCGGAGTGCTCGAACCATGATCGAGGTCCTGCCATGATCGAGGTCCTCGTCGGGTTCGCCGCCACGCTGCGCCACGCCGGGGTGGCGGCCACCCGGGACCGGGTACCGGCGCTGCTGGCCGCCGCCGCCGAACTGGGTGCCGGCGACCCGGCCGGGGTGTACTGGGCCGGCCGGCTCACCCTGTGCAGCGAACCGGACGACCTGCCGATCTACGACGCGGCGTTCGCGGCATACTTCGGCGGTACCCACCCGGCCGCCCCGCGCGGCCTGCCGATCAGCGTGACCCTGCCGCAGGTGTCCACGCCGTTCGCCGGCGGCACCGGCGCGGGCGACGACGAGCCGGCCGAGCTGTTCAGCCTCGCCGCGAGCCCGGTCGAGGTGCTGCGCCACCGCGACGTGGCCGAGCTGTCCACTGTGGAGCGTGACGAGGTGCGCCGGCTGGTGGCGCTGCTCGAACCGGCCACCGCGCCGCGGCGCAGCCGACGGTACCGGCCGGCCCGCCGGGGTACCGTCGACGTGCACCGCACCGTCCGGGCGGCGCTGCGGCAGGGCGGCGAGGCGACCCGGCTGGCCCGGCAGGACCGGCGCACCCGACCCCGCCGGCTGGTGCTGCTGCTGGACGTGTCCGGGTCGATGTCGCCGTACGCCGACGCGCTGCTGCGCTTCGGGCACGCCGCGGTGCGCCGCCGGCCGACGCTGACCGAGGTGTTCACCCTCGGTACCCGGCTGACCCGGGTGACCCGCGCGATGCGGCACCGCGACCCGGACGCCGCCCTGCGCGCGGCCGGCGCGGCGATCCCGGACTGGCACGGCGGCACCCGGCTGGCCGACTCGCTGCACGCCTTCCTGGACCGCTGGGGCCAGCGGGGCACCGCCCGCGGCGCGGTCGTCGTGGTGTGCAGCGACGGCTGGGAGTTCGGCGACCCGGCCGACCTCGCCGGGCAGCTGCACCGGCTGTCCCGGCTGGCGTACCGGCTGGTCTGGGTCAACCCGCACCGCGGCAAGCCCGGCTATGAACCGTTGGCCGGCGGGATGGCCGCGGCGCTGCCGTTTCTGGACGAGTTCGTCGCCGGGCACAGCCTGGCGGCGTTGCAGGACCTGGTCGGGGTGATCGCCCGTGCGTGACGTCCTTTCCGAGCTGACCGGCTGGTGGCGCGACGGCGAGCCGGTCGGCATGGGTACCGTCGTGGCGACCTGGCGGTCGGCGCCCCGCCCGCCCGGCGCGGTGATGCTGGTCGGGCCGGACGGTTCGGCGGTGGGCAGCGTGTCCGGCGGCTGCGTCGAGGGCGCGGTGTACGAACAGGCCAAGGAGGTGGCCGCGACCGGTACCCCGGTGCTGCGGCGCTACGGGGTCAGCGACGAGGACGCGTTCGCGGTCGGGCTGACCTGTGGCGGGATCATCGACGTGTTCGTCGAGCGGGTCGACCGGGACAGCTTCCCGCAGCTGGGCGAGGTGGCCGCCGCCATCCGGGACGGTACCCCGGTCGCCGTGGTGACGTGTGTGGCGGGGGACGCGACGCGGTTGGGCCGGCGGCTGGTGGTGTGGACCGACCGGACGTCGGGCACGCTGGGCTCGACGCGGCTCGACGCGGCCGCGGCCGACGACTCGCGGGGCCTGCTGGCCGCCGGCCGCAGCGGCACCCTGCGGTACGGCCACGACGGGCAGCGCCGCGGCGACGAGCTGACCCTGTTCGTGGCCGCCTACGCTCCCCCACCCCGCATGATCGTTTTCGGGGCGATCGACTTCGCCGCCGCGGTCGCCCGCATCGGCACCTTCCTCGGGTACCGGGTCACCGTCTGCGACGCGCGGCCGGTGTTCGCCACCGCCCGCCGGTTCCCCGACGCCGACGAGGTGGTCGTCGACTGGCCACACCGGTACCTGCGCGGCGAGGCCGACGCCGGGCGCATCGACGGCCGCACCGTGCTGTGCGTGCTGACCCACGACCCGAAGTTCGACGCGCCGCTGCTGGAGGTGGCGCTGCGCCTGGACGTGGCCTACGTCGGCGCGATGGGTTCCCGCCGTACCCACGACGAGCGGCGCGACCGGCTGCGCGAGGCCGGCCTGACCGGGGCGCAGCTCGCCCGGCTGTCCTCGCCGGTCGGCCTGGACCTCGGCGCGCGTACCCCGGAGGAGACCGCGGTCAGCATCGCCGCCGAGATCATCGCGGCCCGCTGGTCGGGTACCGGCCGCCGGCTGGCCGAGCTGTCCGGCCGCATCCACCACGAGATGACCGACTGACCGCCGTCCCCCTTGCGATCCACTCCGGGAAGGGATTGGCTGGAGGGCACCGAACTCCCTTTCTCGCCGGGAGGCATGATGGCGCGAATCAGCATCACTGTCGACGGCGTCCGGTACGACGACGATGTCGAACCCCGTACCCTGCTCGTGTACCACTTGCGCGAGCAGCTCGGCAAGGTCGGCACGGTGGTCGGCTGCGACACCAGTAACTGCGGGGCATGTACCGTCCTGATGTCCGATCCGGACGGCCGGCTGGTCGGCGTGAAAAGCTGCGCCGTGCTCGCCGTGCAGGCCGACGGCCGCCAGGTGGTCACCATCGAGGGCCTGGCCGGGCCGGACAACACGCTGCACCCGGTCCAGAAGGCGTTCCACGAGCGGCACGCGCTGCAGTGCGGCTTCTGCACACCCGGCATGATCATGGCCGCGGTGGACCTGCTCACCGACAACCCCGACCCGTCCGACGCGCAGATCCGCGAAGGGCTGGAGGGCAACCTGTGCCGCTGCACCGGGTACCAGAACATCGTGCGGGCCGTCCGCGACGCGGCGCGGGACCTGCGCGAGGCCGGCCGGTCCGCGGCGCCGGCGGCGCCGACCCCGCTGGCCGGGGAGGACGAAACGCCCGACTCGGGGCTGCCCCGCGAGCAGGTGCCCGACGAAGTCATCCCCCAGCCGGTGCCGTGAGGAGCGCGCGATGACTGTAACGGCAGAGGTCGGCGCGCCCCGGCGGCGCAAGGAGGACGCCCGGCTGATCACCGGTCGCACCATGTGGACCGAGAACATCACCCTGCCCGGCATGCTGCACCTGGCGATCCTGCGCAGCCCCATGGCGCACGCCCGGATCACCCGGATCGACTGCGCGCCGGCGCTGGGCCAGCCGGGCGTGGTGGCCGCGTTCAGCGGCCGCGACGTGGCCGACGTGCAGGGCAGCCTGCCCTGCGCGTGGCTGGTCACCGAGGACATCGTCCATCCGGACCACCCACCGCTGGCCGTGGACGAGGTCCGGCACGTCGGCGAGGCGGTCGCCGTGGTGGCCGCCCGGTCGCGGGCCGCGGCGCTGGACGCGCTGGCCGCGGTCGAGGTCGACTACGAGCCGCTGCCGGTGGTGCTCGACCTGGAGCAGGCGCTGGCCGAGGGCGCCGATCTGGTACACGCCGACAAGGGCACCAACCGCAGCTACGACTGGGTGTTCGACTCGGGCGCCGCGGGCACCGGCGGGTCGGTGGACGAGGCGCTCGCGTCGGCCGAGGTCGTGATCAGGCGACGGTACCGGCAGCAGCGGCTGATCCCCGCCTTCATGGAACCGCGCAGCGTGGTGGTCGACCCGACCGGCGACCAGTACAGCATCTGGTCGGCCACGCAGATCCCGCACATCCTGCGGTTCCTGGTGTCCGTCGTCACCGGTACCCCGGAGCAGAAGGTGCGCGTGGTGGCCCCCGACGTCGGCGGCGGCTTCGGCGGCAAGCTGCAGGTCACCCCGGAGGAGCTGATCTGCTTCGTGGCGGCCAGGCGGCTCGGCAAGCCGGTCAAGTACACCGAGTCCCGCGCGGACAGCCTGGTCTCCGCCCACCACGGCCGCGACATGATCCAGGACCTGGAGCTGGCCGCCCGGCGTGACGGCACGGTGCTGGGCCTCAAGGTGCACCTGACCGCGAACATGGGCGCCTACCTGGGTCTGGTCACCCCGGGCATCCCGCTGCTGGGCGCGTTCATGTACAACGGCATCTACAAGTTCCCGGCCTACCGGTTCGAGTGCACCGGCGTGTTCACCAACACGGTGATCACCGACGCCTACCGTGGCGCCGGCCGGCCGGAGGCCACCTACGCCATCGAGCGGCTGATGGACGAGCTGGCCGTGGAGCTCAACCTGGACCCGATCGAGGTACGGCGGCGCAACTGGATCCGCGCCGAGGAGTTCCCGTTCACCACGGTGGCCGGGCTGACCTACGACTCCGGCGACTACGCGGCAGCCACCGACCGGGCGCTGGCCCTGCTCGGGTACGACGAGCTGCGCCGGGAGCAGGCCCAGCGGCGGGAGGCCGGCGACCCGGTGCAGCTGGGCATCGGCGTGTCGACCTACACGGAGATGTGCGGGCTGGCGCCGTCGCGGGTACTCGGTTCGCTGCGCTACGGCGCCGGCGGCTGGGAGTCGGCGATGGTCCGGGTGCTGCCCACCGGCAAGGTCGAGGTGGTCACCGGTACCTCCCCGCACGGCCAGGGACACGAGACGGCGTGGAGCCAGATCGTGGCCGACGAGCTGGGCGTACCGTTCGACGACGTCGAGGTGCTGCACGGCGACACCCGCAGCTCCTACAAGGGGCTGGACACCTACGGGTCGCGCTCGCTCGCGGTCGGCGGGATCGCCCTGTACCAGGCCTGCCAGAAGGTCGTCGAGAAGGCCAAGCCGATCGCCGCGCGGCTGCTCGAATGCGACCCGGCCGACCTGGAGTTCACCGGCGGCCGCTTCCAGGTGCGCGGGCACCCCGACGGCGGCAAGACCATCGCCGACTGTTCGCTGGCCGTGTTCACCTCGCACGACCTGCCCGACGGAGTCGAACCGACGCTGGACGCCGACGCCGTCTACGACCCGGTCAACTTCTCCTTCCCGCACGGCAGCCACCTGTGCGCGGTGGAGGTGGACACCCAGACCGGCCGGGTCGACGTGCGCTCGTACGTGGCCGTCGACGACGTCGGCAAGGCGGTCAACCCGTTGATCGTCGAGGGTCAGGTACACGGCGGGGTGGTGCAGGGCATCGCCCAGGCGCTGTTCGAGGAGGCCGTCTACGACGGCGACGGCAACCTGCTGTCCGGCACGTTCGTCGACTACACCCTGCCGTCCGCGGCCGACCTGCCGGACCTGGTGACCGACCGGACGGAGAGCCCGGCGCCGGGGCACCCGCTGGGCGCCAAGGGGGTCGGTGAGGCGGGCACGATCGCCGCCACACCGGCCGTGGTCAACGCGGTCGTCGACGCGCTGCGCCACCGCGGGGTCAGCGACATCCAGATGCCGTGCACGCCCGAACGGGTGTGGCAGGCGCTGCAGAGCGCCTCGCGGAGCGACCAGCAGGGAGGCGGGTCATGATCCCGGCAGCGGTGGAGTACACCCGACCGTCCACTGTGGACGCTGCGATCGAGGTGCTGGCCGACGAGGACGCGAAGGTACTGGCCGGCGGGCAGAGCCTGATCCCGCTGCTGCGGCTGCGGCTTTCCGCCCCGACGGTGCTGGTCGACCTCGGCGCGCTGGCCGACCTGCGCGGGGTACGCCAAGACGGCGACGACCTCGTGATCGGCGCGATGACCACCTACGACGCGATCCTGCGCGACCCGCTGGTCGGGCGGTACGCGCCGCTGCTGGCCGCCGCCACCCAAACCGTGGGCGACCGGCAGGTACGGCACCTGGGCACCATCGGCGGCTCGCTGGCACACGCCGACCCGGCCGGTGACCTGCCGGCCGTGTCGCTGGCGCTGGACGCCACCATGGAGGTCACCGGCGCGTCGGGCACCCGGTCGGTACCGGCGACGGAGTTCTTCGTCGACTACCTCACCACCGCCCTCGCGCCCGGAGAGCTGCTCACCGCGGTCCGGGTTCCGAACAACCGGGTGGCCCAGGGCTGGGCGCTGGTCGGCGTCGCGGCCCTGTGCCGGCGGGACAACGGCAACATCGCCGACATCCGGGTGGCGCTGGCCAACATGGCGCCCACCCCGGTGCGGGCCACCGCGGTGGAGACCGCGCTGACCGGTGCGCAGGCGCACCACACCGCGATAATCCCGGCGTGCGACCGGGCCGCGGAGGGCACCAGCCCGGCCGACGACCTGTCCGCCTCCGCCGGGTACCGCCGGCACCTGGCCTGCGTGCTCACCAAGCGCGCGATCACCGGATGCATCGCGGGTTACGTCGATGAAACTTGAGCACAGCTTCACCGTGCCGGTACCGGTCGACGAGGCCTGGCAGGTGCTGCTCGACCTGCCCCGGGTCGCGCCGTGTATGCCGGGGGCCACGCTGACCGGCCAGGACGGCGACACGTTCACCGGCACGGTGAAGGTCAAGCTCGGCCCGATCGGGCTGACCTACCAGGGCAAGGGCCGCTTCGTCGAGCACGACGAGGCGGCCCACCGGGTGGTCATCGAGGCCAGCGGCCGGGACACCCGCTCGGCCGGCACCGCGGCGGCCACGGTCACCGCGACCCTGGTACCCGAGGGCGACGCGACCCGGGCGCAGGTCGTCACCGACCTGACCGTGACCGGCCGCCCGGCCCAGTTCGGCCGCGGCATGATCAGCGAGGTCGGCGGCAAGCTCATCGACCAGTTCGCCGGCCGCCTGGCCGACACGCTGACCGGCCCGGGCGGGCCGCCCGCCGCGGCATCGGCCGAGACAGTGGCGGCCGAGACGGTGGCGGCCGCCCACGCCACGGCATCCGCCCACGCCACCGCACCGGCCGGGCCGCAGGCTTCGGCACCGGCCGGCGCGGCACGGTCCGCCGACGAGGCGCGGCCGGAAACCCGGCCGGAGCCGGCGCCGCCCGCCGAGGCCGAACCGATCGACCTGCTGCGCCTGACCGGAAGCACCGCGAGCGCGCGCCGCCTGGCCGGCTTCGCGCTGGGCGCGGTACTCCTGCTGCTGTTCTGGCGGTTGCTGCGCCGCCGCCACTGACGCGCCGCCGCCACTGACGCCCGGCGCAGCACGGCCGTTACGGTTCGGCGACCGGCGCGACGCCGACGGTGTGCTGGAGCCCGACCATGAACTCCAGCGCCAGCGGTGCATCCCAGGTGCGCTGGCCCACCACCCCGTCCGCGGTGATGCCCGCCCAGGTCTGGAACGCGCGTACCGCCGCCGCGGTGTTCGGGCCGAAGATGCCGTCCACGCCCTGCGGGGTGGTCTCCCACAGGCCGAAGGCGCCGAGGGTGAGGATCCGCTGCAGGCTGCGTACCGCCTCGCCGCGGGAACCCTGCCGCAGCACCGGCATCGGGTTGCCGTCGGGCAGCGCCTTCCAGGTCGCCTCGTCGACGACACCGGTCTGCGGCAGGCCCTGCGACTGCTGGAACTCCTTGGTCGCGGTCTCGGTCAGCGGCCCGTAGACGCCGTCGACCGCGAGGGTGGTGTCAGGGGTACGGCGCAGTGCCCGCTGCGCCTGGGATACGGCCTCGCCGCTGTCGCCGGGACCTACGGTGGGCTGTCCGTCGTTGGCCATCGGGGTGCCCCTTTCGGCGGGGTGTGGCTGATCCGGACGACCCCGATGTTTCTCGGCGGCCTGGTCGGGGTCAATCCGGATCGCGCCATGTGCTCAGGGCACCATCCAGCCCAGCACCCCGGTGGCCTGCAGGCTCACCAGGACGCACATGAACAGCAGCAGCACCAGGCTCCAGCCGAACACCTTGCGGAAGATGTCGCCCTCCCGCCCGGCCAGGCCCACCGCGCTGGCCGCGATGGCGAGGTTCTGCGGGCTGATCATCTTGCCCATCACGCCGCCGGAGGAGTTGGCGGCGGCCAGCAGTACCGGATCCAGCCCGGTACGCGCCGCCGTCTGCACCTGCAGCGCCCCGAACAGCGCGTTGGACGAGGTGTCCGAACCGGTGACCGCGACCCCGATCCAGCCGAGGATCGAGGACAGGAACGCGAACACCCCGCCGGCGGTGGCCAGCAGCGCGCTGAGCGTGTTGGTCTGGCCGGACTGGTTGAGCACGTACGCCAGTGCCAGTACCGCCATCACCGTGATGATCGCCCAGCGCAGCTCCACATAGGTGTCGGCGTACGCCCTGGCCGCCCGGCCGGGTGCGATGCCCAGCACCAGCGCGGTGAGGATGCCGGCGATGAGCATCAGCGTGCCGGGCGTGGACAGCCAGGGGAACGCGAACGTCGCCGAGGACACCGGCTTTCCGTTCGCGCCCAGCACGTCCAGGCCCGGCCAGTGGAACGAGTACGTCCACGGGTGCTTGGTCAGCGCGGTCTTGATGGGACCGATGTTCGCGACCGCGAACACCGCGATGATGATCAGGTACGGCGCGTAGGCGCGCGCGACGTCGCCGGGGCTGTCCTCCCGCGCCACGCCGCCACCGGTCACGCTGTCTCCCCCGCCGCCACCGGTCTCCGGGTGCGGTTCGACCGGTTCGCCGCCCAGCGTGGAGCCGGCGACGTACCCGCCGCCACCGGCGCCGACCGTGGCCAGTTCGGCAGGTTCGGTGCGCAGGTCGGGTGACTCGACGGGTTGCCACACCCGGACCAGCAGCACGAGCGACAGCGCCGCCAGCAGGGAGGCGATGATGTCGGTCAGCGGTACCGACACGAAGTTCGACGCCGCGTACTGCGCGACGGCGAAGGTCACCCCGGCGGTGAGCGCCGCCGGCCAGGTCTGGCGCAGCCCGCGCCGCCCGTCGACGAGCGCGACCAGCATCAGCGGCACGATCAGCGCCAGGAACGGGGTCTGCCGGCCGACCATCGACCCGAGCGTGTCGACGGTCAGCCGCGGGTCGGGGTTGGCCCCGTGCGCCACCGACGCCAGCGTGACGATCGGGGTGGCCAGCGCCCCGAACGCGACCGGCGCGGTGTTGGCCAGCAGTGCCAGCGACGCGGCGTGGATCGGCCGGAACCCCAGCGCGATCAGCATCACCGCGGTGATCGCCACCGGGGTGCCGAACCCGGCCAGCGCCTCCAGCAGCGCACCGAAGCAGAACGCGATGATGACGGCCTGGATGCGCATGTCCGGGCTGACCCGGGCCATGGACCGGCGCAGCACGTCGGAGTACCCGCTGGCGACGGTCAGGTTGTACACCCAGATCGCGTTGAGCACGATCCACAGGATCGGGAAGAACCCGAACGCCGCGCCCTCGCTGGCCGACAGCAGCGCCTGCCCGACCGGCATGGCGTAGATGGCGACCGCGACGACCAGCGCGACGGCCAGCGAGATCAGCGCGGCCAGCCAGGCCTTCATCCGGACGATGCCGAGCAGCACGAACAGGGTCAGCAGCGGGAGTGCGGCGAAGATGGCGGACAGGGCGACCGAATGGCCGACCGGATTGGTATGGATCTTGTACTGGTCCAGCATGGATCACCTCGTGGGGAGCAGGACCTCCGGGGACAGTCCGCGCAGGGACGCGTCCAGTACCTGCGCGGTATGGGCGAACCCGATCGAGCCGCCCAGCCGCCGTACGGCGGCGGCCACCTGCATCAGACAGCCCGGGTTCGCGGTGACGAGCAGGGCTGCCCCGGTGGCCAGAACATCATCGGCCTTGCGGTCACCCAACCGCCGGGCCGGTTCGGGGTTGAGGATGTTCCAGATGCCGGCCGAACCGCAGCAGATCTCCGGGTCGGCGATCTCGTGCAGGGTCAGCCCGGGAATGTCGCGCAGCAGCCGGCGCGGCGGTACCCGGATGCCCTGCGCGTGCGCGAGGTGGCAGGCGTCGTGGTACGCCACGGTCACCGGCAGCGGATGCCGCGTGGCGACCGGTCCGAGCTCGTCGAGCAGCTCGGACAGGTCGCGCACCTTCGCCGCGCACGCGTCCGCCTTCGCCGCGTACGCCGGGTCGTCGCGTAGCAGGATGCCGTACTCCTTCATCGACGAGCCGCACCCGGCCGCGTTGACGGCCACGTAGTCCACCCCGTCGAACGCGTCGACGATCCGGCGGGCGAACCGCTGCGCCTGCGCCTCGCGTCCATTGTGGACACTCAACGCGCCGCAGCAGCCCTGGCCGCGCGGGATCACCACGTCGCAGCCCTCCAGCGCCAGTACCCGGGCGGTGGCGGCGTTGACCTGCGGGAAGAACGCGTCCTGCACGCAGCCGGTGAGCATGCCGACGACCGCGCGGCGGGTGCCGCGGGCGGCCACCCGGCGGGGCAGCGGCACCCGCCGGCGCAGCCGCGGCGCGAGCGCCTGCGCGGTGGCCAGGTTGTCCGGCAGCAGCCGCTCGACCAGACCCGCGAGGTGGCTGGCCTGGTAGGCCCGCAGCGGGCCGCGCAGGGCCCGCAACCGCCGGGGGTACGGGAAGAGCGCGAAGACGGCGGCGCGCAGCGCCCGGTCCCGGGCCGGCCGCTCGTGGCGGCGCTCCACCTGCTGGCGGGTGTCCTCGATGAGCCGGTCGTAGCGCACCCCCGACGGGCAGGCGGTCACGCAGGCCATGCAGCCCAGGCAGCGGTCGAAGTGGGTGGCCATCGCGTCGCTGAGCGGCTCACCGGACAGGCCCTGGTCCATCAGGTGGATCCGGCCGCGCGGGGAGTCCATCTCCTCGCCCCACAACACGTAGGTGGGGCAGGTCGGCAGGCAGAACCCGCAGTGCACGCAGTCGGCGATCAGGTCCAGCCGCGGCGGGTGGTGCGCGTCGAACGCCGGCTCGGTGAGCGTCGGCTCGGTGACGGTCGGCTCCATCGTCAGATCCCTCCCACGAAGCGCCCGGGTGCCAGCCGCCCGTCCGGGTCGAACTGTGCCTTGACCCGGCGCATCAGCTCCAGTCCCGGTACCGGGCCCCACCGGTCCACGTCGGCGCCGGCCGGGGCGGTCAGCACGACGGCGTGCCCGCCGGCCGCCTGCGCCGCGGCGCGCAGCTCGTCGACGGCGGTCGGATCGGCACCGGCGTACAGCACCCCGGTACCGGCCGAGCCCCGCACCGACGCGCCGGCCCGCCGCCCGGCCGCCAGCAGTGCCGGTACCCCCGACAGCGCCGCGGTCAGCTTGAGCCCCACCTGCCCGGCCGCCCACGGGTAGCTCCCCCACCACGCCGGCCGGGCGGTCTCCTCGCCGTCCAGCACCGCGCGGGTGGCCGCGACCCGGCCGCGCACCCCGTCGGGTACCCCCTCCAGGAGAACGGCCACCTCGATCCCGCCACCGGCCGGCGCGTCGACCTCCACCGCGGACGGCACGACCTGCCCGGCGCGGACCGCGGCGACCGCGCGCCCGGCGTCGGCGGGGGTGTCCACCCGGCGGCTGACCACGGCGGCGGCCGCGGGCAGCGGATGCAGCCGGAACGCGCACTCGGTGAGCACCGCGAGCGTGCCGAACGAGCCGGTGACCAGCTTGCCCAGGTCGTACCCGGCGACGTTCTTGACGACCTTCCCGCCGGCCTTGGCGACCACCCCGTCGGCCCGCACCACGGTCACCCCGATGAGCAGGTCCCGGGCCGTACCGTAGAGCAGCCGGCGCGGCCCGCTGGCCGACACCGCCACGGTGCCGCCGACCGTGCCGCCGGCGTCCAGCGCCAGCTGCTGCCCGGCCGGGGCCAGCTTGTCCTGCAGCTCCGCCATCGGGGTACCGGCGCGGACCACCACGATCAGGTCGCCGGCCGCGTGCTCGACGACCCCGGTGAGCCGGCCGGTGTCCACGATCAGGTCCAGGCGGCGCGGCGGGGCGGCCCAGTCCTGCCGGGTACCGGTGCCGCGCACCACCACGGCGAGGTCCCGCGCGGCGGCCACCCGCAGTACCTCGGCCACCTCCTGTGTCGAGGACGGCTCGGCGACGTACCGGGCCCGCACCCCGGCGACGGCCTCGCCCGCACGCGCGTCGCGTATCCCGGCGCGCCCGGCGGCCATCAGAACACCTCCGCGAGCCCGGCCTCCTGCAACGGATGGGCGCCCTTGTGCCGCCCCGGTACCTCCCCGCACAGCCGCGGGGTCGGGAACACCTTGCCCGGGTTGGCCAGCCCGCCCGGGTCGAACGCGCACCGCAGCAGCTGCATGGTGTCCAGGTCGTCGGCGGTGAACATGCGCGGCATCGACTTCGCCTTGTCCACGCCCACGCCGTGCTCGCCGGTGATCGAGCCGCCGTGCTCGATGCACAGGTCCAGGATCGCGGTGGACACCCGCTCGGCCCGCGCCGCCTCGCCGGGCACGCTGTCGTCGAACAGCACCAGCGGGTGCAGGTTGCCGTCGCCGGCGTGGAACACGTTGGCCACCCGTACCCCGCCGTCGCGGGACAGCTGCGCGATGCGCCGCAGCACCTGGGGCAGCGCGGTGCGCGGGATCACCCCGTCCTGCACGATGTAGTCCGGGCTGATCCGGCCGACCGCGGCGAACGCCGACTTGCGGCCCTTCCAGAACAGCGCCCGCTCGGCGTCGTCGGCGGCCACCCGGATCTCGACGGCGCCGTGTTCCCGGCAGAAATGCTCGACGTCGTCGAACTGCGCGTCGACCTCGGCGGCCGGGCCGTCCAGCTCGACGATGAGCACCGCGCCGGCACCGTCGGGGTATCCACAGTGGACAGCCGCCTCGGCCGCCTCGATGGCCAGGGCGTCCATCATCTCGATCGCGGCCGGTACCACGCCGGCGCCGATGATGGCCGACACCGCCGTCCCGGCCGCGTCCGTGGTGCCGAAGCCGGCCAGCAGCGTGCGTACCGCCTGCGGCAGCCGGGTCAGCCGCAGCGTCACCTCGGTCGCGATACCGAGCGTGCCCTCCGAGCCGACGAACGCGCCGAGCAGGTCGTACCCGGGCGGGTCCGGTGCCCGCCCGCCCAGCCGCACCAGGTCCCCGGCCGGGGTGACCAGCTGCGCCCCGGTGACGTGGTTGGTGGTGAAGCCGTACTTGAGGCAGTGCGCGCCGCCGGAGTTCTCCGCCACGTTGCCGCCGATCGAGCAGACCTGCTGGCTGGACGGGTCGGGCGCGTAGTAGTACCCGTGCGGCGCCGCCGCCCGGCTGACCGCGAGGTTCACCACGCCTGGTTCCACGACGGCCCGCTCGTCCTGCGGCGCCACGTCGAGGATCGCGCGCATCTGCGACGTGACGATCAGTACCCCGTCGGCGTGCGGCAGGGCACCGCCGGACAGCCCGGTACCGGAGCCGCGCGCCACGTACGGCACCCCGGCCGCGACGCACTCGCGGACCACCGCCGCGCATTCGAACGCGGTGTGCGGGAACGCCACCAGCGCCGGGACCACCTTGTAGTGGGTCAGCCCGTCGCATTCGTAGGTGCGCAGCTGCTGCCGGTCGGTGAGCACCTGCGCGTCGGTCAGCGCCATCCGCAGCCGCGCGGCCAGGGCCGCGATGTCGCCGGCCGTCTTCGCAGCCGCGATGTCGCCGGCCATCATGGCATCCGTTCGTACGCGGGCAGGGTGAGGAACTCGACGAACTCGTCTGCGACGGCGACCTCCAGGAACAGCGCCCGCGCGTCCTCCAAGCCTGCACCGCCCAGCTTGGCCAGCTCCTCGTCGGTCAGCCGCTGCACCAGCTCCCGGGTCACCTTCTGCCCGGAGTCGGCCAGGGTCACGTCGTTGTGCAGCCACTGCCACACCTGCGAGCGGGAGATCTCCGCGGTCGCCGCGTCCTCCATCAGGTTGTTGATGGCCACCGCGCCGGTACCCCGCAGCCAGCTCGCCAGGTACTGGATGCCGACGCTGATGTCGCCCCGCAGCCCCGCCTCGGTCTGCTGGCCCGGGGTGTCGCGCACGTCGAGAAGCTGCGCGGCGCTGACCCGTACCTCGTCGCGGGTGCGGTCGAGCTGGTTGGGCCGCTCGCCGAGCACCGAGTCGAACACCTCGCGGCACACCGGTACCAGATCGGGGTGCGCCACCCAGGAGCCGTCGAACCCGTCACCGGCCTCCCGCGTCTTGTCCTCGCGCACCTTCGCCAGCGCCGTCGCGTTGACCTGCGGGTCGCGCCGGCTGGGGATGAACGCGGCCATCCCGCCGATCGCGTGCGCGCCGCGCTTGTGGCAGGTGCGTACCAGCAGTTCGGTGTACGCGCGCAGGAACGGCGAGGTCATCGTCACCGAGTTGCGGTCGGGCAGCAGGAAGTCGCGGCCTCGGGTACGGAACTTCTTGATGACGCTGAACATGTAGTCCCACCGGCCGGCGTTGAGCCCCGCCGAGTGCTCGCGCAGCTCGTAGAGGATCTCCTCCATCTCGAACGCGGCCGGGTACGTCTCGATCAGTACCGTGGCCCGGATCGTGCCGCGCGGGATGCCCAGGTGCTGCTGGGCCGCGAGGAACACGTCGTTCCACAGCCGGGCCTCCAGGTGGCTCTCCATCTTCGGCAGGTAGAAGTACGGTCCGCAACCGCGCGCCAGCTGGGCGGCGGCGTTGTGGAAGAGGTACAGGCCGAAGTCGACCAGCGCGCCGGACATCCGCTCGCCGTCGACGAGCAGGTGCTTCTCGGTCAGGTGCCAGCCGCGCGGCCGGACCACGATGGTCGGCAGCTCGCCGGCGTTGACCGCGTAGCCCTTGCCCTCCGGCGAGGTGAAGCGCAGGGTACCGGCGATCGCGTCGCGCAGGTTCAGCTGCCCCTCGATGACGTTGTCCCACAGCGGGGTGTTCGCGTCCTCGTGGTCGGCCAGCCACACCTTGGCGCCGGAGTTCAACGCGTTGATCGTCATCTTCGCGTCGGTCGGCCCGGTGATCTCCACCCGCCGGTCCACCAGGCCGGGCGCCGGATCGGCCACCCGCCACTGTCCTTCCCGCACGTCCTTGGTCTCGGCGAGGAAGTCCAGGGTGCCGCCGGCGGCCAGCTCCGCCTCCCGCTCGGCGCGCCGGCCCAGCAGCTCCCGGCGGCGCGGCTCGAAGGCGCGGTGCAGCTCGGCGAGCAGGGCCAGGGCCGGGCCGCTGAGCACCTCGTCGTACCGGTCCCGCAGCGGTCCCGCTATCTCGACGCCGGCCGATCTGTTCATAGGGTCAAATTACGCTCCCGGCCGGTGGGCGCATACCGCAAGCGCATACGGAAGTGGCTCGTCGCGGGGCTCCACCACCCGGTCGATCACCAGGCCGGCCGCCGGGAACGCGGTCAGCAGGTCGGCCAGCGGCACGTGCCGCATGCCCAGCCGGCTGCGCACCCCGCCGGGGCTCCACCACGGCGCGGCCGGGTGCCATCCGGCGGCCCGGTAGGTCGGGTGCACGATCCGGGCGCCGTCGTCCCGGTTCTCGATGCACGGTCCGTTGAAACACGGGTGCACGCCGTAGCAGACCAGCCGGCCGCCAGGCCGCAGGACCCGCGCCGCCTCCCGCAGTACCGCGCCGAAGTCGTCCACGTCGGTGGACACCCACATCGCCACCACGGTCGGGAAGGCAGCGTCGGCGAACGGCAGCGCCGCCGCGTCGGCGTGCACCGCCGCGGGTACCCGGCGCCGGGCCAGCCGCAGCTGGTCGGCCGAGCGGTCCAGCCCGACCGGCACCCGGCCGGTCGACCGGATCACCTCGGCGTACTGGCCGGTGCCGCAGCCCAGGTCCAGGCACCGGCCGGTACCCGGGCCGAGCAGCCGGGCGAGTTCCGCCCCGTGCGACCCGGCGGCCGCCTCGTTGTACCCGTCGTACCAGTCGGCGATACCGTCATACCGCGCCCCACGCACCCCCGTCATGAGCGGAACTCTAGTACTCACTTGCATCAAACAAGTCGGTAGTCGCATCCCACCGGGGCATCGGGGGCGGTCGTTGCGGCCAAACGCCGGCTACCCTCGAAGGAGGCAACGAGGTAGTCTGCCCGATCGCGTCGGGAATCGTCAGGCTGATCGCCTCGTTACACCGGAGAACCGACCACGCACCCGAAGGGGAATTCCGATCATGGGCGAGCGCATGCTGCGCGGAAGCCGCCTCGGAGCCGTCAGCTACGAGTCCGACCGCAACACCGAGCTGGCTCCGCGGCAGACCCGCGAGTACCTGTGCGCCAGGGGCCACCAGTTCGAGGTACCCTTCGCCGTCGACGCCGAGGTCCCGATGACCTGGGAATGCAAGTTCGACGGCACCGTCGCGCGGCTGGTCGACGGCAACGAGCCCGAGCAGAAGAAGGCCAAGCCGCCCCGCACCCACTGGGACATGCTCCTGGAACGGCGCTCCATCGCCGAACTGGAGGACATCCTCGCCGAGCGGCTGGAAGAGGTGCGCGCCCGCCGCGGCCGCGCCTGACCAGTACCCGTACGGATCGCCGGCCGGATCACCCGATCCGGCCGGCGATCCGTGTGCGCACAGGTTCCGTTACGCCGGCGGTGACCGGTCAGCGGTCGACGATCTCGCCCTCGATCGGCGGCTCGTCGTGCGGCTCGTCGCCACGCTGAACCCGTACCTTCACCTGCCGCGGCCCGAACAGGTCACCGGCCGCCGCCGAGGACACCCGGCGCTCGGTCAGCCGGCGTACCCCGTGCCGCGCCGCGCGACGCACCAGCGGTACCAGCAGCAGCAATCCGGCCACGTCGGTCAGGAACCCCGGTACCACCAGCAGCAGCGCGCTGAGCAACCCGACCAGCCCGTCGCTGACCTGCGGCCCGACCGGCCGGCCCGCCTCGGCCGCCGCCCGCAGCGCCCGCCAGCCCCGGGTACCTTCCCGGCGCAGCCGCCAGCCACCCAGCAACGCGGTGAGCAGCACCAGCAGTACCGTCAACGCCAGGCCCAGCCACTTCACGGCCAGGACCAGCAACGCGATCTCCAGGACGGCGAGCACCAACAGCCCGATACGCAAGGAACCCTGTCGCATGCCGCCTCCCACACACGAGTCAGCGGCGCTTGCCGCCGAACACCTGGCGTAACGCGTCGAACCGGGCCCGCGTTCCCCACAGGCCGACCCGCCACAGCGCCTCGCGCACGATCTTCGAGCTCATCTTGCTGGTGCCGCGTTCCCGGTCCGCGAACGTGATGGGTACCTCGACCACGCGGAACCCGTACTTGTGGGTGCGCCACAGCATGTCGATCTGGAAGCAGTAGCCCTGCGAGGTGACCGAGTCGATCTCGATCTTGTCGAGCACCGGCATCCGGTATGCCCGGTAGCCGGCTGTCGTGTCGCGGTACGGCACGCCCAGGCAGATCCGGGTGTACAGGCTGCCGGTGCGGGAGATCGCCAGCCGGCTCCTCGGCCAGTTCACCACGGTGCCGCCCGGCACGTACCGGGATCCGATCACCAGGTCCGCGTCGCGCAACGCATCCAGCAGCCGGGGCAACTGCTCCGGGGCGTGCGAGCCGTCGGCGTCCATCTCCACGACCGCCTCGTACCCGTGCTCGCGCGCCCAGCCGAACCCGGCCACGTAGGCGGCACCCAGCCCCTGCTTGCCGGGCCGGTGCAGCACGTGCACCTGGCCGTCGGCCGAGGCGAGCTCGTCGGCGATGGCGCCGGTGCCGTCCGGGCTGTTGTCGTCGGCGATGAGGACGTCCACCTGCGGTACCGCGGTGCGCACCCGATCGACGATGATCCGCACGTTGTCGGCCTCGTTGTAGGTCGGGATCACCACGAGAACCCGGCCGATTCCCGGGTAGCCGTCGCCGCGCTCCGGTGTGGCCGTGTCCTCACTCACACTTCCTCCTGGGTACGTCGTCTACGCAGCAGCCCGGCGCCGGCCAGGGCAAGGACGCCGAGGCCGACGAGCATATACTCCGCCGCTGGTCCGATCTCATCGGCCAGGGTACGTGCTGAACCGAGCGCAAGCTCGCGCACGGCCACCGCCCGGGTATTGAACCCGGTCGCGTCGAAGGTCCGCCCGCGCGCGTCGACGAACGCGGAGATGCCCACCGTGGAGACCATCACCGCGTCCCGGCCGTGCTCGACCGCCCGCAGCCGCACCATGGCCAGCTGCTGCTGAGCCTCGGCCGGGTTGAAGTCGGCGTTGTTGGTCTGCACGGCCAGCAGCTGCGCGCCGCCGGTCACCGTGTCCCGCACGATGCCGTCGTAGGCGACCTCGAAACAGATCGCCACGCCGACGCCGGCCGGGCCGACCCGCAGCACGCCCGGCCGGTCGCCGGCCACGAAGTCGGAGCGGACCAGGTCCACCCGATCGCTGATCAGCCGCGCGAACGAGCGCCACGGAATGTATTCGGCGAACGGCACCGGGTGCCGCTTGACGTACCGGTCGCCCGGCCCGCTGCCGGGCTGCCACACCAGGGCCACGTTGCGCAGGTGGTCGCCCGGCCCGTCGAGCAGGGTGCCGAGCAGGATCGGCGCCCCGATCGCGTCGGCCGCTTCGGAGATCCGGGCGCGGGCATCCGCGTCTTGCGCGATCAGCGGGTCGATGTCGCTGGCGTTCTCCGGCCACACCACCAGGTCCGGCCGGGGTACCTGGCCGGCGCGCACCCGACCGGCCAGGTCCCGGGTCGCGTTGACGTGGTTGTCCAGGACCGCCCGGCGCTGCGCGTTGAACTCCAGCCCCAGCCGGGGCACGTTGCCCTGCACGATCGCCACCTGCACGGCCGGCCCGTGCGGCGTGGCGGTCGGGAGCAGCACCCCGGACGTCATCACCAGGATGGCCAGCGCGATCCAGGTGGGTGGGGCGAGCCGCCACGGTCGCGGCGCCCAGAACGCGACGGCGAGCAGGCCACCCGTGACCGCCACCAGGAAGGTCACCAGCGGCGCGCCGCCCACCACCGCGTACCGCAGCAGCGGCGAGTCGGCCTGGCTGAAGGCGAGCCGGCCCCACGGGAAGCCGCCGAACGGGTACCGGTCGCGCACCGCCTCCTGCGCGGTCCACAGCGCGCCGGTGACCAGCGGCCAGGTCCACCGGTACCGGTCGATGAGCGGGCTGCACCAGGCCGCCGCCCCGGTCGCCAGAGCGAGGTACCCGGCCTCGAACGCGGACAGGATCAGCCACGGCGCGGCACCGCCGACGATGTGCGTCCACCACAGCAGCGGGACGAAGAACGTCACCCCGGCCACCATGCCCAGCCCGGTGCCGGCCCGGAACCCCCGCCGGTGTACCGCCAGGGCCAGCAACGCCACCCCGACCGGCGCGCACCACCACAGCCCGAAGGGCGGAAAGGCGAGCAGCAGGGTACCCCCGGCGGCCAGCGCCATCGCCACGGCAGCCGAGCGGGGTACCCGCACCGGCGCCACGCGCACCGGCGGCCGAACCTGCTCAGGCTCGGCAGCCACCTCGGCGGTCGTCATGTGCGGCGGATACCCCTTCGGCGCGGCATGGATCGGGCCGGTCCATTGTCGACGCCCCCACGCCCCGGCGGCCACTAGGCAGGAACGGAAATCGGGGCACAACCGTGAAGACGGAAATCGGGGCGCGGCCTGTGATAGGCCGCGCCCCGCGCTCCCAGGCCCTCTTCCGGGCCGGTGGCAGACTGCGATCCCCCGCGACCTTCGGACCGACCGGACGCGGACTGGCTGCCCGCTGCCGCCCGTTGTCTACTGGCCGCGTGTACCCCCTGCCCCAACCACCGACGCGGTGGTCGGCTCGCGCCGTCCCGCCGACCCCCACCCGCTGGACCTGGCCGAACGCGGCGACCGGTTGGCCACCGCCGGCCAGCGGGTAGGGGGACGAAGCGAAAACCGCACCGCTCCCCGAAGTAGGACTAGATGACGGTACGCGTCCCACCCGGGAGGCTGTCAACGGCCGTCGCACATTCCGCCGGTCAGCCCCGGCGTGTCGCTCTGGCGTGTCTCGCCGACCAGCACTAATGCGAGATCGACGGTACCGTCGGTAGCCGCTGCCGGAGCAGTCCCACCGCCGCGGCGGGGTGCTCGGCGGCGAGCAGCCCGGCCGCGGCGAGCACGTATTCGCGGTCCACCACGGCGGTGGCGGCGCGGGGCAGCGGCCAGCCGCCCGCATGGTCGGACAGTGCCGCGGCGAGGATCCGGCCGGCCCGTTCGGGTGACGCATGCCGCAGTACCCCGCCCGAGCCGATCACCAGCCGCACGTCGCGCAGGTCCCGGCCGCGGCCGTGCCGGCGCAGCGCCAGGGTGGCGGCCAGCGTCGCGATCCGCTCCTCGGCATCGTCGAGGGCGACCAGTCCCGGGTCGGCGACCCGGGCCGCCGCGGCAGCCGCGAGGTCATCGGCCGCCGCCAGGCCATCGCCGACGGCCGCGAGGGCACCGGCGGCGGGCAGCAGCCGCTCGGCGACCGCGGCCTCGACCACGCCGGTCGCGCTCCACCGCATGCCCAGGTCGCCCTCGACGGTACGGCTGCGCCACAGCGTGCCCGCCACGGCGGGACGGGTACCGTCCGGGGTCAGCACCGAATACACGTCGGTCGTGGCGCCACCGACGTCGACGACGGCCAGGTCGGTACCCAGCTCGTCGGCGAGCAGTTCCACGCCGGTCAGCACGACGTCCGGGGTGGCACCGCGGACCAGCGACGCGAACCGGCCGCCCCGGGACAGCTTCTTGCCGCCGATGACGTGCCGCAGGAACACCTCGCGCAGCGCCGCCCGCGCCGGGGCCGGGTTCAGCACGCCGATGCGGGGCAGCACGTTCTCGGTGGCGGTCACCGGTACCCCGCGCCCGGTCAGCGCCGCCACGACCGCGTCACGGGCGTCGGCGTTGCCGGCCAGCACCACCGGTACCCGCAGCCGCGCCGTCGCCAACCGCCGGCCGTTGTGCGTCAACACGTCCGCGTCGCCGCCGTCGGTACCCCCGACGAGCAGCACCACGTCGGGCCGTGCCGCGCGCAGCCCGGCGATGCCCGCGCCGTCCAGGCGCCCGGCCGCGACGTGCACGACCCGAGCCCCCGCGGTCAGCCCGACCTGCTGCGCCGCGCGGGCGGTGACCAGCCGCTCGTACCCGACCACCGCCAGCCGCAGCCCGCCGCCGGCCGACGAGCACACGAGCAGCGGATGACCGGCCCCGCCGGCGGCGCGTACCGCGGCGTCCAACCCGTCCAGCACATCGGTGCCGACCGTCGTCGGATGGCTCGCCGAGCCCACCAACGCACCGCCGGCCAGGTCGACGACGGCGACCTTGGTGTACGTCGAGCCGACATCGGCGCAGACGGCCAGACCCGTCACGGCACCACGACGGTACCGGTGGCGACCACCGCGACGATCGGCGTGTCGAGGACCTCGGCCGCCGACGGGCCCTTGTCGGGCCGGCCCCGGCACACGACGACGCAGGAGAACTCCAGGGTGCGGCTACGGTTGCCCATCCGGCTCACCTGCGCGGTCACCTCGACCACGTCACCGGCCCGGACCGGCGCGGTGAACCGCACCTCCGAGTACCCGGCGAACAGCCCCTCGTCGCCGTCGGTGCGGATGCACACCTCGGTCGCCACGTCGCCGAACAGGCCCAGCGCGTAGGCACCGTCGACCAGGTTGCCGGCGTAGTGCGCGTGTGAGTACGGCACGTACCGCCGATGGGTGACGCTCAACCCGACGCTCATGCCGCCACCGCCCTCGCCGGCAGCACCGCATGCACGAGATAGCTGGCCACCTCGCGGGGTGTGGTACCCCGGCCGAAGATCCGGTCGACGCCCAGCCCCGCGGCATCGCGCTCGTCGAACCGCGGCCCGCCGACCACCAGCAGCGGCCGCCGGGCCGCCGGCAGCGCCTCCCGGAACGCGGCGGACATCTCTCGCGTGTTGTGCAGGTGCGCGTCCCGCTGCGTCACCACCTGGGAGACCAGCACCGCGTCCGCCTTCTCCGCGCGGGCCCGCTCGACCAGATCCGGTACCGACACCTGCGCGCCCAGGTTGACCACCCGCAGCTCCCGGTAGTACTCCAGGCCCTTCTCCCCCGCGATGCCCTTGACGTTGAGGATCGCGTCGATGCCGACGGTGTGCGCGTCGGTGCCGATGCACGCCCCCACCACCACGAGCTTGCGCCGCAGCCGCCGCTTGACCAGCGTGTTGATCTCCCTGGCACCCAGCAGCGGGAAGTCCCGCTCGACGACGTGCACCTTGCCCAGGTCGACCAGGTGCTGTACCCGGCCGTAGACGACGAAGAACGTGTACCCGTCGCCCATCGCCCTGCTGTGCACCACCATCGCCGGGTCCAGGCCCATCTTGCCGGCCAGTTGCAGGGCCGCGCCCTCGGCGCGCTTGTCCGCCGGTACCGGCAGGGTGAACGACAGCTGCACCATGCCGTCGCCGGTGGTGTCCCCGTACGGCCGGACGATCGTGCTCATGCGGCCTCCAGGAGCTCGGTCGCCGGGTTGTAGTAGTCGTCCTCGTGGCGGGCCACGCCGGACAGTCCCTTGCCGCCGTCCGCCGGCCGCTTCATGATCCCGAACGTGCCGTCGGCGATGGCGTTGAGTAGACCGTCGTCGACGATCCGCTCCAGCAGCTCGATCGACTCGCCGAGTACGTGGTGCGCCCGCCGCTGGATGAAGCCGCCCGGCGCCGGTACGAAGTCCTCGTGCAGCCCGCCACACGCGCCCAGCACGTACCGCACGTTCTGCAGCGCGATGTCCCGGTCGGACAGCCACGGCGTGACCACCGCCTCGGTCATCATGCCGACCAGCAGGATGCCCTGCCCGGTCAGCGTGCCGACCAGGTTGAAGAACCCGTCGAGCAGGTTGCCGCGGAACACGTCGCCGGTCATGTGCCGGGTCGGCGGCATCCACTTCAGCGGCGCGTCCGGGAACAGCTCCCGGGCCAGCAGCGCGTGCGCCAGTTCCAGCCGGAACGACTCGGGCAGGTCCGGGTCGATCTCGAAGGCGTGGCCGAGCCCGAGCTGCCAGTCGGCCAGCCCCGCCTCGTGCGCGAAGTACTCGTTGAGCAGCTGGCTGACCGTCACCGTGTGCGCCGCCTCGACCGCGTCGGCGGTGGTCAGGTAGTTGTCCTCGCCGGTGTTGATGATGATGCCCGCCCGGGCGTGGATCTGCCGGGAGAACCGCTGGTCGACGAAGGTACGGATCGGGTTGATGTCGCGGAACAGGATGCCGTACATGGAGTCGTTGAGCATCATGTCCAGCCGTTCCAGGCCGGCCAGCGTCGCGATCTCCGGCATGCACAGGCCGCTGGCGTAGTTGGTCAGCCGCACGTACCGGCCCAGTTCCTTCGACGACTCGTCCAGCGCCGCCCGCATCAGCCGGAAGTTCTCCTGCGTGGCGTAGGTGCCGGCGAAGCCCTCCCGGGTCGGGCCCTCGGGTACGTAGTCCAGCAGCGACTGCCCGGTCGAGCGGATCACCGCGATCACGTCGGCGCCGGCCCGCGCCGCCGCCTGCGCCTGCGGGATGTCCTCGTAGATGTCGCCGGTCGCCACGATCAGGTAGATCCACGGCCGCTGCCGCGGGTCGCCGTACCGCTTGACCAGCCGCTCCCGCTCGGCCCGGCGCCGGTCGATCCGTTTGATCCCGGCCGCCACCGCCCGCCGGGCCGCGCGCCGCGCCGCCGTCGCAGCGGTACCCGACGGCAGGCTGAACCGCACCGAACCCGCGGCCGCCTTCTGCGCCAGCATCGTCAGGTCGTGCGCGCCGGAGATGGCCAGGGCGTGGAACACCGGTACCGACACCCCATGGCCCAGTCCCACGTCGGCCGCCACCGCGTCGACGAGCCGGTTCACCCACGGGATGCCGTCCGGGTCGGCGCCGGTGATCCCGGCCAGCCGCAGTACCGCCCGCTCCACGGCCACGGTGGTGTGGCCGCGGGCCAGGTCCACGACCGGCTTCCCGGCCCGCCTGGCCAGCTGCCGGGCGCGGCGTACCTGCGCCCGGTCCAGATCCAGCTTCCCCCTCAAGAAGCCTCCTCGTCGTAGATCACGTTGCCGCGCAGCACCGTGCGCCGGCAGCGCGGCAGTTCCGGCAGCGGCTCGTCGGGGGCCGCCGGCAGCAGCGCCGGCAACCCCGGGCAGTCCCACACGGCGAACGTCGCCGGGGCACCCGGTGCCAGGACCCCTTCGTCGTCGCGCCGGGCCGCCCGCCAGCCGCCCCGGGTGTGCGCGGCGAACGCGGTGCGGAAACCGACCCGGTGCGCCGGATTGTGGTGGGTCATCGCGGCCCGGATCGTGCCCCACGGGTCCAGCGGGGTCACCGGCGAATCCGAGCCGAACGCCAGCGGTACCCCGACGCCGGCCAGCGCGCCGAACGGGTTGGCCGCCATCGCCCGCGCCACCCCCAGCCGCTGCGCGTAGGTGCCCTTCTCGCCGCCCCACAGCCGGTCGAACGCCGGCTGCATGCTGGCCACCACGCCGAACGCGACCAGTCCGGCGATCAGCTGCTTGTCCAGGATCTCCAGGTGCTCCACCCGGTGCCGGGCGGCCCGCAGCCGGTCCACCCCGACCCGGGCCGCCGCCAGGCCGAACCCGGCCAGCACCGTGGCGATCGCCCGGTCGCCGATCGCGTGGAACCCGCCCTGCACGCCCAGGTTCGTGCAGTCGACCAGGTGCGCGGCGACCTGCTCGGCGGACAGGTACCCGTTGCCGCAGCCGTTCCCGTCGGTGTACGGCGCCCGCAGGTGCGCGGTGTGCGAACCCAGCGCGCCGTCGGCGAACAGGTCCCCGGCCGCCCCGATCGCGCCCAGCTCGCGAGCCTTCGCGGCGGCGCCCAGCTCGCCCCAGTACCCGTACACCTCCGGCAGGTCCGCCTCGGCGAGCGCGAGCAGCGCGGTGAGGTCGGCCTCGTCGGAGATCTGCGGGCCGGCGCACTCGTGCACCGCGGCGATGCCCAGCGACGCCGCCCGGCGCAACGCCACCCGCTGGGCGGTGCCCCGCTGGGCCGGCGAGACCGAGTCCAGCGCCACCCGCCGTACCGCATGGTGCGCGTCGGTGCGCAGCCAGCCGGCCGGATCCCAGCCCGGCTCGTCCGGCGGTACCCGACCGAGCAGCGCGGTGGACACCATCGCCGAGTGACTGTCCACCCGGGACAGATACACCGGGCGGCCACCGGCGGCCTTGGCCAGCTGCTCGGCGTTCGGCGGCTCGCGCACCGGCCAGCCGGACTCGTCCCAGCCGTGCCCGATCACCACCCGGTCGGCCGGGTGCTCCTCGGCGTGCCGGGCCAGCCGCTCCAGCACCTCGCCGGCCGACCGGGCGTCGGACAGGTCCAGGCCGAGCAGCGCCATCCCGGTACCGGTCGTGTGCACGTGCGCGTCCACGAACGCCGGCGCGACCAGGCAACCGGCGAGGTCCACGACCGCGTCCGCGGCCGGGGCGTCCGCGTCGGCGCCCAGCCAGGCGATCGTGCCCTCGCGCACCAGCAGCGCGGTGGCCTGCGGGTCGGCCGGACTGTGGACGCGGCCGTTGCGGTACAGCGTGGGGGTCATGACGCTCAGTGTGCCGTGCGCCGCGCCTCGACGAGCGCGCGCACGGCCGGCTCCGCCCGGACGAGGTCCAGGGCGTAGTCCGCGTGGCCGGGCACGAAACCGTTGCCGATCACCATGGTCACGTCGGCCGCGAGGCCCTCCGCACCGAGGGCCGCCGCCGCGAACGACGTGGCCATGCTGAAGAACACGACGGTACCCCCGTCCGCCGTCACCAGGATCGCGCCGTGCTCGCAGCCGGGGACGTCCACGCAGACCACGGTCACGTCGGCGGTACCCACCTCGGCGGCCAGCGCCACCGGATCGCGCGCGTCGGCGACGGCGACCACGTCGGCCAGGCCGCTCGCGGCGAGCCGGGCCGCCTCGTCCCGGTCGGGTACCACGCCGATGGTCCGCGCCGCGCCGGCCCGGCGGGCCGCGGCCAGCGACAGCGACCCGCTCTTGCCGGCCCCGCCGAGCACGGCCACGGTCGGCGCGGCGTACCGGCGCACCACCCGCGCGGTCAACGCCGGCGCCCCACACACGTCCAGCACGGCCAGCGCCAACTCCGGGTCCAGGTCGTCCGGCAGTACCGCGGCGATCGAGCGGGCGAACAGGATCGCATAGCCGTCGCACGGCACCTGCTCGCCACGGCCGTCCCAGCGGGCCAGCCCGTCGGTGATGGCGAGCGGGGTCAGCGTCAGCGAGACCAGCGTGGCCACCCGGTCGCCGGGCTTGAGCCCCAGCGGCGAGTCCGGCCCGACCTCCTCCACGGTGCCGATCAGCATGCCGCCGGAGCCGGTCACCGGGTTCTGCATCTTGCCGCGCGCCTCGATGATCGCCAGCACCTCGGCACGTACCGCGTCCCCGTCGCCGCCGTGCTTCGTGGCCAGCTGCCGGAAGCTGGCCGCGTCGAGGTTGAGCCGCTCGACCCGGATACGCACCTCGTCGGCGCCGATCTCCGGGCTGGTGTCCAGCCGCTGCGCCGCCTGCGGGAGCACGCCTTCGGGTTCCAGGACGCGGTGCAGGCCGACCGGCGACGTCATGAACACCTCTCTCGGAGAGCGAAACGGGAAGACTTACGGTATCTTAGTTTGATCGCAGGATATTTTCCAGTACAGTGCCGTCAGCGGCGGAGGATGTAAGGAGGAACCGTGGAAGGGCAGCCCTACGAGTACCGGCGCCGGCCGCTCGTCGAACCGGACTGGACGCGGTTCCCCGGCTGGCGGGACGTCACCCGCGAGCAGTGGGAGTCGGCACAGTGGCAGCGGGCGCACTGCGTGAAGAACGCCCGGCAGCTGCGCACCGTGCTGGGCGACCTGGTCGGCGAGGAGTTCTACGCCGACCTCGACGCCGACCAGCAGCGGCTGGCGACGATGTCCATGCTGGTACCCCCGCAGATGCTCAACACCATGGTCCCCGACCAGGCCCCGGACACGCAGGCGTTCTACGCCGATCCGGTACGCCGTTACATGATCCCGGTCGCCTCCGACCGGCACCCGGAGTGGCCGTCGCACCCGTACGCCACCCGCGACTCGCTGCACGAGCACGACATGTGGGTCGCCGAAGGGCTCACCCACCGGTACCCCACCAAGGTGCTCGCCGAACTGCTGTCGACCTGCCCCCAGTACTGCGGCCACTGCACCCGCATGGACCTCGTCGGCAACTCCACGCCCGCGGTCGACAAGCTCAAGCTGACGCTCAAGCCGGTGGACCGGTACGACGCGATGATCAGCTACCTGCAGGCCCACCCCGGTGTCCGCGACGTCGTGGTCTCCGGCGGCGACGTGGCCAACGTGCCCTGGCGGAACCTGGAGTCGTTCCTCATGCGGCTGCTCGGCATCGAGACCATCCGCGACATCCGGCTGGCCACCAAGGCACTGGTCGGGCTCCCCCAGCACTGGCTGCAACCCGAGGTCGTCGAGGGCCTCGAACGGGTCGCCCGCACCGCCGCCCGGCGCGGCGTCAACCTCGCCATCCACACCCACGTCAACCACGTGAACTCGCTCACCCCGCTGGTCGCCCGCGCCACCCAGACGGCACTGGAGGTCGGCGTCCGGGACGTGCGCAACCAGGGCGTCCTCATGCGCGGCGTGAACGCGACCAGCGCCGACCTGCTCGACCTGTGCTTCGGGCTGCAGGGCGAGGCCGGGATCCTGCCGTACTACTTCTACATGTGCGACATGATCCCCAACGCCGAGCACTGGCGGGTCGCCGTCTGGCAGGCGCAGGAGCTGCAGCACGACATGATGGGGTACCTGCCCGGGTACGCCACCCCGCGGATCGTCTGCGACGTGCCGTTCGTCGGCAAGCGCTGGGTACACATGCTCACCGAGTACGACCGGGAACGCGGCATCTCGTACTGGACCAAGAACTACCGCACCTCGATCGAGCACGACGACACCGAGGCGCTGGCCAAGCAGTACCCGTACTACGACCCGATCGACACGCTGCCCGAGTTCGGCGTGCGCTGGTGGCGCAAGCAGGACGAGGCCGCGGCCGCCTAGACCAGACCGGCACACCGCGGTGGTGCGGGTGTCCGTTACGCGGGCCAGTGGTAGACCGGAGCCTGCGGCCCGCACATTGCCGTGGTGAGGAAGACGTCGCGCGCGTGGTCGATCGGGTGGAGCTGGCCCGGTACGGCGTACTCGATCAGGTTCTCCGCCAGAGTGACCTGCCGACGGCCGTCGGCGCTGTGCCAGGTGTACGTCCCGTAGCCCACCACGCCGCCGGTGTGGCCCCAAACCCGACCGCACGGTGTGGCCAGCCAGAGGATGCCCAGCCCCCAGCCGGCCGCCTCGGGCTGACCCGGTACGACCACGACCGTGGTCTGCATCTGTGCCAGCAGAGCGGGGCTGAGCAGCCGGCCGGTCAGCAGCGCCCGGAAGAAGCGGTTCACCTCCGCCGCCGTGGAAATCATCTCTCCCGCGGCCCAGCCCGACGACGGGCTGAAGACGGTCAGGTTGCCCAGGCTCCCGTCGGCCATCATCGCGTAACCGGTCATGTGCGGCCCCCGGATGTACGGGCTCGTACCGGGGAAGTAGCTGTGCTCCAGCCCGAGCGGACCTAGGATCCGCCGGCTGACCTCCTGCGCGTACCCTCGGCCGCTCAGCCGCTCGATCAGCAACCCGAGGATGATGTAGTTGGTGTTGGAGTACGACCAGCGCTCGCCCGGTGCATTGGTCACCGGCTGCGAGAGGCCGATCCTGACCAGTTCCCGAGGTGGGATGGTGCGCAACCGCAGCGCCTCGACCGCCTCCGGGCTGGCGAACAGCACGGGAGCGTAGTCGCCGATGCCGCTGGTGTGGTTGAGCAACATCCGCACGGTCACCCGCCGGCCCAGTTCGCCAGGGACGACGTCGGGTAGGTACCGGGCGATCGGCGCGTCCAGGTCCACCCGGTGCTCGCCGACCAGTTGCAGGACGGTGGTGGCCACGAAGGTCTTGGTGATGCTGCCGATCCGTTGGCGGAACTGCGGGCGCACCGGACGGCCGGTGTCCACGTCGGCGACCCCGGCGGCCAGGTTCCAGGCGTCGCCCTCAGCGCGGATCTGCGCGAACACACCGGGCATGCCGGCCGCGTGCATCGCCGCCAACTGCTGCTGCAACAGCCGGCCGGTGTCGTCGCGTTGCTGCCGGGGCGCGGCCGACGCCGGCGCGGCGGGCGCAAGCAGTGCCACGGTCGCCACGATGCCCAGGAGCAGTTTGATTCTCATGCCTCCCCCTTCCGGTACGTCCCGGGCTACGCCGACCGCGCCGCCGTAGGCAGGGCCGAAGGCCCCTGGCGGCCGTCCCGGCCGGGGTCAGCCAGACAGGACCGGACCCCGAGCGACGTCGCTCGGGGTCCGGTCCGGCAGTGGTTCCTACCGGGGTTGACTAGTCGCGGAAGGCGTCCCGCACGTCGCGCCCGGCATCCTTCACGCGCTCGCCGGCCTGCTTGACGTTGCCCGACATCCGGTCCGCCGCACCCTCGGCCTGAAGGTCTTCGTTGTCGGTCTTGTCGCCGACCCATTCCTTCGTGCGGCCCTTGAGCTGCTCGGCTTCGTTCTTGCTCTTGTCGGTCAGGCCCATTGCTCTTCCCTCCTGTGGCGGGTCTGCTTACCGGGTTCCCGCCGCTTCTCGGGCTTAACCGTTACGCAGTACACATCGCGTACGGCATCCTAGGAAGCTAGGTATGTTTGCCGGACACCGGTCACAACGGTGTCCGCGAGCAGCCGGAACGTCTCCTCCAGGTCCTCCGGGTACCCGAAGCCGCCGCCCGCCTGCAGCACCGCGAACCCGTGCGCGACCGAGCGCAGCGTCCGGGCGGCGTGGATCGCCGCCGAGCCGGCCAGGCCGAAGCCGTCGAGCACCGCGAGGACGACGTCGAGCAGCTCCCCCGCCGGAGCCGACGCGGCCGGGTTGACCAGCAGACCGGCCCGGTGTGGGTACTCGACGAGGTAGTCGCGGTACGCCCGCAGCAGCGCCCGTACCGCGGCGTCGCCACCCACCCCGACCACGCTGTGCCGCACCCGCCCGGTCAGCTCCGCCACCACCCGTACCGACACCCGGTCACGCAGGTCCGCCAGGCCGCCGATGTGCTTGTACAGCGACGGCGTTGCCACGCCCGCGGACTCGGCGACCCGCGCGAGGGTCAGCGCGTCCGGTCCGTCCCGGTCGACGATCTCCAGCGCCAGCGCGGTTACCCGGTCCGGCGACAGTCCCGCCCGAGGTGACATGGCACTCCCTGTGCTTGACACGGTTGGCTAATGATATTAGCTTAATGGCTATGACCGTGACACGGTACCTCGACCTTCCCGACGGCCGCCTCGCCTACGACGACACCGGTGACGGGCCGCTCGTCGTCTGCGTACCGGCGATGTTCGACCTGCGCAGCGAGTACCGTTTCCTGGCACCCCGGCTGGTCGCGGCCAGCTACCGGGTAGTGACGCTGGACCTGCGCGGCATGGGCGAATCAAGCGCCGAATGGCCGGAGTACGGCAGCGAGCCGACCGGCCGGGACCTGCTGGCGTTGCTCCGCCACCTCGACGCCACGACAACCGGCCCAGCGTTGATCTTCGGCTGCTCCATCGGCGCGGCCGTTGCGGTCCACGTGGCCGCCAGCGCGCCCGAACTGGTCCGCGGCATCGTGATGGCCGGGCCGTTCGTCCGCGACGCGCCGACGACGCTGGCCACCCGGCTCGGCGGCGCGGTACTGCGACTGCCCGGCCTGACCCGGCCGCTGCTGCTCGGGTACTGGCCGAAGTGGGAACCGCAGCCACCGGCCGACCTGGCCGAGCACCTCGCCCGGCTGAAGGCGAACCTGCGCGAACACAAAGGCGCTGCGCGGGTACTTCACCTCCTCGCACCGCGCCGCCGAGGCCCGGCTGGGTGACGTGCACACCGCGGTACTGGTCGTCATGGGTACCGGCGACGTCGACTTCCCCGACCCGGCGGCCGAGGCGCATTGGATCCAGCAGCGGCTGGGCGGCGAGGTCCTGCTCATCGACGGCGCCGGGCACCACCCGCACGTCGAGCACCCCGACCAGGTGGCCAAGGCGGTTCTCGCCTTCGACCGCGGGGCACAATGAACCGATGGCGGAGCTGGTCCTGATCAGGCACGGCCAAACGGAGTGGAGTGCGAACGGGCGGCACACCTCCACCACCGACCTGCCGCTGACCTCCGACGGCGAACAGCAGGCCCGCAGGCTGGGCGCCGCGCTCGCCGGCCGGCGGTTCGCGGCGGTCCTGTGCAGCCCCCGCAAGCGCGCCCTGCGTACCGCCGAGCTCGCCGGCCTGACGATCACCGCGGTCGACGGGGACCTCGTCGAGTGGGACTACGGGGAGTACGAGGGCCTGACCACGCCGGAGATCTGCCGTACCCGGCCGGACTGGAACCTGTGGCGCCACGGCTGCCCCGGCGGCGAGTCACCCAAGCAGGTCTGCGCCCGGCTGGACCGGGTACTGACCCGGTCCCGGGACCCGCTCGACCGCGGTGACGTCGCGCTGGTCGGGCACGGTCACGCGCTGCGGGTGGCCGGCGCCCGCTGGATCGGCCTGCCCCCGGCGGGCGGCGGCCTGCTGACGCTGGACACCGCGACGCTGTGCACGCTCGGGTACGAGCACGCCCGCCAGGTCGTCCGGCGCTGGAACATGCCGGTCAGCTGAGCCGTGCCGGTCAGCTGAGCCGGTGTCAGCGCGGCCCGTGCCCCGAATCGTGACCGGAGCCGTGCCCGGACGGCGGCGCCGGCGAGGCGGTGCCGGTACCGTGCCGGTCCTTCCCGCCCGGATCGCCACTGGGATGCGGAGTCGACCGGTCCGAGTGCCGGGACGAGGCCGACGCGCTCGGAACCGGCGCCGGCGAACCGAGGATCCGTGCGCAGTAGGCGTCGACGCCCCCCGCGCTCGCGGCCGCGGCGGCCAGGGCCCGGAAGGCCGTGCTGTCGGCGGATCCGCCGGGCCGGTGTCCGGCGTGGTACGCCCGGCACAGGCCCTTGGCGGCAGGTCCGGTGGCGTCCGGTCCGCCGCGGTCGCCGGACGGCTCGGGCGTCGGCCCGGCGGTCGGCCCGGCCGAGGACCCCGGCTCCGGGGACTCGCTCGGCTCCGGCGATTCGCTCGGCTCTGGGGATCCGCTCGGCTCCGGCGTGGCCCCGGCGTCGTCGGCGGCACGGACGGTACCGCCGCTCGTGGCCGCCGGTACCCCCAGCCCGCCGGCGACCTGGTAGGCCACCTGCTGGACCGGTGCGGGCAGCGACCCGGTCTCCGCGGCCACGCCCACCCCGGTGGCGGAAATGCCGGCGACCCCGAGGACGACCTTGACGGCGAGGGACTTGGTCAGCAGCGACGACAGCAACATACGGCCAGGCAACCGGGCGCGAGGTGCAGGTGCGGTGCGGTGCGGGGTGCCGGCGGGTTGCGCGGCCGCTCAGTTGATCTGCGGCGTCCGGGCCTCGTAGGGCGTGGACAGCACCACTGTGGTGCGCGTGGTGACGTTGGCGGCGGTACGGATCTCCTGCAGCAGCCGCTCCAGGTCGCCCGGACTGCCCACCCGTACCAGCAGCAGGTAGAAGTCCTCCCCCGCGACCGAGTAGCAGGAGTCGATCTCCGGCAGGCCGGACAGCCGCTCCGGCGCGTCGTCGGGCGCGGCCGGGTCGATCGGCCGGATCGCCACGAACGCGGTCAACGGCAGGCCGATCGCCTCGTAGTCGACCCGCGCGACGTACCCCTTGATCACCCCCCGCTGCTCCAGCCGGCGTACCCGCTGGTGCACCGCGGAGACCGACAGCCCCACCTTCTCGGCCAGGTCGGTGTACGAGAGCCGGCCGTCAGCGGTCAGCGCGGCCACGATCGCGCGGTCGATCTCCTCCACGTCAGAAAAATACTCTGGCGGATGTCGAGTGCGTCGCGCGCCCGTTCGTCATGCGGGTGAGGGACGCGACGGGCGTCCGGCGGAAAGGAAGCCAGCGATGAAGTTCGCCATGTTGGTCAACAACAACGAGGCCGAGTTCGACGATCTCACCCCCGAGGTGTCGGACGCGCGGATGAAGGAGCTGTACGCCTGGTTCGAGAAGTGGGAGACCGCCGGCAAGGTCATCGACGGTGGCGCGCACCTGCAGCGCACCACGACCGCGAAGACGGTGCGGCCGGGGGCGGACGGCGGGGTGACCGTCACCGACGGCCCGTACCTCGAGCTCAAGGAGGTCGTCTGCGGCGTGGTCCTGCTGGAGGCCGACGACATCGACGACGCAGTGGCGGTGGCGAGCACGTGGCCGCAGTACCTGCCCAGCGGCAGCGTCGAGGTAAGGCCGATCTACCTGCACTGAGACGCAGGCGGCGTCGCGTGGAAGCCGGGCCGCTAGCCGGCGAGCCGGCGGGCGAGCAGCTCGCGCTCGGCCGGGTTGGTGGCCAGCGCGAGCGCCCGCCGGGTCGCCTCGCGTGCCTCGTCGGTACGGCCGCAGGCGCGCAGCAGCTCCGCCCGGGTGGCGTGGAACAGCCGGTACCCGGACAGCCGCTCGCCCAGCGCCTCGACCTCGGCCAGCGCCTGCGCCGGCCCGGTCACGTACCGGGTCGCCACGGCCCGGGACAGCAGCACCACCGGCGACGGTTGCACCGCGTAGAGCTGGTCGTACAGGCCGCGGATCGCCGCCCACCGGGTACCCGCGTAGGAGGCCGCCACGGCGTGCTGCGCGGCGATGCCGGCCTCCAGCTGGTACCGGCCGATCCGGCCCTGCGCCACCGCCCGGCCCAGCCGGTGTACCGCGGCGTCGATCGCCGGCCGGTTCCAGCGCGACCGGTCCTGCTCCTCCAACGGCACCAGCCGCCCCCACGAGTCGAAGCGGGTGGCCGCCCGCGCCTCGTTGAGCTCCAGCAGCGCGGTCAGCCCGCCGACCTCGGGCTCCCCCGGCATGAGTACCGCCAGCTGCCGGGCCAGCGTGACCGCCTCGCGGGCGAGGTCGCGTCGTTGCGGGGTGGCCGGCCCGCTGGCCAGGTACCCCTCGTTGAAGACCAGGTACACCACGGCGAGCACGGCCGGCAGCCGGGTCGGGTAGTCGTCCGGGTCGGGCAGGTCGAACGGCACCTCCCGGTCGGCCAGTACCCGCCGGGCGCGCACCAGCCGCTGCGCGATCGTCGCCTCGGGTACCAGGTAGGCGGCGGCGATCTCCGCGGTGGACAGACCGCAAACGGCGCGCAGCGTCAGCGGTACCTGGGCGGAGACCGGCAGTGCCGGATGGCAGCAGCCGAACACCAGCGCCAGCCGGTCCTCGTCGGTCGGCTCCCCCGCGGGCGCCTCCGTGACCAGCAGCGTGGCGAGCTTGTCCCGGCCGGTGGCCTCGCGGCGCAGCCCGTCCAGGGCGCGCCGCCAGGCGGTGGTGACCAGCCAGCCGGCCGGGCTGTCCGGTACCCCATCGACCGGCCACCGGCGCAGCGCCTCGGCCAGCGCGTCCTGCAGGGCGTCCTCGGCCCGGCCGAAGTCCCCGAGCCGCCGGGTGAGTACCCCGAGCATGCCGGCCGCGTCGGCGCGCCACACCCGGTCCACCGCCGCCTGGGCGTCCATGGGTCAAGTCTGCCGGCGCCGACCCGTCCGGGGCGAGACGCTAGCTGAGGTTGCGGCGCACCCCGGCGTAGTAGATCGCCAGGAGCATCGCGCCGACGACGGCCACGCCGGTGACCACTGTCCATTGGATGATGGCCGGCATGGTAGTGATCGGGCGCACATGTGGCCGCGACCCGCCGGACGTACCTCACCCCTTCGCCAGGTGCCGGGCGATGACCATGCGTTGGATCTGGTTGGTGCCCTCGACGATCTGCAGCACCTTGGCCTCGCGCATGTAGCGCTCGACCGGGTGGTCGGCCACGTAGCCGGCGCCGCCGAGCACCTGTACCGCGTCCGTGGTCACCCGCATCGCCATGTCGGTGGCGAACAGCTTGGCCTTGGCCGCCTCCTGGCTGTACGGCCGGCCGGCGTCCTTGAGCCGGGCCGCCCACAGCGTCTGGGCCCGGGCCGCGGACACCGCCGTGGCCATGTCGGCGAGCAGGAAGCCCACCCCCTGGAAGTCGATGATCGGCTGGCCGAACTGCTCGCGCCCGCGGGCGTAGCCGACCGCGTAGTCCAGCGCCGCCTGGGCCAGGCCCACGGCGCACGCCGCGATGCCCAGCCGGCCGGCGTCCAGCGCCTGCATGGCGATGCGGAACCCGGCGCCCTCCTCGCCGATCAGCCGGTCCGCGGGGATGCGGGCGCCGTCGAAGGCGACCTGCGCGATGGGCGAGGCCCGCAACGCCATCGTGCGCTCCGCGGCCTGCGGCACGATGCCGGGGGTACCGGCGTCGGCGAGCAGGCACGAGATGCCCCGGGGACCGGGACCGCCAGTGCGGCAGAACACGTTGAAGAAGTCCGCGTGGTGCGCATGGGTGATCCATGCCTTGGTACCGGTCACCACGTACCCGTCGCCGTCACGCTGCGCCCGCGTGGTCATCGCACCCGCGTCGGAGCCACCGGCCGGCTCGGACAGGCAGTAGGCGCCGAGCAGCTCGCCGCCCAGCATGTCCGGCAGCAGCCGCTTGCGCTGCGCGTCGGTGCCGTGCGCGGCGACCGGGTAGCAGGACAGGGTGTGCACGCTGATCGCCTCCGCGGCGGCCAGCCAGCGCGCCGCGATCTCCTCGAGGACCTGCAGGTACACCTCGTACGGCTGGCCTCCGCCGCCGTACTCCTCGTCGTAGGGCAGCCCGAACAGGCCGGCGCGGCCCAGCAGGCGCAGCAGCTCGCGGGGGAACTCCCCGCGCGCCTCGAAGTCGGCGGCCCGGGGCGCGAGCTCGCGGTCGGCGATGTCGCACACGAGGGCCAGCAGGTCGGAGGCCTCCGGAGTGGGGAGGATGCGCTCGACGGTCACCGGTCCAGCTTAACGTTCGTTTGGGTGGCGCGTGGGACGCTTACTCCCGTGGACCGACCCCTGCTGCTCGTCGACGCGCCGAGCCTGTACTTCCGCGCCTACTTCGGGATACCGGAGTCGGCCGCGCGCGCTGCCGACGGTACCCCGGTCAACGCCGTGCGCGGGTTCCTCGACATGCTCGCCACGCTGATCCGGGTACGCCGGCCGGACCGGGTGATCTGCGCGCTGGACGCGGACTGGCGACCGGCCTGGCGGGTGGCGCTGCTGCCGTCCTACAAGGCGCACCGGCTGGCGCCCGGCGGCGGTACCGGGGAGGTGGTACCCGACGGTCTGGTACCGCAGATCCCGATCATCCTCGACCTGCTCGCCGCGCTCGGCATCCCGGCGGTCGGCGCGGCCGGGTACGAGGCCGACGACGTGCTCGGCACCCTGGCGACCCGCGAACCCGGGCCGGTCGAGGTGGCCTCCGGCGACCGGGACCTGTTCCAGCTCGTCGACGACGCCAAGCCGGTACGGCTGCTGTACTGCGGCCGCGGCGTGGCCAGGCTGGAGGTGTTCGACGACGCCGGGGTACGGGCCAAGTACGGCGTACCGGCCGCCGGGTACGCCGACTTCGCCGCGCTGCGTGGCGACCCGAGCGACGGCCTGCCCGGCGTGGCGGGCATCGGCGAGAAGACCGCCGCGCGCCTCGTCGACCGGTACGGCGACCTGGCCGGCATCCTCGCCGCGACCGAGGACAGCACCGCCGGCTTCGCCCCCGGGCTGCGTGCCAAGCTCGCCGCCGCCATCGAGTACCTCGCCGTGGCGCCGACCGTCGTCCGGGTCGCCCGCGACATCGGGATGCCGCCGCTGACCGGTACCCTCCCCGCCGAACCGGTCGACCCGGACCGGCTGCTGGACCTGGCCGAGAAGTGGAACCTCGCCGGCCCGACCAAGCGCCTGGTCGACACGGTCTGCGGGGTCAACTGATCGCGGTGTACGCCAGTACCCCCCGGTTGATCGCGGCCATCGCGGCCCGCGCGTTCTCCCGGACCGGCGACGCCGGGCCGACCGCCTCGGCGAGCTGGCCGAGCAGGTCGACCACCTGCCGCGCCCACCGGACGAAATCCCCGGCCGGCAGGTCGCCGTCCAGCCCCTCGGCACTGGCCAGCACCTTGGACAGCGGCTCGCCGCGGGCCCACCGGTAGATCGGCCAGACGAAGCCGGTGTCCGGCTCCCGGGTCAGCTCCAGCCCGCGGTCCGCCTCGTCGGCCTCCAGCGCCGACCAGGTGGCGAGGATCCGTTCCACCGCGTCGGTCACCGGGCCGCGCGGCAGGGTGATCCGCTCGTCGCCCTCCCGCCGCGCCTCGTAGACCACCACCGACAGCACCGCCGCCAGCTCCGCCGGGTTCAGCTGTTCGAACACGCCGCCGCGCACGCACTCGGCCACCAGCAGGTCGGCCTCGGTCCAGATCCGGGCGAGCATCCGGCCGGGCTCGGTGACCCGATCGCCGGCCAGGTACCCGCGGCCACCCAACAGGTCGCAGACCCGGTCGAAGGTGCGGGCCAGCGAGCCGGTGCGCCCCTCGACCTTGCCGCGCAGCACCTCGGTGTCGCGCAGCAGCCGGTGCCGGCGCTCGGCCCAGCGGGCGTGCTCCTCGCGGTCCGGGCAGGCGTGGCACGGGTGTGCCCGCAGCTGGTGGCGCAGCCGGGCCAGCTCCGTGTCCTCGCCATCGGCCCGGCGGGGTCCGCGCCGCCCGGCCCGCGCGTCCACCCCGGCCGCCCGCAGCGACGCGGCCAGGTCGCGCCGCTCGGCCGGCGAGCGGTGGTTGAAATGCCTCGGTACCCGGACCCGGCCGAGCGGCTCGACCGGACCGGCGAACTCGCCGGCGGACACCCGGCCGGCCCACCGGTCCTCGGTGAGCACCAGCGGTCGCGGTTCGCCGAACGCGCTGGTACCCGGATCGAGGATCACCGCGAGCCCGGCCCGCCGCCCGTGCGGTACCCGGATCACGTCGCCGACCTTCAGCCGTTCGATCGAGGCGGCCGCGGCCGCCTTGCGCGCGGCCGCGCTCTGCCTCGCCTGCGCCTTCTCCCGCTCGGTGATGGTCCGGCGGATCTCGAAGTACTCCGCGAAGTCGCCCAGCTCGCACTCCATCTCGGCGGCGTAGGCGTGCATCGTCTCGGTGTTGCGCTGCACCTGCCGGGCCAGCCCCACCACCGAGCGGTCGGCCTGGAACTGCGCGAACGAGGACTCCAGCAGCTCCCGCGCCGCCGCGCCGCCGACGGTGCCGACAAGGTTGACCGCCATGTTGTACGACGGCCGGAAGCTGGACCGCAGCGGATAGGTACGGGTCGAGGCGAGCCCGGCGACGTGCCGCGGGTCGACCTCGGGGCTCCACACCACGACCGCGTGCCCCTCGACGTCGATACCGCGCCGGCCGGCCCGGCCGGTCAGCTGGGTGTACTCCCCCGGCGTCAGGTCGACGTGCTGCTCGCCGTTGAACTTGACCAGCCGCTCCAGCACCACGCAGCGGGCCGGCATGTTGATACCCAGCGCCAGCGTCTCGGTGGCGAACACCGCCTTGACCAGGCCGCGGACGAACAGCTCCTCGACGATCTCCTTGAACGCCGGCAGCATCCCGGCGTGGTGCGCGGCGAGGCCCCGCTCCAGGCCGTCCAGCCACTCCCAGTAGCCGAGCACGTTGAGGTCCTCGGCCGGCATGTCGGCGGTGCGCGACTCGGCGATCGCCCGGATCTCGGCCCGCTCGTCCGGCGTGGTCAGCCGCAGCCCGGCCTGCAGGCACTGCTGCACCGCGGCGTCGCAGCCGGCCCGGCTGAAGATGAACAGGATCGCCGGCAGCAGGCCCTCGCGGTCGAGCCGGTCGACGACGTCGGAACGGTATGCGACCGGGCCGCGCCGGCTGCGCCCGCGGCGCGGGTCGCCGTCGATGCGCCGCGCCAGCTCCCGGGTGTAGCGCAGCAGCTCCGGATGCACGTCGTGCTTCTGCGCCGCCTCGGCGTCGTGGAACAGGTCGAACATCCGCTTGCCGACCAGCATGTGCTGCCACAGCGGTACCGGCCGGTGCTCGCTGACCACCACCTCGGTGTGCCCGCGGACGGTGACCAGCCAGTCGGCGAACTCCTCGGTGTTGGACACGGTGGCCGACAGCGAGACCAGGGTGACCGACGCGGGCAGATGGATGATCACCTCTTCCCAGACCGCGCCGCGGAACCGGTCGGCCAGGTAGTGCACCTCGTCCATGACCACGTAGGACAGCCCGGAAAGCGTGTCCGAGCCGGCGTAGAGCATGTTGCGCAGCACCTCGGTGGTCATCACCACCACCGCCGCGTCACCGTTGATCGAGTTGTCGCCGGTCAGCAGGCCGACCCGCGCGGCGCCGTAGCGGCGCACCAGGTCGTGGAACTTCTGGTTGGACAGCGCCTTGATCGGCGTGGTGTAGAAGCACTTGCGGCCCTGCGCGAGCGCCAGGTGCACGGCGAACTCGCCGACGACGGTCTTGCCGGCGCCGGTCGGCGCGCACACCAGCACCCCGCTGCCGCGTTCCAGCGCCTCGCACGCGTCGCGCTGGAACGGGTCCAGGTCGAAGCCCAGGTCGTCGGCGAAGTCGGCCAGCGCGGGCGACCGGGCGGCCGCGGCACTCCGCCGGCGGGCCAGGTCGTACCGCTCGGCGGGGCTGGTCATGCCTCAAGGCTAGGCCATCCGGTGCAACACCTCGTGCCGGCCGGGCACGGCGCAGGCACCCGCCGCGACCGCCGGTACCGGTCGGTTATCGTGCCAACCGTGGAACAAGACGGACCGCCGGGTACGACGCCGCCCTCGGCGGTCCTGTTCGACTTCCACGGAACCCTGGCCCAGGTCGAGGACCCGGTGCAGTGGGTACGGGCGGCGGCCGCGGCCTGTGGCCGGCACCTGGACCGGGCCGAGGCCACCGCGCTGGCCGACCGGCTGGTCACCGCCGGGCGCGCGGGCGGCCCGCCACCGCGCCGGGTACCGCCGCACCTGGCCGAGGTCTACGCCGAGCGGGACCTGTACCAGCACGCCCACCGGGCCGCCTACGTCGGCCTCGCCGAGACGGTGCCGTCCGGCGTGGACGGGCTGCCCGAGGCGCTCTACGAGCGGCTGCTGTGCCCGGACGGCTGGCTGGCCTACCGGGACACCCGCGCGATCCTGGCCGAGCTGCACGCCCGCGGGGTACCCGTCGCGGTGGTCAGCAACATCGGCTTCGACATCCGGCCGCTGGCCGAGGCGCTGGGCTTCGCCGGGTACATCGACGCCTACGTGCTGTCCTACGAGCTCGGCTACTGCAAGCCCGACCCGGCGGCGTTCGTCGCCGCGTGCGCCGCGATCGGCGCCGAACCGCAGCACGCGCTGATGGTCGGCGACACCCCGACCGACGCCGCCGCGGTACTCGCCGGCTGCCGCGCCTACGTCCTGCCGGCCGCCCCGCCGGGCGCGGAGAACGGCCTGTCGGCGGTGCTGTCCCTGCTGCGTGGATGAACCCCGCGGTGCTGGCACTCTCCAGCCGAGAGTGCTAACCTCACCGTTGGTGGCCCGGCAGGGCGCCGGGCGGGTTTGACGGAGGTGACGTCACGATGCCATTGATGCGATGGGACCCCTTCACGGCGCTGGCGCGCCTGGACGACGAGTTCGACGACCTGGTGCGGCGCAGCTTCGGTGCCGCCTCGTACCAGTACGTGCCGGCCGTGGAGATGGCGACCGAGGGCGGCGACGTGGTGATCACGCTGGAGCTGCCCGGCGTGGACATCAACGACATCGACATCGAGGTGGCGGAGGGCCGGCTGACGATCAGCGGCGAGCGCCGCGACACCCGCGAGGACACGAAGGGCAAGGTACTGGTCCGGGAGATGCGCTACGGCGCGTTCCGGCGCACCTTCCAGCTCCCCGACGGGATCACCGCCGAGCAGGTGGAGGCGGAGGCCGACCGCGGTCTGCTGCGGGTACGGGTGAAGAACGTGACCAAGCCCGTGGTACCGCCGAGGAAGATCGACATCAGGTCCGGATCCGGCCCGAAGACCATCGAGTCCAAGGCGGCCGAAAGCAAGTGACCGCACGCGTTCGGGGAGCGGTGCCGTGCGGCGCCGCTCCCCGAACGGTCAGCACAGCAGGGTCAGCGCGCCGGGTACGCAGGTGGCGGTCAGCGGCAGCGGCCCGATCCGCTCCCCGTCGGCGTAGGCGGTGATGCCGGGCGCGTCCACGGTAACCGTCCGGGCCCGGTGCGCGGTGACCAGCACGTGCCCGATGTGGGTACCGCGCCGCACCCGGGGCAGGATCCGAACCAGGCCGGCCCGGGTGAACCGGCCACCGACCACGATGTCCAGCAGCCCGTCGGTCGGGTCGGCGTCCGGGGCGATCCGGAACCCGCCGCCGTAGCAGGCGGTGTTGGCGATCGCGACGAGTACCGCGTCGACACTGGTACCGGCACCGTCGAGCCCGAGCTGGTAGGTGCGCGGCCGTAACCGCAGCAGCTCGTTGAAGATCGCCACGTCGTACCGGCGCGGCCCGCGCGGGTACCGCATCCCGTTGGCCCGCTCGTTGACGATCGCGTCGAACCCGGCACCGAGCACCCCGGCGAACCAGCGCTGCGTCCCGCCGGACAGCGCCACCCGGCCCAGGTCGACCGCGCGGGTGCGCCCGGTTCGCAGCGCCTCGGCGACCGCTTCGGCGGCGGCCAGCGCACCGGTCGGCAGGCCGAGGTTGGTGGCGATGTCGTTGCCGGTACCGGCCGGCACGATCCCGAACGGCACCGGGGTACCGGCGACCGCCTGCAGGGCGAGGTGCACGGTACCGTCGCCGCCGACCGCGACCAGCGCACCGGCCCCGGCGTCGAGCGCCGCCCGGCAGGCCGCGGGCGCGGCGGTACCGGTGTCCGCGGCGACCACCTCGACCGCCCGGCCGCTTGCGGCGAGCGCCTGCAGTACCGCGGGCAGCAGGCCACGGTGCCGGCCGCGCCCGGCGGTCGGGTTGACGAGAACGGCCACCGGCCCGGTCGGCATGGCGGCCGCCTAGGTCATGTCGTCGTAGCGGCGGTCCAGCGCCCGCGGCGGCGCGACCGGCTCGATCCGGTCGACCGGCGGTCCGGCCTCGACCGGGTCGACGTCGAACTCCAGCGGGGAGATGTCGTCGTCACCGATGTCACCGAACTCGGCACGCTGGGCGCGGGCCCGCCGCCGGTCGTTGAAGTAGGCGAACAGCACCGCGCCGAAGTACAGCGAGCTGAGCGCGAGACCCATCATCGACATGCCGAACGGGTCGGCGGTCGGCACGGTGATCGCGGAGAACAGGAAGAACACGAAGACGGCGATCCGCCACCAGCCGAGCAGGCGCCGGGCGCTGGCGATGCCGGCGAGGTTGAACAGCACGACGACCAGCGGGAACTCGAACGCGACGCCGAACAGCAGCATGAAGTTCGTGATGAACTTGACGTATCCGCTGACCTCCAGCGCGGTCGTCACGTTCGACGGGGTGAACTGAAGCAGGAACGCCAGGCCCTTGGCGACGACCAGGTAGGCGAGTACCGCGCCGACCGCGAACAGCGGTGCGGCGATGCCGGCGAACCAGTATGCCCAGCGGCGCTCGTTCTTGTGCAGGCCGGGTGCGACGAACGCCCAGAGCTGGTAAAGCCAGAGCGGCCCGGCGAGGACCAGCCCGATCCACAGGGCCAGTTGCAGCTTGAGCGTGAAGACGTCCGTCAGGCCCGTCTGCAGCAGGTTGCACTGGCCGGGCTGGCCGAGCGCGGGCTTGCCGCGGCTGCTCATGTAGCTGCAGTACGGCTGGGTGATGAAGTTGAGCACCCAGCCGGAGAAGAACCAACCTACGATCATCCCGGCGAGCACGGCCAGCGACGACTTGAACAGCCGGCTACGCAGCTCCTGCAGGTGCTCCAGCAGGGTCATCGAGCCGTCGGCGGCCCGCTGGAACTGGGACCGACCCCGCCGACGAGGCAGCATCTTCATCGGCGGTGCCCGGCTATTTGTCGCGGACCCGCTCGACCGGGTCGGTGACCGGCGGCGGTGGCGGGGTTACCTGGCCTTCCAGCGGCTGGCGGCCGGACGGCGCCTCGGCCTTGCCGGCGACATCGTCCTCGGCCAGGCCCTTGGTCTCGGCCTTGAGGATGCGCATCGACCGCCCGAGCGAGCGGGCGGCGTCGGGCAGACGCTTCGCGCCGAACAGCAGGATCAGCACCACCACCAGGACGGCGATGTGCCAGGGTCGGACAAAACCCATCGGAGGCCACCTCACTGTCTCGCCCGGGGACGAGACCCATCGTACGTGCACGGCAACGGACCCGGCCGCCCGCGCCGCGCAAGTCTTGCCCGCGCTGGGCGGGTTCGTCAACCTTTCCCGGCCAACGGTGGCCGGGTGCGGCCCGCGTCCAGCCGTTGCTGTACCCCGGCCGCCTGCTCGGCCAACTCCTCCAGGTGTTCCTGCAGGTGCCCGAGTGACGCCTGCAGCGCCTGCGCCTTGCGCATCCGCTGCTGCGTGCGGCCCGCCGCCCGGGCCAGGTCAACCAGCCGGAGCAGGACCGACAGCGCCAGGAGTACCAGCACCAGCAGCTCGACGCCGACGATGCCCAGCGCCACCCACCACCACATGACAGACAAGAATAGTGCGGCGGGACGCCGCTCCTCCCGCGAGGACCGGCTCACCGCGAGACGGCTCAGTCGAGTTCCACGCCGTAGGCCGCGAGCGCCACCTGTGCCTGGTCCCACACCGCCTCGGCCAGCGACGGCGGGGACACCACGGTCACCTCCGGCCCGAGTCCCAGGACCAGCCGGCGCGCCCAGCCCAGGTCGGCGGCGCGCATGGAGACCAGCCAGTGGTCCGGCGACTCCTCGACGACCTCCTCGCACGGGTAGTACTCGGTGATCCACCGGCCGCCCCGGCCGACCCGCAGGGTGATCAGCGGATAGTCCGGGGTGGGCAGGAACACCCCTTCGCTGAGGTCACTGGGCTGGGCCTGCGGCGGCGGCGCGGACGGTTCGTCCAGTTCGGTCATGCCGTCGATGCGGTCCACCCGGAACAGCCGTACCGCCTCGGCCCGTCGGCACCACGCCTCCAGGTACGCATGTCCCTCGGCGACCAGTACCCGCATCGGGTCGACGACCCGCTCGGTGGTCTCGTCGCGGGTGGCCGCGTAGTAGGTGATGTGCAGCGCCCTGCGCCGTTCCACCGCGCCGCGGATGGTGGCCAGCCGGTCGGCGTTGCCGGGCAGCTGTACCGCCACCGGCGCGGCCTCGGCCAGCGCGCCGGCCGCCGACTCGATCTTGGCGAGCGCCCGCTCGACGGCGTCGCGGTTGGCGGTACCCGGTGTCTCGGCGAGCATCCGCAGCGCGACGACGAGCGCCAGCGCCTCGTCCGGGGTGAGCCGCAGCGGCCGGTCGATCCCGGCGTCGTAGGTGATCGTCACCCGGTCGCCGTCCAGCGCCATGTCGATCAGGTCGCCCGGCCCGTACCCGGGCAACCCGCACACCCACAGCAGCTCCAGGTCCTCGCGCAGCTGCCGTTCGGTGACGCCCAGGTCGTCGGCCGCCTCGACGATCCGGATACCGGGCCGGGCGAGCAGGTACGGCACGAGGTTGAGCAGCCGGCCCAGCCGGTCGGCCGAGGCCGCGGGCGGCATCAGGTCACCCCGGCGGGAGCGGCCGGCGCCGCACCGGTACCGGCAGCCGGTGCCCGGTGCACCTCGGCCAGCTCGCGCAGCCGGGCGACCACCTCGTCGCGTACCTCCGGCGGATCCAGCACCACCACGTCGGACCCGTAGCCGACCAGCCAGGCTGCGAACCACCCGGACTCGGCGAACCGCAGCACCACCCGGTCGCCGTCCGGCCCCGGGGTGACCTCCTCGGCCCAGCGCCGTACCCCGGCCGCCCGGCCGTGCTGCACCAGGAGCGTCGCCCGGCCGGTGCGCTCGACCGGCTGCCCGGACCAGTGCGCCACGTACCGGATCAGGTCGATGCCCTCCGGCGGCCGGTAGGCGCCCGGACGGCCGGTGCGCCGGACCTGGCTGACGATCCGGGACAGCCGGAAGCACCGCTCCGCCCGCCGGTCCAGGTCGTAGCCCACCACGTACCAGCGGCCCCGCCAGCACACCACGCCCCACGGCTGCAACCGGCGGGTGCCGGCCGCGTCGTCCTCGGGCGTGCGGTAGTCGAAGGTCACCGCGCACCGGTCCCGTACCGCGCCGGCCATCGGCTCGAACGCCGGATCCACCGTCACCACCGGTTCCACGCCGAGGGTGGCGTGCGGGTCCACGTCGATGCCCGCGGCGCGCAGCTTGGTCAGGCCGGACGACGCCGCCGCCGCCAACCCGGCGTGGTGCCACAGCCGGGCCGCGATGCCGACTGCGGCCGCCTCGTCGGGTGCCAGCGGAATGTCCGGCAGGGCGTAGTCGCGGCGGGCGATGCGGTACCCGGGCTCCGCGTCGAGGATGCTGGAGGTACCCGTCTCCAGCGGTACCCCCAGCTCACGCAGCTCGGCCTTGTCGCGCTCGAACTTGCGCTGGAACGCCTCGTGGTCCTTCGGGTCGTCGGCGTCGTGCTCGTAGCCGGGCACGGTCGCCGCGATCTGCGACGCGGTGAGGAAGCGGCGCGTCGACAACAGGCAGATGACGAGGTTGACCAGGCGCTCGGTGCGGGTCCGGGACACGTTTTCCGACGCTATCACCGCGCGCGGCCGGTGACTGTGCTCCAGGTAGCGTGGCGGCGTGGGTACAGGGATGATCCGGTGGCGCGACGGCACCGTGACCGGGCTGCGGCGGCGCTGGCACGGTGCGGTGGAACTGGACGTGACCGTGGCCGGACGCACGGTACCGGCACTGGCGTACCCGGCGCTGGTCGGCGAGCCGGAGCCCGGCGACCGGGTCCTGCTCAACGTCGGCGCGCTCGAACTCGGACTCGGTACCGGCGGCTACGCGATGGTGGTGGCGCTGCCCGACCGGCTGCCCCCCGACCCGCCCGGACCGGCCAGCCGCGCCGACGGGCACGCGGTCAAGGCGCGGTACACGCCGTTGCAGGCGGTCACGTTGAGCGTGGACGAACCCGCCTCGCCGCACCACGCCCTACTGTCCACAGTGGAGGATGTGGGCGGGATGCCGGTGGTGACCGCCGACCTGCACTCGGCGCTGCCGGCGATCGTGGCCGGGGTACGCGCGGACGCACCCGGGGCCCGGGTCGCCTACGTGATGACCGACGGCGCGGCACTGCCGGCGTGGTTCTCCCGTACCCTCGACGGGCTGGCCGGGCACCTGGCCGGCGTGGTGACCGTGGGACAGGCGTTCGGCGGCGACCTGGAGGCGGCCACCGTCCACAGTGGACTGCTCGCGGCCCGGCACGTGCTGCGCGCCGACATCGCCGTGGTGACGCAGGGACCGGGCAACCTGGGCACCGGTACCCCCTGGGGTTTCTCCGGGGTCGCGGCCGGTGAGGCGGTCAACGCCGCGGCCGTCCTCGGCGGCCGCCCGGTGGGCTCGCTGCGCATCTCCGCGGTCGACCCGCGCCCACGGCACCGCGGCGTGTCGCACCACAGCCTGACCGCCTACGGCCAGGTGGCGCTGGCCCGGGCCGACCTGGTGATCCCGGCGGGCCTGCCGGACCGGCTGGCCGCCGACGTCGACGCCGCGCTGGCACCACTGGCCAGGCGGCACCGGCTGGTCCGGGTGCCGACCGACGGCCTGGACGCGGCGCTGCGCGCGCTGCCGGTCAAGCTGTCGACGATGGGCCGCGACCTGGACGCCGACCACGCGTACTTCCTCGCCGCCGCGGCGGCCGGCCGGCACGCCGTCGCGCTCAGTTGAGGGAGCGGGCGGACGGGGCAGTTCAGCTGAAGATGATCAGTGAGACCCAGGCGACGACGAACACCACGAGGATCAGCGCCAGTACCCACGTCGGCACCTTGTACTCGCCGCGCCGGTTGCGCTCGATCTCCTCCCTGATCTTGCGGCGGCGCCGGACCAGCCACGCCTCGCGGGCCTGGCGACGGCCGTACGCCGTCGCGTCGGGGTTGTCGGGCATGCGGTCGTCGGCCATGGCGACGCCCAGCCTACGCCGGTACCCCGCGCGGATAATCGTCTGACGTAGCCGGTTTTACCCGGTTGAATGGCAAAAGACCATATAGTCGGCGCATGGCACAGGCTTCCGCGCACGGCCAGCACGCCGCGCGTTCCCAGACCGGCGCCCGGAGCTTGCTGGCCAACCTGCCCATGGCGGCCAAGTTCCTCATGGTGATCGGCGTCGCCGCCCTCGTCGCGCTCGGCATCGGCATCACCGCGGTCACCGGCATGTCCAGCATGCAGCGCGACACCGTGCACATGTACGCCGACAACCTGGTACCGGTCGTCGAACTGGACACGATGCAGTCCAGCGCGCTGAACATGCGCATCGACGTGCTCAACGCCGGCGCCTCCGCCGACCCGGCGACGGCCGAGAAGTTCCTCGGCAAGGTCGCCGCGGACGACTCGGCATTCGACGCGTCGCTGGCCCAGTACGCCACGACGGTACCGGCCGGCAACGCCGACCTCGAACAGCTGCGCCAGTCGATGACCGCCTACCGGCAGATCCGCGACAACAAGCTGATCCCGGCGGTACGCCACGGCGACCGGGTCACCTTCGGCCGGGTGCGCGACCAGGAGGGCGCGCCGACCTTCGCGAGGATCAACCTTGCGCTGGCCAACCTGGTCACCGCCGAGTCCACCGCTGCCCACACGGCGCAGGCGCAGGCCGGACACACCGCGTCCACGGCCCGGCTGGCCCTGATCGCGGTGCTGGTACTAGGCGTGGCTCTCGCCACCGGGTTGGGACTGGTCCAGTCCCAGCTCGTGGTGGCCGCCGTGCGCCGTGTCGGGCACGTCGCCGAGGCGCTCGGCCAGGGCGACCTGACCCGGTCGGCCGGGGTACGCAGCCGCGACGAGATCGGCCGGATGGCCAGCGCCCTGGACCAGGCGACGGCGCAGCTGCGCGAGTCGATCGGGGTGGTCGCCGGGAGCAGCCAGAGCCTCGCGGCCGTCGCCGAGGAACTCTCCGGCAGCACCCAGCAGATCGCGTCGTCGGCCGACGAGACCAACGCCCAGGCGGCCACCGTGTCGGCCGCGGCGGATCAGGTGTCGCGCAACGTCCAGACGGTCGCCGCCGGTACCGAACAGATGAGCGCCTCGATCCGGGAGATCGCCACGAACGCGAGCGAGGCCGCTCAGGTCGCCAACCAGGCCGTCGGGATCGTCGAGTCGGTCAACTCGACAGTGACCCAGCTCGGCGCGTCCAGCAGCGAGATCGGCAACGTGATCAGCCTGATCACGTCGATCGCGGAGCAGACCAACCTGCTGGCCCTCAACGCCACCATCGAGGCCGCCCGGGCCGGGGACGCCGGAAAGGGCTTCGCCGTGGTCGCCAGCGAGGTCAAGGACCTGGCCCAGGAGACGGCCAAGGCGACCGGCGACATCTCCCAACGGGTACAGGCGATCCAGTCCGACGCCGAGGCCGCGGTTGAGGCGATCGGGCAGATCGTCGAGGTCATCGAGAAGATCAACGGATACTCGACGATGATCGCCTCAGCGGTCGAGGAACAGACCTCCACCACGTCGGAGATCAGCCGCAGCATCACCGAGGCGGCCACCGGGTCCAGCCAGATCGCGGAGAACATCACCGGCGTGGCCACCGCGGCCGACCTGACCACGGAAGGCGTCAACGAGTCCCGCCGGACCGCCGACGAGGTGGCCCGGATGGCCGGCGAACTACAACAGGTCGTGGTCCGGTTCCAGGTATGACTCACATGCTGGCGATCAGCCGGTCGACCCGCTCGTCGTAGGCGCGGAACGGGTCCTTGCACAGCACGGTGCGCTGCGCCTGGTCGTTGAGCTTCAGGTGCACCCAGTCGACGGTGAAGTCGCGCCGCTTCTCCTGCGCGTGGCGGATGAACTCGCCGCGCAGCCGGGCCCGGGTGGTCTGCGGCGGGGTCTCCTTGGCCTCGAAGATCTCCACGTCGGTCGCCACCCGGTCGACCTGGCCGCGCCGTTCCAGCAGCGCGTACAGGCCACGGTTGCGGCGCAGGTCGTGGTAGGCGAGGTCCATCTGGGCGACCCGTGGGTGCGCCAGCGGCAGGTCGTTCTTGCGCTGGTACGCCTCGATCACGCGCAGCTTGGTGATCCAGTCGATCTCCCGGTCGACCGACCGCAGGTCGGCGGTCTCGACGGCGTGCAGTACCCGGCCCCACAGCTCCACGACCCGCTTGGCCGTGGCGTCCCCGCCCCGACGGTCGACGAAGTCGGCGGCCTTGGAGAAGTACTCCTGCTGGATCTCCAGCGCGCTGGCCTCCTTGCCGTTGGCCAGCCGTACCTTGCGCCGCCCGGTGATGTCGTGGGACACCTCGCGGATGGCCCGGATCGGGTTCTCCAGCGTCAGGTCGCGCATCACCACGCCGGCCTCGATCATCCGCAGCACGATGTCCGCGCTGCCGACCTTGAGCAACGTGGTGACCTCGTTCATGTTCGAGTCGCCGACGATGACGTGCAGCCGGCGGTACCGTTCCGCGTCGGCGTGCGGCTCGTCCCGCGTGTTGATGATCGGGCGCGACCGGGTCGTCGCGCTGGACACGCCTTCCCAGATGTGCTCGGCCCGCTGGGACAGGCAGAAGACCGCGCCACGCGGAGTCTGCAGCACCTTGCCGGCCCCGCAGATCAGCTGCCGGGTCACCAGGAACGGGATCAGCACGTCGGCCAGCCGGCCGAACTCGCCGTGCCGGGACACCAGGTAGTTCTCGTGGCAGCCGTAGGAGTTGCCGGCCGAATCGGTGTTGTTCTTGAACAGGTAGATCTCGCCGGCGATGCCCTCGTCGTGCAGCCGCTTCTCGGCGTCGACCAGCAGCCCCTCCAGGATCCGCTCGCCGGCCCGGTCGTGCACCGCGTCGCATTCCGGCGTCGCGTACTCCGGGTGGGAACCGACGTCGAGGTACAGCCGGGCGCCGTTGCGCAGGAACACGTTGCTGGAGCGCCCCCACGACACCACCCGGCGGAAGAGGTAGCGGGCCACCTCGTCCGGGGACAGTCGCCGTTGCCCGCGGTAGGTACAGGTGACTCCGTACTCGGTCTCTAGGCCGAAGATGCGCCGGTCCATGCATCGACCCTAGCCGTCGCAAGCCCGGAGGGGCACATCACGCGCGGGTGGGCTACCGACGAGTTTGTCACCTGTTGCGAGCCAGCAATGCGTTGACCGCCGCGTAGTCCAGCCCACCGGCCAGACCACCGTAGGTGCCCGCCCCGAACAGCTCCTCGGCCGCCTTGCGGGCAGCGGCGTACGCGCGCAGGACCAGCTTGGAGCCGACGCTGATCCGGGCCACGCCCACGGCGGCCAGCTCCGCGATGCTCGGCGCGCCCGGGCCGGTGAGGACGTTCACCGGCGCGTCGATCCCGGCGACGAGGGCCGACACGGTGTCCGGGTCGGTGACGCCGGGGACGAAGATGCCGTCGGCGCCGGCAGCGAGGTAGGCGCGGGCCCGCAGCAGCGTGTGCCCCAGCCGGCTCTCCGGTGGGCCGACCGCCCGCAGGTACACGTCGGTGCGGGCGTTGAGGAACACGGGTACCCCGGCGGCGCGCGCGGCGGCGACCCGCCCGGCGGCGGCCTCGACGGGGTACAGCGACCCGCCCGCGTCGTCTTCGAGGTTCACCCCGACCGCCCCGGCCGCCACGACGGCACGGATGGTCTGCGCCACCCCGTCCGCGGTGTCGGCGTACCCGTTCTCGATGTCCGCGCTGACCGGTACCCGCACCGCCGCGGCGATCCGCGCGACCAGCCCGGCGGCCGGATCCCGACCGAGCCGGTTGCCGTCCGGCGCGCCGAGACTCCAGGCGACCCCGGCGCTGGTGGTGGCGACCGCCGCCGCCCCGGCGTCCTCGATCAGCCGGGCGCTGGCCACGTCCCAGGCGTTGGCCAGCACCAGCGGGGTACCGCGGCGGTGCAGCGCGCGGAAGTCCTCGACGGTGGCGATCGGTCAGCTCTCCGGTTCGGCGTCCGGCGGCGGGGCCTCCGGTGCCTCCGTGGGAGCTTCGGTGGGCGCCTCCGCCGGCGTGCCGGGTTCGGCGGCCGGCGGCTCGGTCACCACCGCGTCGGTGTCGGCGGGCAGCTCGACCGTGGTGGTCGCCGGCGTCTCCAGCAGCGCGATCAGCGCCGCCCCCACGATGCGCCGGAACGTGCGTCCGGTGCGCCGCCGGTCCAGTACCGCGACCTCCAACTGGCTGGACGTCAACGTGCGCGGCTGGCCGCCCTCTCCCCCGACGCTGGCCAGCGCGTTCACCGCCAGGTGCAGCGACTCGGTCAGCGACGCCTCGGCCCGGTGCTGGGTGCGCAGCCCGCCCGACATCGCCTCGGCCTGCCCGCCCATCACCACCACGCCCGGCTCGTCCTGTACCGAACCGTCGTAGGTGATGCGGTACAGCTCGTCCTGGTCGCCGGTGAAGCCCACCTGCGCCACGCAGATCTCCACCTCGAACGGCTTCTGTTCCTGCGTGAAAATGGAACCCAGGGTCTGCGCGTATGCGTTGGCCAGCGCCCGGCCGGTGACGTCGCGCCGGTCGTAGGAGTACCCGCGCAGGTCGGCCAGCCGGATGCCCAGCCCGCGCAGGTTCTCGAACTCGTTGTACCGGCCGACCGCCGCGAAGCCGATCCGGTCGTAGATCTCGCTGAGCTTGTGCAGGGCGGTCATGTTCTCGGCCACGAACAGGATGCCGTGCTCGTAGGTGAGCACGATCGCGCTGCGCCCCCGGGCGATGCCCTTGCGCGCGTACTCGGAGCGGTCCCGCATGATCTGCTCAGGCGAGGCATAGAACTGCATGGCCACGGGCGGTCGGCTCCTCGATTGCTCAAACGGTTACGGCTAACGGCGGCGGCTCAGCCGCCGGGGTTCTCCCGCCGGCGCGCCACGACCGCCTCGGTCACCTCGGCCGCCTCCTCGTCGGTCAGCCGCCGGTTGCCCTCCGCGGTCGCGGTCATCACGACGGGGTAGATCTTGCGGATCAGGTCGGGGCCACCGGTGGCGGTGTCGTCGTCGGCGGCGTCGTACAACGCCTCGATGCCGAGGGTGACCGCCTCGTCGAGGGTCAGCCCCGGACGGTACCGCTTCTTGAGCGAGGACTTGGCGAACAGCGAACCGGACCCGATGGAGTCGTACCCGTCCTCCTCGTACATCCCGCCGGCCACGTCGAAGCTGTAGATGCGCGCGGCCTTGTCCGGGTCGGTGGCGTCCAGGTCGAAGCCGGCGAAAAGCGGGATGACCGCAAGACCCTGCATCGCGGCGCCCAGGTTGTTGCGGATCATGGTGGCCAGCCGGTTGGCCTTGCCGTGCAACGAGAGCATGGTGCCCTCGATCTTTTCGTAGTGCTCCAGCTCCACCTGGTACAGCCGCATCAGCTCCAGGCCGACACCGGCCGTGCCGGCGATGCCGATCAGCGAGTACTCGTCGGCGGCATGCACCTTCTCGATGTCCCGGTTGGCGATGAGGTTGCCCATCGTCGCCCGCCGGTCGCCGACCATCACCACGCCCTCGACGCACGTGATGGCGACGATCGTGGTGGCGTGCGGCGCGAGGTCGGTGGCCATGCCGGGCGGCAGCGGCCGGCGACCGGGCAGCAGCTCCGGCGCGGTGCGGCTGAGGAACTCCGTGAACGAAGAGACGCCCGGCATGCTGAATGCCGCCGGTAGACGCCCGGATGGTTCAAACCCCGCCGACACGAACTCCCCTTCGGTGTGTTGCCCAACTTCGACCGGTGCTGGAAAAGACTATCCCGCGCCCCGGCGCGGGAGGATCAACGCGGGCGGATGTCCGCTGAGGGCTTACTCGCCGCCCTTCTGGACATACCCCCGCACGAACTCCTCGGCGTTCTCCTCCAGCACGGAGTCGATCTCGTCGAGCAGATCGTCGACATCCTCGCTGATCTTCTCATGCCGCTCGGCGACCTCCGGGTTCGCCTCAGGGGCGGGCCCGTCGTCGATCTCCTCGTCCCTGCGGGACTTGCCGGACTGCGACTGACCGCCGGTGTCGCGGGTAGCCATCCCTGCCTCCTGGAAAACGTGGTGAGAAAAACCTACCTCGCCGGTACGACAATCAGTTGGAGGTGATCGCTTCGAGCAGGTCCTTGGCACTCGGGCAGCGGTCGAACAGCGCCCCGACGTGCGACCTGGTGCCCCGCAGCGGCTCCATCATCGGTACCCGGACCAGCGACTCCCGACCGACGTCGAAGATCACCGAGTCCCAGCTGGCGGCGACCACCTCGGAGGCGTACTGCGCCAGGCACCGGCCGCGGAAGTATGCCCGGGTGTCCTCCGGCGGCTCCACCATCGCCCTGCGCACCTCGTCCGGCCCGAACAGCGTCTGCATCGAGCCGCGCGCGACCAGCCGGTGGTACAGCCCCTTCTCCGGCCGCACGTCCGAGTACTGCAGGTCGACCAGTTGCAGCTTCGAGGAGGCCCAGCCGAGGTTCTCCCGCTCCCGGTACCCCTCCAACAGCCGCAGCTTGGCCACCCAGTCCAGTTCGCCGGCGCACTCCATCGGGTCGCGGCCCAGCCGGTCCAGCACCGACTCCCAACGGCCGAGCACGTCCTCGGTCTGCTCGTCGCCGCCACGCCGGTCGACGAACGCCCGCGCCCGCTCGAAGAACGCCCACTGCAGGTCCAGCGCGGTCAGCCGGCGCCCGTCGCGCAGCTTGATCCGGTGCTTGAGCGTCGGGTCGTGGCTGACGTGCTTGAGCTCGCCGACCGGGTCGGCGATGCCCAGGTCGGCGCTGAGCGCCTTGTCCTCGATCATCTCCAGGATCAGCGCGGTGGTGCCGACCTTCAGGTACGTGGAGATCTCCGACAGGTTCGCGTCGCCGATGATGACGTGCAGCCGCCGGTACTTGTCGGCGTCGGCGTGCGGTTCGTCCCGGGTGTTGATGATCGGGCGCTTCAGCGTGGTCTCCAGGCCGACCTCGACCTCGAAGAAGTCGGCGCGCTGGGAGATCTGGAAGCCGGGCTGGCTGCCGTCCTGCCCCATGCCGACCCGGCCGGAACCGCAGACGATCTGGCGGGTCACGAAGAACGGGGTGAGGAACTGCACGATGTCGGCGAACGGCGTCTGCCGCTTCATCAGGTAGTTCTCGTGGGCGCCGTAGCTGACACCCTTGTTGTCGGTGTTGTTCTTGTACAGGTGGATCGGCGCGCTGCCCGGGATGGTCGCCGCGCGGCGGGCCGCCTCCGCCATCACCCGCTCGCCGGCCTTGTCCCACAGCACCACGTCACGCGGGTTGGTGACCTCCGGCGTCGAGTACTCCGGGTGGGCGTGGTCGACATAGAGCCGGGCACCGTTGGTCAGTATCACGTTGGCCAGGCCGAGGTCCTCGTCGGCCAGGGCCTCCGACGGGTCGTAGAGCGCGCCGGAGTAGGTGAAGCCGCGCGCGTCGCGCAGCGGCGACTCCTCCTCGTAGTCCCATCGGGCCCGGCCGCCGCGGTTGAGCTCCGGGCGGGCGCCGTAGGCGTTGACGATCTGCGACGAGGTGACCATCGGGTTGGCGCCGGGCTGCCCCGGCACCGAGATGCCGTACTCGACCTCGGTACCCATGACCCGCCGAACGCTCATGTGCCCACTCCGGTTGTCTTGGCGGGTCGGCGCTGCGTGGACACATGGGGCTCCACGGCACTGAGCCAGCCGATTCGCTCGCTGCGCTCGCTC
>VAWN01000100.1:134486-160979 GCA_005885555.1 Actinomycetota bacterium
GCTGTGGCCGTCTCGGAGTGCCGACATAGCAGCGGTGGGTGACGCCATTCGCGCCACCCACCGCGACAACGGATCTACAGGTACTGGCCGGTGTTGGTCGCCGTCTCGATCGACCGGCCGGATTCGGTGCCCTTGCCACCGGAGACGAGCGTGCGGATGTACACGATCCGCTCGCCCTTCTTGCCGGAGATCCGCGCCCAGTCGTCGGGGTTGGTGGTGTTGGGCAGGTCCTCGTTCTCCCGGAACTCGTCGACGCAGGCGTCCAGCAGGTGCTGCAGCCGCACGCCCTTGCGGCCGGAGGCCAGGAACTCCTTGATGGCCATCTTCTTCGCCCGGTCGACGATGTTCTGGATCATCGCGCCGGAGTTGAAGTCCTTGAAGTACAGGACCTCCTTGTCACCGTTGGCGTAGGTGACCTCCAGGAACCGGTTCTCCTCGGTCTCCGAGTACATCCGCAGGACGACCGCCTCGATCATCGCGGCGACGGTGGCCTTCAGGTCGCCGCCGTGCTCGGCCACGTCGTCGGCGGACAGCGGCAGCCCGGTCAGGATGTACTTGCTGAAGATGTCCTTGGCCGCCTCGGCGTCCGGCCGCTCGATCTTGATCTTCACGTCGAGCCGGCCGGGGCGCAGGATCGCCGGGTCGATCATGTCTTCCCGGTTGGAGGCGCCGATGACGATGACGTTCTCCAGCCCCTCCACGCCGTCGATCTCCGACAGCAGCTGCGGGACGATGGTGTTCTCCACGTCGGAGGAGACACCCGAACCCCGGGTGCGGAACACCGAGTCCATCTCGTCGAAGAACACGATGACCGGGGTGCCCTCGCCGGCCTTCTCACGGGCCCGCTGGAAGATCAACCGGATGTGCCGCTCGGTCTCGCCGACGTACTTGTTGAGCAGCTCCGGTCCCTTGATGTTGAGGAAGTAACTGGACCGGCGCTCCTCGCCGCGGTTCTCGGCGATCTTCTTGGCCAGGGAGTTGGCCACCGCCTTGGCGATCAGCGTCTTGCCGCAGCCGGGCGGGCCGTACAGCAGCACGCCCTTGGGTGGCCGCAACTGGTGCTCGCGGAACAGGTCGGCGTGCAGGAACGGCAGCTCCACCGCGTCGCGGATCTGCTCGATCTGCCGGTCCAGGCCACCGATGTCGTGGTAGTCGACGTCGGGTACCTCTTCCAGGACCAGTTCCTCGACCTCGCTCTTCGGGATCCGCTCGTAGGCGTAGGCGCTGCGCGGCTCGATCAGCAGCGAGTCACCGGCCCGCAGCGGCACCTCCGAGAGCGTGTCTGCCAGGTGCACGATGCGCTCTTCGTCGGCGTGCGAGATGACCAGCGCGCGGTCCCCGCCGTCGAGGACCTCCTTGAGCATGACCACCTCGCCGGCCCGCTCGAAGCCGAACGCGTCGACGATGTTGAGCGCGTCGTTGAGCAGGACCTCCTGCCCCCGCCGCAGGGCCTCGACATCCAGCGCCGGGGACACCGCGACGCGCAGCTTGCGGCCACCGGTGAACACGTCCACGGTGCCGTCCTCGTGCCGGGCGAGGAAGACCCCGTACCCGCTGGGCGGCTGCGCCAGCCGGTCGATCTCCTCCTTGAGCGTGACGATCTGCGCACGCGCTTCCTTGAGCGTGGCGACCAGCCGTTCGTTGTTCTCGGTCAGTCTGGCCAGCTGAGCCTGGGTCGCGGCGAGCCGCTCCTCCAGCTGGCGTACGTGTCGCGGGCTCTCGGTCAACTTGCGCCGTACCAGTGCGAGTTCCTCTTGGAGGAACGCGACCTGCGTGGAGAGATCGTTGGCCTCCTTCTCCCACCGTGCGGCGCGCGTCTCCGCGTCGTCGCTACGTGCCACGTCCCACCTCCCGGGGGGCTAAACGTCGTGCTCTAACACTAGCTGGTCGGGGCCCGTGCGCGCGTGTGCAGACACGGCTTGAGTTGGCCACCCAAGAGGATCTGTCACCTGCTCGGGTACCGTGGAAATCGTGAGTGTCGAGTCCGGTGGACTGCGCGTGTGGGTGGATTAGGACCTGTGCACCGGCGACGGGCTGTGCGTGCAGTACGCGCCCGAGGTCTTCGAGTTCGACATCGACGGACTCGCCTACGTCAAGGACGACGCCGGAGAACTGCAGCTTGCCCCGGGTAGCCGGGTCGACGTACCGGACGGCCTTCGGCTGCACGTGATCGACGCGGCCAAGGAGTGCCCCGGCGAGTGCATCCACGTCCAGCGCGCCGCGGACCAGGTCGAGGTGGCCGGCCCGGAGGCCGCCGCGGAGTAACGCACGTCACACTTGTCTCACACCGGACGCCCGACCAACGACGCCACCAGCCGGGCGAACTCCTCCAGCCGGCTGATCTGCCCGGCGCCGCCGTCGTCCAGGGTCTTGCCGAAGCGCAGCGCGTCGTGCCGGATCGCCGGTACCCCGTCCTCGGCCGTGGCCCCGGCGCCGGCCTCGTCCAGCGAGCTGAGCAACAGGTACACGTCGATGCTGTCGACCATCGCCTGGCCGGTCGAGGTGCGGGTGAGCCGGCGCCGGCAGCCGACCTCGGTGACGGCGGACAGCGGTACCACGCGCAGCGACGAGGTTATCGAGCCGGGCGGCCCCTCCGCGGGCGGAACGTCCTCGCCGTGCCACAGGATCAGCCGGGTGCCGTCGCAGACCACGACCTCCTGCCACACCCCGTTGACCTCGTTGACGAAGCGCTCCAGGGTGAACCCGAGCACCATCGATCCGCGCAGCACCCCGCCGAGCGCCTCCATCGCCACGTCCGGGTCGCGCAGGTAGGCGCGGGCGGCCGACTCCAGGTCCGGGTACGGCGACCAGTCCGGGAACACCGCGGGCAGCTCCCCGAACGGCTGTCTGGTAGTCATCTGATCTCCCGGTCGGCTGCGCCGGGCGCTCCGGTGCGCCCGCTTCCCTCGTCGCTGCGCTCCTCAGTCCAGCCGGCGCCGCGCCCGACTCCGCCAATCACCGGCTGACCTCCACCGAATCCGCCGCGCGCCGCTGCGCGTACGCCTCGGCACCCTTGCTGGGCTTGCGCCGCCGCGGCGGGGCCACCACACCGGGCGCCAGCCGCCGGGCACTGACCAGGAAGGCGGTGTGCGCGATCATCCGGTGGTCCGGGCGTACCGCGAGCCCGTCGGCGTGCCAGTCACGCACCAGCGACTCCCAGGCCCGGGGCTCGGTGAACCCGCCCCGCCCGCGCAGCGCCTCGACCAGGTCGGACAGCTGCGGCGTGGTCGCCACGTAGCCGACGAAGACGCCGCCGGGCACGAGCGCCCGTTCCACCAGGTCGAGCACTTCCCACGGCGTGAGCATATCCAGGATGATCCGGTCAAAGGTGGTGTCTGCGCATTCCGCGACGTTACCCACCCGAAGCGCCCAGTTGGGCGGCGGGCCGCCGAAGAAGTCCGCGACGTTGCGGCGGGCGATGTCCGCGAAATCCGGGCGCAGCTCGTAGGAGACCACCTGCCCGGCGGTACCCACGGCGCGCAGCAGCGAGCAGGTCAGCGCGCCGGAGCCGGCGCCCGCCTCCAGTACCCGCGCACCGGGGAACACGTCGCCCATCGCGACGATCTGCGCCGCGTCCTTCGGGTAGATCACCTGGGCGCCGCGCGGCATCGACAGGACGTAGTCGGCCAGCAGCGGCCGCAGCGCCAGGTAGGCGGTACCCCCGCTGGAGGTGACCACGCTGCCGTCCGGCCGGCCGATCAGGTCGTCGTGCGCCAGGCTGCCCCGGTGCGTGTGGAACTCCTTGCCGGGTACCAGGACCAGGGTGTGCATGCGCCCCTTCGGATCGGTCAGCTGTACCCGGTCGCCGGGCTGGAACGGGCCGCGCCGGACGGCGGCGGAGGGTGCGGTCACCGGGAGGGCCCCCTGGCTTCGAGTACCTGGACGACGTCGGCGACCCGCAGGACGCCGAGCACATCCTCGCCCACGGTCACCACGTACTCGCTTCCCGGGTTGGCCCGGACCGCCTCGACCAGCGCATGGCCGCTCAGCTCCGCCGGCAGGATCCGGCCGGGGTCGAGGCTGCGGGCCACCGCGTCCAGGGTGATCCAGGGCCGGCGCTCCGCGGGTACCTGGGCGGCGGCCGTCTCGTCGACCAGGCCGATCAGCTGGCCCGACGAGTTGACCACGGCCAGGACCGGTTCCCGGCCGCTGTCGTCGGTGACCGCCTCGGCGTACCGGCGCTGGGCCTCGGCCAGCGGGGTACCGGACGGCACCGCGAACAGCGGCCGGGCCAGCTGGCCGGCGTTGAGCAGCGGTACCCGCGGCCCCAGCCGGCCGGCCCGGATCGCCTGGCCGGCACCGGTCCACAGGGTCAGCGCGACAAGTACCGTGAGCAGCGCGCCGAACACGGTGATCACGTGGGCGGACACCAGCAGCACGACGAACACGACGCTGGCCACCGCCACCAGCCGGCCGACCCAGCCGGCCACCCGGTCGCCGAGGTGCCGGTCGCGGCTGAGCGCCCAGATGCCGGCACGCAGCGCCCGGCCGCCGTCCAGCGGCAGCCCGGGTAGCACGTTGAACGCGGCGACCACCAGGTTGGACAGCGCCAGCTGGAACGCCAGCTCCTCCAGCAGGGTACGGTCGGGCAGCACCGCGGCAGCCGCCGCGGCGACCGCGCCGAGCACCAGCGACACCGCCGGGCCGGCGAGGGACACGAGCAGCTCCACCGCCGGGCTGGGCGCGTCCCGGTCCAGCTCGGTGTACCCGCCGAGCAGTTCCAGCGTGATGCCGCGCACCCCGATGCCGAACCGCCGCGCGGTCAACGCGTGCCCCAGCTCGTGCAGCAGCACCGAGACCAGCAGGCTGAGCACCAGCCCGGCGCCGACCAGGTAGGCCAGCGACTGGGGCAGCTCGGGCCGGCGCACCGCCAGGTACCCCTGGTAGGTGATCATGATCAGGACGGCGAGGACCAGCCAGGACGCCGTCAGGAACACCGGTACCCCGGCCACCCGCCCCAGTGGGATGCCCCAGTTGCGGACCGGCCGCTCGGGCGCCGCGCGCTGCTCCTCCACCATGCCGATGCTACGGATCCCGCGCGCGGCGTGAAATTCCCGTCGTACCCCTGCCCTAACCTGTCTGGCATGACCGAGGCGGTGGCTGTGGCGGCGGAGGCGGCGGCGGAAGCGGTTCCGGAGATCGATGCGCCGGCGCGCCCGTCGCTGTCGCCGTCGCGGGCGGCCGACTTCAAGACCTGCCCGCTGCTCTACCGGTTCCGCACCATCGACCGGCTGCCCGAGCAGCCGAGCCCGGACCAGGCGCGGGGCACGCTGGTGCATGCGGTGCTGGAGCGGCTGTTCGACCTGCCCGCCGCGGACCGCACCGTCGCGCAGGCCGCGGAGCTGGTCGAGCCGCAGTGGCAGCGGCTGGTGGCCGAGCAGGAGGAGCTCGCCGGGCTGTTCGCCGACGGCGGCACGCCCGAGGAGTTCCTCGCCTCGACCCGCGGGCTGCTCGACGGGTACTTCGCCGTCGAGGACCCGCGCCGGCTCCAACCGGCCGAGCGGGAATGCCTGGTCACCACCGAGGTCGACGAGGGCCGGCTGGTGCTGCGCGGCTACGTCGACCGGCTCGACGTCTCGCCGGCCGGCGACCTGCGGGTCGTCGACTACAAGACCGGCGGCGCGCCGCGCGAGGCGTTCGAGGCGCGGGCGCTGTTCCAGCTCAAGTTCTACGCACTGGTGCTGTGGCGCACCCGCGGGGTGGTACCGCGGGTGCTGCGGCTGCTGTACCTCAAGGACGCCGAGATCTGCGACTACACGCCCGAAACCGAGGAGCTGGCCCGGTTCGAGCGCACGCTGATCGCGCTGTGGGCGGCGATCGAGCGGGCCACCGAGGCGCGTGATTTCCGGCCCCGACCGAGCCGGTTGTGCGGCTGGTGCGCGCACCAGGCACGGTGCCCGGCCTTCGACGGCACCCCGCCGCCGTTCCCGCAGCGCCCGCCGGCCCCGGCGCCGGACGAGGACGGCCCGGTCATCGAGTGACTCACTCGTACCGCGCCGTCTCGTAGTGCCAGGTCAGGAAGCCGACGAGCAGGTCGTGGAGGTGGTCGGCATGCCGGCACAGCGCCGGCACGTCGAGCGCGAGCACGGCTGCGCGGGCGTCACGGTACCCGTCGATCTCGGCGTGCCACATGCCGGCCGAGGTGTCCAGGGCGCACTGCGGGGCGAGGCCACGCTCCTGCTCCAGCACCGTCGGCAGGCTCAGCACCGGCTGGCCGGAGGCGACCTCGACCGGGTACGAGCGGATGTCGTTCTGCCACATGATCAGGTTGCCGACCCGGGTCACCAGCGTGGCCACCTCGGGCAGCGCCACCTCCTGCGGGCTGGGCGGTCGCCCGCCGTAGATCTCGGTGAGGGTGACGAACGCCGGCAGCGCCCCGGTGTACGGGCGCATGCCCAGGTAGTCGCGGGCACTCAGCGCGCTCTGCGGCCCGCGGGCGGACAGCTCCCACAGCAGGCCGAAGAAGGTGGCCTGGAAGCCGAGCACGAGCCGGCGGTACTGCTCGTGGGTGGCCCGCTGCCGGGTACGCCGGACCAGGTCGGCGGCGGCCACCGCGACCGGGTCGGCGGTGACCGTGCCGGGATCGTCGAGCACCTGGCTGATCACGGCCAGGCGCTGGGACAGCCGGGCCGCCTCGGCGGGCTGCTCGCGACGGTCGCAGTACCGGTCGTCGAGGACCGCGAACCACAGGTACCAACGGCAGATGTCGGTCAGCCGGGACAGCCCGAAGTCCGGATGGCAGCGCCCGGCGAGCTGGCCGAACCGCTGACCGGCGAGCACCGCGGCCTCCGCGGGTCCGATCAGCCCGATCCGGCGCGCCCAGTGCAGCGCCCGGCGCTCCGCCTCACCGGTATACCGGTTGAGCCGGCTGGGCCACGGCGACCGCACCTCCGGTACCCGCGGAAGCGGGGTGCGGAAATGGGTCGGATTGACGACGGTACCGGACGCGTTCTTCATCGCCCCCACGTTCAGTGACGGTTCTCCCCTGCCGGACCGGGACTATACCGACAAGTAGCTTCGCGGCCGTAAACGGCACGCGGATCAGCGCCCCTCCACGAGCCTCGTCAGAAACCCGACATCCACGTCGGCGAGGCTGTCCACCAGCGTCACCCCGGTCAGCGTGGAGAGATCCACTTCCGCGGGTACCGCGAGCACCGCCGCCCCCGCGGCCAGCGCGCTGGCCACCCCGGTGGGCGAGTCCTCGATCGCCACGCAGCGCCGCACGTCGACGCCGAGCAGCGCGGCCGCGGTGAGGTACGGCAACGGATGCGGCTTGGTCTGGTCCACCTCGTCGCCGGTGACCACGGCGCGGAAGTGTCCCCGGCCGATCGTGTCCAGCGCCACGTCGACCAGGTGCCGGCGGGTCGCGGTGACCAGCGCCATCGGTACCCCGGCCGCGTCCAGCCGGGTGAGCAGCTCGGCGGCGCCGGGCCGCCAGACCAGCCCGGCCGCGAACAGCTCCTTCATCCGGGCTTCCAGCCAGGTGACGCTGGCGTCCGGGTCGCGCCACGGCTGGCCGAGGTCGTCGTGCAGGATCGCCATCGACATGCCCATGTTGGTGCCGACCATCCGGGCCCGCGCGTCGGCCGACAGTACCCCGCCGTACCGGGCGGCCAGCTCCGACAGCCCGACGTCCCACACCTTCTCGCTGTCGACCAGCGTGCCGTCCATGTCGAACAGCACCCCGGCCAGGCCCCGCGTGTCCAGTCGGCATCCTCCCTCAGGGCGCGCGCCCGCCGCGCGCCGACGATCTCCACGGTACGGGCCGGCCCGGTGATGCGAACCGGCGGCTGCAGTCATAAGGTCGTCTGCAGACGACGAGGAGGGTCGATGCTCAGAGGCTTCAAAGACTTCATCATGCGCGGCAACGTCATCGACCTCGCGGTCGGCATCGTGATCGGCGCCGCGTTCACCGCGGTGGTGACCGGATTCACCAACTCGTTGATCAACCCGATCATCCACCGGGTCGGTGGCGGCGGAGAGTTCGGCGGCAAGGTGAAGATCGGCGGCGGCCAGGTCCTGGACTGGGGCGCCTTCATCAACGCGGTGATCACCTTCCTGATCACCGCCGCGGTGCTGTACTTCTTCTTCGTCCTGCCCATGAACAAGCTCGAAGAGCGCCGGCGCCGGGGCGAGGAACCGCCGCCGAAGACCCCGTCCGAAGAGGTCCAGCTGCTCCGCGAGATCCGCGATGCGCTGGTCCGCGGTACCCCGGCCGACAACGTGCCCGTCTACCCGTCCGACGCGCCGGAGGGCATGAAGTCCCGCTAGCCGGGCTCAGCCGGGCTCAGCCGGGCTCAGCTTCCGCGGGATCTTGGACGCGACTACCCCCGGCAAGGGGTGCTCGCGTCCAAGATCCCGGCGTCAGGGCCGCGGCCCCGACGCCGGCGGCTACTTCGCGTTGAAGTAGTTGGCCTCCGGGTGGTGCACCACGATCGCGTCGGTCGACTGCTCCGGGTGCAGCTGGAACTCCTCGGACAGTTGCACGCCGATCCGGTCCGCGCCGAGGATCTCGATCAGCGGCCCCCGGTCCTCCAGATCCGGGCAGGCCGGGTACCCGAACGCGTACCGGCAGCCGCGGTACTCGGTGCGCAGCAGCCCGGCCAGGTCGGCAGGGTCGTCGTCGGCGACGGTACCGCCGCCCGGCAGTACCAGCTCCGCGCGGATCCGCCGGTGCCAGTACTCGGCCAGCGCCTCGGTCAGCTGCACGGACAGCCCGTGCACCTCGAGATAGTCGCGGTACTGGTTGGCCGCGAACAGCTTCGCGGTGTACTCGCCGACCGCCGCCCCGACCGTGACCAGCTGGAAGGCGACCACGTCCGGCCCGGCCGACCGGGGCCGGAAGAAGTCGGCCAGGCACAGCCGCCGCTGCGCCCGCTGCCGCGGGAAGGTGAACCGGGTCCGCTCCGCATGCCCGTTCTCGTCCAGCACCACCAGCGTGTTGCCCTCGGAGTAGGCCGGGAAGTACCCGTACACCACGGCGGCTTCGAGCACCTTGTCCGCGGTGAGCCGGTCCAGCCAGTACCGCAGCCGGGGCCGGCCCTCGGTCTCCACCAGCTCCTCGTAGGACGGGCCGGAGCCGCCGCGCGAGCCGCGCAGCCCCCACTGGCCGAGGAAGGTGGCCCGCTCGTCCAGCAGCGCCGCGTACTCGGCCAGGGCCAGCCCACGGACCACCCGGGTGCCGAAGAACGGCGGCGTCGGCACGTCCACCTCGACGGCCACGTCCGAGCGGACGGAGGTGTCGTCCAGGTCGGGCAGGGACGCGGCGACCGTCGTGCGCTGGCGTTCCCGGCGTTCCCGGCGCGCCGTCAGGGTCGCCTCGCGCTGCGGGTCGACGACCGCGGTACCGCCACGCTTGGCGGCCATCACCCGGTCCATCAGCGCGAGGCCCTCGAAGGCGTCGCGGGCGTAGTGCACCTCGCCGGGGTACCGGGACCGCAGGTCGTCCTCGACGTACGCGCGGGTCAGCGCCGCGCCGCCGAGCAGCACCGGCCACCGGCTCGCGTACCCCCGCGCGGAGATCTCCTCCAGGTTCTCCTTCATGATCACGGTGCTCTTGACGAGCAGCCCGGACATGCCGATCGCGTCGGCGCCGGCCTGCTCCGCCGCGTCGAGGATCGCGTTGATCGGCTGCTTGATGCCGATGTTGACGACGCTGTACCCGTTGTTGGACAGGATGATGTCGACCAGGTTCTTGCCGATGTCGTGTACGTCGCCCTTGACCGTGGCCAGCACGATCGTGCCCTTGCCGGCGGCGTCGGCCTTCTCCATGTGCGGTTCGAGGTAGGCGACCGCGGTCTTCATCACCTCGGCCGACTGGAGCACGAAGGGCAGCTGCATCTGGCCGGAGCCGAACAGCTCGCCGACGACCTTCATGCCCTCCAGCAGGGTGTCGTTGATGATCGCCAGCGCCGGCCGGTCGGCGAGTGCCGCGGATAGGTCGGCCTCCAGCCCGTTGCGCTCGCCGTCGACGATGCGCCGCTTGAGCCGCTCGTCCAGCGGCAGCGCGGCCAGCTCCTCGGCCCGCGAAGCGCGCGCCGACGCCGCGTCGACGCCCTCGAACACCTCGATGAACCGCTGCAGCGGGTCGTACCCGTCGCGCCGCCGGTCGTACACCATGTCCAGCGCCACCTGCCGCTGCTCCTCCGGTATCCGGGCCATCGGCAGGATCTTGCTGGCGTGCACGATCGCGCTCGTCAGGCCGGCCGCGCGGCACTCGTTGAGGAAGACCGAGTTGAGCACCTGCCGGGCCGCGGGGTTCAGCCCGAAGGAGACGTTGGAGATGCCGAGGGTGAAGTTGACGCCGGGGTACTGCCGGGTGATCTCCCGGATCGCCTCGATGGTCTCGATCGCGTCGCGCCGGGTCTCCTCCTGGCCGGTGGAGATCGGGAAGGTCAGGCAGTCGACCAGGATGTCCGGCAGCGCCAGGCCCCACCGGCCGGTGAGGTCGTCGATCAGCCGGGCGGCCACCCGTACCTTCCAGTCGCGGGTACGCGCCTGGCCCTCCTCGTCGATGGTCAGCGCCACGACGGCGGCGCCGTGCTCCTTAACGATCGGCATCACCCGGGCGTACCGCGACCCCGGCCCGTCGCCGTCCTCGTAGTTGACCGAGTTGACCACGCACCGGCCGCCCAGCCGCTCCAGCCCGGCCTCGATCACCGCCGGCTCGGTCGAGTCCAGCATGATCGGCAGGGTGCTCGCGGTGGCGAAGCGGCCGGCCACCTCCCCCATGTCGACCGCGCCGTCCCGGCCGACGTAGTCGACGCACAGGTCCAGCAGGTGCGAGCCGTCGCGGGCCTGGTCGCGGGCGATCTCCACGCACTTCTGGAAGTCGGCGGCGAGCATCGCCTCGCGGAACGCCTTGGAACCGTTGGCGTTGGTCCGCTCGCCGACCATGAGCGCGCTGGCGTCCTGGGCGAACGGGACGTGGTGATACAGGCTGGCTACGCCAGCCTCGACGCGCGGTTCGCGACGCGTCGGCGCCGCGCCCGCGAGTCGCGCCACGACCGCGCCGATGTGCGCAGGGGTGGTACCGCAGCAGCCGCCGACCAGGCTCGCCCCGTACTCGGTCACGAAGCGGTGCAGCGCCTCGGCCAGCTCATCCGGGGTCAGCGGGTACACCGCGCCGTCCGGGGTCAGCTCGGGTAGGCCGGCGTTGGGCATCACGGACAGCGGTACCCGGGCGTGCTGCGACAGGTACCGCAGGTGCTCGCTCATCTCCGCCGGCCCGGTCGCGCAGTTGAGCCCGATCAGGTCGATACCGAGGGGTTCCAGCGCGGTCAGCGCCGCGCCGATCTCGCTGCCCAGCAACATCGTGCCGGTGGTCTCGACGGTGACGTGGGCGATCACCGGTACCGTCGCGCCGGCCGCGGCGACCGCGCGCCGCGCGCCGATGATCGCGGCCTTGGCCTGGAGCAGGTCCTGGCAGGTCTCCACGATGATCGCGTCGGCGCCGCCGTCGATCAGTCCGGCGGCGTTCTCCCGGTACGCGTCGCGCAGCGTGGCGTACGGCACGTGCCCGAGCGTGGGCAGCTTGGTACCCGGACCGACCGACCCCAGCACATACCGCGGCCGGTCCGGCGTGGACCAGCCGTCGGCGACCTCGCGGGCCAGCCGCGCACCGGCGGCGGACAGCTCCCTGATCCGCTCGGTGATGCCGTACTCGCCCAGGTTGCCCAGGTTGGCGCCGAATGTGTTTGTCTCGACGCAGTCCGCCCCGGCGGCGAGGTACGCGTCATGTACCCCGCGGACCACCTCGGGCCGGGTCACGTTGAGGATCTCATTGCACCCTTCATGCCCTTCGAAGTCGTCCAGTCCCAGGTCGGCGGCCTGGAGCATGGTGCCCATCGCGCCATCGGCGACGAGTACCCGGTCGGTGAGCGCGGTGAGCAGCGGCTTCGGCACGTAGCACAGGCTATCCAATCGCGCAGGGAACCCGCCCGGCCGCTTCCCCCGGGCCCGCGCCGGCCGGCCCGGTGTGGCCTTGACTGCCGTTATCCGGGGTTGCCCGTAGGCTGGGAGGCGTGACGGAGTTCGACGGCCTGCCTGTCCTGCGTAACCCTGTGGCGATCGCCGCTTTCGAGGGGTGGAACGACGCCGCCGACGCCTCCACCGCCGCCGTCGAGCATCTGGAGCAGGTCTGGACCGCCCGCCCGGTGACCGCCCTGGATCCCGAGGAGTTCTACGACTTCCAGGTCAACCGGCCGATCGTGGCGATGGCGGAGGGCCAGACGCTGAGCATCGACTGGCCGACCACCCGGTTCTCGGTGGCCACGCCCCCGGGCACCGACCGCGACGTGCTGCTCATCCGCGGCATCGAGCCGAGCATGCGGTGGCGCACCTTCTGCGGCGAGGTACTGGAGCTGTGCCACAGCCTCGATGTGCAGCGGATTGTCCTGTTGGGTGCGCTTCTGGCGGATGTTCCGTATACCCGTTCCCTGCCGATCAGCGGCAGCGCCTCCAGCCGCGACGCCGCCGAACGGTTCAGCCTGACGCCGACCCGGTACGACGGGCCGACCGGGATCGTCGGGGTGCTGCACGAGGCGGCGACGCGGGCCGAACTGGACGCGGTGTCGTTCTGGGTGCACGTGCCGCACTACGCGAACAACCCGCCCTGCCCCAAGGCCACCCTGGCACTGCTGCACCGGGTGGAGGACGTGCTGGACCTGCCGGTACCGATGATGGACCTGGCCGAGGAGTCCGCGGAGTGGGAGGAGCGGCTGCGTACCGCGGCCGACCAGGACGCCGAGCTCGCCGAGTACGTCCGGGAGCTGGAGGAACGGGTCGGCGACGAGGGGCTGACGCCGCTGTCCGGCGACGAGATCGCCCAGGAGTTCGAGAAGTACCTGCGCCGGCGCGGCGGCTCCGGCGGCCCGGCCGCCGGCAACTGGTAGCACGTCTTTTTGTGCGTCGCGACACGCCGGTCACACCTCCTTCGGCGTCCTAGGAGGCTAGGTTAGGGTCAGCCCTATGGAGATCAATCCAGGCGCGGCCGAGCATCCGCACCGGCAGATCGCCGCGGCGCTGCGGGCGCAGATCCGCCGCGGCGACTGGGGACCCGGTGAGCGCCTCCCGTCGATCCCCGCGATCGCCGCGATGTACGGCGTCGCCAAGCAGACCGTGCAGCGGACCATCGACGCGCTGCGGATCGAGGGACTGCTGATCACCAAGCCCGGCTCGGGTACCTACGTGCGGGGTACCCGCCGGCGGCTCAACCGGCTGTCCCGCGGCCGGTACGGCACCCAGCGCGGGTACCACGCCGACCTCGCCGCCCGGTACCGGCAGCAGCTGGTCGAGGTCGGCCGGTCCGCGGCACCGGCCGAGGTCGCCGACGCATTCGGCGTGGCGACCGGCGTCGAACTGGTGGTCCGCCGGCATCTGGTACGCACCCAGGACGCCGTCGTCGAAATCGGCGCCTCGTGGCTCAAGCCGACCGACACCGCCGGTACCTCACTGGAGCGCCTGGAGGCCTTCGGCCGGCCGCTGTACCAGGAGGTCGAGGAGGTCACCGGGCGCCGGTACCGGACCGCCACCGACCAGGTGACCGCCCGGCTGCCCACCCGCGAGGAGGCCGAACTGCTCGCCATCCGCCCGGACACCCCGGTCCTGCACCTGCTGCACGTGGCCCGCGACGAGGCCGGCCGGCCGATCGAGGTGGCCGTCGCGACCTGGCCGGGCCCGATGACGGCGCTCACCGAGGACTACCGGATCCCGGCCGAACGGCCCGACCTGCCGACCGACGACCCGGAGTTGGCACTCGGATAGCGGTAACCCCATGCCGTTCGGTCAGTTACTGATTGTGGTGAACTCGGTAGGCTGAAAACCCCCGCAGTCTGGACGGTTTCCGTGCGCATGGTTGGCGAGGCCCGTGGCGTACGGCTGGCGGCCGCGCTGCCCCTCGTCGCCGTGTCCCTGCTGGCCGCCGGGCTGACCGGGGTGGTTCCGATGGCGCTGGCCGGGGCGCTGGCCGCGCTCGGCTCGGCCGGCTTCGCCGTCCCGGTCGCGCGCACCGCGGTCACCGACCCGGCACTGCGGCGGATGGCCGCACCGCTCGCCGCCGGCCTGCTCATCACCGCGCTGAGCGCGGCCGGTGCGGGGCTCGCCGCCACCGTCGCTCCGCGGGCGCTGGCCGGCGACGTCCGGCTCGCCGTGGAGATCCCGCTCGTGGGACTGTTCTTCGCGGTCGGGGCGTACCTGCTCGGCCTGCTGGTGCCCGGCCGGCGCCTCGACCCGCTGGTCGCGGCGCGCGCCTGGCTGGAAGGCGCAAGCATCGCGATCTGCACGCTGTACACGGTCTGGCTGCTGCTGATCAGCCAGACCGGGGTACGCGGGGCCGGGCTGACGGCCGCCATGCTGACCAGCGTCGGCCTGGGTACCACGGTGGCGAGCGCGCTGCACGGCACCCGGTTCCCGCGGCGGCGGTACTGGTCCGGGCTCGGCGCGGCGCTGTCCATCGCGGGGCTCGGCGCGCTGGTCCTGACGCTGGACTACCAAGGCACGCCGCACTACGAAGGCACGCCGCTCGTCCTCGCGGTGTCGGCGCTGGCGATGCTCGGGGCCGCGGCACTGGTCTGGTACGGCACCACCTGGGTCACCGACGTACCCGGGCCGGGGCGGGCGGACGCACCCGGCTCGTCGGGGTACCCGCTGCTGGCGCTGCCGCTGGTCGGTTCCGCGCTGGCCACCGGGTACCAGCTGATCCAGCAGCACCACCTGGACCCGACGGCGATGGTCCTCGCGGCCGCCGGTGTGGTCATCGTGACCATCCGGCAGATGCTGGTCACGATGACCCTGCGCCGGTACGCCGATCAGCTGGCCGTCCAGGGCCGGCAACTGCGCACCCTGGTCGTCGGCTCGGACGACGTCGCGCTGGTACTCGACGAGGACCTCGTCGTGCGCTGGCAGTCCCCCGCGGCGGCCCGCCAGTTCGCCCTGTCCGACCAGGACGTCGTCGGCCAGCCGGCGACCGCCCTGCTGCACCCCGACGACGCGCAGCGGTGCACCGCGTACCTCGCCGAGACCGGTACCGCGGCTTCGGCACCTGGCGGGACACCGAATGGCGGCGCACCGGCCCGGATCCGACCCGGCCGGGCTGGTCGCTGGTGGTCCACGTGCGCGACGTCAGCCAGCACCGCGACCTCGCCCGCACGCTGCGGCAGAACGTGTTCACCGACCGGCTGACCAGCCTGCCCAACCGGGACGGGCTGCGCCGGGCCGGGGAGACCGGGCCGGAGTCCGGCGCGCTGATCGTCATCGGGCTGTACGGGCTGACCGGGATCAGCGACCTGCACGGCGCGGAGCTCGGCGACGCGGTACTGGTCGAGGCCGCGCGGCGGCTGCGCACCGAGGTCGGCGGCGCCGACGTGCCGGCCCGGCTCGGCGACAGCCGGTTCGCGGTGCTGACCGAGCGCGGTGCGGTACAGGCGCACCTGCTGGCCAGCCGGCTGCTCAACCTGCTCAGCGCGCCTTATCCGGCACCGGGCGCGCGGGCCCGGCTGTCCGCCAGCGCGGGCCTCGCCGACGTGGCCGAGGACGCCGACTTCGACGAGGTGCTGCGGCGGGCGGAGCTGGCGCTGCGGGCCACCCGGCACGGCGGTACCGCGGCCGTCGAGTGGTACGACGAGGCGGTCGAGGCGCGGCTGCTGCGCCGGTCGGCGATCGAGCAGGAGCTGCCCGGGGCGGTCGGCCAGAACCAGCTCGACCTGGCCTACCAGCCGATCGTCGAGCTGGGCAGCGGCCGGCCGGTAGGCGCCGAGGCGCTGCTGCGCTGGCGGCATCCGACGCTGGGCACGGTACCGCCGGCCGAGGTGGTACCGATCGCCCGCGAGCTCGGTGTGCTGCCCGAGATCGGCCGCTGGGTCCTGCACCGGGCCTGCCGGCAGCTGTCCAGCTGGATGCGCGAGGGCCGGGAGCTGTTCGTGTCCGTCAACGTCAGCGCCGCGGAGCTGGCCGCACCGCACTTCGTCGCCGCGGTCACCAGCGCGCTGGAGACCCATCTGGTACCGCCGTCCGCGCTGGTGGTCGAGGTGGCCGAACCGCAGCTCGTCGCCGCGCGGCAGGACACCGCGCGGCACGCCACGTTCGAGGACGTGGTGACCAACCTGGCACACCTGCGGGCGGCCGGGGTACGCACCGCGGTGGACAACTTCGGCATCGGCCCCACGTCACTGAGCCACCTGCGGGTGCTGCCGCTGGACCTGCTCAAGATCGATCGGCTGGTGTTCGCGCCCGAGGGGCAGAACGGCCAGGCGGCCGCGATCATCGACGTGATGGTCAAGCTCGGCGGGCAGCTCGGCATCCAGGTACTCGCGCAGGGGCTGGAGACCCGCGCCGACCTCGAGGTCGCCAGGGCCGCGGGCTGCCGGCTCGGTCAGGGGTACCTGCTGAGCCAGCCGGTACCGCCGGAGCACCTGGAGGCGTACCTCGACCAGCACCGGCACCAGCGCACCGGCGAGTTCTAGAGCGCGACGCCGAGCAGCGCGTCGACGGTGCCGGCGACGAGGGCGGGGGCGCCGGTGTCGGTACCCTCGCCGGCCAGCGCCGCGTCCGCCCAGGCGTCGACGGCCCGCAACGCCCCCTCGGTGTCCAGGTCGTCGGCGAGCCGCTCGCGTACCGCGGCCAGCGCCTGCGCCCCGGACGGCCCGGCGGTGGCCGCGGTCGCCGCGCGCCACCGGGCCAGCCGCTCCTCCCCCGCCTTGAGCAGGTCGTCGGTCCACTCCCGGTCGGCCCGGTAGTGGTCGGCGAGCAGCGCCAGCCGCACCGCCATCAGATCCACCCGGTCGGCCCGCAGCCGCGAGACGAAGACCAGGTTGCCCTTGCTCTTGCTCATCTTCTCGCCGTCGAGCCCGATCATGCCGGCGTGCACGTAGTGCTCCGCGAACGGCCACCGGCCGGTGAGCACCTCGGCGTGCGCGGCGGACATCTCGTGGTGCGGGAACAGCAGGTCGTTGCCGCCGCCCTGCACGTCGATCCGGTCGCCGAGCAGGTTCAGCGCGATCGTGGCGCACTCGACGTGCCAGCCCGGCCGGCCGGGGCCGAGGTCGCCGCCGGCCCAGGACGGCTCGCCGTCACGGGCGCCGCGCCACAGCAGCGGGTCGAGCGGGTCGCGCTTGCCGGGCCGGTCCGGGTCACCGCCGCGCTCGGCGAACAGCTCCCGCATCTGTACCCGGGACAGCCGCGACTCGTAGCCGAACCGGGGCGCGGCATGGACGTCGAAGTACACGTCGCCGGTACCGTCGCCGAGCCGGTACGCGGCGCCCTCGTCGAGCAGCCGGGTGACCTTGTCGGCGATGTCCGGGATCGACTCGACCGCGCCGACGTAGTGCTCCGGCGCGATGATCCGCAACGCCGCCATGTCCTCGCGGAACAGCGCGGTCTCCCGCATCGCGAGGACCACCCAGTCCTCACGGTCGCGGGCGGCCCGTTCCAGCAGCGGATCGTCGATGTCGGTGACGTTCTGCACGTACCGGACCGGGTGGCCGGCGTCGCGCCACAGCCGGTTGATCAGGTCGAACGTGATCATGGTGGCGGCGTGGCCGAGGTGGGTCGCGTCGTAGGGCGTGATCCCGCAGACGTACAGCCGCGCCGGTCCGACCGGGACGGTCGGCGCCACGGTACCGCGGGCGGAGTCGAACAGCGCCAGCGGCCGTGGGGTACCGGGCAGCCGGGGTACCGCCGGGGTTGGCCACGCATCCATGCCGCCCAGCGTAACGATGATCGAGCGGCACGCCCGGCCGCGGGCGGCGGGCGTGCCGGTGATCACAGGCGGTCAGCCCGGCGCCTCCCCCGCTCGCCGATCTTGGAGTTGTGTCGGTGACAAAAGCCGCGCGACTCCGCGAGTCGGGCACCACAAGTCCAAGATCGACGGGGAGAGGGCGGGGTCAGATCGGCGGCCAGGGTACCGCCGGCCAGTCGTCGCTCGGTCCCGGGAACCGGCCGGTGGCGAGTAGCCGGTCGACGCGGGTACCCACCCCGGCGACCTCCGCCGCGGTCAGGTGCTCGCGCAGCGCCGCGCCGAGCTTGCCGCCGGCCAGGTCGCCGCGCAGCCGGCCGAGCACCTCGACGGCCGGCTCCGGCAGCGGCTCGCCGATCCAGCCCCAGAGCACCGTGCGCAGCTTGTCCTCGACGTGGAAGCAGACGCCGTGATCGACGCCGTAGACCTGACCGTCAGCGGTGGACAGCACGTGGCCGCCCTTGCGGTCGGCGTTGTTGGCGACCACGTCGAACACGGTCAGCCGGGCCAGCCGCGGATCGTCGGCGTGGGCGAGGACGTACGGTGTGCCGTCGGTGTCGCGCGCGGCGAGGATGCGGTGCCAGCCGTCGGGTACCCCGTCGGTGGGCACGAAGCCGAGCAGCGGCTCGCCGTCGTCGGGCTCGTCGATCCACAGCTGGCAGGCGCCCGACCCGAGCGGGCCGTCGCGCAGCACCGTCGGGGGTACGCAGGCCCAGCCGGTGGCGGCGGCGAGCAGGTATGCGCTGACCTCGCGGCCGGCGAGGGTACCGTCGGGAAAGTCCCACAGCGGCCGCTCCCCGCGGACCGGCTTGTACACGCAGCGCGCGGCCACCCCGTCCAGCGAGATGTGGGCGCGCAGCGTGGTGTTGGACGCCTCGACCAGCCGGCCCTCCAGCTCGATCGTCCCGTGCCGCAGGAGGTCCAGCGCCTCGGTGTCGGACAGTGACGGCACGCGGCGGGCACCTAGCGGCGGTAGCCGTTGTGACGCGGGCAGAGGTGGCCCTTGGGATCCAGCGGCTGGCCGCACAGCGGACAGGGCGGCCGCCCGGCGGCGACGACCCGGCGGGCCCGCTCGATGAAGCTGCGGGTCGCGGCCGGGGTCAGCCGTACCCGCAGCCGGTCGAGGTCGGCGGCCTCCTCGTCGACCTCGACCTCCTCCTCCTCGTCGTTCTCGCCGGCGGCGATGGCCTCGATGACCACCGTCGTCGTGTCGACGTCGAAGGCGAGCCCGAGGGTGCCGACCCGGAACTCCTCGTCGACCGGGGACTCCAGCGGCTCGTTGTCCGGGGTGTCCACGTCGGCCTCCGGCAGGGTCACGCCGAAGCGCCGGTGCGCCTCGCCCAGCAGCTCGTCGAGCTTCTCCGCGAGCAGGGCGACCTGGACCTTCTCCAGCGCCACGCTGACCAACCGGCCGCCGCCGCGGGCCTGGAGGTAGAAGATCCGCTCCCCAGGCGGACCCACGGTTCCGGCGACGAACCGCTCGGGCGGTTCGAATGCGTACACCTGGTGGGTCATGCCTTCGACCCTATCCGTTCGGTACCCGCAACGCCCTGTCGGTCGTCGGGACCCGCACCGCCCCCGACGACCGCGTCCGAGCTCGCCGCGGCTGCCCGGCGGCGGGACCGGCGCCGCGGCGGCCGCAGCCCCGACAGGTCGCCGCCGGTGTCGTTCGCTGTGAGCAGAAAGGGGCGCAGCGGGGTGTACCGGATCACCGTCAGCGAACCCGGATCCACCACCACCCGTTGGAAGAGATCGAGGTGCATACCCAGCGCGTCGGCGACGATCGCCTTGATCACGTCGCCGTGGCTGCACGCGAGCCAGACCGCGTCGGTACCCAGCCGGGCGTCCCACTCCCGGACGGCGGCCACCGCCCGCGCGGACATCTCGGCCATCGACTCCCCGGCGGCGCCCGGGAACCGGGCCGCGCTCGGATGCGCCTGGACGACCTGCCACAGCGGCTGCTTCGCCAGCGTCTTCAGCGGCTGGCCCTCCCAGTCGCCGTACCCGGCCTCGACCAGCCGCGGCTCCGCCTCGGGTACCGCGTCCGGCAGCGCCAGCCGCAGTGTCTGCGTGCAGCGCAGCAGCGGGCTGGTCACCACGGCGGCCAGCGGTACCTTGGCGGCGGCCAGCCGGTGCCCGACCGCGACGGCCTGGGCGCGACCGGTCTCGTCCAGCTCGGTCGGCTGCCGGCCGGCCAGGGTACCGCCGGCGTTCGAGTTGGTCCGGCCGTGCCGGAGCAGGATCAGCGTCGCCACGCCGGCAAGGTTACGTCGCGGCCGGCCAGCCGGCGGTCGGTACTAGGTCGCGGCCAGCCAGCCGGCGGTGAGCGCGAGGCAGAGCAGCGCGCCGAGCGCCACCCGGTACCAGACGAACACGGTGATCGGGTGGCGTACCACGAACCGCAGCAGCCAGGCGATCGCGGCGTACGCGACGGCGAAGCTGACGACGGTGCCGACGACGAGGGCGGGTACCCCGACGCTGTTGCCGTGCACCGCGTCCTTGAGCTCGAACAGACCGGCCGCGGTCAGCGCCGGGATGCCGAGGAAGAACGACAGCCGGGTGGCGGTGACCCGGTCCAGGTCGCGCAGCAGCCCGACGGAGATCGTGGCGCCGGACCGGGACACCCCGGGTACCAGCGCGATGCACTGGGCCAGCCCGATCACGATGCTGTCGCGCAGGGTCACCTGCTTCTCGTCGCGGCTCTGCGTCGCGCGCGCCTCGGCGAAGATCATCACCGCGCTCCACCCGATCAGGCCGGCCGCCACCACCCACAGGCTGCGCAGCGGCCCGGTGATGACCTGCTTGGCGAACAGGCCGAGCAGCCCGATCGGTACCGAGCCCGCGATCACGTACCAGCCGAACCGGTAGTCGAGATCGCGGTGCTCCCGGTTGACCAGGCCACGGAAGAACCCGCGCACGATCCGGACGATGTCGCGGAAGAAGTACACGATCGCGGCGAGGATGGCACCGACCTGGATCACCGCGGTGAACCCGGTCACCGCGGGGTCGTCGACCTTCAGGTTCAGCAGCTTCTCGGTGATCGTCAGGTGCCCGGTCGAGGAGACCGGCAGGAACTCGGTGACCCCCTCGACGATCCCGAGGATCAGCGCCTTCCAGAGTTCCACGGACTCACTCCCCCACGCCGGAGCGGTCCAGGGCCTCCGCGGCCTGGCGCACGGCCGCGAGGCCGGACTCGCGGTCCGCGGCGAACAGCGACACCGACAGGGTGGTCACCCCGGCCGCGGCGTACTCGCGCATCCGCTCCGCCATCCGGTCGACCGGTCCGAGCAGGCTGGTCCGGTCGATGAACTCCAGGGGTACCGCGGCCGCCGCGTCCCGCTGCCGTTTGGCCAGGAACAGATCCTGTACCTCGCGGGCGGCATCGGCGTAGCCCATGCGCACGGCCAGCTGGTTGTAGAAGTTCTGCTCCCGGCTGCCCATGCCGCCCACGTACAGGGCGGCGTACCAGCGCACCAGCTCGGCGCAGGCGGCCACGTCGTCGCCGACCACGAGGGGTACCGACGGGACGACGTCGAAGCCGTCCAGCTTCAGGCCGGCCCGGGCCCGCCCGGCCGCGATCGAGTCGAGCTGCTCGGCCGCGTGCTCCGGCGCGAAGAACACCGCGAGCCAGCCGTCGGCGATCTCGCCGGCCAGCTCCAGGTTCTTCGGGCCGACCGCGGCCAGGTAGACGGGGATGCGGGTACGGGCGGGGTGGAAGCTCAGCTTCAGCGGCTTGCCCGGCCCGTCGGGCAGCGGCAGCGTGTAGAACTGCCCGGCGTACGACACCGTCTCACCGGCCATCGCCTGCCGGACGATCGACACGTACTCCCGGGTGCGCTGCAACGGCCTGGCGAACCGGACGCCGTGCCAGCCCTCGGACACCTGCGGTCCGGACACGCCGAGGCCGAGCCGGAAGCGGCCGCCGGACAGGGTGTCCAGGGTGGCCGCGGTCATCGCGGTCATCGCCGGCGAGCGGGCCGGGATCTGGAACACCGCGCTGCCCAGGTCGATCCGGCTGGTCTGGCCGGCGATCCAGCTCAGCATCGTGGCCGCGTCGGAACCGTACGCCTCCGAGGCCCACACGGCCGCGTACCCCAGCCGGTCGGCCTCCTGCGCCAGGGCGAGGTGGTCGGCCGGCGTGGTCGACGGGGTCTGGTACCCGAGGCTGAGCGACAACCGCATATGCTGCCCCTTCCGAACTGGCGCCTCAGCGTAGCGGCAGCGCTCGGCGGGGTGTCCCCGGGCACCGGGGACGCGCCGGTAGGTTCACATGCCATGCAGCAGCGACCGCTCGGCCGCGCCGGACTCCTGGTGTCGCGGCTCGCCCTGGGCACCATGACGTGGGGCCGCGACACCACGTCCGACGACGCTGCCGCCCAGCTCAAGACGTTCGTCGCGGCCGGCGGGAACCTGCTGGACACCGCCGACGTGTACGGCGACGGGGAGGCCGAGTCGGTCATCGGCGGGCTGCTCGCCTCGGCTGTCTCCCGCCACGACGTGCTGATCGCGACCAAGGCGGGGCTGCGGCCGGACCGGGAGCGGCGCCGCGACGCGTCCCGCGGGCACCTGCTGTCGGTACTGGACGCGTCGCTGGCCCGGCTCGGCGTGGACCACGTCGACCTGTGGCAGGTGCACGGGTACGACCCGGTGACCCCGCTGGAGGAGACCCTGGCCGCCCTGGACTTCGCGGTCAGCTCGGGGCGCGCCCGGTACGTCGGGATCGCCAACTTCGCCGGCTGGGAGACCGCCCGCGCGGCGACCTGGCAGGCGGCCTGGCCGGGCCGGGCTCCGCTGGCCGCCGCCCAGGTGGAGTACTCGCTGCTGGAGCGCGGCATCGAACGCGAGGTACTGCCGGCGTGCGCCACGCTGGGCCTGGGCGTGCTGGCCTGGTCGCCGCTGGGTCGCGGGGTACTGACCGGCAAGTACCGGCACGGCCGGCCGGCCGACTCCCGGGCCGCCTCCCCGCACTTCGAGCGGTTCGTCGCCCGCTACCTCGACCCGCGCAGCTCGGCGATCGTCGAGTCGGTGGTCACCGCCGCCGACGGGCTCGGCGTATCGCCGGCGGAGGTGGCGCTGGCCTGGGTACGGGACCGGCCCGGGATGGTCGCCCCGATCCTCGGCGCGCGTACCGTCGGCCAGCTCGTCGGCGCCCTGCAGGTCGAGGAGATCACCCTGCCGGTCGAGATCAGCCGGGCACTGGACGACGTGTCCGCACTCGAGTGGGGATATCCCGAGCGGCAGGGTTGATGCGACCGCCGCAGCCGGGGCAGTATCCAGGTCATGGACTACGAATACGCGCCGCTGCGGTTGCCAGCTAATGTCGACCGGTTGACCGCCACGGCGCAGTTGGCGATCCAGGCGGAGTTCTCCGGATGGGAGCTGGCACGGGTCCAGCTCTTCCGGGACGGCACCCGCAAGGTCCTGTTGCGACGGCTGGTCGGGCCGGCACCGCAACCGGGCCTTTCGTATTAGGCGACCGCCCCGCTCACGAGGCCGCCTCGGCCTCGTCGAGGTCGCTGAACGGGTGCTCGTCCAGGCGCCCGACCAGCCGGTCGCCCGGGGCGACGGTGAACGGTCCCACGCCGTCGGCCTCGTCGTAGGCGTCCAGGTCCAGGGCGCTTTCGACCTCGGCGACCGTCACGATGCCGTCCAGCGGTTCCAGTTCGGGCACGTCCAGCGCGCCGAGCGAGCCGTCGCCGCTCTGCAGCAGCTCCAGTACCGCCTCGCTGACCGACTCGACCGGCTCGGCCGACTCCTCCTCGGCGTGCGGCGCCGTGCGGCGGGCCGACTCGGCCACCCGGATCAGCGCCCCGACGCTGGGTACCCGGTAGTCGCGGCGCTGCCGTACCGACACCACGTGCGGGTACGGGTCGTCGGCCCCCTCCTCCTCGTCTTCGGTCAGCCCGACGCCGAACTGCCGGTCCGCCTCGTCCGGGTCGATCGCGTCCACGTCCCAGGGTGTCACCTCGCTGAACGCGTCGAGCAGCAGCTGGTCGTAGGCGTAGGAGGCGTTGTTCAGCTCGACGTAGGCGCGCCACACGCCGTCGTCGTCGATACGGCCCTCCGCCGCCTTCACCGCCGCGAGGTGCGCCCGAGCGGCCACGAAGACCTTCTCCAATGCGGCGTCAAGCTGGGCGAACTGGTTGTCGGACATGGGAAACAACCCCCGGGGATCAGCAGCTGGCCAGGAACCGGTCGAGAACTCGCACGCCGAACTGTAGTCCCTCGACGGGGACACGCTCGTCAATGCCGTGGAACAGCGCGGCGAAGTTGAGATCGGGCGGCAGCCGCAGCGGGGTGAACCCGAAGCAGCGGATGCCGATCTCACTCCACGCTTTGGCGTCGGTACCCCCGGAGAGCATGTACGGGATCGGCCGGGCACCCGCGTCCTCGGCCCGCAGCGCCGCGGCCATCGCGTCGACCAGCGGCCCGTCGAAGGTCGTCTCGACAGCCGGCTGGTGCTGGACGAACTCGACCTCGATGTCCGGCCCGACCACCTCGCGCAGCTCGGCGAGGAACGCGTCGGCGCGGCCGGGCAGCGTCCGGCAGTCCACCGTCGCGGTGGCCCGGCTCGGGATGACGTTCTCCTTGTACCCGGCCGCGAGGCGGGTCGGGTTCGCCGTGTTGCGCAGGGTGGCGCCGATCAGCGCGGCGATCGGACCGAGCTTGCCGACGGCGGCCTCCGGGTCGTCCAGGTCCAGTTCGACGCCGAGCAGCTCGGCGATGTGCTCCAGGAATGCCCGTACCGTCGGGGTCAGCTCGATCGGGAACCGGTGCCGACCCAGCCGCGCCACGGCCTCACAGAGCGCGGTGACCGCGTTGTCGTCGTGCACCAGCGAACCGTGCCCCGGGCGGCCGCGCGCGGTCAGCCGCAGCCAGTCGATGCCCTTCTCGGCCGTCTGCATCAGGTACAGGCGCAGGTCCGGCGCGACCGTGAAGGAGAACCCGCCGACCTCGCCGATCGCCTCGGTGCAGCCGTCGAGGAGTTCGCGGTGCCGGCGTACCAGGAACCGCGCGCCGTAGTCGCTGCCGGCCTCCTCGTCGGCGGTGAACGCCAGCACCAGGTCGCGTGGTGGGGTGACGCCGCGCCGCCGCCAGTCGCGCACCACGGCGAGCACCATCGCGTCGAAGTCCTTCATGTCGACCGCGCCGCGGCCCCACAGGTACCCGTCGGTGAGCTCGCCGGAGAACGGGTGCACCGACCATTCGTCCGGGTCGGCGGGTACCACGTCGAGGTGCCCGTGCACGAGCAGCGCGCCCCGCGACGGGTCGGCGCCCTCGAACCGGGCCACCACGCTGGCCCGGCCGGGTGCCGCCTCGCGGATCTCCGGTACCAGGCCGACCTCGTCGAGCAGCCCGGCGACGTGCTCGGCCGCGGCCCGCTCGCCGGCGCAGGTGGCCAGGTCGCCGGTGTTCGTGGTGTCGATGCGGATCAGGTCGCGGCACAGCTGCACGACTTCCTCGACGGGATCGGTCATCACCTAGTCATACCAGGCGCGGTTTGCCGATCCGAGGGCTCGGGTACCCCCGGCGCGTGATCCTGCCGCCGCTGCCGCCGGTGGCGCCGCACTGGCGGCCCGCCGGACCCGACATGCTGCGGCTGCTCGCCGCGCAGCACCGCGGGCTGGTCGCCGGGCCGCGCACCGCCGACCTGGTGCGGCACCTGTCCGCCGAGGAGCAGTACCTGTACCCGACGGTGCGCGCCGTGCTGCCCGGCGGCGCCGCGCTCGCCGACGCGGAGCTGGCCGCGGGCGCCGCGATCCGGGCGGCGCTGCGTGCCGGCGCTCCGGTCGCCGGCCTGCTCCGCGAGCACGTCCAGCGGTGCGAGGAGCGGCTGTTCCCGGCGCTGCGCGAGGCACTGGACGAGGTCGCGCTCGTCCGGCTGGGCAACCGGGTGGTGGTCGCTGCGGAGGCCGCGCCGACCCGGCCACACCTCGGTACCCCCAGCCGCCCGCCCTGGAACCGCCTGGTGGATCCGGTGGTCGGCGTGCTGGACCGGGTCCGGGACACGTTTTCCGCCCCCGCCGGCCGGGCACCTTCCTGAGGTAGGCCAAGGTCAGGAGGTGAGCAACGTGCCGGCACGCAAGGAGATGCCCAGCACGCTGCGCCGGTCGCCGCGCAAGGCGCAGGAGACCTGGGGCAGGACCCACGACGCGGCGGTGGAGGAGTACGGCGAGGGTGAGCGCGCGCACCGGACCGCGTTCAGCTCGCTCAAGCACTCGTTCGAGAAGGTCGGCGACCACTGGGAGCCGAAGGCGAGGAAGGGCCCGAGCGACGCGCAGGCGGCCCGCAGCCGGGCGCAGCGCCCGACGAAGACGGCCGGCGGGGTGGACGCCAACGCGAGCAAGCAGCACCTGATGGACGTCGCGAAGCGGCTGGAGATCCGGGGCCGGTCGTCGATGACCAAGCAACAGCTGGTCGAGGCGATCCAGAAGGCCAACGACCGCAGCACGCGTAGGGCGCGCTGACCTCGCTACCGGGGGCGCTCGCTCCGCCCGCCCCCGACCGCGGCGGAGCGAGCGCCGACTCAGTTCTCCAGCAGCTGTCCGCGCAGGGTGGCCAGGGATCGGGCGAGCAGTCGGGAGACGTGCATCTGGGAGATGCCGATCCGGTCGGCGATCTGGGTCTGGGTGAGGTTGCCGAAGAAGCGCAGGATGATGATGCGTTGTTCGCGGGTGGACAGGGCGTCCAGGGCGGGGCCGAGGGAGGCGCGGAACTCGGCCAGCGCGAGGTCGGGGTCGTCCTGGCCGAACAGGTCGCCC
>VAWN01000159.1 GCA_005885555.1 Actinomycetota bacterium
TGCTGTTCGGTGAGTCGGCCGTCGATGTAGTGCCACCAGCGGATCTCGTGGGCCGGTCCGGGGAGGAACAGGTAGGTGCCGGTGTTCGGGTTGATGCGCCACGTGTAGCGGTCGGTGATCCACATCGCCCACCGGTCCGGCTTGTCTTCGACGAAGCCGGCTGGGGTGATGATGTTCGGGTCACCGTTGTCAGGGCGGCGTGGCACACGCTGGCGGGCCAGGTGTGGGCACAGCCGGGTCGCGTCCTCGGCGCAGGACACGTGCATCGGCGGGTCCAGATAGCCGCCGTGCTCGACGTTGCGGGGTCCGCCGAGAAACGCCACCCAGCGGCCCATCCGCTGTCCACACAGTCCGCAGTCGCGGTTTGCCGCGCCGCGTAAGGCTTTGGGCCCGTCGATGGCGGCGAAGTTGGCGGTGCCGTCGGGGTTGACCAGTTGTGCGTACGGGATCGGCAGGCGGCGTTTCGGGTCGATCGGCCGGGTGGCGAGGCGTCGGTTCATCTGCGGCAGGTCAGCCATCAGCCCGGACCTCCTGGCGTTGCGGTGCGCGGGATCGGTGGCTGCGATGGCCGTATGCCGTCGCGGGTTTGGGGCGCGGGCCGGATCGGCGCCGATGTGGCGCCGCGCTGGGGGAATGGTCATCGTGGTGTCTGTCCGTTCGTGTGTGTCGGGTTGTGGGTGTGGACCGCTGCGGCCTTCGGCGGGCCGTGCAGCAGTGGGGTTGACGGGGCTGTGTCGGTTGGCAGGCTGGGGGTCAGTCGGTCAGCAGCGCGGTAACGGTGTCCGGGTCGATGCCGGCGGCGATCGCCCGGTCCAGCAGCTGCGCGAAGCGGTCCTGCGGGTCGGCGCCCAGCGCCCGATCGACGGCCATGCTGGCCAGTGCGCCGTGGCCGGCCTGCAAGGCGCACAGGGCCAGCAGGGTGGCCGCTGCGGCGGTGAACGGCGGTTCGGCCCGGCGGACCAGATCGCTCCACATGGCGGTCTGCCACGCCTCGGCGTTGGTGCGGCGGGCGGCGAACTCCCACAGTGAGGGCAGCTCCAGCAGGACAGTCAGCGTCGCGGCGTGTGCGTCGTCGACCGGCTGCCCGGCCCGGTAGCTGTCCTGGATCTGGGTGAGGTAGGTGCGTGCCGCCGCCTGCGGCGCGTGTCCGATGGGGGTGTCCAGCACGGCATCGGGCTGGTCGCCGACGTCTGCTGGGTCGGCGGTATCGGTGTCGGTGGTGTCGGTGCGGGCGGCGTCGAGCAACTCGGTCAGCAACGCGCACGCGGCGACGGTGGCTGTGACCATGCCGTCGCGGGCCGCGCCGGTGGCCGGGGCGAGGGTGGCGGCCAGGGCCTCGCGGTCGGGCAGCGCGACCAGGCCCGCATACACGGCCGCCGCGGTGGCCGGGCTGGTGGCAGGCTCGAACGCCACACCGTCGGGTGAATAGGGCGCCGGGTCTGGCGTCGGGTCGGTTGCCCGCAGCCGCCAGAACCGGCCACCGGCCACCCGCACCGCCTCGCGGATCGGGATACCCGAGGCGTGCAACGCCTCAGCGGCCGCGGTCACCATCGGCTCGACCCGGTCGGCGGGACCGTAGCCGGCCAGCACGACGCTGACGCCGCCGAGGGCGGTCAGCTTCGCGACTACCAGGTCCAGGGCGGCGCGCACCGGCCCGAGCGGTTGCTCGGCGGTGGGCAGATCCAGCCGGGCGGCCATGGCGATGCCGCCGCTGCCGTTGTCTACAGCGAGCAGCACCATGCTGGTGTCGGGGTGGAACCCGAGCAGGAACGGGATCAGGGCGAGCAGGTCCTCGGTGCCGCGGACGTGGACAGCTGGTCGATCGGTGAAAGACATGGGATTTCCCTTCAGGTAGAGATGCGGCACGCCACTCCTCCGGGAACCGACACGCGCTGACTCCGCCGGTCGCGGGGTGGTCGGCGGTCGGCTCCCGGCGGCGTGGCGTCGCCCGAGTCGTCGGTGGCGCGCGGCCCGTGCGGCGTTGTCAACGGCGTAGCGGTGCACGTCCCGGCTGTCTGGTGCGGTGGGCGGCGTGAGGGGTCAGGCGCGCACGCGCAGGAAGGTCTGCGCCGAGACCGCAGCCGGGGATGCGCGTTGACGGAGACGACGACGCGCTGGCGGCGCTGGCCGGCGCGACCGGTGTCGACGGGTGATTTGACGGTCGAGTGCTGCTCGTCGGCGCCGATGACGATGTCACCGCAGCTGGTCGACCGCGAGGAGCGCGATACCGTCGGCTGGGTGTGCGATCGCGGCGGGAGGGCCGTTCGTCGCTCTGGCCGTCGGCGTCGCGGATGGAGTGGACGGTGACCTGGGTCCGGCCAAGCCTTGTGATGGTGCCGGCCCGCCGATTGCCATAGTCGTGGATGTGCACCGCCTGGCCGGGCTCGAATCGGCGCACCCGGTCGTGGCGCCGGCGCTCTGGCGATGCGACCGCCGGGATGTTCTCGTGCAACGGCTGGCCGCGGGTGCGCATCGAACAGTTCGGCCACGATGCGCCGCGGGCTGCACCACAGGCGCCGCCGGCGGCCATCCAGGCTGCGCGCATGCCCGCTGATACGGCGCTTCCGCGGCAGAGCCAGTGTTGGTCGGCCACGTCGCGGAGCCAGCCGGCACCGGTCGGTACCGGGCTATCGGAGACCCGCGGCGTCCGCGTCGTCGCTCGGGTCCTCGCCCGCGGCCACCGCAGCTATCCGACTGGCGACCTCGCGTTGGTGGGCGCTGAGGACGTCGTGCGGGTCGGCGCCGCCGGTGTTGATCCACAGGTCGGCCAGTGTCAGTAGCGCGGTCTCGACGTCGGCTGGGGGGAACAGGGCGAGCAGCCCGCGTTGGAACGGGTTGGCTGCGGCCACCGCCGTGGCCATGGCCAGGCGGTGCCGCTCGACCATGTCGTTGACGATCCGCGCTGCGGATTCCAACGCTTCGACGGCGGCGTCGATCTGCGTCACCTTCGGCTGGTGCGGGCCGTCCTCGTCGTAGGTGGCCAGGTCGCCGTCATCCAGCCACCGCGACGCGAGCCGCATCCTGCCAACCTCAACGATCAGCACGCCGCCCCCGTCCCGGTAGCCCAGGCTGCCGACGATCTCGACGTCCACGCCGGGTGCGCAGCGCCACACGTGTGGAGCGGCCGGTGTCGTGTGCGTCAGTTCGGCGAGCAGCCGGTCCAGCCAGTCGGCCGGGCTGTCGTCGTGGTGCGGCCGGTACATGCCCTGCGGCTCGATGCCGAACTCGTCGGCCCGCACCGTCTCGACGCCGCCAACCAGGACCGTCTCGGTCAGCCACGCCGTGGCGGCGTCCCGGTCGAAGGTAACCGCTGGCCCGTT
>VAWN01000160.1 GCA_005885555.1 Actinomycetota bacterium
AGATCGCCCCGGCGGTCCGATCGGGATTCCACAGCAGGTTCTCCCGCCGCTTGTCCCATGCCTCGTACGCGTCCCGGTACTCGTCGTCGGTCAGAACCTCGCCGGTAGGGCGATCGGCCAGCAGCGCGTCCAGCGCCTGCGGATCGGCACCGGTCCTGGAGAACGGTTCGGCCAGCCGGGCCACATCGGTGAGCTCGGCACCGTCACCCTCCCACGTCCACGACCCGTTGGCCTTGGTAAGAGAGAAGATTCGGTAGAACAGACCCGCACCGCCAGCGCCGACCTGCCGCAAGAAGTCCCGGTACTGCTCGGGTAGCCGCACACCCAATTGCGCCTCGGCTTCAGCGAGCTCTCGGCCCGACAGCGGGGCACCCAGCCGGAAGTGATGACCACCGGCGCCGAACAGCTCACCCGCACGCGCATCACCGGCCAGCGCCGTCACCCGGAGTCGGACACCGGACCAGTCGACCATGAACACAAACTACTGCCCGCGTCTGCCCAGCAACGCCCCGACCGCGGCGGATCCGTGCGCTCCTACACACGTCGTCGATGTTGAACTGCAGGCGCCGGTCCACCGTCCGACCCGGCCCCCAGCCGCGTCAGCGACCGCGCCGCTGTTTCAAGTGCCGTCCGTCTCGCCGTCGATCTGCGCGCCGTCCCAGGTGGACAGACAGAATGGATGGCCCGCCGGATCGGCGTAGACGAAGCAGTGATCGGAGTTCGGCTGGAAATCGAAGCGGGTGGCTCCAGCGGCGAGGACCCGCGCCCCGGTGGCGGCGAGGTCGTCGACGAGGAAGTCGAGGTGCATCTGCATCGGTACGGTGCCCGCCGGCCACACCGTCGAGCGGTAGTCGTCGACCTGCTGAAAGGCGATGTCTCCGTTAGGTCCGGTGACGGTCGCCCAGCGCGGGTTCCCCTTCGCCACGCCACCGGTGATCACGGCGTAGAACCTGGCCAATACGATCGCGTCGGGTGCGTTGACCGTGACACCGCTGAACCTGATCGTGTCGGACATCAGTCGATCACCATCTGCTCGTACGTCGGTGTGAGCTCTGTCCAACGCGCGCGCCAGCCCGGCTCCGGCGACTGTTCGGTCCAAGGCTCGAGGCCGGCCGCGGCCTCACCCCCGAGCGACCGCCCGAGATCCTCAAGGTGGGCCTGCCATCCGGCACCATGGAAGTAGAGGCGTTCCAGTGGCAGGCCACGCTCCTCGACGACCAGGCGCGTCCTGGAGCCCTCCTCGGTCAGCCACGCCTCGATCTGGGCCTCGTCGCTGGTGCCTGGCTCCGTAGTGAGCAGCAGATGGTGGGGCTTCTCGCACTCGTCAATGCGTCCAGGACCCGTCCACGTGCTAGTGAATACGGCGTAGAACAGGCCCCCGACACGCAGGTCGCCGGAGACCTTGGCGATCCAGCGTGCAAGCCGTTCCGGATTCGTGCACGCCTCCCACAAGTCGTCGATGTCGGTCTCGTAGACGTCCTCGACGCGCACCGCACCGCGCGTCCCGTCGAGCGGCCGCATGGTCCCGATGATCTTCAATTTCGCGCCTTCTTTCCTCGGGCGATCTCCGTGTGCAGGGCGTCGAGTCGGTTCCGCCAGAGGGCGCGGTACGGCTCCAGCCACTCGTCTACCTCGACGAGTGCCTCCGGTCGGAGGGTGTAGATGCGGCGCTGCGCGTCCTGGCGAACGTCGACCAGTCCGACCCCCCGCAGCACGCGTAGATGACGAGACACTCCCGGGCGGGCGATCGGAAAAGCCTCCGCGAGTTCGCCGGCCGTGGCCGGGTGATCGCGGAGGATCTCGAGCATCGTGCGCCGGTTCGGGTCCGCCAGCGCCTGCAATACCGCATCCATGATGCACAAGAGCGTAACCGGCTGGGTACGTAACAACAAGGGTACATACCGACCTGGTGGCGAGGAAGGATGGCGCGGACGAGGGCCCGTCGCCGGCGGACACCCATCTGATCATCAGGCGCGGCGAGGGCATTCGCTCATCGACAGATCCGCGCACTCGCACCCGGCTCGGTTCAAGATTGATTACACGGAGGGTGAACGGGCTCCGGAGCTACCGCCGGCGCCATCGGCGGGCGAGATCCGCAAGTGGTGTCGGTTCTCAGGAACATCTCGGCACGCGGTGCCGGCAACGTGGCGCCGAAAGTCGCGAACATCTGGCGCCCAAT
>VAWN01000166.1:0-346 GCA_005885555.1 Actinomycetota bacterium
TGACCCCGCGGGCGTTTGCGCTGTGGACGCGGGTGGGGCTGCTCGGCTACAGCGCCGACGATGTGCCGGATGCGGGGTGGCGGGGTCGTAACGACGGTCGGGACGTGGCATTCGCCGAGGTGCTGTTCTCCAGTGGGCTGCGGCGGCGGGAGGCGGGCACGCTGCTTATGGTGGAGTTGCCGGACACGTCGGTGCCGCGCAGCTACTATCCGGGCCGGGTTGCCGCGGCGGTGGCCAAGCACGCCAACCGGTACTTCTATGTCGGTGCGGCAGCGCTCAGGGCGGTCGAGGTGTACGTGGCCACGACGCGGGCGCGGGCGGTGGCGAGGGCCCGGGCGGAGGGCCG
>VAWN01000166.1:557-4525 GCA_005885555.1 Actinomycetota bacterium
CGGGGCGCCGGTGTTCTGCACGCCGCATATGTGCCGGCATTCGTTCGCGTTGCGGATGTTGGTGTCGTTGCACCACGCGTTGGATCGCCGGCTGGGACTCGACCCGGCCGAGCGCCGGCACTACCAGCAGGTGTATGGCAGTGTGTGGGATCTGGTGAAGGACCTGCTGGGGCACCGGTCGGTGGAGACCACCCGGGATATCTATCTGGAACCGGTACGTGGCCTGCAGTTGGACAGCCTGCTCGACGGGGAGGACCACGCCCCCAGCGGCGAGGTGCTGGCCAGGTTGGCTGTGACGACCGGGCTGGTCCTCGATGTGCCCGCCGCGGCGGTGGCGGGGTGAATGCGATGGGTCGCCGGGCGACGCTGCCGCGGGCGGGCTACCGCCGCCCGGATATGCTCAGCGCCGACGGCCTGGTCGTGGCCGTGGTCGGTGAGGACGGCCGGGACAACGGCACCTACGACTTCACCAACGCTCCCGGCGCCGGGCAGCTCAAGCTTGAGTTGGTGGCGGTGTTCGCGAGGCTGGCGTCGTCTGCCGGGACGTGGACCACGGCGGGTACCTGCCGCGTCAACGCGAGGGCGTTACGCCGGTTCCTACGCTTCGCCGCCGACCACGTGCCGCCGGTGACCTGCACAGGCGAGATCACCGCGACGGCGTGGAACGAGTGGCGGCTGTCGGTCGGGCACGGCCCGAACGGCGCCGTTGGCCTGGTACGCCGGCTGCTGCGTGAGGTTTCGCTGCCCGCCGGAACCCGGGCGGCGGTGGACGCCCGGTCCCGGAAACCACCCCAGGGACAGGTTGCCTCCTACACGTTCGAGGAGTTCCGGCTGATCCGCGACGCGGCGCGACGGACGGTGTCCGCCGTCGGGGCGCGCATCGGCGAAGGCGTGGCGCTGGTGGACGACTGGCAGGGCGGCCGGCTCGACCCGGACAGCGAAGCGGGCCGTTGGGGGCACCTGCTGCACCGGATCAGCCTGAGCGGGGAGTTCCCGTTCGTGGTGCACGCCCTGGGGCCGGACGCCGTGCACCAGGCCACCGGGGGTCTGGTCCGCACGTCCACCGACGCGTTGCGGCGGCTGTATCCCAGCTACCTGGAGATGGCCGCCGCCGCGGTGCTGCTGATCTGCCACGAGGCGTGGAACACCTCGACCCTGGCCGAGATGGACGTACCCGACCAGCATCCCAACGCCGACCCTGGCGAGGACGCACCAGCGGTCCAGCGGGTGTCCACGGTGAAGCGGCGCCGACCCCGCCACAATCGGCACGCCAGCAACAACCTCGTCGACGTCGGAGCGGGCAGCGCCGGGCGCGCCATGCGCCAGGTGCTGGCCATCACCGCGCAGGCCCGCACGACCCTCACGGCGTTGGGCACCCCGACGGCTAGGCTGCTGGTCGCCCGCCGCTACGCCCAGTGCGAGGGCCTGGCGCGGTTCACCCACGGCGACGCTGTGGTGTTGGAGGAGGCCATCGCCCGGTGGTCGAAGCAGGCGAGCCTGGTCACCGCGGCCGGTGTCGGGGTGCGGGTGTCCCCGCGGCGGCTGCGGCGCACCGTCCAGGTCCTTTACGGGGGGCCGCGTAACAACAGCCGCTCCACCCACGAGAACGTGTATCTGCTGCGCGACGGGCAGGTGCGTGCCGAGTCCGGCGACGTGGTCGCCAAAGGCCTGTCCGACGCCGTGGACCACGCGGTGGCCCGGCTGCGGATGCGTCTGGTGCGACACGGCGACGGGTCCGAACACGCTGATCCTGGCGTGCTGGCCGCCCAGGCCGGGATCCCCCTGGCCACCGCGCGGCGGGTCGCGGCCGGCCAGGCGGACACCGCCGCGGCGGCGTGCATCGACTTCGAACACAGCCCATTCACCCCGTCCGGACCGTGCACGGTGTCGTTCCTGCTGTGTTTCGCCTGCCCCAATGCCCTGGCCACCGACCGGCACCTGCCGCGCATCGTCTACCTGCACGTCGCGATGACCGGGCTGCGCTCGGCGGTGGATCCCGCGGTGTGGCTGGTGGACTGGGCCGGGCACTATTCGCGGGTCACCGACCTGCTGCACAGCCACACCAGTACGGCCGAACGCCCAGCGCTACGCGGTCGGGTCAGCGACACCGACCGGGCTCTGGTCGACGCGATGCTGGCGCGAAGGCTGGACGGATGAGCGGCCTCCACGACGCCGCAGTCGCGGGCGGCCAGGTGCCGGTGGTCGATCCGGCACCCGATACGCCGGTCTTCCCCTCCGGGCGGGCCCGGCCGGGCTACCCGACTGCCGAGATTCCCCGCTTCGGCCAGGACTACTGGCAGTTGGCCGCCCTCGACCACCGCCGGACCGCGGGAAGCGTAGCGATCCGGTGGGAACGGTTCCCGCTGCCGCACCGCGCCTCGTTCAAACGCGCCTGCTGGCTGCTGATCAACATGGCGACGCCGGCGGTGGTGCACAAGCGGCCCGGCTCGGCCACCAAGCCGATGCTGGGCGCGAAGAGCATCTACAGCGTCTGCCAGACGTGGCGCAGGTTCGCCGTGTGGCTGTCCGGGCGCGGCGTCTCACGCCTGTCCGATGCGGATGCCGGCCTGCTGGCCGACTACGCGCGACACCTGCACGCCCAGCACCACTCGGCCAACTACCTCGCCAACCAGTTGATGGCGTTGACCCGGTTGTGGGCCTACGCCCCGTTCCTGCCACCCGCCGACCGCGTGCCGATGCCACCCTGGGACGCAGCGGGCGGCCGGTATGATCTACTCGAGGGCGCATCTGATTAGGACAGCCGTGCAGGGCCCCACAGTGACGGTGTTTGCCGGCCCCACCGGGTTGTGGTGATGGATCATCCTCGCCGCCCGCACCGAACACCGCCGCCTGGAGGCCAACATCCCCACCGCCGGGCGCCCCGACGGCCGCGCCGACATCCGCGCCTGGCTCGACCAGCACCTGGCCGACGGCCGACCGCTGCCCGGATGCAGCCTGCCCGGCCTGGCCTGGCGCGCCAAACGGCGCACCACGACGCTGACCGCGCCGGTCAGCCTGCGGTTCATCGCCGGCACCCTGGGCGTGACCATCCACCAGGTCAGCAGCGAAATCGAGCGGTACCCCCGCCTGCTCGACGAGGTCGGCACCGCACCCGACGCGCCCCTGGACCTGCCGATCACCGGACGCCTGGACGGACGGGCCTGGACCGACACCATCGACTTCGAAGGCGCCGCCACAATGACCGTGCACCTGCACACCGCGGCGCTGGTAGTGGCCGGCTACCTGTCCGGCATGCGCCCCGAAGAGGTGCTCCACCTGCAACGCGGCTGCTGCACGCGCGACGACACCAGCGACGACGGTGTCGTGCGCTACCGGGTCAGCGGCCGGCACTTCTCCGGTGTCGTCGACGAGCATGGCAACACCCGTCCCGACGGCGAACAACGCGAACGTCCGTGGACGGTGATCGAACCCGTCGCTACCGCCATCACCGTGCTCGAACACCTCAACGACGGTGAGGTCCTGTTCCCCCGCGTCATCGACCGTCGGCCGTGGCGACAGGAGGACTACGTCGGCGCGGCGATGACGACCGGGACCGCGGCCTCCCGCATCACCGCCTTCATCAGCTTCGTCAACGACCTGGCCCACCGCCACGGCCGACCCCACGAGGCCATCCCCGCCGACCCTGACGGGAGGATCACCCTGTCGCGGCTGCGCCGCACGGTGGCCTGGTTCATCAACCGGCTGCCCGGCGGCCGGATCGCCCTGGGCATTCAGTACGGGCACTTGCGTCTGACCATGTCGGAGTCGTACGCGGGGCGCGCCACCGCCAACATGCTCGACCTGCTCGACCTGGAACAGGCCCTCGCCGTCGCCGACACCCTCACCGACGCCGCCGAGCGTCTCGCCGACGGGGAAGGTGTCAGCGGTCCCGCCGCGGGCCGTTACCTCGGTGCCGTCGGCGAGTTCGCCGCCACCTACACCGGCGGCTACCTGACCAAACGCCAGCA
>VAWN01000081.1:0-12661 GCA_005885555.1 Actinomycetota bacterium
GGCTTCTGTGGCGGTGCGCACGCGGCGAACCGGTACTTCGAGCATGGGCGGTTTGACGGCACCCGGACCGATCACTGCGGGAACAGCAAGATCAGTCTTCTGGAGGGAGTGCTGGACCATGCCCGACAATCCTGAGGCCGCTCCGCCGGACGACGCTCCGCTGATCACGCCGAGCGCCGGGCTGGTCGCCCTGCTGGCCGAGGCAGAGGAGACCTGGGTGGCCCGCGCGCGCGACGGGGAAGCCGCGGCGCCCGGGTGGCGGCCGTTCGAGGACGCCTTCCCGACCTTCTACCAGTTCACGAACCGGCCGCGATGACGACCCCCGACGCCTTCGACGGTTTCGAGAAGCAGCACATCGACGGCAAGGACGTGTGGCGGGCCGGCACCGGTCCCGCGGTCATCGTGATCCACGAGATGCCCGGCCTGCATCCCGGCGTGGTGGCCTTCGCCCGCCGGCTGGTGGACGCCGGGTTCACCGCATACCTGCCGTCGCTGTTCGGTACCCCCGGCCGCGAGTACTCCCGCGGCGCCTACATGAACCGCACCGTCCTGAGTGTCTGCGTCTCCCGCGAGTTCACCATGTTCGCGCTGAACCGGACCAGCCCGGTGGTCACCTGGCTGCGCGCGCTGGCCGCCCGCGCGCACGCCGAATGCGGCGGCCTTGGCGTGGGTGCCGTCGGCATGTGCTTCACCGGCGGGTTCGCCCTCGCCATGGCGGTTGACGAGCGGGTACTCGCGCCGGTGCTCAGCCAGCCCGCCCTGCCCGCCCCGATCGGGCGGCGCCACAAGGCGGCGATCGACATCAGCGCCGCCGACCTGGCGACCGTCAAGGACCGCACCCGGCAGGACGGCCTGTGCGCGCTCGGCCTGCGGTTCACCCAGGACCCGGCGGTACCCGACGCGCGGTTCGCCACGCTGCGCCGGGAACTCGGCGACGCCTTCATCGCCGTGGAGATCGACTCGTCGCCGGGCAATCCGTACGGAATACCGAAGGACGCGCATTCGGTCCTGACGGTGCATCTTGTCGACGAGCCGGGCCACCCGACCCGGGACGCGCTGGATCGCGTGCTGGCGTTCTACCGGGACCGGTTGCACGCGTAAGCACGCGGGGAGCCCGCGTGCTTAAGGTGCGTTCCTACCTACGTCGCGACGTCCAGACGCCGTCGTCCGGCTCGTCCTCGTCCGGGTCGTCGTCGGCGTAGCCGTCGTTGTCGTCGAACTCTTCGTTCGACTTGCCGTTGCCGGCAAGCTCGCGCTGTAGCGCAGCGAGGTCGGTGTTCGGGGAGTGGTATTTCAGCTCCCGGGCCACCTTTGTCTGCTTGGCCTTAGCTCGGCCGCGCCCCATGGCTCGACCCCCTCGCACAGAATTACGGGGCAGCCCAAATCAGGAGCCCCGATGACGGCAGGCATCTCTCGTGGCTCATACGGTACATGTCGCGGCCCAACTTCGGCACCTCGGCCCTCCGGCGTTCGGTCCTTACCAACCGCCGGAGGGCACAGGATCTGACCGGCCGATCATCCGGCGGCCCACGCCGGGCCCGGCCGCCGACCGGCGCCGTTCTCCGGACCATCCCGGTGACCAGGGCTGGGCGCGTTCGGCGGCCGGGCGGATCGGGGTACCGGCAAGATCGGCAGGTCAGACCTATTTCGCTACAAGCGAATCGTCTGGAGCCGGCTGACCTCCGCCATGCGCCGCTCGGCCAACCGGTCCGCGGCCAGCGCCGGAGGGATCCCCTCGCTCGCGGCCAGCTGAAGGATCTGCCGGGTGCTCTCGAAGATCGCGGTGGCCCGCTGCTTGGCGCGGGCGAAGTCGAAGCCGTGGATCTCGTCTGCGACCTGAATCACACCGCCGGCGTTGACCACGTAGTCGGGCGCGTAGAGGATGCCGCGCTCCTCCAGGAGCTTCTCGATGCCGGGATGGGCGAGCTGGTTGTTCGCCGCGCCGGCCACGATCCGGGCGCGTAGTGCCGGTACCGTCTCGTCGTCCAGCGCCCCGCCCAGCGCGCACGGCGCGTACACGTCGATGTCCGACCGGACCAGCGCGGCTTCGTCGGCGACGAGCTTCACCTGCGGGTACCGGTCGCGGGCCCACGCCAGTGCCGGCTCGGCGACGTCGGTCGCGACGAGTTCGGCCCGGTCCTCGACGAGGTGCTCGACCAGGTGCTTGCCGACCTTGCCCAGACCGGAGATGCCGACCCGCCGGCCGGCCAGGGTCGGGCTGCCCCAGACGTGCTCGGCGGCGGCCCGCATGCCCGCCGGCGCCGCCGTTGGCCTCGCTGCGCCCGGTCACGTACGGACACTCGCGCGCCACGATGTCCATATCCTGCACATAGGTACCGACGTCACAGGCGGTGTAGTAACGACCGCCCAGCGAGGCGACGAACCGGCCGTAGGCGCGCAGCAGCGGTTCGGTTTTGTCGCGGACCGGATCGCCCCAGATCACCGCCTTGCCGCCGCCCAGGTCAAGGCCGGCGAGAGCGTTCTTGTACGCCATCGCGCGGGACAGTTCGAGGACGTCGTGCAGCGCTTCGGCCTCGGTCTCGTAGGGGTGGAACCGGGTACCCCCGAGCGCCGGTCCGAGTGCGGTCGAGTAGATCGCGATGATGGCCTTCAGCCCGGACGGCTTGTCCTGGCAGAAGACCACTTGTTCGTGGCCGGTGTCGTTGGCGAACACGTCCATGGCGGCTCCTGTCGGCGGGGGCGCGGCCCTTGTGGGGCACGTCGCGCGGTGGTGTGCCGGCGGGATCAACGCCGGCTACCCGACGAGCCTAAACCGCGTCGCGCATGCGGTACGTTCGCGGACGTGCCCGCGAATTTCGCCGCGTACCTTCGGGTCTACGAACCCTTGACAGCGTTCGATCGGGAACGCCAGCTCTACTGGCGCCGGTATGTCAAGGAGGGCCGGGCGGTGGCGCCGCTGGACGGGCCGGTACGGCAGCGCACCGTGGTCCTGGAGGCTCTCGGTGCCGGCTGGACCCGGCTGCCCGACCTGCCCGACGAGGCGTATGTCCTGGAGACCGACGAGACGCTGCTGATCTGCCCGTGGAACCTGCGGGTACGGGTGGCGGAGGCGGCGCTGTCCGCGCGCGACGGGGTACCTCCGGTGCTGGCCGACGCGTTCGTCCCGCCGATCCTCGCCGGGCTGGCCAAGACCGTGGTCGAAGACTGGCGCAGCGGCGCCAAGGTGCTCGAACGCGGTATGCCGCGGGTGCACGAGCAGGTGTCGACGTGGGGGGTACCGCTGCGCTGGTTCGTCTTCGTCGATCTCACGGAGAAGGCGTTCTCCGCCCGCGAGGGGCACCGGGTGCTGCGGTACCGGACGGAGATCTCCAAGGCCCGGCGGCGCGCGCACCGGGCGCATTCGGTGCTGCGCAAGGCGCTCGGCGACGCGCCGATCACCGAGGCGGTGGAGGAGAGCACCCGGTGGTTGGAGGAGTTCCACCCCCGTTCCCTGGTGGAGTTGGACTACGCCGGGCTGGTGTCTCTTTTGTCAGATGACGTACTTGAAGAGGATGACTCTCCGGGTTTGGTGGCGCGTGGCTTAACCGCTTTGTCCAAGGGGGACGCCGATGCGGCAACAGAGGCATATGAGCAGCTTGTGACGCGGTGGCGTGCCGTACAGCTTCTCGAACGGTGCAATTAACCCGAGCACACTTCGTATCAAGCCGTTGACACGGCGTGACTTTTGGGTTCAAACCAGACATGACCTGACGGTAAAAATCCGGAAAAATCAGTCATTGATCAACCGTCCATCCACGGACCTTCAGCCGTTCGGCCCATGTCGGACATGCGGGACTAGCCGGACCATGGATTTGCGTCGGCCGGCGGGACCCCGGCCGTCGTTTCTGAGGTACCTGTGGAGGAGTGAGCGATGGCGTCGCGTACGCATGAACCAGAGCCGCTGTTAACCCCGGCCGAGGTTGCGTCGATGTTCCGCGTCGACCCGAAGACCGTGACCCGGTGGGCGAAAGCCGGCAAGTTGAGCGCCATCCGGACGCTCGGCGGCCACCGCCGGTACCGGGAGTCGGAGGTACGCGCCCTGCTCCAGGGACAGATTCCCCAGCAGCGCGTCGGCGACTGAACGACGGGCCAGGGGCGGAGACGGACCAAACTCTGCGTCTCCGCCCCTGGCCCGTCTTCCAGCCGGGGCACCCCGGTAGGCGCGGCGCGCACTATGCTGCAGGGCGCTTCCCATTGGGTAGGTGTTCTTTTGTACCCGTCGTACCCGCAGTACGCGCCGCCTCCGCCGCCGGTACCGTACCGTTCGTCGCGGCTGGGCCTGAAGATCGCCCTCGGCCTGCTCGTCATCGTCGCGCTGCTCTGCGGGGCGACCGACAGCGCGCTGTTCCTGGCCGTCCGGACCGGTACCGATGCCGCGTTCGTCGACGGCGACCGGCCGCTCGCCGACCTGCTGTCCCGCCGCGCGGCCGCGGTCGCGGGGCACGACGAGGCGGCGTTCCTGGCCGACGTCGACCCCGGTGATCCGCGCCTGGTCGACCGGCAGCGCACCGAGTACCGGAACCTCCTCGCGCTGGGACTGTCCAGCTTCACGCTGACGCTGACCCGCGCGCACGACTACGACGTCAGCGACGCCGACCTGGTCCGGCGCTATGGCGGGGCGCTGCGCGAGGTCGGGGTGACCGTGCGGTACGCCGTCGCGGGGCTGGACACGGTACCCGACGCCGAGCCGTGGATCCCGACGTTCGCGCTGGTGCACGGCAGGTGGCTGCTGGTGGCCGAGGAGGGCGCCGGGTCGGGTACGAAGTTCCCGTTCGGGGTCGGCGGCCAGCCCTGGGAGGCCCGGCCGGTGGCCGTGGTCAAGAGCGCGCACGTCGTCGCCGTGGTCTCCAAGGAAGACCAGGAGATCGCGCCGCACCTGCTCGACCTCGCCGAGCGTGGGGTGGTCAACGCCGCCAAGGTGCGCCCGGACGGCTGGCCGGACAAGGTGCTGATGACCGCCGTGTCGGACCAGAAGGTCTTCGACTCCTACTTCGCCGGTAGCGCCGACAAGCTGGCGCAGGTCGAGGCGGTGACCATCCCGCGGTACAGCGACGTGGCGGAGTGGGACGGCGGTGCGAAGTACACGCTGTCCCGGGTCGTGTTCAACCCGAACACGCTCGGCCGCGGCGACCAGGAGCTGCAGCACACGCTCACCCACGAGTTCACCCATGTGGCGTTCGGGCCGCAGACCTCGGACGCGACGCCGGTGTGGCTGGTCGAGGGCATGGCCGAATACGTCGCGTTCGGCAGCGAGAAGGCGTCCGACGCGTTCGTCAGCCAGGCCGCCAACCACGTGTCCGGCAGCACGCTGCCGGCGGACCACTCGTTCTACGACAGCGCCGACAACTACCTGCTCGGCTGGCTGGCCTGCCGGCTGATCGCACAGAAGTACGGGCAGCCCAAGCTGCTGGCGCTGTACGACTGGTTCAAGGACCACAACGACGAGGACGGCGGCTTCCGGGCGGTGCTCGGCACCACCCGCAGCGCGTTCCTCAGTGCCTGGCGGAACTACCTGAGGACACTTCGCGCAGGGTGATTGTTCGGCCACCTGATGTACCGGGCCGGCGGTAGCGTCAATGCATGGGCTGGCATGAGGTCCGCAATCTCGGGTGGAGTACGGGGATCCTCGCGGTGATCGGGGCACTCGCCTTCGGCCTGCCGGCGGTCAACGCGGCGCTGCCCGCGGCCCGGCCGGTACCCGACGGCCGGCCGTACCCGTTGGGGAACGGGGTGACCGTCGTACCGCCACCCGGTGCCCGGCTCGACGTCACCACCTCGATGCCGGGCCGCACGCTGTTCATGCTCGGCGGGGTGCGGTACCTGATCGTCGTCGCGGCGTTCGACGGCCCGCTGGACGAGGCCGCGGCGCAGCTCCGGCAGAAGATCACCGCGAACCGCGGGTACCAGGTGACCGGGCCGGAGACCGGCACGGCGACCCACCAGGGCGTACCGGGCCGGCAGGGCGGGTACACCTCGCCGGGGCGGGACGGGCGGTACGCGGTGTACCTCGCCGCCGGTACCGGAGTCCAGATCACCCTCGCCGGCGCGGACCTGGAGCTGCGCTCGAACCTGCCGGCCCTGACCGACAGCATCGCGAGCCTGGCGTTCCAGCGGCCATGAGCGAGCGCAGCGAGCGAATCATGGGCTCCGTACCTCGCGAACGCATCGTCGAGCGGAGCGAGGCGATGCCGTGAACGCGCACCGCACCGCGACCGCGGTCCGCCCCACGCCGGCCTGGGTGCGCGCCCACCGCTCGCTGGCGCTGCCCGCCTTCTGGCTGCTGGTGCTGCTGCTCGTCGTGGGCGGCTGGCAGATGGTGGCCATGGTCCGGGTCGGCGTCGCGGCGTACCCGCTGGCCACCGCCCTCGCCGTCGGCCTGTTCGCGCTCTACGCGGTGCCGTTCGTCCTCGTCGCGCGCAGCCTCGACTACTTCGAGCGGGAGCCGCCGCCGCTGGTCCTGGCCGCCTTCGGCTGGGGCGGGCTGGTCGCCACCGCCACCGCGGTACGCGCCGACGCGGCCGCCCACGACCTGCTCGCCAAGCTGGTGTCCGCGCGCTTCGCGAGCACCTGGGGACCGGCGCTGACCGGCCCGACCATCGAGGAACCGGTCAAGGTGCTCGGTGTCGCGGTGATCGTGCTCATCGCCGGGCGGCAGATCAACAGCGTGGTGGACGGGTTCGTCTACGGCGCCTTCGTCGGGCTCGGCTTCCAGGTCGTCGAGAACGTCATGTACGCGGTCAACGCCGTCGCCCTGGCCGGCCGCGGCGACCGGGTCGGGCCGGTGGTGGCGGTGTTCCTGCTGCGCGGGTTCCTCGGCGGGCTGTGGAGCCACACGCTGTTCTCCGCGCTGGCCGGTGCCGGGGTGGCGTACTGGGTACTGCATCCGGGGCGGCGCGGCTGCGAGCTGTGCGCGGCCGCGCTGGCCGGCGCGTGGGGCTTCCACGCGCTGTGGAACTCGCCGTGGCTGGCCGACGGGTTCGGGTACGGCACCGCGGGAGTACTGGCCGCGTTGCTGCTCAAGGGAACCCCGGCGCTGCTGGTGATCCTGCTGCTGGTCCGCTCGGCCGGGCGCCGGGAGGCCGCGTTCTACCTGCGCAAGCTGGCCGGCGAACCGAAGGTGGCCACCGAGCGCGAGCTGGCCGCGCTGGCCGCCGGTGGTACCCGGTTCGCCGCGCGCCGGTTCGCCTACGCGCGCGGCGGCCTGAAGCTGGCCCGCTGCGTACGGCGACTCCAGCGGGCCCAGGCCCGGCTCGCCCTCGACCTCAGCCGCGACCTGCCCACGCGGGCGGCCGAGCACCGGGCCGAGGTGCTCGCGATGCGGCAGCAACTGGAGGGCCAGGGGCATCCCGAGGCGTACGCCCCGAACAACTCCGGATCGGCCGGCGGCTGGTTCTGGGCGGTCGGGTGCGTCGGTGCGGCGGTACTGGCGGTGCTGCTGGCCGCGGCCATCCGTGCGCTCGGTGGTGGCTGAGCGCACGGATGGCGGGGTGCGCGTCAGGCGGTCGGGGGCACGCCGCCGTCGCCGTCCACGACCTTGTCGGGGTTACCGTCCTGGTCCAGGTCGACCATGGTGATGTCGACCTTGCCGTCGCCGTCGGTGTCGAACTGGTACAGGTCGGGCTTGCCGTCGCCGTCGGTGTCCACCGCCCAGAGGTCCGGCTTGCCGTCCTTGTTGGTGTCTCCGACAAGAATGTCGTGCCGTTCGGTGCCGCGGGTCTCCACGTGCTCGTCGCTCATGCGTTCTCCTTCCTTGGACTGCCGCGGTTCACCGTACGGCAGAATCGGGGACCATGTTCGTCGTCATCGGGGCCGGCACGATGGGCGTGGGCATCGCCTACGTGGCGGCCAACGCCGGGTACCAGGTGGAACTCGTCGAGGTCGATCCGGACCGCCGGGTCGCCGCGCGGGCGGAACTGGAGCGCCTCTGGCACGGCGCGGTCGCCCGGAGGCGGCTGACCGCGGCGGAGGCGGTGGATGCGGGTACCCGCGTGGGGTTCGCCGAATCGGTGGCCGGCGGCGCGGAGGTGGTCGTCGAAGCGGTACCGGAACGGCTCGACCTCAAGCGCGAGGTGCTCGCGCAGGCCGCGGCGGCGCGGCCCGGCCTGCTCGCGTCCAACACGTCGAGCATCCCGATCAGCGCGCTCGGCGCCGGGGTGATCGGCCTGCACTTCTTCAACCCGGTGTGGGCGATGCCGCTGGTCGAGATCGTGGTGGGCGCGGGCACGCCGCCGGGCGCGGTGGATGCCGCGCGGGCGGTCGCCGCGCGGCTGGGCAAAGACCCGATCGTGGTACGGGACCGGCCCGGCTTCGCCACCTCCCGGCTCGGCGTGGCGCTGGGCCTGGAGGCGATCCGGATGCTTGAGGACGGCGTCGCCGGTGCGGCCGACATCGACAAGGCGATGGTGCTCGGGTACCGGCATCCGGTCGGCCCGCTCGAACTGACCGACCTGGTCGGCCTGGACGTGCGGCTGGACATCGCGCGGACGCTGGCCGCCGCGTACGGCCCACGGTTCGAGCCGCCGGCCCTGCTCGTGTCGCTGGTCGAGGCGGGGCGGCTGGGCCGCAAGACCGGGCACGGGTTCTACCGGTGGGACGACGGTCGGCTGGTCAGCGGAAGTGGGATCACGGCGCCCGGCTGAACACGATCCCGGCCGCCTGCAGGGCGGCGATCACCTTGGCCGACTCCTGGAACCCGGCGAGCATGATGGCGTCCGGACGGAACGCGGCTGCCGCGCGGGCCAGGTCCTCGAAGTTCTGCTGGTCCGGCTGGTACGTCCGGCTGCCGATGTCGCTCTTCCTGACGCCCGCCTTGACCAGCACCTGGCCCACCCCGTCGACCAGGCCGGTGCCGTACGGGTCGGCGCGCGCGATGAGGAACACCCGCCGGTTGCCGCCGCGCATGATGACGTCGCCGAGGGCCTCGGACTGGAACGCGTCGGAGGCCGCGGACCGGAAGAACTGCCCGTGGTCGTCGAAGGTGGTCAGCGACGGCGAGGTCGCCGAGGGCGAGAACAGGATCCGCCCGGTCTGGATCGCCTTGGGGATCAGCGCCTTGGCGCCACCGGAGAAGTTCGGGCCGATGATGATGCCGTAGCCGTCCTTGACCAGCTTGTCGAACGACGCACTGGCCTTGGCCGGGTCGGTGCCGTCGTCGGCGTCCTCGTTCTCGATCGGCCTGCCGAGCACCCCGCCGGCCGCGTTGAACTCCTTGATCCCCAGGTGCGCGCCGGCCCAGATCGGCGTCGCGGTCTTGGCCAGGTCGCCGGTGTAGGTCAGCAGGATCCCCAGCCTCAGCGGGGCGCCGACGGGCTTGCCGGTACTCGGGTCGGGAGGCGGCTGCTTGGACGCGCCATCGGCGGAGCCGGCCGTGACGAACTCGGTCTGCCCGGTGTCGATCGTGTCCCCACGGGTGAAGTGCAGCGTCCCGTACGACGAGACCGACGGCTCGCCGACGTCGGTGAAGCCGCCGTGCACGGCCACGCCCCGGTATGCGATGTCCTTGCCGGCCGCGATCGCGTCGAGGCAGTCCTTGATGGTGGTGCACTCGACGCCGCCGGGCTGCAGCGTGGTCACGCCGTTGATGTACTTCGCAACCGTCAGCGGGTCCGTGGTCCTGGCCAGCGTGACGGCCAGCGCGGTGATGACCACCGCGTCGTAGGCCTCCGCGCCGTAGACGAACTGGTTGACCGTGGGGTCGACGCTTTGGATCCGCCGCTTGAAGTCGTCGGTGAGCGGCGTCAGTGGCGTGGTACCGACCATGCCGCTGATAGCGTCGGGGTCCTTGAAGGCGGCACCCAGCGCGTCGAACATGTTACCGTCGGTGCCGAAAAGCTGAACGCCGGTCGGTGCTGACAGCGCTGGTGCGGTGCCGCCCGACCCGCACCCCGCGACCAGCAGCACCACGGCGGATACGACCGCGGTCGCGGCCAGCCGAGCGCGCATGGACGTCCTCCCTGTGAGGGTACGGCGAGCACACTAGCGCGCCTTGCTGACCATGCGGCAGGTACCGTCCTCCTGTGGTACCGGTCGAAGAGGGTTCAGGCGCGCTGGCCGAACGGATGGGCATCACGATCATCGAGGCGAGCCCCGAGCGGATCGTCGGTTCCATGCCGGTCGACGGCAACACCCAACCATACGGCCTCCTGCACGGCGGCGCGTCCTGCGTGCTGGCCGAGACGCTGGGCTCGATCGGTGCCGCCATGCACGCACAACGCCTGACCGGCGGCCGGGCGGTAGGCGTGGACATCAATGCCACGCATCACAAGGCGGTGCGCTCCGGCACGGTGACCGGGGTGGCCACACCGGTGCGGCTGGGCAGCACGGTCGTGACGTACGAGGTGGCCATCACCGACGAGCGCGGCGGGCGGGTCTGCACCGCCCGGCTCACCTGTCTTCTCCTGCGCTAGCAACGGTTCCGTGAGCGGATGCGGGTCTTGACCCCACCTCCTAGGGTGGTGCTCGTGACCGGCGCCGAGAATGACCCGTACGACGATGCGGAAAAGGTCCTTCGGTTGGCGCTGTGCGACGACCCGGAGGCTGTCGCCGGTACGTTCGACGCCGTCGTCAGCCGGTCGGGCATGGCCGGCGCCTACGACGTGGCGGTGTGCCTGGTCGCCACCATGGTCGGCGACCGGGTGCCGTCGGGCACCTGGGCGCTGGACTTTCCGGGGATCGACGAGGCGTCCTACGACACCCGCTGGGTGGCCCGGTTCGTCAGCGCCTACGTGAACTCCGATCCGGGTACCGGTGAGGCGCTGTTCGGTGCCGCCATCGCCGACGGCCAGCTGCCGAACTGCCTGGTCGCGCTGGCCGGTTCAGCCGTCGCGACGCTGCGCCGCCGGGCTTAGCTTCCGGTACATGACGTAGAGGTCGACGTACCCGAGGCGGGCGTGCCGGAAGCCCTCCGGGACGGTGCCGATGACGTCGAAGCCGAGCGACTTCCACAGGCCGACCGCGCGCTCGTTGGTACTGACGACCGCGTTGAACTGCATCGACCGGTACCCCAGCTCCTCGGCGCGGGCGATCAGCCGCTCGGCCAGGCGCCGGCCGACCCCGCGACCGGCGGCCGCCGACGCGACCATGAAGCTCGCGTTGGCCACGTGCGCGCCGAGCCCGGGGTAGTTGGGGCGCAGCAGTCCGGTACCGACGACGGTTTCGTCGACCGCGACCCAGATCTCGGCCGGCGGCGGCAGCAGCCAGGCCGCGCGGGCATCGGCCTCGCCGGTCGCCGGGTCCCACGTGTAGGTCTCGCCGGCGGCGACGACCTCGTGCCAGATCGGCCAGATGGCCGGCCAGTCGGCGGGTTCGGCAGGGCGGATCTCCACGTACCGACGATACGTCGGCACACCGGTCCGCTTGACACGCTCGAACAGGCGTTCGATACCGTGGACGGTGATGGGATCAAGGAACCACGATCGTGAGCTGCGCCAGGCCCGCGCCGCCTACATCGGTGCGGTGCGCCGGTTCGACCAGGCGCTGCGCCGGTTCGACGAGTCGGACATCCCGATGGATCCGGGACCGGACCGTGAGCCGTACCCGTGGACCGCCCACCACGTCGCGCTGATCCTGGAGCTGCGGGATTCGATCATCGTGGTCGCGAACGCCCGCCGCGAGTGGGACCACCTCCGGCGCGAGTGGTTCCCGCCGCACGGATGACCCCGTCCTCCTCGGCGGAAACTGTCAGAGAATCTTCCTAACAGACCTTGACTTCGATCGGCTCGCGGTCCGAGTCTGCATCCACCGGTGTGGATGCAGGAGGGATCATGAAGCGGCGCGTGCTGGTCCGCCGGGCGGCGACATCTCCTTCCCGAAGATCCACAGCACCGCGGGCGGCAAGGGCACGTTCGCCGATCCGATCACCTTCGCCACCGCCACCGCGGAACTGTCACCCGGCACCAAGGTGTGGGTACCCCGGGTGAAGAAGTACTTCATCATGGAGGACTCCTGCGAGGAGTGCACCGCGGACTGGAACGGGCACGGCCCGGACGGTGGCCCCAAGCTGCGCCACATCGACCTGTGGATCGGCGGCAAGGGCGGCAGCCCGTTCGACGCCATCGACTGCGAGGACGCGCTGACCCACTCCAACGCCGACGGCACCCCGGCGCTCGAACCGGTGATCGCCAACCCGCCGTCGAGCGAACCGGTCGACTCGACGCCGCTGTTCAACACGGGTACCGGCGAGTGCTACGGCGGCGCGCAGGCGCACAGGACGGTCGGCCAGTACCGGAACAAGTCCACCGGGCACTCCTCAAAGTAAGCCTTGAGGGTGGGACTGACATCCTCCCGCCTCTGCCTCGGCGTCGGTCGACCCGCTCTCGGGGGCAACGACTCCGGCGCCACGGGGCCTCCCAGGATCGAGGTTATGGACGGTGGATCGGAGTACTCGTAGCTGGCAGTTCGCATCAGACGGCAAACGGGACCGCAGGCTTGGTGTTGCTGCCGCGATCCATGCGTTAGTCCTGAGGAGCGGGAGTCAGATCGTGGTTCTGTGGCGGTCAACGCGGAAGCTGGGCTCGCGGGTCAAGCGGCGCTCGGGTTGGCGGTAGGCACGCCGACATGGGTCGTCACATGAGGCGGCGTCACCGTAATCCTAAGTGCTGACAACCCGGTGACCTGCATGACCTGCTGGTCCGCCGCAATAACTGTGTCTGCACCTTCACGT
>VAWN01000081.1:12731-13235 GCA_005885555.1 Actinomycetota bacterium
CTCGAATCTCAGCGAAACGATCTGAGCGAGGCGCCTTCCTTCCACCTGCGTCCCGGAATCGGGCACCACTTCGCCCCGGTGCCTGTTGGCGAGCTCGCGTCGCTAGCGTTCGCTCATATCCCGTTCAACCATGGCGTCACCGCGCTTCCTCCACGGCGCCCTCTCTGCCAAGCGACCCTCTCGGCAGTCTCCGCGCGCCAACCCGTGACCGGACGGAGCCAGTCCCCTCTCTTGTGCGAAGTGTCTAGCAGTACTACCCATATTACGGAACGTGATCGGTCCGGATCAACGATCGAGAACTCCGCCGTTTGGACCCTCATCTTGACCTCAACCGGCTCCTCGCTCAAGACCTCACCGACCACCCGCTCCGGGTTCGGTCCCAGATGCTCCGGTCGTTGACAGCGCGCGAGGTTGCCATCGGGATCTTCATCGGAATCCCAATCGATCCCGTGATACTGAGCCAGGTCCAGTGCCAACGGTCGATCACTCCACTACAGACTGACC
>VAWN01000101.1 GCA_005885555.1 Actinomycetota bacterium
CCCGAACCTCCGCGAATCACCGAACCACCCCGGATCACCGAACCACCGCGAATCACCGAACCACCCCGGATGCCCGAACCTCCGCGAATCACCGAACCACCCCGGATCACCGAACCACCCCGCATCAGCGAGCCCTCGCGCGCACCCGAGCCGCCCCGCGCAGCCGAGCCGCCGCGGATGCCGGAGCCGCCCCGGCTGGCGCCCGACATTCCACCGCCCGGCTCGCGCAGCGACTGGCCGCTCACCGCAAGCGCGCCGGGCTTCGCCGAGCAGGCCACGTTCGCCGGCCAGGTGACCGCGTCCGACACGGCGGACTACCCGCCGGTGCGACCCGGCGAGCCAGCGCGCAACGGCCGGGTGACCCCACCCTGGCAGGCCGACGACCTGCCCAGCGAGCCGCCCACCCTGCGCCTGGTCGAACCGTCACCCGCGCCGCCGCCGACCGACTACGGCCGCGACCCGCTCGGCGGCACCCCGTCCCTGCGCCTCGTCGGTTCCGACAACGGCAGCACCGCGCTGGACCGGCCGATGAGCGCGCCCAGCGAAGACGGCGACGGTGACCTGCTCATCTTCGCGCAGGCGTCGGCCTGGTTCACCGGGCACGTCGACGACACCGACCCCGGTGAACTGAACTGGAGCAACCCGGCCGACCTCGGTTGGCAGGCCGCCGAACGGGCCACCTCGCCGGTCCTGGGCGAGGAGACGACCGCGGGGCTGCCCAGGCGGGTACCGCAGGCCAACCTCGTTCCCGGCTCGCCGCTGCCCCCGGCCGAGGAGCGTCCGCTACGCATCGTCCGCGACCCCGCGGCGATGGCCCAACACACGACCGGCTATTTCCGCGGCTCGCGACGTGGTGAGGAGGTCCGCGGCTTCGCCCTCGGCGGCCGGCCGGGCCGGGAAACCGCGGGCGGGTGGGATTTCAGCCGCGACGGATGGGACGGTGACGAGAACCCCGACCGGGGGTACGAGTACCGCTCGGCGGCCCGCCGCTAGCCGTCAGAGGCTACCCGCGGCAGGTACCGCCGCCCGGTGTTGTTACGCACACCCGCCCAACTTGACGAAGTGCCGATAAACCGAGATACCCTCGCGTCCGGATGTCGCGAGAACGGGGCACTTTGTGGTACGGCGCAGTGAGGCACCACCCGGGCTGGCTCGCCGCCAGGTGCTCACCGCTGGCGTGCTCGGCACGCTGGCGGCCGCCATCGCCGCCTGTACCCGCCAACGCGACTCGCTACCCGCTGCGCAGACCCTGCCGACCGGGCCGGACCTGGTGTTCGGCGCCAGCCTGGAGCTCAGCGGCAGCGGTGCGGTGGCCGGCACCGCCCAGCAGCGCGCTCTAAAGATCGCACAGGACACGCTCAACACCGACGGCGTCGCCGTCGCGGGTACCGTCCGCCGGGTACAGGTCATCGTCCGGGACAACCACAGCGACCCGGCGACCGCCGCCGCGATCGCCAAGGAGTTCGTCGACGCCAAGGTGTCCGGTGTGATCGGCGGCGGCCTCGCGGCCACGTCCATCGCGATGGCCGGCGTGCTCGACCCGCACGGGCTGCCGATGCTGTCCACCTGCGCGGCCGAGACCGTCGCGCAGCCGGTGGCCAACCGGCGGTTCGTGTTCAAGCTCGGGCCCAACGCCGACGACGTGGCGGCGCTGATGCGCGGCGCGTTCGACCGCGACGGCGCTCCCGCGACCCGGGTCGCCGTGCTCGCCCAGGCCAACGACCATGGCGACGCGGGTGTCGAGGCGGTGAGGAAGGTACTCACGGCCGACGGGCGCAAACTCGTCGCGCTGGAACGGCTGCCCGCCGGCGCCGCCGACTACCGCGCCCAGGCCGGCCGGGTCCTCGCGGCCGGTCCCGAAGCGGCGGTCATCTGGGCGGTGTCCCCGGTGTCCGGGCTTGCCGCGCGGTCGCTGCGGGCGGCCGGGTACTCCCGCCGGATGCTGTTCGACTCCGGCGCCGCGTCCGACGACTCGCTCGTCCCGGCCAACCGGGCCGTGATGGCCGACAGCTACGTGGTCGCCCCGCAGATCCTCGGCGGTACCCCGGTCGCCGTGAACACCCCGACGGGGCTGGCACAGCAGGACTTCTTCGACCGGTACAGCCGCGCCTACGGGGGGTTCTCCTGCCTCGGCGTGTACGCGGCCGACGCGGTCAACCTCCTCGCCGGCGCGGCGGGGCGCACCGGCGCGACGACCCCCCTGCGGATCCGCAACGAGCTGGAGGCCAGCCCGTTCGACGGGTTGGCCGGGGCGTACGTCTTCTCCACCGCCACGCACGGCGGGATGCAACCGGAAGGGCTGGCGCTCTTCTCGCTCGAACGCAACGGCGGCTGGCTGGAGCTGAGCTGAGCCTCAGGCCGGTGCGCCGGCGCGCTGGCGACGCATCGTCAGCACGTACTCGACCAGCGAGATGAGCACCTGCTTGGTCGACTCACGGCTGCGCGCGTCGCAGGACACCACTGGGATGTCGGCGGAGACGGCGAGCGCGTCGCGCACGTCCTGGGCGCCGTGGTACTGCACCCCGTCGAAGCAGTTGATCGCGACGAGGTACGGCAACCGGCGGTGCTCGAAGAAGTCGATGGCGGCGAAGCAGTCGGCGAGCCGGCGGGTGTCCACCATCACCACCGCGCCGATCGCGCCACGGACCAGCTCGTCCCACATGAACCAGAACCGGGTCTGTCCGGGCGTGCCGAAGAGGTACAGGATCAGGTCGCGGTCGATCGAGATGCGGCCGAAGTCCATCGCGACGGTGGTCGTCACCTTGCCGGGTACCTGCCGGGTGTCGTCCACCCCCTCGCCGGCGGACGTCATGATCGCCTCGGTGGTCAGCGGAGTGATTTCCGAGACCGAGCCGACGAGCGTGGTCTTGCCCACCCCGAACCCACCGGCGATGACGATCTTCGCCGAGGTCACCCGCCCGGAACTCGGACGGCGCGCCATATCAGAGCTTGCGAAGTCCACTCAGCACCCTCTCCAGCAATTCTGTGCCAACCGCGTCGTTGTTGTTGCTGTCGAACGAGGTCGGTTCGTACACCGCCACGAGTCCTTCGGCGGCCATGTCTGCGATCAGGACCCGGGCCACGCCGAGTGGGAGCTTCATCCGCGCCGCGACCTCAGCGAGCGACTGTAGTCGCCCGTCGCAGAGCGACGCGATGTACTGCTGCTCCCGACCCTGTCCGGTCGTGTTCTGACCGGCCGAGTTGCGTCCACGGACGGTTGTCTCGACCAGCGCCTCAAGGGCGATCTCCATCCGTGGTCGGGTTCGACCGCGGGTGACGGCGTACGGCCGGACCAGCGCACCCGTTGGCTCGTCTCGTTCGGCCACCATCGCCGTTCACCTCCTCAACATCGGTCTGGCCCGTCAAGTCTGCGTGTTTCTGGGACGCTTCAGCCGAGCATCCCGGCGGCCTGCCTCGGCGACGGCGTCAGCGCGTCGCCGACGCGGTCCACCAGCAGCGCCATTTCGTAGCCGACCTGGCCGACGTCGCAGTTGCGCGCGGCCAGTACGGCAAACGAGGAGCCGTCCGAGATGGACATGAGGAACAGGAAGCCGTTGTCCATCTCCACGACCGTCTGAAGTACCGCACCGCCCTCGAAACAGCGCGACGCGCCCTGGGTCAGGCTTACCAGCCCGGAGGCGATAGCCGAGAGCTGGTCAGCGCGGTCCCTTGGCAGATCCCGGGACGCGGCGAGCAGCAGGCCATCCGCCGACACGGCGACCGCGTGCGCGACGCCGGGTACCCGATCGGCGAAGTTGGCCAGAAGCCAGCCGAGATCCTGCGTAGTTGTCATGCTTCCTGCTCCTTGCCGCCGTGCGGGGGGTTCCCGGGGGTCGTCGACTCCGGGTTCTTCGCGTCGTCTCCGGTGCGGGTACGACCACGCTGCACGCCGCGATGGTACGCGGAGAGCAGACCTCGGACCTGCTCCGGCGAGCGCCGGTTGGCAGTGGTGGCGGCCTTCTCCACACCGCCGGGTACGAGCTGGGCCATCGGTACCCGGCGCGGCAGGCCCGCCGCCGTCGTACCGTCCGCCTGCGGGTCGGCGGCCTGCGCCGCGGCCGACCAACCGTCGTCGGCGGCGGTGCGCCAGGCTTGCTCCGGCGGGCCGGTCGGGATCCGCGTGGGCAGCGTCCCGGCCCCGTTGGGCGAGCTGCTGAACGGGACTGCGGGCGGTGGCGGCGCAGCCGGGGGTACCGCCGGGGGCGGTACCAGTGGCGGCGGCACGAGCGGCGGCGGTACCAGCGGCTGCTGCGCGACCGGTTGCTGCGGCGCCGGCTGTGCCGATGCCGACGGCGCCGGCTGCGGTGCGACCGGCTGTGCCGATGCCGGCGGCCCGGTGACCGCGTTCTCCGCGGTGCGCGGCCGGGAGCGGAACCACGCCGACTCCAGCTCCCGGAAGATCGGCAGTTCCATGGTCTCGTCGGCGTACGCCTTCACCCTGGCCGGCTGCGGCGCGACCAGACGCTGCTCGGCCGGCTGCTGCGACAGCGGCGGACCGGCGGGGGCCGGCGGGCCGCTGACCTGCCGCTGGCTTCCGCTGGCGATGTTCCAGCCGGGCGCGGCGGGCGCCGGCTGCTCCTGGTCGGGGCGGATGCGCGGGATCTCCGAGGTGATGTCCAGCGCGGCGGCCAGCTCCTCGGGTACCGACGGGGCCGGCGCCTCGGCGGTGCCCGGGTCGGCGGCAGCGGGTACCGGCGGCCAGGCTGGCGGCGGCGGTGCCGGCGCGGCGGGACGGTGCTCGACCACGTCGGCCTCGACCGCGTCGATCACCTCGTCGGGTTGCGCCGGTCGGGCCTCGGGCGACGCCGGTACCTGGCGTGGGACGCGCCGCTCGTCTTCGGTCAGCTCACCTTCGACCGGGCGGTCGACCGCCCGCCGCTGCGGCAGCGGTTCGGCCGGCGGGGTGGGCCCGGTGCCGGTGCGGCGCGGGTTGAACAGGTCGGCGCCGTTCGGGGTGTTGGCGGCACCGGTCAGGTCCGACCACGGCGGCAGCCCGGACGGCGGCCCGCCGGACCGGCCGCGCCCGCGGCCGTTGCCGTAGTCGCCGTTGAAGCCGGCCGGGGGCGGGGCGCCGAAGCCGGCGGGTACCGCGGGCGGAGCCGCATAGCTACCGGGGCCGCCACCGAACCCGCCCATCGACGGGCCGACCGGGCCGGGACCGGTACCCGCACCGGCCGGAGTACGGCCGCCACCCGCGGTCGGTCCGCTCTCCAGCGCCAGCGGCGAAGTGAACGGAGCGCGCGGCTGGTTCGGCGCGGCCGGCCGGGCGGCGGTCGGCATGTCGCGGACCAGCGGGGTACCCGTCGGCCCGCCGCGACCGGCGAGCGCCCGGGGTACCAGTACCGACGTGGGCAGCAGCACGTCGGCCACGGTGCCGCGCTCCGGAGCCGGCCGCAGCTCGACCTTGACGCCGTGCCGGGCGCCCAGCCGGGCGACCACGACCAGGCCCATCATCCGGGACACCGCCACGTCGACCATCGGCGGTGTGGCGAGCCGCTCGTTCAGTTCGGCGAGCTGGTCGGGCGAGATGCCGATGCCGTGGTCCTCGACGTACAGGACGGAACGGTCGCCGACCCGGCGCGCCTCGACGATGACCGTCGAGTCCGGCGGGGAGAACGCGGTGGCGTTGTCGAACAGCTCCGCGACCAGGTGTACCAGGTCGTTGACCGCGTGCGAGGCGACCTCGATGTCGCGGTCGATGACCCCGAACTCGATCCGGGTGTAGTGCTCGACCTCGGACTGCGCGGCGCGCAGCACGTCGATCAGCGCGGCCGGCTCGCGCTGCACGCGGGTCGAGTCGGCGCCGGCCAGTACCAGCAGGTTCTCGTCGTTGCGGCGCATCCGGGTGGCCAGGTGGTCCAGCTGGAACAGTTCGGCCAGCCGGTCCGGGTCCTCCTCGCCGCGCTCCAGTCGGTCGAGGTGGCCGATCAGCCGGTCGACCAGGATCTGCGACCGGCGGGCCAGGTTGACGAACATGGTGGACACCGAGGACCGCAGCGCCGCCTGCTCGGCCGCGGTGCGCACCGCCTCCAGGTGTACCGCGTTGAACGCCTCGGTCACCTGGCCGAACTCGTCACGGCTGCGTACCGGCAGCGGCTCGGCGATCTGCTGGGCCACCTCGTGTGGCGACAGCTGGGTGGACAGCGTCGGGTCGCGCAGCCGGGCCACCGCCTGCGGCAGGCCGAACTGGGCGACACCGAGCGCGCCGTGCCGCAGTTCCCGCAGCGAGCGCGCCATCGACCGGGCAACCAGCCACGCGATCAGTACCGCGAACAGGACCAGGGCGGCGAGCAGCCCACTGTCCAGGTACACCTGGGCCTGCGCGCTGTCGCGCAGCTGCATGGCGTCCGACGAGGTCTGCTCGTCGACCGCCTTCTCGACGTCGCGGACCTGGTTGGACCACCCGGTCAGCGCCTTGTCCCACTGATCGGCGCTGAACGAGAGGGCCAGCTTGTCCGGGATCCTGAGCAGCTCGTCGGTGTAGATGCGGGCCTCGCGCACGTCCGGGCCGGAGATGCGCTGCTCCTCCAGGTTCTGCTGGGCCGCGGTGGCGACCACCTTGAAGGCGGCCAGCGCCTGTTCCTGCCCCTTGATCGTGCCGATGAAATCGTCGAGCGACTTCGAGGTCAGCTCGCCCGCGTCGATGATCCGCAGGACCTGGATGCGCTCCTGCGACACGAACTCCTTGTACTGCGAGACGGCGGCCGCGGCGCGCATCTCGTAGCTGAGCGCCGAGTTACCGGCGAGCTGGGCCGCCGAGTCGCGGATCTCCAGCAGGCTGGTGATCAGAGTCGTGTAGCGGTCGATGGCGATGCTCGGGGGCACCTGCGCGGTGTCGCCCTTGCTGATCTGCTGGCGCAGCGCGCCGACCGAGTTGAGCCCGTCGTCGATGGTCTCGAACACTGCGCTGAGGTTGCCCGGTATCCCGGTCAGCCCGGCCCGGTGCGCCGTGTACTCGTGCGCCGCGTCGTCGCTGGCCTTGACGAGGCTGGTGAACTCGGCGGTCGCGTTCTTCTTCCCGTCGGAGTCGTTGGAGGTCAGCAGCCTGGTCACCGCGGCCCGCTCGTTCTGCAGGTTGTGGACGAGCAGGCCGCTGTCCTCGGACAGCTCGGCGAGGTTACGGGACCGGTCGGCGTTGTGCGCGGTGGTGATGTTCGAGGCCAGCGCACCGAAGCCGACGACCACCGTCGCCAGGGTCGGTACCAGCATGATCAGGCCCAGCTTGAACCCGATCGACCGGTCCTTGAGGTACCCGACCAGCCGCCGCATCAAGGACAGGGCGGGGCCTCCACCCGTCGTTGGTCGCTTGGTCACCTCTCCCGCCCCTTCGCGTCGGAGCCCCGCGATCGGTGGGCACCTTCAAAGGGCCGACCCGGACGGGTCGGACCTTCGAGATTCCACCATGTCCCGTAAGAAAGAGAAAGCCCAGCGGGGTACAGATCGAACCACTGATCGACATGATGGGTTGATCCCGCGCGATGCGACCGTCCAGTGCTACCGGTAGTGACCGACTGACTCGCACTAATTCGGTACATAGCTCGCTGACTCGGCCTTCTCCCGGGGACGGTGCCGCTCCGAGTCTGCCATGCCCGCCGAGCGACCGAACCGGACGAACGGAGGTATCAGCCGAGCAGCTTGGCGTAGGCCGGTTTGATCACCTCGTTGATCAGTACGAGCCGCTCGTCGAACGGGATGAAGGCACTTTTCATCGCATTGACCGTGAACCACTGCAGCTCACTCCAGCCGTACCCGAACGCGTCCACCAGCAGGGCCAGCTCGCGCGACACCGAGGTACCGCTCATCAGCCGGTTGTCGGTGTTCACGGTGACCCGGAAGCGCAGGTCGCGCAGTAGCCCGACGGGGTGCTCGGCGATCGACGCCGCCGCGCCGGTCTGCACGTTCGACGACGGGCACAGCTCCAGCGGTATCCGCTTGTCCCGCACGTAGGCGGCCAGCCGGCCCAGCACGGTACCGGTGATGTCGTCGACGATGCGCACCCCGTGCCCGAGCCGGTCCGCGCCGCACCACTGCAACGCCTGCCAGATGCTGCGCAGCCCGAACGCCTCGCCGGCGTGGATGGTGAAGTGGAAGTTCTCCCGCTGCAGGTACTCGAAGGCGTCCAGGTGCCGGGTGGGCGGGTACCCGGCCTCCGCGCCGGCGATGTCGAAGCCGACCACGCCCAGGTCACGGTACCGGACGGCGAGCTCGGCGATCTCCATCGAGCGGGCCGCGTGGCGCATCGCGGTCAGCAGGGTACCGACCCGGATCGGGGTACCCGTCCGGCCGGCGTCCGCGCTGCCGTCGCGGAACCCGGCCAGTACCGCCTCCACCACCTGGTCCAGGGTCAGCCCGCGCTCCAGGTGCTGTTCCGGGGCGAAGCGCACCTCCGCGTACACCACCCCGTCCGTCGCGAGGTCCAGCGCGCACTCGTAGGCCACGCGGTGCAGCGCCTCCTCGGTCTGCATCACGGCCACGGTGTGCGCGAACGTCTCCAGGTACCGCTCCAGCGAGCCGGAGTCGGCCGCGCTCTCGAACCAGTGCCGCAGCGACACCGGGTCGCCGGCGGGCAGCCGGTGGCCGACCGGCCCGGCCAGCTCCAGGATGGTGGCGGGGCGCAGGCCCCCGTCCAGGTGGTCGTGCAGCAGCGCCTTGGGGGCCTTCACGATTTCGTCATAGGTGGGTGCGACCATGGGCTGACCTTATGCGGGGAGGCGTCATGCTCGCCGACGTACTGCCGTTCCTGCGCTGCCCGGTGTGCCGGCTCGAACTGACCGGCCTCGACACCGCGGTGCGCTGCCCGCGCGGGCACAGCTTCGACCGGGCGAAGCAGGGCTATGTGCACCTGACCGCCAACCCGGTCGCGCACCCCGGCGACAGCGCCCGGATGGTAGACGCGCGCACCGACTTCCTGGCCGCCGGGCACTACGACTTCATCGCGGCGGCGCTCGCCGCCGCGGCGCCGGCGATCGCCGGGCTGGTCGTCGACGTGGGCGCGGGGATCGGGTACCACCTGGCGGCGGTGCTCGACGCGCACCCCGACGCGGTCGGGCTGGCGGTCGACGTGTCCAAGCCGGCGCTGCGCCGGGCGGCCCGCGCCCATCCGCGCATCGGTGCGGTGCTCGCCGACGCCTGGCTCGGGCTGCCGGTGGCCGACGGCGCGGCCACGGTACTGCTGAATGTCTTCGCGCCGCGCAACGGCCCGGAGTTCGCCCGGGTGCTCGCGCCCGACGGCCTGCTGCTCGTGGTCACCCCCACCGGCGACCACATGGGCGAGCTGGTGGAGGCGCTCGGCCTGCTCACCGTCGACCCGGCCAAGGAGGAACGCGTGGCGGCGACGCTGTCGCCATGGTTCACCGAAGGCGCGTCGCAGACCTACGAGAAGTCGCTGTTATTGACTCGCGACGAGGTGGCCGGGCTGGTAGGCATGGGTCCCAGCGCCTGGCACCTCGATCCGGGCGAGCTGTCCGCGCGGATCGCCCCGCTGCCCGAGCCGGTCGCGGTCACCGCCCGCGTGCGGCTCTCCAGTTATTCACAGGTACCCCCTGAGACGCTGATCGGGGGAAGTAGTCAGGGTCGGCTGGGGGGCGCTCCGGATGGCGGCTAGGGGCGGCCGGCCGGGAGGCTGACGGCCAGGGCCCGATGGGCGCGAACGGGGAGGCGGCCAGATGGCGGAGGGGCTCGTCGCACGGTTGGGGCGCCGGTGCTTCCGGCGCAGGTGGTGGGTACTGGCGATCTGGCTGCTCGCCGTCGGCGGGGGCGTGCTGTCGGTCGGGCCGGTGTTCCACGGGCTGGCCGGTGGCGGCGGCCCCAGCTCGTTGGAATCCGTTCAGGCCAACCAGATGCTCGCCGACGCCGGCCGCAAGGGCGCCACGGTGACCGCGGTAGTCGACGGGATCGACCCGACGGCGGCCGCGGTGCACGCCGCGGTACTCGCCGCGGCCGCCGACATCGGCCCGATGTCCGGAGTGGCGAAGGTCACCACGCCGTACGACCCGGATCTGCCGCCGGCCCGTGCCGCGGCGCAGGTCGCGCGGGACCACCGGGCGGTACTGGTCAACGTCGAACTGGCCAAGCTCGACAAGGTCACCCGGCACGACGTCGCCGCTGCGGTCAGCGCGCGACTGCACCAGCTGGGCGGCACCCTGGCCGGCGCACAGGTGCGCGTCGGCGGCGGGGCCGCGCTCAGCCAGCAGGCCAACGACGCGGTACAGCGGGATCTGTCCCGGGCCGAGGAGCTGTCCCTGCCGATCACGCTGGTGATCCTGGTCTTCGTGTTCGGCGGCCTGATCGCGGCCGGCCTTCCGGTACTGGCGGCGGTGGTCTCGGCCGCGTCGGTGATGACCGTCCTGCTGCTGTTCGCCCAGTTCACCGACCTGGACAACAACGCGGTCACGGTGGTGAGCCTGCTGGCGCTCGGCCTGTCCATCGACTACGGGCTGCTGCTCGTCGGCCGGTACCGCGAGGAGCTCGGCGGCGGCCACGAGCCCGACGTCGCCATCGCCCGTGCGTGGGCCACCGCCGGCCGCACCATCCTCTTCAGCGCGCTGACCGTCGCCGCCGCGATGAGCGGGCTGCTGCTGTTCGGCATCACCGGCCTGTCCGCCCTCGGCGCGGCGGGGGTCTCCATCGCGCTGGTCGCCATGCTGGTCTCGCTGACCCTGACCGCCGCGCTGATCGGCCTGGCCCGGCGCCGGATCAAGCCGTCGAGGCGGGCGGCCCGTCGGATCGCCCGGTACGGCGACGCGGCCGAGGTCGGCTTCTTCGCCCGACTCGCCCGCATCGTGCAGCGCCGCCCGCTGATCACCGTACTGGCGACCGGTGCCGCCCTGATCGGTGCCGGCGCGCCGTTGCTGTCCACGGGCATGCACCTCGACGACGTCAACAGCCTGCCCCGGTCGATGGAGGCGGTCGCGGTGGCGCACGACCTCGCCGACCGGTTCAACGTCGCCACCGCACCGGCCGTGGTCGTCGTCGCGCGCACCGACGCGGCGAGCCTGGACTCATGGGCCGCGCGGTGGACCGGTACCGCCGGGGTGAGCCGGGTCGCGCCGGCCGAGCAGGTCGGTCCGGGCCTCGCCGTGGTGGACATCGACATGGCCGGGGATCCGGAGAGTGCGACGGCACGGGCGCTGGTCGACAAGGTACGGGCCGACCGCCCGGCCGGGCAGTCCTGGGTGACCGGCGACGCGGCCACCCTCAACGACCTGCTCGGGCTGCTCGAAGCGCGGCTGCCCTGGGCGGCCGGGGTCACCGTGCTCGCGATGGTGGTGCTGCTGTTCGCGATGACCGGCTCACTCGTGGTACCCGTCAAGGCCGTCGTGATGAACGCGATCTCCCTCGGTGCCACGTTCGGCGTGATGAGCGCCGTGTTCGGGCACGGGTTCCTGGCCAGGCAGCTCGGCCTGATCACGGTCGCCGGGTTGAATCCGTTCGTCGTGGTGATCGTGTTCGCGTTCGCCTTCGGGCTGTCGATGGACTACGAGGTCTTCCTGCTCAACCGGATCAAGGAGTATGTCGACCGGGGGCTGGAGACCGATCACGCGGTACGCCGCGGACTGCAGAACTCCGGACGCATCATCACCTCGGCCGCGCTGCTGATGGTCGTCGTCTTCGCCGCCTTCGGGATGGCGAAGACCGGCACGATCCAGCAGGTCGGGCTGGGGCTCGCGGTCGCCGTCGCGGTCGACGCCACGATCGTGCGGTGCGTCCTGGTACCCGCAACGATGACGCTCCTCGGCCGTTTCAACTGGTGGGCACCGGTTTCGCTGGGCCGGCTGCACCAGCGGTTCGCGCTGCGCGAGACCCGGCCGGGTGAGGTGGCGGGCGGCACGCCAGCGGCCGAGCCGGCCGAGCCGGCCGAGGCGCGGCCGGAACCGGTACTGAGCTGACCGAACCCGGGGGACGGGGGAAGCAGCCCACTCGCCGATCTTGGACTTGTGGTGCCCGACTCGCGGAGCCACGCGGCTTTTGTGGCGGACACAACTCCAGGGTCGGCGAGCATGGGGCGGGGCGGGGCGGCGGGGCGGCGGGGCGGGGCGGGGCGGCTCGGCGGCGCGGCGCTAGGTCGACAGGTCGATCTCTTCCCAGCCGGGGGCCGGGTCGTGGAACGGGCCGTGCAGCACGACCGCCCACTCCAGCGCCCACCGCCGCTGCCCGATCGCGTTGGAGTCGATGACACCGGGCAACTGCAGCTGCCGGCGTTCGGCGGTCAGGTACGCCCAGTCGAGGCAGTAGTACAGGTCCAGCTGGGCGGCTGCCTCGACCGGATCCCGGGGTACCGACAGCACCCGCGCCCGCCACTGCGCGTACCCCTCCCCGCGCGGCAGGTCCGGAAAGAACTCCGCCACGTTGTCGGTACCCGGTGCCGCCGGGTCCAGCCATTTGATCATCGAGAGCAGCCAGCCGAGGGCGACCAGCGCCTCCGAGTGCAGCATGAACGAGCGCATGTCGCCGTCCCCGGACGCGACGAAGTGCCATTCCGGCTGGGTCAGCCGGTCGAGCAGGTGTGCGTCGAGCAGCCAGCTCATGGCCAGCCGGGACGGCATCCCGAACGCGCGGCCGAGTACCACGTTGAGGATCGCGGCACGGGCTTCCAGTTCCTCACGCGGGCGCAGTTCCACCTCGTCGCCGGGTTCCCAGACGAGCGGGAAGTTGTCCGGCGGCATCGGCAGGCGCAGCCGGTAGACCTGCTCCAGGCTCTCGGCCCGGATGATTCTCGGGTCGGGTACCGGGACGCGCATGAGAGAACCGTATGTCAGAGCAGCCGGATCAGCGCAGCGGTACCCGCAGCCACCGCGACCACGACGAGGAACGGCGCCCGCAGCAGCAGCGCGACCGCACCGGCCGCCACGCCGGCCAGGCGCGCGTCGATCACCAGGCGCGACCCGGTGGCCACGGTCTGGATGGCGGTCAGCGCGGCGAGCAACGCCACCGGAAGCAGCGCGGCGATCCGGCGGATCCGCGGGTTGTCCAGCAGCCGCTCCGGTATCGACAGGCCGGCGAGCTTGAACAGGTAGCAGGTCACGGTACCGACGATGATGGCAAGCCAGATGATCATGGATCGACCGGCTTTCCCCGGAGCCCGGCCGCGACGGCGGCGAGGGCCGCGACGATGACGGGTACCCCCGCGGGAACGACCGGGACCAGCGCGAGCGCGACGGCGGCCGCGGCGAGCGCGACCAGCCACGGCTCCCTGCCGCGCAGCCGCGGCGCGAGCAGGGCGAGGAACGCGGCCGGCGCGGCGGCGTCCAGCCCGAGCGCCTTGGGGTCCGGCAGCAGCGCGGCGCCGAGCGCGCCGACCAGCGTGCCCAGGTTCCACAGCGAGTAGGCCGACACCGCGGTGGCCCAGAACGCCAGCCGCGCGGCGGCGCGCTCCTCCTGCCCGAGCGCCATGGCGGTGGTCTCGTCGATGGTCACCTGCGCGGTGAGCAGCCGCCGCCAGCCGCGCGGCCGGTCGAGCAGCTCGGCGACCCGCGGGCCGTAGAACAGGTTGCGGCTGCCCAGCATGATCGCGCTGCCCGCCGCGGCCGGCCAGGAGCCGCCCTGGCCGAGGACGAGCACCAGCGCGAACTGCGACCCGCCGGTGAACATCACCAGCGACAGCACCATCGTCTGCAGCGGGGTCAGGCCGGCCGCGACCGACAGCGCGCCGAACGACAGCGCGTACGCGCCGACGGCGACCCCGATCCCGGCGGCGTTGCGGAGGATTTCGCGGCGCCGCTCCGGAGACACCCGGTCAGGCTATCCGCCCCAACACCAGCGGACCTGGGGTTTTCCCGGTGGCTCCGATCACCACCGCGCCGTCGGCCGCCGCGCGCGCCGCGTCGATGCGGCCGGGGTCGTCGGTACGCAGTTCGTAGAGCGCGTCGCCGGCGGACACGCGGTCGCCGGGCCGGCGGTGCAGGACCACACCGGCGCCGGCCGAGACCGGGTCCTCCTTGCGGGCGCGGCCGGCGCCGAGTCGCCAGGCGGCCACCCCGATGCGGTACGCGTCGACCGCGGTCACCTGACCGTCCACTGTGGACCGGACAACCTCGGTCTCGGCGGCGCGCGGCAGGGTGGCGTCCGGGTCGCCGCCCTGCGCGGTGATCAGCGCGCGCCAGGCGTCCATCGCGCGCCCGTCGGCGAGCGCCGCGGCGGGGTCGGCGTCGGGCAGGCCGGCCGCGTCCAGCATCTCGCGGGCCAGGGTCAGGGTCAGCTCCACGACGTCGGGCGGGCCGCCACCGGCCAGTACCTCGACGGACTCCGCCACCTCGACCGCGTTGCCGACGGCGTACCCCAACGGCGTGGACATGTCGGTGAGCAGCGCGACGGTGCGCACGCCGTGCGCGGCGCCCAGCTCGACCATCGTCTGCGCCAGCTCCCGCGCCCGGTCGGCGTCCTTCATGAACGCCCCGGTGCCGACCTTGACGTCGAGAACCAGGCTCGCGGTACCCTCCGCGATCTTCTTGCTCATGATGGAACTGGCGATCAGCGGGATCGACTCGACGGTACCGGTGACGTCGCGCAGCGCGTACAGCTTCCGGTCTGCCGGGGCGAGCCCCTCGCCGGCCGCGCAGATCGCGCCGCCGACCTCGCGCAGCTGCCGGAGGAACTCCACAGTGGACAGTCGGCTGCGGAACCCGGGGATCGACTCCAGCTTGTCGAGGGTACCGCCGGTGTGCCCGAGGCCGCGGCCGGACAGTTGCGGTACCGCCGCGCCGCACGCGGCCACCAACGGCGTCAACGGCAGCGTTATCTTGTCGCCGACCCCGCCGGTCGAGTGCTTGTCCACCGTCGGCCGGTCCACTGTGGACAGATCGAGCCGCTCGCCGCTCGCGATCATCGCCGCGGTCCACCGGGCGATCTCGCCGGGCGTCATGCCGCGCAACAGGATCGCCATCGCGAGCGCGGCCATCTGCTCGTCGGCGACCTCGCCACGGGTGTATGCCGCGACGACCCAGTCGATCTGCTCGTCGGAAAGCGGTGCGCCGTCCCGCTTGGTGATGATTACGTCGATGACCTTCACGGGCTCCACCTCGGCATGTCGGCCGGGCCGTCGCCGGTACCCGCCCAGAACGTCGCGCCGTCGGCGTCCACGACGACGACCCGGGCGGTGCGCAGCCGGCCCCACGCCACCGCCTCGTCGGCACGCGGCCACGACGGTGCCTCCTCCAGGATTCCGGCCGGTTCGTCGCGGTGCGACGAGCGTTCCCAGTACCCGGTCCAGACCCGTTGCCCGCCGGCCATGTCGGGGTGCACGAACACGGTGCCGCGGCCCTGGTACTCCCGTAGCCGGGCGGGCAGCGTCGGTGCCCGGTCAAGCTCGCCGGCGTCGAAGGCGTACGGCAGCAGCTGGCTCATCGGCAGCGGCGCGGGTGCCGCGTCGACCAGGCAGTCCGCTCCCCCGTGCTCCCACAGCAGTTGCCGGCACCGGCCGCACGGCATCAGCGGGGTGCCGTCACCGTCCACACAGGACACCGCGACGAGTTGGCCGCCGCCGCTGTCGACGAGCGCGGACACGAGACCGCACTCGGCGCACAGGGTCAGCCCGTAGCTGGCGTTCTCCACGTTGCAGCCGGTCACCACCCGGCCGTCGGCGACCAGGCCGGCGGCGCCGACCGGAAACCGGGAGTACGGCGCGTACGCGCGACGCATGGCGGCCGCCGCGGCGCGGCGCAGCTCGACCCAGTCGATCTCCGACAAGGCCGGTCAGCCCTTCACGTACGGCTGCCCGTCGGCGGCCGGCGCGCGTACCCGCCCGACCAGCCCCGCGACCGCGACGATCGTCGCCGCGTACGGCAGCATGTTCAGGAACTCGCTCGGGATCGTGCTGCCCACCAGCGGCAGGTACCCGGCCAGCGCCGTGGTGAACCCGAACAGCAGCGCCGCCATCGTGGCGCCGATGGGACTCCACCGGCCGAAGATCAGCGCGGCGAGGGCGATGAACCCGCGGCCGTTGGTCATGTTGTTGGTGAAGCTGCCCACGTCGCCGATGGTCAGCGAGGCGCCGCCGATACCGGCGATGACGCCGCCGAGCAGCACGTTGCGGTACCGCGTGCCGCGCACGTTGATGCCGACCGTGTCGGCGGCCGTCGGGTGCTCGCCGACGGCGCGGGTACGCAGTCCCCACCGGGTGTGGAACAGCGCGAAGTGCACGACGATCACGAGCACGATCGCGAGGTACCCGAAGATGTTGGACTGGAACAGCGCCGGCCCGATGATCGGGATGCTGGCCAGCCCCGGGATGTGCCAGGCCGGGAACGTCGGCGGGAAGTTGTACTTGTCGCCGTGCTGCTGCATCAGCTGGGTGAACAGGAAGCCGGTCAGGCCGAGCGCGAGGACGTTCAGCACGACACCGAGGACGACCTGGTCGACCAGGTACCGGATGGCCAGTACCGCCAGCAGCAGCGCGATGAACACGCCGCCCAGCGCCGCGGCCACCAGGCCGGCCCACGCGGACGCCGCGACGGTGCCCACGAGTGCGGCCATGAACGCCCCGGTGAGCAACTGCCCCTCGATCGCCACGTTGATCACCGCGGACCGCTCGCACAGCACCCCGCACAGCGCGCCGAACACCAGCGGCAGTGCCGCCTTCACGGTGGCCTGCGCCATGCTGCCCAGCGGCATCGCCTGCCCGGCGACCTGCCAGCACAGGAACGACAGCACCAGGGTGACCAGCGCCAGGCCGGCGAGCCAGCGCAGCCAGCGCTCCGCCCGGCCGGTCAGCAGGGCCGCACCGCACAGCGCACACACGACGCCGAAGATCGCCGCGCCGGCCTTGGCGGGGATCGAGAGGCCGGCGCCCACCGAGCTGACGCCCCACACGAAGCGGGCGCCCGCGCCGGACCTGGCCAGCCCGGTGAACAGCACCGTGGCCAGGACGCCCAGGACCAGGAACACGGCGCCGGCCTTGCGGTCGCGGGTCCAGAACCCGGTCGCCGGCTTGGCCCTGGGCGTGTCGTAGACGGTCAGCGTGGTCATCTACCACCCCTTAGCCAGGCTGGCGGACACACCCCGGGTCGCGCGGAGCCGGAAGATCGCCGTCACCAGCGCGGGTGCCGCGATGAAGATGACGATCACCGCCTGTACCACGGTCACCAGGTCGATCGCCACATGCGAGGACTGCTGCATCCGGTTGCCGCCGGCGTGCAGGGCGCCGAACAGCAGCGCGGAGGCGACGACGCCCCACGGCTTGCCGCGGCCGAGCAGCGCCACCGTGATCCCGTCGAACCCGACGGTACCGGCGACCGCCCCGGTCAGGTGCACGGCCGGCCCGAGGACGATGACGCCGCCACCCAGGCCGGCCAGCGCCCCGGCCGTGGTCATCGCGAGGATGTACGCCCGGCCGACGCTCATGCCGGCGGTGCGCGCCGCGTCCGGGTTCAGGCCGACCGCGCGCAGCTCGAAGCCCTCGGTCGAGCGGTTGAGCAGCCAGGCGACCGCGGCGGCGGCCAGTACCCCGAGCACCACGCCCAGGTCGGCGCGCAGCCCCGACCCCAGCCCCGGCAACCGCGCGCTGCCGAGCACGTCCTTGCTGATCGCGTCGCTGCGGGCCGGGTTGTGCACGCCGGGCTTCGTGATGATCCACTGGAGGAACCAGAACGCGATGTTGTTCAGCATGATCGTGACGATCACCTCGTGGGCGCCGGTGCGCGCCTTGAGCACGCCCGCGATCATCCCGATCAGCCCACCGCCGACCGCCGCGCCGAGCAGCGCCGCGATCAGGTGCAGTACCGGCGGCAGCGGCAGGGCGAAACCGACCAGCGCACCACCGATGCAGCCGAAGATCACCTGCCCGTGGCCGCCGATGTTGAACAGGCCGCTGCGGAACGCCAGCGCCACGGACAGTCCGGTGAAGATCAACGGCGCGGTGTAGGTCAGCGTCTCCGAGATCGGGTAGAAGACCAGGTTCCACGAGTTGGTACCCGCGATCGCGCCGCTCAGTGCCGACGGGTCGAAGACGGCGCCCCTGAACAGGTTGCCGTACGCGTCGGTGACGATCTGCCAACTGTCGCCCAGGGTGGTGCCCGGCTGGGCGAAGAAGTACCCGTACTCGGCGAGCACCCGGTCGTTGCCCAGCACGATCAGGATCGCGCCGAGGACCAGCGCCAGCACGACCGCCAGTACCGTCAGGGTCACCGCGTTCGCGCTCGCCACCGCGCGCAGGGCCCGCCGTGCCCGGCCGCCCTCCGGCGGGCGCTCGGCGCGCTCGGCCTCTTCCGCCGGCCGGGTCTGCGCGGTCATGCCTCGCCTCCTGCGGTCTCGTCGCCTCCCGCGGTCTCGTCGACGGTCTCCTCGGTGACGCCGGCCATCAGCAGGCCGATGCGCTCGCGCGGGGTGTCCGGCCCGACGGTGTCGAGGATCCGGCCGCGGTACATCACGGCGATCCGGTCGGCCAGGGCCAGTACCTCGTCCAGCTCGCTGGACACCAGCAGTACCGCGGCGCCCCCGTCGCGCTCCTGGATCACCCGGGCGTGGATGAACTGTGTGGACCCGACATCGACCCCGCGAGTGGGCTGGGCCGCCACGAGCAGCTTCACCTTGCGGGTCAGCTCCCGGGCGATGATGACCTTCTGCTGGTTGCCGCCGGAGAGGGTACCCACGGTGGCCTGCGGCGACGACGTGCGCACGTCGAACTCGGCGACCCGCTCCCTGGCCGCCTGCGCGATCGCCGCCGGCCGCAGCGCCAGCCCCGACGCGAACGGCGGCTGGTCGTACTGGTCGAGGATCAGGTTCTCGGCGACGGTGAAGTCGCGGACCAACCCGTCGACGGAGCGGTCCTCCGGGACGTAGGCCACCCCGGCGCGCAGGATCTCCTTGGTGCTCCGGCCGGCGAGATCACGGCCGGAGAGCTCGACCGTGCCGCCGGCCACCGGCCGCAGACCCATGATCGCCTCGACCAGCTCGGTCTGCCCGTTGCCCTGCACGCCGGCCACGGCCAGCACCTCCCCGGCCCGGACCTCCAGCGACGTACCCGCGACCGCCTCGTGCCCCCGGTCGTCGAACACCGACAGGTCCCGTACCGTCAGCACCGGCTCCCCCGGCGCCGCCGCCGACTTGTCGACCCGCAGCTTGACCGTGCGGCCCACCATCATCGACGCCAGCTCGTCCTCGCTCGCGTCCGGCCGGGCGGTGCCGACGACCGCACCGCGCCGGATGACCGTGATCCGGTCGGCGATCGCCTTGACCTCGCGCAGCTTGTGGGTGATGAACACGATCGACTTGCCGCTCTCCTTGAGCCCGCGCATGACCTCAAGCAGCTCGTCGGTCTCCTGCGGGGTCAGCACCGCGGTCGGCTCGTCGAGGATCAGCAGGTCGACCTCGCGGACCAGCGCCTTGACGATCTCGACGCGCTGCTGCACGCCGACCGGTAGGTCGGCCACCTCGGCATCGGGGTCCACCGGCAGCCGGTACCGCTCGGACACCTCCAGTACCCGGGCCCGCGCGCTGCGCCGGTCGAGTACCCCCGCGGCGCGGGTGGTCTCCGCGCCGAGCATCACGTTCTCCGTGACGGTGAACACCGGTACCAGCATGAAGTGCTGGTGCACCATGCCGATCCCGGCGTCGATCGCGTCACCCGGCCCGCGGAAGCGCCGCGCCGTACCGTCCACCATGATCTCGCCCTCGTCCGGGTGCAGCAGCCCGTAGAGGATGTTCATCAGGGTGGACTTGCCGGCGCCGTTCTCGCCGAGCAGGGCGTGGATCTCGCCGGGCTCCACGACGAGATCGATGTGGTTGTTGGCCACCAGGTCGCCGAAGCGCTTGGTGATGCCACGCAGCTCAAGTCTCAGGGCATCCTCCCGGCGGCTTCCGGTCGGTCCGGCCGCCCACCGACTGCGTCGGCGGGCGGCCGGGGACGATGTCTACTGTGCCTGTCGGTCCGCTCCGCGGGGCGCTTCGGTGCGCTGCCTTCCCTCCTCGCTACGCTCGTCAGTCCAGACAGCGCCGCGCCCCGCTCTGCTCACTTCGGCTGGGCCGGCGAGCTGACTTGCACCTTACCGCTGATGATGTCCTGCTTGAGCTGATCGAGTTCGGTCTTCAGGTCGGCCGGTACCTTGCTGGCCATCTCGTGGAAGTCGGCGAGCTGCACGCCATTGTTCTTCAGCGTGCCGACCGAGCCGCCACCGCCCTGCAGCGAACCGCCCGCCGTGGCGAGCACCGCGTCGCGTACCGCGTCGGAGATGTTCTTCACGACCGTCGAGAGGAACACCGAGCAGTACTGCGCCGCGCTCACGCAGCCGTCCTGGTCGACCCAGATCACCGAGTACTTGCCGCCCGACTGCTGCGCACCCGCGGCGGTGCCGAGACCCGTACCGCCGGCCACCGGCATGATGACGTCGGCGTTCTGCCCGGTGAACTGGTCGGACAGCCGCTTGCCGGCATTCTGGTCGGTGAACGAACCGGCGAACGAGCCGTTCTGCGCGTTCTTGTCCCAGCCCAGCACCTTGACGTTCTTCGACTTGGCCTTGTTGTAGTACGCCACGCCGTCGGCGAAGCCGTCCATGAAGATCGTGACCGGCGGGATCTTCAGGCCGCCGTACGTGCCGACCACGCCGGTCTTGCTCATGCCGGCCGCGAGGTACCCGGCCAGGAACGCGGCCTGGGCGGTGTCGAACTGCATGGAGTAGACGTTCGGCGAATCGATCTTCGCGTCGATGATGCCGAACTTCTGGCTGGGCGCCGCCTTGGCCGCATCGGTGGTCGCCTGTGCCATCAGGCCGCCGACCGCGACGATCAGGTCACACTTCTGCTGGACGTATCCGTTGAGGTTCGGCCCGTAGTCGGCCTCGGCGGCGGACTGGGTGTAGTCGATCTTGATGTTGGGGTTCTGCTTCTGGGCCGCCTGCATCCCGGCCCAGGCCGAGGCGTTGAACGACCGGTCGTTGATACCACCGATGTCGGTGACCATGCAGGCGTGCGCGGCTTTGCCACCGGCGCTCGCTCCCGCACTGGCCCCGCCACTGTTGCTCGCTGGCGGCTTGCCACAGGCTGCGGCGGCGAGCACGAGGCCACCTACCACGAGGACACTGAGCAGCCGAATCCCACGCACAGGGCGCAAGACGATCTCCCTCCCTCGCACACCCGCATCGTTGCGGTCCCAACTGCCGGGAGCGTACGCCAGACCCCCGACGCCAACCGAGTCCCGCGCACCGACGGTCCTCGGCCGTTATCCGGGTGTGACCAACTCGTGTCCCGCGCGGGTACGCATCACCAGAAGACGGCCACCCCGGCGTTGACCAGGACCAGGCCGATGATGGCGAGGAAGTGGCCGCGGTTCACCTTCTCCCGCTTGCGGGAGAAGAACGTCATCGCCAGGATCATCAGCGCGACGACCAGCTTGACCGCGAGCTTGCCGTGGTTGAGCTTCTCGCCCGGGTCCAGGCCGAACGGCGCCGCCAGGATCAGCCCGGTGACCACCTGGATCACCGCGCCGCCCAGCATCGCCGCGTTGATCCGCAGCTTGCCGGACAGGTACTGCGCGACGCTGCCCCCGAGCAACAGCGCGAACCCGATCAGGTGCAGGTAGAACACGACGTTGCGGAGGATCTCCATGATCCGGCACCCTAGCGCAGCGCCGCCGCCCCGCCGCGCAGCGCCGCCGGCCACCCGCGCGACACCGCCGGCCCGCGCGACGCCGCCGGCCACCCGCGCGGCCCCGCCGGGGCGTTCCGGCTCGCTCCCCCCGCCGGGCGGCTAGCCTGGGCAGGAGCCCCTGAGTGACGGAGGGTCTACTGTGGACAGTGCCGCATGGTGGCGGGACGCGGTCATCTACGAGGTGTACCCGCGCAGCTTCGCCGACGGCACCGGGGACGGCACCGGCGACCTGCCCGGCCTGACCCGGCGCCTGCCGTACCTGCGTGACCTCGGCGTCGACGCGATCTGGCTGACCCCGTTCTACCGCTCCCCGATGTTCGACGGCGGGTACGACGTCGTCGACCACCGCGACGTCGACCCGCTGTTCGGCACCCTGGCCGACTTCGACGCCATGCGCGCCCAGGCCCGCGAGCTGGGCCTGCGGCTGATCGTCGACCTGGTACCCAACCACTCCTCCAACGAGCACCCCTGGTTCGTCGAGGCGCTCGCGGCGCCACCCGGGTCGCCGTCGCGCGAGCGGTACATCTTCCGCTTCGGCCGGGGCAGCCGGCCGCCCAACGACTGGGAGTCGGTCTTCGGCGGTATCGCCTGGGAGCGGGTCCCCGACGGCCAGTGGTACCTGCACCTGTTCGACCTCACGCAACCCGACTTCAACTGGCGCCACCCCCAGGTGCGCGCCGAGTTCGACAGCATCCTGCGGTACTGGCTGGACCGCGGCGTCGACGGCTTCCGGGTCGACGTCGCCCACGGCCTGCTCAAGGCCGAAGGGCTGCCCGACGTCGGCTACCCCGACCAGATGCGGCTGCGCAGCAGGGCCGAACTGCCGTACTGGGACCAGAACGACATCCACGAGATCTTCCGCTCCTGGCGCGCCATCCTGGACAGCTACCCGGGCGACCGGATGGCCGTGGCCGAGGCCTGGGTGTCGCCGCCGACCCGGCTGAGCCGGTACGTGGCCGTCGACGAGTTCCACCAGGCGTTCAACTTCGACCTGCTCACCGCGCCCTGGTCGGCCGCCGCCTACCGCGAGGTCGTCGACGACTGTCTGGCCGCCTCGGCCACCGTCGGCGCGACCACGACCTGGGTACTGTCCAACCACGACGTCCGCCGCCACCGCACCCGCCTGGGCGGCGGCCTGCCCCGGGCTCGCGCGGCGACCCTGATGATGCTCGCCCTGCCCGGCTCCGCCTACCTGTACCAGGGCGAGGAGCTGGGCCTCCCGGAGGTCGTCGACCTGCCCGACGCGGTCCGCCAGGACCCGGAGTTCCACCGCTCCGGCGGCCGGATGCCCGGCCGCGACGGCTGCCGCGTCCCGCTGCCCTGGTCCGGCACCGCGCCGCCGTTCGGCTTCACCACCGCGCCGGCAGCGTGGCTGCCTGCCCCGGCGTCCTGGGCCGAGCTCACCGTCGAGAAGCAGGCGGCCGACCCGGCGTCGACGCTGTCGTTCTACCGCGCGGCGCTGCGGCTGCGCCGCAAGTACGCCGGCGGCACGCTCGCCTGGCACGACGCTCCGGCGAACGTGCTGCACTTCACCGGCCGTGGCGGGGTGCGCTGCGTGGTCAACCTCGGCCGCCGGCCGGTCCCGCTTCCCAAGGGGTACCGTGACCCGCTGCTCTCCAGTAACGGCCGGCTCACCGACGCCACGCTGCCACCGGACACCGCCGCCTGGTTCTAGTCTCCGAGCAGCCGCGTGGCGATCCGCGCGAACCCGGCCCGGATCTCCGCCGGCGTCGGCGCCCCGACATGCTGGTGGGCCGGCTCCTCCGGCTCGTCGTCCGCCTCGTCGGGTACCACGGCGTCGCTGTCGCTGTCGTCGTCGGCCTCTTCGGCGGCCACCGCCCGCGCCGTGTCGATCTCGTTGCGGATCGCGTCGACGCTCACGTGCGGTACCACGGGCTCGACGACCGCCATCAGGTCCTCGTCGGCGACGACCTCCTGAGCGAGGGCCAGCGCGTGCACCCGCTCGTAGGGTCCGCAGACGACCGGCTCCCATTCGTCGTCGTCGGACAGCGGCCCGATCGTGATGATCCACGGCAGCGTCAGCATCGGCGAGTCGGCCGACAGTTCCAGTGTCACGAGTGCGCCCACGCCGCCATCATGCCGCCCGCCACCGCCGCTGCCGCCCAAGGACGCGCCGGATGGTGGCGACTGATGGCGAGATCTTGGACGCGTCTACCCCCTGCGAGGGGTACAAGCGTCCAAGATCCGCACTAGCGATCAGCGGGCTCGGCGGGCGGCTGCGGACCCGCAGCGAGATCCCGCACCCGGCCGCGCCCCGTTGCCGCCCACGCCGCCCCGAACAGCAGCAGCTGGCTGAACAGGTACAGGAACACGAGCAGCCCCGCCGCCACGCTCACCACCTGGTACGCCGGATTGTTGCTGGTGCGCTGCACGTAGACCTGCCCCACGGTCGTCAGTGCCGTGATCCCGAGTCCCACGAGAACGACCGCCACGGATACCCGGCTCGTCGACACCCACAACCGGGGTACCCCCACGAGCAGCCCGGCCGACATCACGAAGTTGATCAGCTGCGCGAGGATCAGGCCGACCACCCCGGACGCGAACGAGGGCGCCTCCGCCTGGATCCGGCTGCTGAGGAACAGCGACACGGCGAGCAGCAGCCCGAGCCCCACCAGGATGGCGAAGTCGACCAGCCACCGGATCACGAAGTTGCCGGGACTCTGTTCGAGCTGCCACATCGCCCGCTGCGCGGACCGCATCGAATCGATCCAGGCGACACCGGCGAACACCAGCGCGACAGCGCTCACGACGGCGATCGTGCCGCGCGCCCCGGCGATGTCCTCGACCCGCAGGAACGGCAGGTTCCGGTCGAGGTAGGCGGTCGCCGCCCGGGCCGCGGCCTGGTTGCCGGCCAGCACGAACCCGAGTACCGAGAACGCGAGCAGGCTGATCGCGAACGCCGCGAAGAAGCCGTAGTAGGCGATCGCCGCGGCCAGCCGCAGCCCGAAGTACTCGTCGAACCGTGCCGCCGCCCGCCACAGGTGGTCGATCCACCGGACCCGGCGCCGGAGCCCGGCCAGCGCCGCCTCCGATCGCGCGACCACGTCGGAAAACCGGCTCACGGTACCCCGAGGGCGAAGTCGCGTACCGGTCGCCACCGCCCGTCGGCTCCGTGCACGTACAGCGTGAAGTGGTCGACGGGGAAGCGGGCGGAGAAGTCGGCGAGTTCCTCGAAGACCTTGTCCAGCGCCTCGGTCGAGATGTCGTGCGCGACGGTCACGTGCGGGTGGTACGGGAAGTGCAGCTCCCGCTGCAGCGGACCGGCCCGTACCGCGGCGGCCAGCTGTTCGAACTCGCTGATCCCGGCCGCCACGGCGACGAAGACCACCTGGGTCAACGGCCGGAAGGTACCGGTACCGCGCAGCTGCACGGGGAACGGCGAAAACAGCGGCGCGACGTTAGATAGATGGTCTTCAATCAATGGCAAGGCGGGTGAAGGGACGTCGGTAGGTCCGAGAAGCGTCACGTGCGACGGGATGAACTCCGCCATCGGGTCGCCGGCCGCCGCCCGGGCCTCGTCGAGCATGCCGCCCCAGGGTTCGGGGATGCCGACCGCCACGCCGACGCGCAGCGCATCCACCTCAGGCACCGCTGGCCGGGGCCAGGAAGCCGATCCGCTGGTAGGCGGTGCGCAGGGTGACCGACGCGACCGCGCGGGCCTTCTCGGCACCGAGGGCCAGCACCTTGTCCAGGTGCCCGGGGTCGTCCAGGTATGCCTTGGTGCGCACCTGCACCGGCCGGACGAACTCGACCACGACCTCGGCCAGGTCCTTCTTCAGGTCGCCGTACCCCTTGCCGGCGTAGTCGGCTTCGAGCGCGGCGATGCTCCGCCCGGTCAGCGCGGAGTAGATGGTCAGCAGGTTGGCGATGCCGGGTTTCGTCGCCGGGTCGTAGACGATCTCCCGACCCGTGTCCGTCACCGCCGACCGGACCTTCTTCGCCGACCGGGCCGGGTCCTCCAGCAGGTCGATGATGCCGTTGGGCGAGGACGACGACTTCGACATCTTCGCCGTCGGGTCCTGCAGGTCGGTGATCTTCGCGGTCGACTCCGGGATGAACGGCGCGGGGACCGTGAACGTCGCGCCGTACAGGGTGTTGAACCGCTGCGCCAGGTCGCGGGTCAGCTCCAGGTGCTGCCGCTGGTCCTCGCCGACGGGTACCGCATCGGCCTGGTACAGCAGGATGTCCGCGGCCTGCAGGATCGGGTAGGTGAACAGCCCGACGCTGGCCCGGTCGGCGCCCTGCCGCCCGGCCTTGTCCTTGAACTGGGTCATCCGGCTCGCCTCGCCGAACCCGGTGATGCAGCCCATCACCCAACCGAGCTGGGCGTGTTCGGGAACGTGCGACTGCACGAACAGGGTGCACCGCTCCGGATCCAGGCCGAGCGCGAGAAGCTGCGCCGCGCTGAGCCGGGTGCGCTGCCGCAGCAGGGCCGGGTCGTGCCCCATCGTGATCGCGTGCAGGTCGACGACGCAGTAGAACGCGTCGTGGGTCTCCTGCATCGCCACCCAGTTGCGCAGCGCTCCGAGGTAGTTGCCCAGGTGGAACGAGTCGGCGGTGGGCTGGATGCCGGAGAGCACCCGCGGCGGGCGGCCGGAGGACGAGGACATGGCCATGAGGATAATGCGGCGGCACGCCGCTCCTCCCGTGAGGATCAGCTAAAGGCGCGGCACCGTCACGATGCCGACGCGGGCCGCCCGCCGGCCGTCGAGGGAGATGACCACGAGGCGGTACCCGTCGACCTCGACCTCGTCGCCCACCCGCGCGAGCCGGCCGAGCGAGGCCATGAGGAACCCGCCGAGCGTCTCGTAGGGCCCGGCCGGCAGCGCGAACCCGCAGCGCTCGGCGAAGTCGGTGAGGTTGAGCCGGCCGTCCACCTCGCTGGGTACCCCGCCGTCGGCCGGCAGCGGGTCGGGTGCCAGGTCGTACTCGTCGGTGATCTCCCCGATCAGCTCCTCGATCAGGTCCTCCAGGGTCACGATTCCCGCGGTACCCCCGTATTCGTCGACCACGACGGCCAGGTGCCGGCCCTCGTTGCGCATCTCCGACAGCGCCGGCAGCACCCGCTTGCTGGCCGGCAGCCGCTTGACCTCGCGGGCCAGCTCGCCCACCGTGACCGCGCCGTCCGGCTCCGGCCGGATCAGCAGGTCGCGCAGGTGTACGAAGCCGACCACGTCGTCGTGCGAACCGTCGATGACCGGAAAGCGGGAGTGCCGGGCGGCGCGTACCGCGGCCACGGCGTTGGCCACCGGCAGGCTGGCGTCGAGGAAGACCACGTCGGTGCGCGGCACCATGACCTCGCGAACGTGCCGCGCGCCGGCGGCGAGCACCTCGTCGATGATGTGCCGTTCCTCGCCGGACAGCACGATGTTGGCGGCCACAAGGTCGCGCAGCTCGGCCTCGGAGATGGACTCCCGCCCGGCGGTGGCGCTGGCCCCGAGCATCCGGGTTACCCAGCGGGCCAGGCCGTCCGCGGCGCGGACCACGACCGGCGCGAAGGTGCCGGCACGTCCGGTGCCGGCGCGCTCGGGCATGGTTCGCATCGTAGTAGTGACAGGCTGCACCCACCGATCCTGTTGGAAACTGTTGGGTTCTGTGGAATGCTGGGCCGGGACTGCGTTGCACCGTGTCGTCAAGGGAGGACCCGTGCTCGCACAGCAGAGACAGGCGTCGATCCTTGACCGGGTCCGGCGCAACGGCGGCGCGCGGGTCGCCGACCTCGTCCGCGTGCTCGGCGTCTCCGACATGACGATCCGGCGGGACATCGAGGCGCTGGCCGAGCGGGGGCTCGTTGCGAAGGTGCACGGCGGTGCGATCGCGATCGAAGGCACGACCGACGAACCGGGGTACGCGGCGAAGTCCGGGCAGCAGCAGGCGGAGAAGGTCGCGATCGCGCGCGCCGCCGCCGAGCTGGTCAACCCGGGCACCGCGGTGGGCATCTCCGCCGGTACCACGACCGCGACGCTCGCCCGGGAACTGGCCGGGGTACCGGAGCTGACCGTGGTGACCAACTCGATCCCGGTCGCCGACGTGTTCTACCGCACCGGCCGGCTCGACCAGACGGTGGTGCTGACCGGCGGCACACGTACCCCCTCCGACGCCCTCGTCGGCCCGGTGGCCCAGGAGGCCGCCGCGCGGATCAACCTCGACCTGCTGTTCCTCGGCGTGCACGGGATGAGCGCGCGGGCCGGGTACACCACGCCGAACCTGTCCGAGGCCGACACCAACCGCGCACTCGTGGCCGCCGCGCGCCGCCTCGTGGTGCTCGCCGACCACACGAAGTGGGACATGATCGGGATCGCCACGATCGCCGCGCTGGGTGAGGCGCACGTCGTCGTCACCGACTCCGGCCTTCCGCTGGAGGCGCGCGCCGAGCTCGACCTCAGCGTCGACCAGCTGATCATCGCCGACGTCGACCCGGTTGAGCGGGAGTGGATGTGATGAAGCGGACCTCGATCGAGCTCGCCGACGGTCGCGAACTGATCTACTTCGACGAGCGCGACGACGCGGTACGCGACGAGATCGACCGGCGCGACCTGCCACCCCGGCCGGTCGCCGGGGAGCTGCGCTACGACCCGCTGGTCGACGAGTGGGTCGCGATCGCGGCGCACCGGCAGACCCGCACCTTCCTGCCGGCGACCAGCGACTGTCCACTGTGTCCATCCACTGTGGACAGATCGACGGAGATCCCCGCCTTCGACTACGACGTGGTGGTCTTCGAGAACCGGTTCCCCTCGTTCAACCACCACCTGCCCGCCGAGCCGCTGGTGGCGCCGACGCCGCTGTCCCCGCTGCGGCCGGCGGCCGGGCGCTGCGAGGTGGTCTGCTTCACGCCCGACCACAACGCGTCGTTCGCCGCGCTGCCGCACGACCGGGTGCGCACGGTCATGGCGGCACTCGCCGACCGCACCGCGGAACTGTCCGCGCTGCCCGAGATCGAGCACGTGTTCCCGTTCGAGAACCGGGGCGAGGAGATCGGCGTCACGCTGTCCCACCCGCACGGGCAGATCTACGGGTACCCCTTCGTGCCGTCGCGCACCCGCGCCATGCTGGCCGCGGCGCGGCGGTACGCCGACGAGACCGGCGGCGTCCTCGGGTCCGCGGTCCTCGCGGCCGAGCAGGAGGCGAAGGTGCGGGTCGTGGGTGGCAACGACCACTGGACGGCCTATGTACCCGCGGCCGCGCGCTGGCCGTTCGAGGTGCACGTGGTACCGCACCGGCACGTCCTGGACCTGACCGGCCTGACCGACGCCGAGGTGGCCGCCTTCGCCCCGGTGTACCTCGACGTGCTGCGCCGCTGCGACGGGCTGTTCGGCGCGCCGTTGCCGTACATCGCGGCGTGGCACCAGGCGCCGGTGCGGCATCCCGACCGCGCGCTGTCCTACCTGCACCTGCAACTGACCAGCGTCCGGCGGGCCGCCGGTAAGCTCAAGTACCTCGCCGGTTCGGAGTCGGCGATGGGCGCCTTCATCAACGACGTCCGGCCCGAACGCGCGGCCGCGATGCTGAGGGAAGTGACACTGTGAGCGGAGCGAACCATGAACGCTGTGAGCGAAGCGGAGCGCCGCGGCGTCTGGACTGAGGCAACGCGCCGACGCAGTCGGTGCGCGGGGCCGAGGGAAGACGGCGCACAGGGCGCGCAGCGGAGCGAACCATGAACGCTGTGAGCGAAGCGGAGCGCCGCGGCGTCTGGACTGAGGCAACGCGCCGACGCAGTCGGTGCGCGGGGCCGAGGGAAGACGGCGCACAGGGCGCGCAGCGAAGCGAGCCGGGAGGCACAGACCTATGAAGTATCTCGTCACGGGGGGCGCCGGGTACATCGGCGGCATCGTCACCCAACTGCTGCTCGACGCCGGCCACGAGGTGACCGTGCTGGACGACCTGTCCCGCGGGCACCGCGACGCGGTCCGGCCCGGAGCGTCCTTTGTGGACGGTCGGGTGCAGGAGCTAGCGGCGCAGGTGCTCGACGCGAGCTTCGACGGGGTACTGCACTTCGCCGGCCTGATCCTCGCCGGCGAGTCGGTGGAGCAGCCGGAACGGTACTGGGAGAACAACCTCGTCAGCTCGCTGCGGCTGCTCGACGCGATGCGCGCGGCCGGGGTACGGCGGCTGGTGTTCTCCTCCACCGCCAACATCTACGGCGATCCCGACGAGCTGCCCATCAAGGAGACCGCGCAGTCCCGGCCACCGAACCCGTACGCCGCCTCGAAGCTCGCGGTCGACCACGCGCTGCGCGACGAGGCCCGGGCGCACGGGCTGGCCGCGGTGTCGCTGCGCTACTTCAACGTGGCCGGCGCGCACCGCAGCAGCGACGGCACACTGATCGGCGAGCGGCACGACCCGGAGAGCCACCTGATCCCGATCGCGCTTGCGGTCGCCGCCGGGAAGCGGGAGAAGCTGCAACTGTTCGGTGACGACTACCCGACCCCGGACGGCACCTGCGTCCGCGACTACATCCACATCTCCGACCTCGCCGCCGCGCACCTGCTCGCACTGTCCACAATGGAGCCGTCGACGCACCGGGTCTACAACCTGGGCAACGGCACCGGGTTCTCCAACAGGCAGGTGGTCGACGTGGTCCGCGAGGTGACCGGGCACCCGGTGCCGACCGAGATCGCGCCGCGCCGCGGCGGCGACCCGGCCGCCCTGGTAGCCTCGTCCGACAAGGCCCGCGCCGAACTGGGCTGGACGCCGCACAAGCCGTCGCTCACCGAGATCGTCGCCGACGCGTGGGAGTTCTGCCGTGGATAGTGGAGTGTGGGCCGCGCCCGGCCGGGTCAACCTCATCGGCGAGCACACCGACTACAACGACGGGTTCGTGCTGCCGTTCGCGCTGCCGTTGCGCGCATACGTGACCGCGTCGGTCCTCGACAGTCCACAGTGGATGGTCTCGTCGCGCGAGGAGCCCGGAGACGCGACGCTGACGGCGGCCGAACTGGTACCGGGCGGCGTCGAGGGCTGGGCACGGTACCCGGCCGGTGTCGTGTGGGCGTTGCGCGAGACGGGGTACGACGTGCCGGGCGCGCGGCTGGACATCCACTCCGAGGTACCCGTCGGCGCCGGCCTGTCCTCCTCACACGCGCTGGAGTGTGCGGTACTCACGGCGCTGTGCGACCTCGGCGGCCTGGACCTTCCCCTGGAGGAGCGCCCCCATCTGGTACAGCGGGCGGAGAACGACTTCGTCGGCGCGCCGACCGGCATCATGGACCAGACCGCGTCGCTGCGGTGCCGGGCCGGCCACGCGCTCTTCCTCGACTGCCGTTCGATGGCGACCGAGCACATCCCGTTCGACCTCGCCGCGGTCGACCTCGCGATCCTCGTCATCGACACGAAGGCGCCGCACCGGCACACCGACGGCGAGTACGGGGTGCGCCGGCGCACCTGCGAGGAGGCGGCCCGGATCCTCGGCGTACCGGCGCTGCGTGACGTAACCGTGGCCGGCCTCGACGCCGCCCTGGGCCGGCTGCCCGACGAGGTGAGCCGCCGGCGGGTACGGCACGTGGTGACCGAGAACCAGCGGGTACTCGACACCGTCGCGCTGCTGCGCGCCGGCCGGTACGGCGAAATCGGGCCGCTGCTGACCGCCTCGCACGTGTCGATGCGCGACGACTACGAGATCACCGTGCCGGAGGTCGACACCGCGGTGTCCGCGGCGCTGGACGCGGGTGCCTACGGCGCGCGGATGACCGGCGGCGGCTTCGGCGGCTGCGTGCTCGCGCTGATCGACGCGCCGGCCGCCGAGAAGGTCGGCACCGCGGTCGCCAGCGCCTTCGCCGAGGCCGGGTTCACCGCGCCGGCCGCCTTCCCCGCGGTACCGAGCGGCGGCGCCACCCGGCTCAGCTGACCGCCACGCGAATCGGTTGAGCTTGGCCCACGACGAATCCGCGCCCGGGTGGCGCAGCCTGCTCGCCGATCTCGCCGATCTCGCCGAATTGGTAGATCAGGCGGACAGCGGCACCATCGTCGGCAAGGCCGATATCATTCAAGCGCTCCAAAGCGCGCTAGCTGCGCTGCAAACGGTGAAGTACGGCAACAAGGACCGCGGACTGCGGCGGGGTTCTCCCTTCACAGATTGAATTCCCCCTCGCGAACCGCGTGCACGAACTCCTTCCAGCCTTCGCGATCGAACGTCAGGACCGGGCCTTCGCGGTCCTTGCTGTCACGG
>VAWN01000156.1 GCA_005885555.1 Actinomycetota bacterium
CCGGCCGAGCGGTGCGGGTCGATCAGATTCGCCTCGCCGAGCCGGCGCAGGAAGTCCTGCGACGTGCCGAGGATCTCCGCGGCGCGGCCCATCGTGTAGGCGGGATAGTCCTCATCGTCCAACAGGTCGTTCAACAGGTCATCGGGTTGGGCCATGTGACCTCCATGTCGAGGGCCCCGGCGCAAGCGCGCCGGGGCCCAGGGTTTACGGGTCTTAACACCATCTACCGACAGCAACGTCGGGTTGTCGTGTCCGCACCAGCCGTGCGTGACGGGTTCGGGTGCGGGGATCGCGTAAGCGTGACCGGAGACCACCTCTCGTTCGATGGAGACTGCGGTGTCCGCCCGGCCTGTGTTGCGGCCGATAGGCGGGCGATCCAACGGTGTACGGCCCTCCCTTTCCTCTGCGTTCATACCTCGCGCGTCGTGCGGTCCGCCGGTGCCGGAGCCATGCACTTCCAAAGCCCCGGACAGCTCCAGCGGACGGTCACCAGCCAGGAGCCCTGAACGGCACGTCGGCCCCGCTTGCTGCGCCGGACCGCGCCTCCCGTCCAGGCTCCTGTACTGCTGCTGTGCGTCTACCTCAACTGCTGTGTCGCGTACTGCTGTGGTTGGTGCTGAGCGGAACGGCGCAACGTTCGCGCGGTCCCTGCTCCTCCGCCTCGTGCGGGCGGCCTCGTCAGCGTCTGTGCTGTTCTCTGTTCTCGACCCGAAGAACACTAGCAGACTCGGCGAGCATGTCTAGCACCTCTGGCATAGATTTTCGGGCGGTGGCACGTGGTAGCCGGACCGGGCGGACGACCAGCACGGAAAGCAGCATGGGAGGCAGCACGGTGACGGCGTTGCGGATCACCACGGGCGTCGACGGCCACGGCGTCGCCATCCTCGGCGTCGCCGGCGAACTCGTTACCGACACCGCCGGCCAGCTCATGGCCGCGGCCGCCGCCGTGTTGACCAGGCACCGGGTGACGCAACTGGTCGTCGACCTCGTCCGGGTGGCGCGCCTGGACATGAACGCGTTACACACCCCTACTGCGGGCACCCGACGCTGTTCGACAAGCCGGCGCCACATTCCGAGTCATCCGCCCTCAGCCCCCGGTGCGGCAGGTCCTGCATCTCACCGACACCTGCCAGCTGCTCACCGGCGCGCCGTGGTCAGGCGGCCCGACCTGAGCAAACTCGGCAGAGGCAACCCGAAGGAGCGACGTTCGTGGGGCTCACGCGGATGCCGATCCTCGTGGACGGCCCAGCACTCCCCCGCGGCCCCGATTCGCCTCCGTACCGGCGAAGCGCCTCGTGACCGCCGCCAGGCCCGCCGGCCGGTCCGCCCAGGAGTCGGCCGCGCGGACCAGGAGTCGAACCGGCGGTAGCCGCGTACCATCAGCCCGACCGGGCTGCGGTCCCGGCGCGCCGGGCACCACCCCGGTCTAGCGTCGTTACGCAAGGATCCGAGCCGGGAGGCCGCGATGAGCAAACCCATCGACTACGACGCGCCGCGCCGACCGGCGGTCGAAGTCGACGACGGTGTCGGCGTGCTCATGCCGGCCAGGACTGGTGTGCCGTCACCGAGCGTCGACCTCGACGAGACGGACGCGGCCGAACACTTCGAGCTACCCGGCGCGGACCTGTCCGACGAGGAACTCACCGTGCCGGTCGTACCGATGCAGCCCGACGAGTTCCGCTGCATGCGCTGCTTCCTGGTGCACCACCGAAGCCAACTCGCCCAGCGGCGCGACGGTCAGCAGATCTGCCGGGAATGTTCCTGACGCAGACGGTCAGGCCACCAGTTCCCGCCACTCCGGTCGACCACCCCGCCACGCGTCGGCGAGGATCTCGGCCGACGCGCGACCCGGACACCGGTGGACCTTCGAACGGCCCGCGTCCCCACCGACCTGCGCCTGCACCTCCCACGCTTGGCCGTCGGTACGGATGTACACGTCCCGACGCCCCCGGCAACTGGAGTTGCCGTTCCACCAATGGCGCTCGATAGTCACCTGTCGATCATACTTGCCGCCGGTCGGAAGCGCGTCAGGCATCCGGCCCTTTCATCCCAGTCGATGACCTAGATGGTCGCGGTAGGGACCGTCCTTGCGGACGGCCCCCCGCACAGATCCCGACGTGCGGAACTACCGCATCGGGCTCCTGCCTCAGGTTCTGGCGGCGAAGCGGTCCGCCGGGAAGGGATGCAGGATGCGGACTCTGGGCAGCCACCGTGTAGCGATCC
>VAWN01000164.1:0-1626 GCA_005885555.1 Actinomycetota bacterium
ACGACCGTGCGGGGCAGCGGGACCATCAGCACCATCGTGATCCGCCCCGATCGCCTCACCGAACAAGTCGAGTAGGTTCCGGCCCAGAACTTGTGGCACTTACTCTTCTGCCGCTGGCCGCGCGTCACGGACGGTGACCGTCGCGCAGGCGCTGATGTCCGAACGTGCCGAGGATGAGTGCGATCAGGCGGTCCAGGACGGCTGGCGTCGCGAACCTCGTTGCCAAGCACGGCTGTGCCGCAGTGCACGTAGCCAGCGAGACCGGCGAGGGTGAGCGGACGCGGTTCCGGGAGGCTAGGTTGACGAGCGTGATTGTTGGCGTGACGGGGGCGTCGGGGCGGCTCGGACGCCTGGTGATCGATGCGTTATCCAGGACCCGTGTCGACGACCGAACGCGTTTCGGAGACTTCGAGCGGCCGCAGACGCTGAACGAGGCGCTGCAGGGCGTGGACCGGCTTCTGGTGATCAGCGCGCTCGGCACGGGGGACATGGTCGGTGCGCATCGGGCAGCGTTCGAGGCCGCGGCGCGCACCGGGGTCCGGCGGATCGTGTTCACCTCCATGCAGAACCCGGTGCGCGACAACCCGTTCCCGCCCGCCGCCATCTACCTGCACAGTGAGGCCGACCTCACTGCGGTCGGGGTGCCGTCGACGATCCTGCGCAACGCCCTATACGCCGACCGGCGTGCTGATCTCGCCCGCTGCTACGCCCGTGATGGCAGGTGGACCACGAACCTCGGCGACGGCGGGCACGCCTTCGTGACCCGGGCCGACTGCGCGGCCGCAGCCGCCGCGGCACTGTGCGACGACGGGCACGAAGGCCGTAGGTACGACGTCACCGGGCCCGTTCTGGTCACCGCGGACGACTACGTGGCCTTGGTGCGCGAGCGGACCGGCGCGGACATCGAGCGGGATGACGTCGACGACGACGCCTACGAGCGCGACCGTGCCGCGTTCACCGTCGCCCCCGCCAACGCGGGGACGTTCGAGCTGTTCACCGGCACCGGCCGCGCCATCCGCGAAGGCCACCTGTGCGTCCTCGGAGACGGCGTCCACGCCCTCACCGGCCACGAACCACGCCCTCTGCAAGACCTCCTGTAAGAGACAGCCCGCCCGATCCAGCGTCGCGGTCCACCACCGCTCACCGGCAGATCCCGGGGCACGCGGCGATGATCCCAGCGGTACGACAAGATCAGGGAGAGGTGCCGTCGGGAGCTGGGCGGTACGCAGCCGTCAGCCCGGTCGGCCGGGTCGACACCAGCCGCTCCGCACGGCTCGACGCTGCCGAGCCTCACGCGGGTGTACGGGAGTCCGGCCGGCTATCCGAACCGGTCGGCGAGTTGGGTCAGCCTGGCGACGTACGCCGACCAGTCATAGTCGTCGGGGACGTTGGTATTCTCCCGCTGCCAGCCGATCGCCCGGTCGTGCTGCTCGCGCATGATGTCGGCGTGACCAGCGTGACGGGCGAGGTCGTAGATCACGTGGACGATGATCCGTTGCAAGGTCACGTCCTGCCTGCCTGGCCGCCACCACAGCACCCGCCCCGGGGCGTCGAGCGGTAGCTGCTCGATGGTCTGATCCGCGAAGGCCCCGACACGACGGTAGAGGTCGATCAGCCCGTCTTTCG
>VAWN01000164.1:1650-4609 GCA_005885555.1 Actinomycetota bacterium
GTCCTCCCGGGCATACCAGTCTGCTTGGGGATCCTGCTCGTACGCTTCCATCGGGACCAACTGCTCGGGCGTCGGGAACTCGCGCCCGAAGGTGGGCCCGAAGTAGCCGGCCTCGACATTGAGGCAGTGTTTGAGGACTCCCAGCAGGTTGTTGCCGGTCGGGGTGCGGGGCAGTCTGGCGTCGCGTTCGCCCAGCCCGTCGAGCTTCCAGATCAGGCTGTCGCGAGTCAGCTGGAGGTAGTGGCGTAGCACGGTCTTCGGGTCGCCCAGGTCAGCCATGCCGGCCAGTCTGGCCCCTGCGGCCTTCAGCTGAGTGATCGCCACTGGCCCGCCAGCCACGGATCATGGACGAGCCAGGTGCCGGCGACCAGATCGGTCCAGCTGCCGCGTCACTGCGCGAAGGTCTACAAGAGACACTCACCGGCCGTACCAGGTACACGTGCTGGAGGCCCGCTTGATTGAGCTGCGTGCTCGGCTCGCGCGCACCTGCTGGCCTGAGCCGGCGCCGGCGCCCGGATGGGCCCAGGGCGTGCCTTTGGAGGTGGTCCAGCACCTGTGCCGTTACTGGGCCGAGGAGTACGAGTGGCGGGCCGCCGAACAACGGCTCAACGCCGGCCCGCAATATCTGATCAACGTGAACGGGTTGCAGGTGCACGTGCTGCATGCCCCGTCCCCACATCCAGACGCGCTGCCGCTGGTACTCACCCACGGCTGGCCCGGCTCGGTACTCGAACTGGTCGACCTGGTCGGACCGCTGACCAATCCGGTGCGTCACGGCGGTACGCCTGCCGACGCCTTCGACGTGGTCATCCCCTCCCTGCCCGGGTACGGATTCAGCGCCAAGCCGACCACTCCCGGCTGGGGCATCGAGCGGATCGCCGGCGCCTGGGCGGAGTTGATGGCCGGTCTGGGCTACACCCGCTACGGCGCAACCGGCAGCGACTGGGGCACCAGTATTTCCAGCGTCCTCGCGGCAATGGATGTCGAACACGTGGCCGGTATCCACCTCGTTCCGCCCCTTGCCGGCCCCGACCCGACGAGGGTCAGCGACCACACGGATGCCGAACGTGTCGCACTGGCGCAGTTGCGCGAGCGCGGGCGATCATCCTCGGCGTACTCCGAGATGCACCGCACCGCCCCGCAGACGCTCGGCTATGCCTTGGTGGACTCTCCAGCCGGCCTGTGCGTCTGGATGGGCGAGAAGTTGCTCGCCTGGAGCGACCCGGCGCTCGCTCAACCCGGTGACGGACTCGGGGGGCTGTCCCGTGATCAGATTCTGGACCAGGTGACGTTGTACTGGGTGACCGGCACGGCGGCGTCATCGGCGCGCCTGTACGCCGAAAGCATCGACCGGGTCATAGCGTGGATCACCGGCGCACGCACCGACACGGTTTCCGTGCCCGTGGGTGCTTCGATCTTCCCCCTTGAGGTACCGCGGCCCTCCCGGCGTTGGGCGGCCCGCCGGTACCCAGACATCCGTTACTGGATCGAGCACGACCGCGGCGGCCACTTCCCGGCTCTTGAGGTTCCCGAGCTGCTCGTGAAGGACCTGCGCAACTTCTTCCGCCTGTTGCGGTGACACCACGCTAGCGAGAGCTGCCATCGACGGCGGCTCCCGGTGACCAAGATCCCGTGCGCTGATCTGCCGCCGTCATCGCACGCCGAGCAAACGGCGGCTCGTCACTGTGAGTACCGACCGTGTTCTGGCCGGGCTGCGGTCGTAGATCAATTACATACGTAGCTGATGAGCGCGCATTGGATCATGCCAGCCTGGTGTTGTGCCGACCTACCGCCCGACGATCGCGTCCCCGAGTCCTCACGGACGAACGCGGATGATCGTCTTCCCCTTGATCCGCTCGGTCGGGTTGAGGGCGGCGACGGCATCGTCGAGGGTTGCGATGTTGCCGATGTTTGTCCGCAGTCGTCCGTCCCGCACCCGGTGGACGATCTCACCCAGTTGGGTGCGATCGGACTCGACGACGAAGTCGACCGCCAAGCCGTCCGCGGGCCGCGCCTCGGGCGGCCCGACGACAGTCACCAGTATTCCTCCGGCGCGAATCAGGCCTACAGACCGACTCTGGATGTCGCCTCCGATGACATCGAAGACCAGATCGACGCCGCCGATGTCTTCCAGGGCGTCGTTGTCGAGGTCGAGGAACTCCTGCGCGCCGAAGTCGAGCGCCTTCTGACGGTCGGTAGCGCGCCCCGTACCGATGACATAGGCGCCAGCCTCGCGGGCGAGTTGCGTCACCATCGTCCCGACTGCGCCGGCCGCGCCGTGCGCGAGGACGCTCTGCCCCGCCTGAAGGCGGCCGTGCTCGAACAGCCCTTGCCACGCGGTCAGGCCCGAGATTGGCAGGCTCGCGCCCACCGTGAAGTCGACGTCGCCCGGCAGCGGCGCGAGGTTGCGTGCCTCGACGGCCGCATACTCCGCCAGGGTGCCGTCGCGATGCCAGTCCGTGAGGCCGAACACCCGCTGTCCCACAGACAGACCAGTCGTGCCGTACCCGAGAGCGGTGATCACTCCGGCCAGCTCGTGCCCGGGGATCGACGGTGTTCGGTCACGGTTGAGGCGATCGGTCCAAGTCGAGGGCCACGCCATCTCAGTTGGGACGAACCCCGACGCATGAACCTCAACGACGACGTCGTTTATCGCTGCCGGCGGCTCCGGCCGCTCCACCAGCGTCATCCCGGCCGTTCCCGCAGCCTGGTCCGTCACCACGATCACCCAGTCCTCACCTGCACGGCATCTTCGGTTCACCAGTGTTGTGGCACCAGACCTCGGCATGGGAACTGTCCGGACACGTAGATCGCGTCACGCGCCGCACTGCCTCTACCGATGGTTACGCCCGGTGTTCACCCAGGTCGCGAACCAGTCCAATGACGTCGTCCGGTACGAGTTGTCGATGGCTCCGCAAAGTAGACGCTGACGACCACCCACCCGGCTGGGTCCAGCCGG
>VAWN01000059.1:0-12019 GCA_005885555.1 Actinomycetota bacterium
TCGCGCTCCAACTGCTGGCGCTCCTCGACATCGAAGAGGGACAACTGCTGGTGCGTACCCGAGTCTCCCAGCGCCTGCTCGATGCCCTTGCCCAGCTCGACGAGTACCTGTTCGGCCGTGTCCGCCTCGCGGGCGGCCGTGTCCGCCAACTGCCGTTTGAGGCTGGCCTGGCGATCGTCGCGTCTGCGTTCCAAGGCGCGCACCAACCCGGGCGAGATGACCGGCAGGAGCGCGACCAGACCGTCTACCAGGTCGGCGGGTGCACCACTGGCGCTGCTCCGGGAGGCGGCAACGGCCTGGCGTACCTCCCGTTGGGTGGTGAACGAGGTCATCCGTCCCTGCCGCAGGTAGCCGCCAGCGGTGATGACCTCTTCGTGGAGCCGGCCGCCGGACCTGCCGGTGACCACCAACCGCCCGTGGGCGAGCGCGACCGGTTCGGCCAGGTCGGCATCGTCGACGACCCGGGCGCTGACCCGGGACAGCTTCGCCTCCCGGCCGCCGGCCCAGACCTCGGCGCGCAGGAGCCGCAGGCACTGCTGCACGAGTGGATGTCCCAGATGCAGGTGGACGACCTCGCCGTCGCGGATCCGGTCGCGTGCGGCGTCCGCGTCGAAGGTGACGGGGCGCGGCCGGTGCGAGATCGGGTGCTCGATGCCGAGCAGCGCCCGCGACCACTCCTCCGTCAGGGGTGGCACGGTGTACTCGCCGGCCCGCTTCGCACGGCTCAGACCCGGCTGCCGGGCCAGGCGCAGACCCGTGCGCACCACCCGCTCCACGGCGTGCGGGGACGGCCCATCTCGGCGCGGCTTTCCTGGAGTACCGCCAGCAGGCGCTCCAGATCGGCCGCCAGGTCCCGCTCGACCTTCAGCATCGCCCGCTTGGCTACGGTCGCCTCGGCCGCGCTGGTGTCGAGCGGCTGGCTACGGCGATCGAGCATCGCGTCGGTCACCTGATCGGCGATGACCGGCCCGACGCTGCCGAGGTCGGTGCGGATCTGTTCGACCTTGCGCACCGCCTGGGCGAGGAACTGCAGGTCGCCGTCGAGCGAGCCGGGCGTCGCATCTTCGTACCCGGCACCCACGAAGTGGTGGATGAGCACCTCGGGCGCCCGCTGCCCGTGCCGGTCGACGCGTCCGTTGCGCTGCTCCAGCCGGTTCGGGTTCCACGGGATCTCCCAGTGCACCAGACGGTGGCAGTGGTTCTGCAGGTCGATGCCCTCGCTGGCCGCGTCGGTGGCGAGCAGGATCCGGATCGGCGACTGGTCGGGCGGCGCCTGGAACAGCTTCTTGATCCGGTCCCGCTCGTCGAGGTCCACGCCGCCGTTGAGTACCGCGATCTGGTCGCCGCGACCGTAGCCACGGGACACCAGTTGCTCGTGCAGCCAGCGCTGTGTGTCGCGGTACTCGGTGAACACGATCACCCGGGAACCGTCGCGCAGCACGTCATCGAGCCAGTCGAGGAAGATGGCGAGTTTGCTGTCGTCACGGTACTGTGCGCGCTCCGCCCACGACGCCATGGTCGTCAGCAGGGCTGACTCTTCGGAGGTGAGGGCCGGTTCGGCCGAGGCCGCCGCCTCGAACGCACGCCGCGCCGTGGCCTCGTAGGAGGTGGGATCGTCCTCGTCGGTGTCCAGCGCGTCATCCAACGCGGCCACGGCGTCGCGCAGCACGGCAACATGAGCGGCGGGCCGCCGCGCCGGGCGGTGTCCGCCAGCCGCCCTGTCCTGCACCGAAGCGCGGTGCACCGCGAGGGTACGGGCGAAGGCCGCGGGAGAGGAGAACAGCCTCTTCTTCAGCGTGGTCAGCGCGAACTCCACGGCGATCCGTTCCCGGTCGCCTGCGGCACGCTCGGTCCGTGACCGAGCGTAAGCCTGAAGATCCGCATGGATCTGCCGTTCCTCCACGCTGTAGCCCACCTCCAGCGGCACCACGACTCTGCGCGGAAAGCGCGGCCGACCCGCGAAGCGCCGCACCATGACCCGCCGCAACTGGGCGGCATCCGGTGGTACGCCCCGCGCGAAGCGCTGGTCGTCCAGCAACTCCAGCAGCGCGGTGAAGGATTCCTGGTACCCGTTGTGCGGTGTGGCCGACAGGAACAGCCGGTGCTCGCAGTGTGGCGCGAGTTCACGGATCGCCTTGGTGCGCAGCGAATCCGTGGCGTACCGGCCCCGCCCGGTCGGCGCGCAGGAGTGCACCTCGTCGACCACCAGCAGGTCGAAGGCGCGCGGCAGGCCCGGCGTGCCCTTCGGCAGCACGTCGCGCAACAGCCGCATCGGCCGGTCCCGCTTCAGCCAGTCCACGCTCATGATCAGTCGGGGGTAGTGGGTGAACGGGTTGACCCGCACACCCCGCTCCCGGCGCAACGTCCGCACCAGCTCGGTGTCGAGCACCCGGAACTCCAGGCCGAACTTGTCCTGCATCTGCTCGCGCCACTGGATGCACAGGCTCGCCGGGCAGACCACGAGCACCGTGCGGGCCCGGTACCGCAGGATCAGCTCCTGGATGACCAACCCGGCCTCGATCGTCTTGCCCAGCCCGACGTCGTCGGCGATCAGCAGGTTGGCCCGCGGCATGCCGAGCGCCCGTACCAGCGGGTCGAGTTGGTAGTCCTCAATGTCGATGCCGCTGCGGAACGGAGCCTGGAGCAGGCTCTTGTCCGCGCTGGTCAGCGCCCCCCAGCGGACAGCGTCAAGGAAAGCGTCCAGCGTCTCCGGATCGTCGAGGCGTTGATCGGGTTCCAGCGAGGGCGGCGCGGAAGATTCGTGAGTCCGCGCTCCGACCTCTACCTGCCAGACGACTCGGAGCGTTTCGTCGAAGCTGTCGTCCTCGACCGAGGCAAGGTGACCAGGTGCTGCGCCTCCTGTGCTCCGGCGAGGACTGACTCTGCCGTGATCGAACTGGCCTGCACGTCGGATACCACCCACCGACGCCCGCGTGCGGTGACCAGTTGCCCAGGCACCGGCACGGCGTCGGGTGGCGGTTCAGGACGATCACCATTGACCGGCAAGGTGAGGACCATTGCATGACCATATCGGTTTCGGAATTCAAGCTCGGATCATCCGAATGGTGGCACACCGGACACGTGAGGGCAGTGTCAATCGCCCAGATCAAAGAGCCGCGCGGGGTGATCCGACATCGAGGTCGGCGATGAGGTCGGAGAGCACGGACTCCTCGTGTACCGCCAACCCGCGCGCCGACATCGCTGCGGCCAGATCCGGATCCCACGGCGTGGGTACCGGGTTGCCGCTGAGGGCCATTGCGTGGTCGGCGTCGAGGCCGGCGGCGGCCTCCCGGTAGTCGGCGGCGAACATGCGCCAGGGGGCCGCGCCGAGTCCGATGATCCGGCCGGCGATCGCGACGCCGGGCCAGTCGAAGTCGCCGTGGTACCGGACCGGGTTTCCGGCGGCGATCAGCGTTTGCAGCAGCCGGGTACCGACGGTGGCTGGGTTGCCGGACAGGCACAGCAGCGGCATCTGCGTCCCGGCGTGCGCGGCGGCTTGGAGCACTTGCGGGTTCTCGCAGACGGAGACGGTCTGTCCGGGTACGGCGAGTTCGATGGGGCCGGCTCGGTCGAGTTCGTGCAGTGTCAGGTGGGTGATCAGCCCGAGGTCGGCGCGGTCGCGCATCATGCGGGACCACCGGTCGGCGCTCGGTGGGCGAAGCTGCCATGCCAGTACGGTGCCGGAGACCGCGTCGGTGGCGACTCCCAGGGCCTGCCACAGGTCCCGCCGGTCGGCAGCGGACTCCGGTACGGGCACGCCGAGGACATGCGTGGCCGCGCGGAGGAGAACGACGGACGCGAGGTAGTTGTCGTCGAGTCCATGGGCGTCCCCGGTGACCCGGCTCGCCAGGGCCGCCAACTCCCAGCCCGCCGTGGGCTCGGCGGTCGGCTGGAGCAGGATCCCGAGGGCAGCGACGGCTTGGGCGAGCGCGCGGGCCGCGGCCTCGGCACCGGCACGGGTGAGTACGCCGGTGCGGCGCAGTCCGGCTATCCACTCGGGTACCCAGGCCGCTTCGGCCAGGCCGGAGGCGGCCAGCGCGGTGTCGAGGCCCTGCCACACCTGCGCCCATTGTGCTTGCGCGTCCTGCCGGGCGGCGGCGCGGTCGGTGACCGGGCGCCCGTCGAGGATCTCCAGAACCGAGACGAGTCCTTGCCCGGCGGCGGAGCGGCGCAACGCCGTGTCGAGCTCGGCCAGCTTGACCCGGCGACCGGTACCTGGTTCCAGCGGTCGACCGAGCAGCCCGGACAGGCGGTCAGCGGCGACCTCGTCAAGGTCGAACGTGAGCGTCCCAGCGACCTGTAGCCCGTTGCGTTCCAGGCGGGTACGGGTGGCCTCCCACACCTGAGCCAGGGCCGGTGCGGACAGGTAGCCCCTCAGCTGCGGCGGTAGCGATTCACCGCTCATGTGGCGTGCAGAAAGTGCCGATTGCGCCCGTCCCAGCGGACGTGCGCGGTCGCGGCCGGCGTGCCGTCTTCGCGGCAGATCTCGTAGATGTCCAACGCCGGTACCTGCGGTACGCAGCCCCATAGCGCGTGCCCGGTCATGACGAAGTCGACGTCGAGCCGTACCAGCAGGCCGAGCAGTTCGGCGATGGTCGGCTCGTCGACCTTGGCGAAGGCGTCGTCGAGCAGGATGAGCCGCAGTGACATCGCGGTGTTCTCCAGGCCGGACAGGTACGCGTCGACGGCCGCGAACAGGGTTACGTACGACACGAACCGGGTCTCGCCCTGCGACAGCTTGGCGCGGCGGCTGATTCGCCGTTCCCGACCTTCTTCAGGGCCGGTGATGATGACCTCGACGGTGTGCCAGGAACGGTAGTCCAGCGCGCCCCGCAGGTGGACCGCGTACCCGGCGGTTGGATCCTTGACCGCCTCAGCGGCGACCCGGGCCGAGAGCAGTCCGGTCAGCTCGGCGTCCTGCGTGGGCGTGCGGACGGCAGCGGCGGTCGTGATGAGCTCCTTGATTCGCGCGATGTCACCGCCGGCGTCGTCGGACAGCTTCCAGGTCAGCCGTACCCCGATGCCGTGGCTGGTCCGGATCGAGCGGAGGCTGGCGTTCATCGCGGAGATCAACGTACCCGCCTGGCTGAGCCGGCGGCGTAGCTCCTCGCCGACCTCGCCGAGGACGAAGTCGGTGAAGACCTTCTGCTCCCGTTCGGTCAGCGCGGCACGGCCGACTTCGCATTGCCGGTCGATCTCGACCGCGGCCTGGGCGAGCGGCCGACGCCCGTCGGCGTCGATCAGCTCGAACAGCCTGACGCCGGCGACTATGGTGGCCGCCACGTCGTAGCTGCCGGAGATGGCCTGCTCGAATGTCTGCTGGGCGCGCATCAGTGCGTTCTCGTCGGATCTGCCGCGCCGCAGGCCGGCCAGCAGGGTGGTGGCCACGGCGTCAACGGCGTCGGGTGCCAGGTCGGTGAACACCGGCCCCGGGTTGGCGGAGAAGGCGGTGTCGATGACGCCGGGCTGCGCAAGCTGATCCAGCACCGCGCTGACCTGGCCGGCCAGTTCGGTGCGCAGGGCGGTCACCCGTGCGGTGGCGGTCCGCGCCTCCGCTTCGGCGGTACCGGCCTGATGGTTGAGAGTCTGTACGGCGTCGGAGGTGGTCTTGATCGCGGCCTTGGTCTGCTTGAGGGCGAGTTCGGTTTCGGAGACCTTCCGCTGTACCTCGGCCGCGGCCTCGCCGACGGCACCGGTCAGTACCGTCAGCCTGGTCGCCTCGGTCCGCCACTCCCGCCATTCGCCGGCGGCGGTGCTCTCGGCCCCGGCCCGCCGCTGCGTGACGGCGTGGATGGCCACGACCGTTGCGGCGTACCGCTTCATCGCCTTGTCGACGGTGCCCGCGCCGAGGGTCATGGCGGCGCATCCCGCCACGGCACGTTCCGCCCGGCTGTGCAGGTCTCGCAGCGATTCTTCGTCGACCGGCAGGCCGAACTGCAAACACGCCTGCCGATGCTCGCGGTCCCTGGCCGCCCAGGCGCGGGCCAACTCGTCGGCCTCCCTGCGTAGCTGGGTGGCCTTCGCGCCCGACCGTGCCGCTTGCCGGACCGCCTCCGCGACCCGCGTCCTGGCCTGCGCCAGCTTCATCGACCGGGGCGCCGAGCGGTGGTGGTCGCGCAACTGGCGCTGACGCTCTTTGATCTGCACCCGGTGCTGCTGCCGCGCCTGCGCGGCGGTCGCCAACTCGCCCAGCTCGGCTTCGATCTCGGCGAGGCGGGCGGCGCGGGCGGCGGCCCGCGCCGCAGCACCGATGTGCCGGGCGACCGGTACCGTGTGCCGTCCACGCAGCGGACCGTTGCCCCAGCTTCCATCGTGTGCGATCCAGATAGGGGCGCCACGGTCGTCGAGCGCGATCCGTTGCAGGACCGCAGTGACCGGCTCCTTCGGCAGCGGACTCGCCGGGTCCACAGTAAGCACATTGGTCAGCGACGCCGGCGCCCCCTCGCCCACCGGCGACACGAGCAGTTGCCCGTCGGCGGCGGTGAGACTGCCGTCGGTGTCGACGGTGGCGGTCAGCAGGCCCGAGGCGAGGAGCGCGGCCTCGATGCCGGCTCGGTGTTCCACGCTGACGTGCTCGGTGAAGTCGAGGCACCGCCACAGCGCGGTCCCGTCGGAGTCGGTGACCCATGCCGGCGGTGTCGGGTCGGGGTCGTGTGCATCCTCGAGACGAGCCTGCTCGGCGGCGAGTTCGTCGACTCGTTGCTGGTCGGCGGCGTCGGCGTCGGCCAGCCTGGCCAAAGCGGCGGCCAGCACGTCGCCGGCAGTCGTCACCGCGTCGTCGGCCGCGCGATCCAGATCGGACAGCGCGATGGCACCCTCGCCGTCACCGCACAGCGCGGTCCGGTCAGTCAGAAGCGGCCCGAGCACCGGGTACGGCGACCAGTCGGCAACGCCGACCAGGTCGACGGTGACTGGGTCGGCCATCCAGGCCCGCCACCGGTCGACGAGGTCGAGTGCGAAGTCGTCACGGTCCTCCGCAGCTTCCCGGACAGCGTCCTCATCCTCCTGCGCCCGATCCTCCGCGTCGGTCGCCTTGTCCATCGCGACCCCGACCTTCTGCTGCTCCTTGGCCAGAGCATGCGCCTCCGCCGCCCGGTTGGCCGCCTGCGCGGAACGCGCCCGCGCCGCCGGCTCGACTCGCCGCACCGCCTCGGCGAACGCGGTGAGGTCGTCGGGTACCAGGGTGAGCACGTCGGCGGCCGGCCGCAAGAGTTCCTCGGGTTCACCCTCGCGCGACGTGCGTATCACGTCGGAGGAGCGAGGTCCGGGCTGCCGGTCGACCCGTACCTCGGCCGGGAGGTCGTGTTCGGTGAGCCCAACGGCGCTCAGCAGATCCCGGGTCTGCCGGATCTCAACTGACAGCGCGGCAGTCGCCTGCTCCACGTCGGCCGCCAGCGGTACCGCGTCTGCCACCCTGCCGGTCTCCTCGCGGCGCAGATCGGCGGCTGCGTTCAGCGCGGTGTCCGCGGTGGTGGCGAGGGAACGCACCAGCGCGGTGAGCCGGTCGAGCTCCTGCACACTGCGGTACTCATCGGAATCCCGCAACGCGCCCAGCGTCGTGTCGAGCTGGTCGGCTTTCTCGCCGAGCTCCGTCAGGTGGGTCTGCTCCGCGGTGACCTGCCGGTCGAGCGCCTCGGCCTGCTCCGTGAGGCGCTCCGCTTGCGTCGCGGCGTCGCGTACCGACACGACGCCGGTTCTCACGGTGTGCAGTGAGGTGGTCAGAACTCCGGTCACATACTTGCGGTACACCTCAAGGAACGTCCGTACCTGTTCCCGGGCGGCTTCCAGCCGTTCCTGGTCTTCCCGGGTACTGGTGAGTCCGTCCAGTTGCTGGCCGGCGTCGGTCAGCGCGTCCTCGGACAGCGGTGGCAGCGCGTCGGCCAGGATGGCGGGCAGCCGGCCCTCCTCGATCCGGTTGCCGACGTCGGGGGACCGCAGCGTGTGCAGCAGCTTGACCAGCCCGTCGAAGCGCTCCTTGCCCAGGCCCCCGGTCAGCCCGAACACCTCGGCACGGACCCGCTCGCGATGCTTCTCCGGTACCTCGGTGATGCGCTCCTCGCCGATCAGCTCGGCCAGGTCTTTGCGGGACAGCGGCTGCCGGTCCGCGCCCAGCAGAGGAAGTTCGGCGCCGACGCGCAACGGCGTCGTGAAGTACCAGACCTTCGCCTCCTTGGTGCTGACCGCGAAACGCACCAGCGCGCCGAGAGTGAGGTACCGCGGCTGCGGATCGTCAGTATCGGCCGGGTCAACGTCGTGGCACAGCTCCAGCCACATGTACCCGAGCCGGTTGCCCTGATCCCCGGCGCCCGCGCTCATCAAGTCCTCCATCCGGACCGACGAGCCGGTACCCATGTTGCGCCGGTCCGCGTCCAGCAGAAACGGCAGCAGCATCTCCAGCGCCCGGGACTTGCCCGACCCGTTGGTGCCGCGAAGGATGAGCCGCCCACCCGAGAGGTCGAAGGTGTTCTCGTAGTAGTGCCACACGTTGACGAATCCGGCCCGGGACAGCCGCCACCGGTACGGGTGGTGCCGAGGCGGTGTTTGGTCGAACGTATCGGTCACGGCATCTCCAGTTCGAGCTGGTCGGCCAAGCGGCGCGCGGCGCGCGTCGGTGGTGCCGCGTGCGGCTGCGGTCGGTACCGGGCAGCGGCCGGGTGGATCACCAGAGCCGCGGCGGTGACGGTGGCCAGACACAGGTCGGTGAGCACCGTGACCACCTCGTCCCGCAGCCGGTCGGGTTGGTCGACGATGGTGGTACCCCACGCCTTGCGGTGTTGCGCGGACAGGTTCGCCAGCGCGGTGTCGACCTCGTCCCAGCTGGCGGCGGTGCCGGGGACGGTTCGGCCGTCGTCCAGGCTGGCAGTGGTACCGGCGGCGGGCTGTCGGGCCTCGATCAGCTCCGCGAGCAGGAGCAGTGCCGCCTGCTTCACCGTGCCGCTGCCCGGAAACGCGATGTCGGTGAGGCTTCCGCTGCTGTCGTAGGCGAGCACGCCCTCGGCGCGTACCTCAAGGGTGAGCCCGAAGTTCTCCCCGAGCACCCGGGTCAGTTCGCTGCGCTCGCGGGACAGCACATCCCGCTCGGCGTCGGTCAGGTCCTCCCGCCGCACGAAGGGGTTCTCCACCAGCTTGCGGCGCAGCGACCGCCGTGGCTGCTCGGCGAGCAGGTCGGCGGCGACCAGTTCGTCGGGGTGCGTCATGCCCGACAACGGCCGGGCGAGCATGTGCGGCAACACCGCCCGGTGGATGGTCAGCAGCGCCTCGTCGCGGCGCTCGCCCCAGCCGGCCGCCGTACCGTCCGTTTCGGACAGCACACCCCAACCGATGAGGTGGCCGACCGCGGTCACCAGCGCCCGGCGCTCCGGCAGCGTGTCGCCGATCTGTACCCCGATACTGGCCGCGTCGGAGCGCACCTGGTCGATCAGCGCCGAGATGAGGGTCTGCTCGCCGGTGCCGGGGGCGAGCAGCGCGGCGCACAGCAGCGCCAGGTGGGTGTAGGTCGCCGAGGTGAAGGTGGTGTTGTCCGGGCGCCGCGCCGGCCTGGCCGGCCCGTCCACGCTCACCGGTCCCTTGGTCAGCCGGGCAAACGACGACTCCACGGTCAGGCTGTAGCCGAGCAGGGACTTGAACGTGCTGCGGAGCGCCGGCGCGTGCAGCCGCACCAGCGCCAGCTCCTCAGGTTGCCCGGCGGTGAGCAGCGGACGTGCGAGCAGCGCCCGGGCCGCGTCCACCCGCTCACGGGCGGCCAGCGACGCGGTACCGATGTCCAGGGGGCTCATGCGATCGCCGCCAGCGTGGTGTCTCGACCCTTAGCGGCCAGCGGCATGGCGACCAGCGTGACGTCGTGAATGGTGACGGTACCGTCGTCACCGGCCACGACCGTCGCCGTCCCCTTCGTGGGCGACGCGCGCAGCAGCAGTCCAAGGTCGCTGTCGCGATGCTCGACCGGTGCGTCTGCGACAGACACGGCGGCGAACAGGACTGACAGCTTGTCCAGCAACAGGTCCCGAGCCGCCCGACTGAGCCGACTACGGTGCAGCGAGCCGGCGGCGACGAGTTCGGCCGCGGCGGCGTGCCGGGCCTCATTCTGCTCACGCGCCCGCGCCATCAGCCGCTGCGCGTCCGCGCCCGGATCCGGTACCCGCGAACTGCGGCCACGGGCGGTCCGGTCACCCCGCTCCCGCAGCGATACCGGAACGTCCACCGGCTCCGACTCCCACCAGGAAGTACCCGGCCCCGCAGACACGTCCGGCTCGTCCGGTCCGATCAACAGGTGCCGGGCCGGATAGCAGCCGAACGCCGCGTCGTACAAGCGGTGCGCGGTTTCGCTGTCGGCGTTGTGGAACCACCCGGCCAGCTTGAGCAGATCCGCCCGCCGTGACAGGCCGGTACCCGACGCGGTGAGCATCCGCCGCGCGTTGGTGATGAGCTGGCCCAGCGCCTGCCGGGCGGCGGCGCGCAGCTGGTCCGGGCCGGAGCGGGCCTCGGACGCGCCGTACCACGCGGCAAGCTGCTCCCAGTCCGTGCGGGTCCGGCCGGGCAGCCGCTCGACGGTGAACACATCCCCGGACATCGCCGGCATGGCCGGCAGGTTGTCCAGGACGCGGTCGATGAGCTTCAGCAAGGTCACGAGTCGTTTGAGGATCTCGGGGGAGTTGCGGTTGACGTCCGCGCCGATCAGGTCGACATAGTCCAGCAGCAGGCCCTTGAACTGGGCGTACTCGTCGCCGGCCAGGTCGTACCGGGTGAGCACGCCGGACAGGTACGCGTAGAAGTCGGTGACCGACTCGGTGAACATCTGGTGGTCGTTGAAGACGCCGGTCACCGCACCGGCGAGCGCGTCGCCGTCGACCGGCCGGTTGATGTTGCCGACCTGGAGCAGGATCTGGTCGAGGCTGTCGACGATGCGGGCGAGCAGCTCACGGGCGACCTCGCGAGCTCCATCCACCGCGCGGAGAATCTCCTCGGCCTCACGGTGCAGTCGTCCGCCCAGCTTGGACACCTGATACCTGGAGCGGGACCGGTGGTACGCGGCGACGGTCGGGACGCGGGTTTCCCGTACCGACCGGACCAGGTTGCCCCAGTCGACTAGCTGACGGCAGCGGCTCTCCACGGTATCCGGGTCCAGTGGCAGGCCCCGGTCGGCGAGCTGCTTGGCGACCTCCTCCGCCGACAGGTCGGCGAGCAACGTGCCGGTGAACAGCCGCATGATCGCGAGGTACTCGTCGGCGGCGTCGGCAGTCAGGTACGAGAACAACGCGCGTTGAGCCGACGTGTCCCGCGTTGCATCCTCCGCGACGGCACCATCCGGCAGCTCATCCTCGTCCGTGGTCATGACCTTCCTTCCCGGCTTGCCCAGGGAGGGACAGTAGCCGGACCGTCCGACAGTTTGGGCGGCGGCGACACCCCGCAGAGTGACGACGATCGGCCTATCGCAAGTAGGTGCAGTACATTTGCTTACAGAACAAATCGGCTATAACGTATCGCGCTGCGATCACTCTCAGACCGCCACCGGGACCCGGGTGAGCTGGCTGCATGCTTGACGACGACACACCGGGTCCGATGCGTCCTGCCCACGCAAGTGACCGATCCGGCCAGAAGGGGCTTTGGTGCTGGCTCCTGTTCAGAGCTCTTCTTCGGGGATCGAGAGATACAGATGTCGTAGGAGCTCAAGGACAGGCGGGTCCTCCGGCAGCGTGCTGTGATCAATCGATCTCACGGGCCGGATTCCCACCGCCGCGTTCGTCACGAACGCGCACTCCATGTCGTCCAGATCTGACAGCGTCACCGGGGCCTCGATCGACGTCACCTCAGTGTGGAGGAGTGCCTGGAGACGGGGATGCCGGTGCGAGCGGACCTAACGATCGCGGTCGACGTGGCGACGAGGTGTTCATCTCCTGCCGCCACTGGTCGGCCCCGGCCGTGCGGCGCGTTCCTGGACGCGATCGAGTGCCAGCGGCTCTACCCGCTGTACCACCTGGCCGCGTTCGCGGGCATGCGCCGCGGCGAACTGTGCGGCATC
>VAWN01000059.1:12037-14768 GCA_005885555.1 Actinomycetota bacterium
TCCGGTGGCAGATCACCGAGCAGATCTACCGCAAGGCCAGGGCCGCCCAGATGCAAGGCCGGCACGCCGAGTACCGCAGCAAGCCCAAGACCCGGGCCGGCGAGGACCGGGTCGTCGACCTCGACGCCATCTCGACCAAGGTGCTCCGGACCTGGAAGAAGACACAGGCGGCCGAGCGGGACGCGTGGGGGAGCGACTACGCCGAGCCGGTAGACGTCGACGGCACCCCGTACCACCTCGTCTTCACCCGCGAGAACGGCGAGCCGCTCGACCCCGACAAGACCTACGCAACCTTCGTCCGGCTCGTCCGTGGCGCCGGGCTTTCCCACGTCAAGCTGCACGGTCTGCGCCACCTCAACATCTCGCTCCAGCTCGAAGCCGGCGTCTCCGAGACCGGCATCGCCATGCGCGTAGGCCACACCTCGCCAGCCCTGATCCGGTCAACCTACGGACACCTCATCGGCACGGTCGGCCAACGAGCGGCGGAGGCAACGGCGGCCCTCGTCCCACGTCAGGCCAAGGAGGACCGCAAGCCGAAGGACGGACGCAAGCCGAAGGACGGACGCAAGCCGAAGGACGGACGCAAGCAGAAGGACGAACGCACGCAGCAGGTCGAGCCGACCGCAACGCGGCAGAGCCGAACCCAAGCCGCCAGGCGTGGGAGAATCGGAACTAGGCGCCAAGCAGCCAGAACGCTTCGCCGGGTCAGCTAGAGATCCAGAAGTAAGATCCCCAACAATTCCCCAACAAATTGCCCGACCAACTACATCGATCGATCAGATTGATCCCTGATCAAGCCTCTGACCTGCTTGAATTCCAGAGCGGCCGACGGGAATCGAACCCGCACCGTCAGTTTGGAAGACTGAAGCTCTGCCATTGAGCTACGGCCGCACCACCCCGGACGACCCGGAGCGCCCCTAGCGTACTGGTTCCGCGCCCGAGGGATAGATCCAGCGCGCGGGTCGTCGGTGTGACCGCATACACTTCACCACGCCACGGGGTGTGGCGCAGCTTGGTAGCGCACTCGCTTTGGGAGCGAGGGGCCGTGGGTTCAAATCCCGCCACCCCGACTCGCACGTGGGTGCCGCTGCGCCCTCGCCTAAACTCGTCCAGGGCACCGGAACTCGAAGATCACCAAGGAGTACGCCTGTGAAGAGCACCGTCGAGACTTTGAGCCCGACCCGGGTGCGGCTCGCGATCGAGGTGCCGTTCGCCGAGCTCGAGCCGAGCCTCAAGAAGGCGTACCGGGAGATCGCCGCCCAGGTGACGGTGCCCGGCTTCCGCAAGGGCAAGGTACCCACCGCCGTGATCGACCAGCGGGTCGGTCGTGGTGCCGTGCTCAACGAGGCGGTACAGGACGCGATCCCGACCAGCATCGTCGCCGCGGTACGCGAGCACGACGTCCGGACGCTGGGCCGGCCCGCCGTGGAGATCACCGAGTTCGTCGACGGCCAGCCGCTGAGATTCACCGCGGAGCTGGACGTCCGGCCGGAGCTGACGCTGCCCGACCTCAGCACGATCGCCGTGACGGTCGACGACATCGCGATCACCGAGGCCGAGGTCGAGGAGCAGCTCAGCTCGCTACGCGACCGGTTCGCCACGCTGAAGACGGTGGAGCGGGCGGCCCAGGTCGGCGACTTCGTGCAGATCGACCTGGCCGCCACGGTCGACGGCGAGGAGGTACCGGGTGGCACCGCCACCAACGTCTCCCACGAGGTCGGCAGCAAGCAGCTGCTGCCCGGGCTGGACGAAGCCGTGGCCGGGCTGGGTGCCGGAGACGCGGCGACGTTCTCCACGGAGCTCGTCGGTGGCGACTTCGCCGGCCGACCGGCCGATGTCTCGGTGACGGTACGCGGGGTCAAGGAGAAGCAGCTTCCCGCCCTCGACGACGACTTCGCTCAGCTGGCCAGCGAGTTCGACACGCTGGACGAGCTGCGTGACGACCTGCGCACCCGGCTGACCCGGGTCAAGCGGGTGGAGCAGCTCTACGCCGCCCGCGACAAGGCGCTGGCCGCGCTGGTCGAAGCGACCGACGTACCCGCGCCCGAGGGCGTGGTCGGCGAGGAGGTCGAGCAGCGCAAGCAGGCCATGGCCGACGAGCTGGAGCGGGTCGGCGCCTCGCTGGAGGAGTACCTGTCCGCCGAGGGCAAGACCGAGCCGGAGATCGAGGCCGAGCTGACCCAGGCGGCCAGCGAGGGCGTGAAGATCCAGCTCGTCCTCGACACCGTCGCTGAGCAGGAGAAGGTCGAGGTGTCCGACGACGAGTTCGGGCACGAGATCGTCCACCGCGCCCAGCGGGCCGGGATCGGCCCGGAGGCGTACTACGACCAGCTGGTCCGGTCCGGCATGGCGGCCGCCGTCTACGGTGATGTGCGCCGGGGCAAGGCGCTGGGCCTGGTCCTGGAACGGATCAAGATAACCGACGCGTCCGGCAACCCGGTCAGCGTGGAGGACCTCCGTGGCGGCCCCGAGGCCGACGCGCACGAGCACGACCACGACCACGACCACGAGAGCTGACCCCGCCGGACACGGCCGACGTACCGCCTGCGCTTTGAGCGAACAGGCGCGCTAGGACGGGTTTGTCCGGTCGCCGACCGGCTAGGGTCGGCGGTACCGACGGATTTTCTGCGCGAAGGGCTGCCATGACCGACCTGATTCTCCCGACGGCGCGCGGCGCCGAGCAACCTGGCGGCAACCTCGACGACTCGGTGTACAACCGGCTGCTGAAGGA
>VAWN01000157.1:0-4730 GCA_005885555.1 Actinomycetota bacterium
GACCGGAGACGGCTGTGCGGGGAAGGCTCGTTCGATCTTCCAGGCATCATCGATGCATTACGAACCGCGGGTTGGCGCGGTCCGTGGGGCGTCGAGATCCTCTCCGAACAACACCGGCACACGCCGCTCCACGAAGGCGTCAGGGCTGCCTACCAGACGGCACAAGCACAACTGGCACGCAAGCCCGCGCGCTGACATGAATTCCGCCTGCCCACGACACGCGCAGTACGTCAACGAGTTCCGGCAGACTGAGGGACTGCAATCGATCGGCGAGCGCCACGCCGGTCGTCGTCGCCCACTCTCCGGCTCCAGAAGTTTCGCGCTGCACGACCCGCGGCTAATACCGTCGCTGTCCGTGTCCCGGTTCCCGCAACCCGTGTAGGCCAAACACCGTCCGGCGGAGAATAGAGCGGTCAGACCCGGGCAGCAGATCTGGCCCACGAGGAGGACATATGGCGATAATCGCGATCCTGCGAATCCCCGGCAACCCGGCGGATCTTGAGCGCTACGCCGCCGGACCGGGCGGCGAAGTGATGCAGCGCATCAGCGCGGCCGGAAAGGCTGCCGGAGCGGTCCGGCACACCTTCGCCGGCAACGACAACGAGGTGCTTGTCATCGACGAATGGCCAGACGAGAAGAGCTTCCAGGAGTTCTTCGCAAACCAGCCGGAGATCGCCGACGTCATGCGCGACGGCGGGGCGCAGGGTCCGCCAGAGGTGAGTTTCTACCGGAAACTGAGTACGCCCGACCAGTTCTGACGGCCGACGGGGCTGGTCTCGCCGTGATGTGGAGGGACCATCCCGGCTCTGGCTCTGCCGCGCACTCATCCGCTGCGATGCGCGAGGTCATCAAGCCGAGATGCCGATGGTGCTCCCTGGACGACCACAAGAGTTGGGTCGGGCCTGTTGTCCATGCGGATGTGCGTCGGGCGCTGCCCGGTGCCGGCCGTGACCTGGTCGAGCACGGCCATCGGTCAGTTCGGTCGAGGTGAGGAACAGCACGGCGTCGACGTCGGGCATCTCAGACAGCTGCAGACCCGCCGGGGCACCGGACGTCCGTCGACGACCAGCCGTCAGGTGTCTGTGTCGTCCGCCGTCCAGACCAGCGCCCGTCGCCGGTGTGCGCCGGTACCCCGGGCACGATGGTGACCCAGGCAGGGTCGGTCTCCTCGCGGAGGATCGAGGTGGCACCAAGTGTCCGGGTCGAACGGCCAGGATCCTCATCCATGTCTGCGCCCGGTTCTGCACGACGGCGAGCAGGCCGTGCCGGTCCCGGTCACGCGGTGAGGTACTCGTCGGCCACCTGTCCCCGCACACCTCACCCCGGCCGCCATCGATGCCCGGGATCTCCAGCCTCACCTGCGCGTTGGCGGTGCCGACGGCCCGGATATCGGGAGGCCGTCGGCACCGCGGTGGGCTCGGCCGGGTTGGCTCTACATAGCCGTCAGGCGGGCAGGATCTCGCCGACCAGGCCGTGCGCCTCGTCGTCGGGTCCGGCGCTGAACCAGAGGCTGCCGGTACCGCCGGTGGTCGCCGTACCGGGCAGCAGCGCCCACAGGCCGTCGATGACGATCGGGCCGCCCCTGGGCATGTGCAGCAGGCCACTGAACTTGCCGTCGCGGTACGCGCCGATGCGTCCGTCGCCGAAGTTACCGACGAGCAGCGCGCCGGCGAGGCTGCCGAAGCTGGCGGGGGCGATCGCCATGCCCCACGGCGCGTTCAGCGTGCCCCGGCTGGCGATGCGTAGCGGCATGTCGCCCAGCCCGTCGAAGCGGTCGACGAAGCCGAGCCCGCCGCCGGCCACCTCGTCCTCGGCCTCGGCGTCCTGCTTGGCGTACGAGACGAAGACGCCGTTCCCGCCCTGGGTGGCGACGACGTTGAACGGCGCGAAGCCGGTGGGAATCCGGGGGTCGGTGAAGTTCGCGGACATCGACGGCAGGTGGCGGAAGGAGGCGTCGAACACGTCGATGCGCGCGTCGTGGAAGTCCGCTGCGAGCAGTAGCACGGTGTTGCCGACATGCAGGATCGCCAGTCCCTTGTAGCACGTGCGCGACGGTCACCGCGGCCGTGGGCAGCACGGTCGGGCTCCACGCCGTGATGTCGCCGCCTTCGCTCGCGAAGATGAACAGCGCCTTGCCGCCGCCGGACGAACCGCTCGGCGGGATGATGAACCCGTTGGTGTTGTTGAACACCTGCCCGGTGGGGGCGCCGCCGGGGATGGTGACTTCGAGCGGGTTCTTGGTCGGCGTCGCCCCGTTGACGCCGCCCGCGTACACGGTAGCGGTGTTCGTGCCGTTGTTGGCCACCCAGAGCGGCCCTCCGGTCGGGGACAGCGCAAGGCCCCAGGCGTTGACCAGCTTGGGGTCGACCAGCGGGGCCTGACCGGGCTGGTCCGAGATGAGGTTGGCCACCCGGAACCTGGATGGCGGTGCGGCGCTGGCCGGGTTGGCCAGTACCAGGGCAAGCAGGGTGGCGCCGAGCGTGGCTAACGTCGCCAGGGCGGTACGTGATCGCATCGGTGACCTCCGGGGGACAAGCGTCACGGGTCGTCTCCGGGCATCTTCGCGCGGTCACGGGTCAGCCGTTAAGGATCCTTATCGGTTGGCAGGAAGCGCCATGAGCGGGTGTTCACTTATCGGATATCCGTCATAGTCCTTGGCCCGCTTCCCTTGTCGAATGCGATCTTGCCTGGGCGCCCCGCCGAGATCATCCGGGGCGGTCGAACGCGCACTGAGGAGGGCCCGCAATGGGACGAACACGACTACTGGCCCGTGGACTGGTGATAGGCATCGCTGCCGCCGGAATCGGGCTGGCCGGCGCGCCGGCGTTCGCCGGCGCCGGCGGCACCGGACACACAGTCACCATGACCGAGCACCAGCACGGGACCTTCACCGAGGACCAGGCGACGAATCCGTGTGCCGGTGCACCGGGTGTCGCGGTGTTCGACGGCAACTCGGTGGACCACGTCACCTTCTTCCCCGACGGCGACGAAGTCTGGGCGACGTTCACCGAGACGGGCAAGATCGTCGGGACCGACGACGGCACCGGGGCGACCTACTCCGGGCACGCGACCGCCTGGGGCAACTTCAACCTGAACGAGAAGAACTCCAACACGACGTTCACGCTCACGATCCGGGTGTCGGCCGCGGACGGTTCCAGCGTCGTCGGCCATGAGGTGACCCATTTCGCCCTCAACGCGAACGGTGAGATCATGGTGGACTTCGACAAGCCCAGCTTCACCTGCTCCTAATGCCCGTCAGGAAGGGCCGGCCGGCCGGGCCCGGCCCTCCGCCGCGCGGGGCGTCCAGGCCGACGATGAGCCGCATCGTGGTGGACTTGCCGGCCCCGTTCGGGCCGAGAAACCCCGTCACCCGCCTTTGTAGGTGCCGAAAATGTCGTCCGGGCAGCTCAGGCGGCGTGTTGGTATTCGTGGAGGATGCCGCCGAGTCGGTCGCATCGTCGGATGTCTAGGTGGTCGATTCGGTCCGGCTCGGCGATCGGTTGGGGGAGCGGGCGCAGGGGTGCCGCGGCGTTGAGCGTGCGGTGGGGCCGGTGTTCGTTGTAGAAGGCTTCGTACTCGCGGAGCGCGTGTAGGAGGTGCGCCCGGTTCACGATGAGGGTTCGGTCGAGGAGTTCGGCCCGGCATGACCGCACCCAGCGTTCCATGATCGCATTCATGCGCGGCATGCGGATGCCGGTCTTCACGATGGCGATGCCCTCGCCGTGGAAGACCGCGTCGAAGGCGGCCGTGTAGCGGCTGTCCCGGTCGCGGATCAGGTACTTCACGGTGGCACCGGCGTCTTGGACGTCCATGGCCAAGTTCCTGGCCAGTTGCGTGGTCCAAGTCGCGGTGGGTGGGCGGTCGCCGAGGATACGGACGCGGCGGGTGGCGTGTTCGATGACCGCGAGCACGTACACGTACCGTTCGGAAACTCGGCCGACGCTGCTGAAGTGCGCGTTTGTGCGCCGTGGTTTCGATGACTCGCGGCATGCTGCGCGTCATGATCCTCTCGTTCGGCTATCTGATACTGCGCCAGGTCCTGCAGCTGATGATCCTGGAAGCGCGTGGGGACCGCGCCAACGCGGTCGAGGTGCTGGTGCTCCGGCACCAGGTCGCGGTGCTACGGCGGCAGGTGCGCCGGCTGGATCTGGAACCGGCCGACCGGGCGGTATTGGCCGGATTGTCGAAGCTGTTGCCGCGGGGGTGGTGGGCGGCGTTCTTCGTCGCCCCGGCCACCCTGTTGCGGTGGCACCGCGCTCTCTGATCGCGCGGCGGTGGACATACCCGAGGCGGACGCCGGGCCGCCCACCGGTCACCGCATAGGTGCGGGAGTTGGTGTTGCGGGCTGGCCCGGGACAACCCGACCGGGGGGTGTCGGCGCATCCAGGGCGAACTGGCCGGGCTGGGGTATCGGCTCGCGCCGAGCACGATCTGGGTGATCCTGGCCAAGGCCGGTGTCGGCCCGGCGCCGCGACGGGCCGGACCCACGTGGACCCAGTTCCTGACTGCGCAGGCCCAGGGCATCCTGGCCTGCGACTTCCTGCACGTAGATATGATCGGTCTGACTCGCGTATACGTGCTGTTCCTGATGGAGATCGCTACCCGACGAGTGCACCTGCTGGGCGCCACCACGAACCCGACCGGTGAGTGGGTGGCGCAGCAGGCTGGCAACCTGATGCTGGAGTTGGGCGAGCGGGCCGCCCAGTTCCGGTTCTTGATCAGGGACCGCG
>VAWN01000157.1:4866-6417 GCA_005885555.1 Actinomycetota bacterium
TCTGGACCGGATTTTGATCTACAACACCCGGCACTTGCTGGCCGTGCTGCGCGGGTTCCTGGCGCACGACAACCAACACAGGCCGCATCAAGGCCGGGGGCAACGCTCACCCGACCAAGTCACGCTTCCGGCGCCGGTCGCTGACCTGGATGCAGTGCGGGTGCGACGCAGGAAGGTGCTGTACGGGTTGATCAACGAATATGCGCAGGCCGCGTAACCGAAACCGCTTGGTCAGCTCCGGCCCGACCTCGGCGACGATCACTTCCCCTCCGTGTCAAGATCAGGTGAGGCAGGATCTGGACCTGAAACATTGACCCGAGGGCGAGCAAGGAGACCATCCCCAGGTGAGTTCGAGCAACGAGGTGCCTGACCCGGAGGTGCCGGTCAGGGCGCGGTCGCGGACGTACTCCGCGGCGTACAAGGCGCGGATTCTGGATGAGTACGAGTCGTTGGACAGGGCCGGTAAGGGCGCCCTGCTGCGCCGTGAGGGCTTGTACACGTCGCTGATCTCGGCGTGGCGCATCCAACGGGACCAGGGCGCGCGGGCCGCGTTGGCCAAGCCCGCGGGGCGTCCGCCGGCGGACACGCGGGACAAGGAGATCGCCCGGCTGCGGCGGGAGAACGAGCGGTTGGCCGGCGAGTTGGGCAAGGCCCGGAAGGTCATTGAGGTGCAGGGAAAGCTCTCCGCGCTGTTGGGTCAGCTCGCGACCGACAGCCCGAGCAGCGGGAGCGAGTCCACGCTATGATCGACGACGCGATCGCCGAGCTGACACCGGTGCTGGGCTCCAAGCGGGCCGCCTGCGCGGCGACCGGACGGCCGCAGGCCAACCACTACCGCCGACACCGCCAGTCTCCGGCACCGCCGCGGCTGGTGCGTCAGCGCAGACCGCAGCCGCGGGCGCTGAGCGACGTCGAACGCGACACCGTTCGTGCGCTGCTCAACAGCCCGGACTTCGTGGACAAGGCACCGGCGACCGTCTACCACGAGCTGCTCGATGAGGGCGTGTATCTGGCGTCGGTGTCGAGCATGTACCGGATCCTGCGCGCCCACGGCGAGGTCACCGAGCGTCGCCGGCAGGCCATCCACCCGGCCCGTGTCAAGCCTGAACTTGTTGCTATGCAACCGAACCAGTGCTGGTCGTGGGACATCACCAAGCTGCACGGCCCGGCCAAGTGGTCCTACTTCTACCTTTATGTGATCATCGACATCTACAGCCGGTACGTGGTCGGCTGGCTGATCGCCGAGGCCGAGTCCGCGGTGCTAGCCGAGAAGCTGCTCGCCGACACGATCGCCAAGCAGGTCATCGACCGGGACACGTTGACTATCCACGCCGACAACGGCTCGTCCATGGCCAGCAAGCCGGTGGCGTTCCTGCTCGCCGACCTGGGCGTGACCAAGACCCACTCGCGGCCGCACACCAGCAACGACAACCCGTACAGCGAGGCCCACTTCCGCACGCTGAAGTACCGGCCCGACTTCCCCGACACCTTCGGCTGCATCGCCGACGCCCGGGCGTTCTGCCAACGCTTCTTCACCTGGTATAACACCGA
>VAWN01000158.1 GCA_005885555.1 Actinomycetota bacterium
GACCAGCGCGGGTTGGGTGGCCTGGCCGGCGCAGACCTGCGCGCCGGTCAAGCGGTGGGCGGGGACGGCCATCGCGTGTTCCGCGAGCGTTATCTGGAGGTCCGTCGAGGTCTTCCCTGGTCAGGTGTGATGCGGCGCCATGGGGGACGTGAGGCACGTCGGTGTTGGCGTACGGCAGGATGTCGTGGTGACCTCGTCGCTCCCGGTTGCCGATGCTGCTCGCCCGGCGTCGGGTGCGGTGCTGGAAGCGGTGTTGGAGCGGGTCACCTACGCCAATGAGGAGACCGGCTACACGATCGCCCGGGTGGCCACGGATCGTTCCGGTACCGACCTGTTGACGGTGGTGGGGTCGCTGCTGGGGGTGCAGCCGGGGGAGAGTGTGCGGCTGGTGGGCCGGTGGGGCTCGCACCCGAAGTACGGGCGGCAGTTCGAGGTGCACTCGTTCACCACCGTGTTACCTGCCACGGTGCAGGGCATCGAACGGTACCTGGGTTCCGGGCTGATCAAGGGGATCGGGCCGAAGATGGCGGCCCGGATCGTCGCCCATTTCGGCGCGGACACGCTGCGGGTGATCGAGGATGAGCCGGGGCGGCTGGTGGAGGTGCCGGGCCTGGGTCCGAAGCGCACCGCGATGATCGGCACGGCGTGGGAGGAGCAGAAGGCCATCAAGGAGGTGATGGTCTTCCTGCAGGGGGTCGGGGTGTCCACGTCGCTGGCGGTGCGCATCTACAAGAAGTACGGCGATGCGTCGATCTCGGTGGTGCGTAACGAGCCGTATCGGCTGGCCGCCGACGTGTGGGGCATCGGTTTCAAGACCGCCGACACCATCGCCCAAGCGGTCGGGATCCCGCACGACAGCCCGCAACGGGTCCAGGCCGGCATCCAGTACACCCTGTCCGAGGCGGCCGACAACGGCCACTGCTACCTGCCCGAACCCAACCTGATCGCCGACGCCGCCGAGATCCTGACGGTGCCCGCCGATCTGGTGCGGACCTGCCTGGACGAGCTGGCCGCCAGCGACGGGGTGGTCCGCGAACCGGTGCCCAACCCCAGCACCGACGGCGGCAGCATCCCGGCGGTGTACCTGGTGCCGTTCCACCGCGCCGAAACCTCCCTCGCCGGCAGCCTGCTACGGCTGCTGACCACCAAGGCGGACCGGCTGGGCGCCTTCGCCGGCGTGGACTGGGCCAAGGCCCTCGCGTGGCTGCGTACCCGCACCGGCGCGGAGCTGGCCGCCGAGCAGGAGCAGGCGGTGCGGCTGGCCCTCACCTCGAAAGTTGCGGTGTTGACCGGTGGACCGGGCTGCGGCAAGTCGTTCACCGTCAAATCGATCATCACCCTGGCCGCGGCGAAACGAGCGAAGATCGTGCTGGCGGCGCCGACCGGGCGGGCCGCGAAGCGGTTGACCGAGCTGTCCGGGTACCCGGCCACCACCGTGCACCGGCTGCTGCAGCTGCGCCCAGGCGGGGACCCGTCCTTCGACCGGGACAACCCGCTGGACGCGGACCTGGTCGTGGTCGACGAGTCGAGCATGCTCGACCTGATCCTGGCCAACAAGCTGGTCAAAGCGATACCAGCCGGTGCGCACCTGCTGCTGGTCGGCGACGTCGACCAGTTGCCGTCGGTCGGCGCCGGGGAGGTGCTGCGCGACGTGCTGGCCGCGCAGACGATTCCCCGGGTACGGCTGACGAAGATCTTCCGGCAGGCTCAGCAATCCGGGGTGGTGGTCAACGCCCACCGCATCAACGCCGGGCAGCCGCCGGTGTTCGGCGAACACCCGGACTTCTTCCTGTTCCCGGCCGACGAGCCCGAGGCCACCGCCGACCTGGTCGTGGACCTGATCGCCCGGCGGGTACCGGCCAGGTTCGGCCTCGCGTCACGCGACATCCAGGTGCTCACCCCGATGCACCGCGGCCCGGCCGGTGCGGGCAACCTCAACACACTGCTGCAGCAGACCCTCGCCCCGTACCGCGAAGGGGCGCCGGAGCGCCGCCACGGCGCCAAGGTGTTCCGGGTCGGTGACAAGGTCATCCAGATCCGCAACAACTACGACAAGGCGCGGCCGGGGTGTTCAACGGCACCGTCGGTACCGTCACCGCCCTGTCCACAGTGGACCGGCAACTGACCGTCCATACCGACGAGGACGAGGACCTCGACTACGACTTCGACGAGTTGGATGAACTCCAGCACGCCTACGCGATCACCGTGCACCGCTCGCAGGGCAGCGAATATCCGGCCGTGGTCATCCCGCTGACCATGAGCGCGTACACGCTGCTGCAACGCAACCTGCTCTACACCGCGGTCACCCGCGCCAAACGCCTCGTCGTGCTTGTCGGCAGCC
>VAWN01000102.1:0-11809 GCA_005885555.1 Actinomycetota bacterium
GTTGGCGTTGGGGATGTCGATGCCGGACTCCACGATCGTGGTGCAGACGAGGACGTCGTACTCCTTCTCCCAGAACCCGATCATCACGTGTTCCAGGGCGTCCTCGCCCATCTGGCCGTGCGCGACCGCGATGCGGGCGTCGGGTACCAGCTCGCGCAGGCGCCGGGCCGCCTTCTCGATGGAGTCGACCCGGTTGTGCAGATAGAAGACCTGGCCGTCGCGCAGCAGCTCGCGGTGGATCGCCGCGGCCACCTGCTTGTCGTCGTAGGCACCGACGAACGTCAGTACCGGATGCCGCTCCTCCGGCGGCGTCGCGATCATGGACATCTCGCGGATACCGGTGATCGCCATCTCCAGGGTGCGCGGGATCGGCGTGGCCGACATGGTGAGCACGTCGACCTGGGTACGCAGCTGCTTGAGGTACTCCTTGTGTTCCACGCCGAAGCGCTGCTCCTCGTCGACGATGACCATGCCGAGCTGCTTGAAACGCGTGCTGGTCTGGAGGAGCCGGTGCGTGCCGATGAGGATGTCCGCGGTGCCGTCGGCGGCCTTCACGAGTGTCTGCTCCGCCTCCTTCGGGGTCTGGAACCGGGACAGCTGCCGGACCTGCACCGGGAACTGGTTCATCCGCTCGGAGAACGTGTTGTAGTGCTGCTGCGCCAGCAGGGTCGTCGGTACCAGCACGGCGACCTGCTTGCCGTCCTGCACCGCCTTGAACGCCGCCCGTACCGCGATCTCGGTCTTGCCGTAGCCGACGTCGCCACAGATGAGCCGGTCCATCGGCACCGGCTTCTCCATGTCCAGCTTGACCTCCTCGATGGCGGACAGCTGGTCGGGCGTCTCGGTGTACGGGAACGCGTCCTCCAGCTCGCGCTGCCACGGGGTGTCCGGCCCGAACGCGTACCCCTTCGAGTTCTGCCGGGCGGCGTAGAGCTGGATCAGCTGGGCCGCGATCTCGCGGACCGCCTTGCGGGCGCGCGCCTTGGACTTGGCCCAGTCCGAGCCGCCGAGCTTGTGCAGGGCCGGCGCCTCGCCGCCCACGTACCGGGACAGCTGGTCGAGCTGGTCGGTCGGGACGAACAGCCGGTCGCCGGGCTGGCCGCGCTTGCTCGGGGCGTACTCGATGACGAGGTACTCGCGCTCGGCACCGTTCACGGTGCGCTGCACCAGTTCCACGTACTTCCCGATGCCGTGCTGCTCGTGCACCACGTAGTCGCCGGTCTTCAGCTCCAGCGGGTCGATCGTGTTGCGGCGCCGGCTGGGCAGCTTACGCATGTCCTTTGTGGACGCTCCCCGGCCGCCGGAGATGTCGGTACCGGTGACGACCGCCAGCCGCGACGCCTCGTCGACGAAGCCGAACTCCAGCCCGCCAGTGGTGACGACCGGGGAACCCGGCGGCGGCGGCGAAGCCACACTGTCCACAAGGGACACTCCGAACCCGGCGTCCCGCAAGACTTCCACGGACCGCTGCGCCGGACCGTGGCCGGCGAACACGAGCGCGACCCGCCAGCCGTCACCGGTCCAGCGCTTGAGGTCGTCGAGGACGCGGCCGGTGTCGCCGTGGTACAGCGGTACCGGCTGGGCGGACAGGGCCAGCGCGCGGCCCTCGTCGGGGACGACGGTGACCTCGGGTACCTCGTCCTCCCAGGGCTCCGGCTCGCGCTGCGGCGGCGCCTCCACGGTGCCGAACGGGGACACCGACCACCAGGCCTGCCCGCGCGCGCCGGCCGCGGCGCGGACGTCAGCCAGGCTGCGGAACGCCGCGGCACCCAGGTCGATCGGCGCCTTGCCGCCGACCGCGGCCGCGGCCCAGCTCGCGTCGAGGAACTCCGCGCTGGTGCGGACCAGGTCGTGCGCGCGGGTGCGGATCCGCTCCGGGTCGCAGAGTAGGACCACGGTGTTGCCCGGCAGGGTGTCCACGACCAGTTCGAGGTCGCCGGGTACCAGGGCCGGCGCCAGCGACTCCATGCCCTCGACCGGGATACCGTCGGCGAGCTTGTCCAGCAGCTCCCGCAGGGCCGGATGGTCCTGCGCGAGCGCGGCGGCCCGGTCCCGTACCGCCGGGGTCAGCAGCAGCTCCCGGCACGGTGGCGCCCACAGCCGCTCGACCGGCGCGATGGTGCGCTGGTCCGCCACCGCGAACGAGCGGATCTCCTCGACCTCGTCGCCCCAGAACTCGACCCGCAGCGGGTGCTCCTCGGTCGGCGGGAACACGTCGAGGATGCCGCCGCGTACCGCGAAATCGCCGCGCTTCTCCACCAGGTCGACGCGGGCGTAGGCCATGTCGGTCAGCTGCCGTACCACGTCTTCGAGGTCGGCTCCGCCGCCCTGGCGCAGCTCGACGGGTACCAGATCTCCGAGGTTCTTCAGTTGCGGTTGGAGCACGGACCGGACCGGGGCGACCACCACGCGCAGCGGGTGGCCGTCGGGATGCGCGAGCCGGCGCAGTACCGCCAGGCGCCGCCCGACGGTGTCCGAACGCGGCGAGAGCCGCTCATGCGGCAGCGTCTCCCAGGACGGGTAGACCGCAACCTCGTCGGCGGGCAGCAGGCAGCCCAGCGCGGCGGCGAGGTCCTCGGCCTCGCGGCTGGTGGCGGTGACCGCGAGCACCGGCCGGCCGCCGCCCGGCCCGTCGGCCGCGGCCGCGGCCACCACGAACGGGCGCAACGCCGGCGGCGCGGTCAGGTCGAGGGGTTCGAGGTCGCCGCGGCGGGCGAGGTCGCGGGCGGCGGCCAGGGCCGGATCGTCGAGGGCGGCATCGAGGAGGCCGACGAGCTTCATTTGAGTACTCCCGGGCACGCGGCTACGCCCCCCATCCGGCGTGGATGGGGGGTGCCTTAGAGCTTACCGCGGCGCCAGGGCTGTTCCCGGCCCGGAAGACACGCGATGCTGTGCGGGCATGAGCGCGCGGCGAACCGGGAGGCTTTATGACGTTGATCGAGCTGAGTCACGTGATCCGCGCCGGGATGGTGACGGCCCCGGGCTGGCCGGGTCCGGAGGTCACCGCGCACCTGACCCGGAAGGCGTCGGCTTCCCGTTATGCGCCGGGGGTCAGCTTCGAGATCAACCGGATCTCGCTGGTCGGCAACACCGGTACCTACGTGGACTCGCCGGCGCACCGGTACAAGAAGGGGGCGGATCTGTCGGCGGTACCGCTGGACCGGCTCGCCGACCTGCCCGGCCTGGTCGTGCGGGTACCGGCCGGGGTGACCGCGATCGACCGGTCGCACCTGGCCACCTTCGACGTGGCCGGCTGCGCCGTGCTGGTGCACACCGGCTGGGACCGGCACTTCGGTACCGAGGCGTACGGCGCCGGCGACCACCCGTACCTCACCGGCGACGCGGCCGACTGGCTGGTCACCAAGAACGCCGCGGCGGTTGGTATCGATTCGGTGAACATCGATGGAACCGGGACCGGCGAGCGGCCCGTGCACACCGCCCTGCTCGCCGCCGGAATCCCCGTCGTCGAGAACCTCACCAGGCTGGCTGACCTGCCGCGCAGCGGGTTCCGGTTCCATGCGGTACCGCCCCGGGTCGCCGGCGTGACGAGCTTCCCGGTGCGGGCGTACGCGGTCATATAGATCTCTCGCGCTGAACCGTCCTCTGCCGGATGATCGTGTCAGGTACGTACTGGCGATGTTCGGCCGGGGACGGAGCGGGCGGTGGCCTGGGCGGCGCTGGCGGCATGGGCGGTGACGGCGGGGTTCGGGCTGAACCTCGCCATTCGTGGCGGTGCGATCCGGTTCCTCATGCGCTCGCCGTTCCGGGTCATGTACCGGCAGGGCTGGAGCCACCGGACGCTGTTCCTCGGTCACGTGACGTTCGCGGTGACCGGGCTGTCGCTGTGGACCTTGTACACGTTGCGCGAACAGCTCTGGGCCGGCTGGCTGGCGCTCGTGCTGCTGGTACTCGTCGCGGCCCACGGGCTGAGCCTGGTCGAGCGGTGGATCCCCGGCCAGGGCAAGCACTCCACCGGCCATTCGGCGGATCATACGAGGCGCGGGTACTTCCCGATCCTGGCCGCGACCGGGCACGTGATGGCGGCGAGCACGACGGTGATCCTGGTCGTCATCGCACTGCTGAGAGGGTTTCGATGAGCCGTCCGGAGTTCACCGCACCGGGGAGGCTGTCCGCCGGTGACCGGGTGGCCGTGGTGTCGCCGTCGTTCGCCGGGCCCGGCCGGTTCCCGGCCCGGCACGAGGTCGCCATGCGGCGGCTGCGCGCGGACTTCGGCCTGGTACCCGTGGAGTACCCGACGACCCGCCAGGTGGGTGCCCCGCCGGCGGACCGGGCACGGGACCTCATGGCCGCGTTCGCCGACCCGGACATCAGGGCGGTACTGGCCACGATCGGCGGCGACGACCAGCTCACCGTGCTGCCGCACCTCGACCCGGCGCTCGTCGCCGCGAACCCGAAGCCGTTCCTCGGGTACAGCGACAACACCAACCTGCTCAACTGGCTGTGGAACCTCGGCGTGGCCGGGTACCACGGCGGCTCGACGATGGTGCACCTGGCCCGGACCGCCGGGCTGCACCCGGTGTCCGCCGGCTCGCTGCGGGCGGCGCTGCTGACCGGCGGGGACGTCGACCTGTACCCGGTCGGGGAGTTCACCGAGGACGAGATCGACTGGGCCGACGCCGCCTCGGCCTCCACCGTGCCGCCGACTGCGCCGAGCCCCGGTTGGGCCTGGCACCAGCCCGACCGGGTGGTGACCGCGCCGACGTGGGGCGGCAACCTGGAGATCCTGCACTGGAACCTGGCCGCGAACCGGTGGATCCGGCCGGTCGAGGACTACGCCGGCTGCGTGCTGCTGCTGGAGACCTCCGAGGAGATGCCGCCCGCCGCCGAGGTGTACCGGATGCTGCGCAACGCCGGTGAACGCGGCCTGCTCGGGCAGTTCCCCGCCGTCGTCGTGGGTACCGCGAAGGCGGCCAACCTGTCGGTGCGGCCGACCGCCGAGGAACGCGGCCGGTACCGGGCCGGGCAGCGGGACGCGATCCTGCGCGCGCTCGGCGAGTACAACCCGGGCGCGATGGCGGTGTTCGGCGTCGACATCGGGCATACCGACCCGCAGTGGGTCGTTCCGTACGGCGGCTCGATGACCGTCGACGGGCCGGGGCGGCGGATCACCGCGCACTTCTGAGGTCGGCATCCCGGATCTTGGACGTGAGTCCCCCTTGCAGGGGGCATTCGACTTTCGGATTCTCTGCGGCGGGCGGGTGGGTCCCGTTCCCGGCGGCGGCGAGGGGTGAGCGGGCGGCCCGGTTTGGCCGGTTTGCGCTGTGGTGGCGGGTGTGGCGGGGCTCCCGTGCCGAGATCTTGGACGTTTGTGCCCCCTGCAGGGGGTGCAAGCGTCCAAGATCTCGGAGACCAGGCGCAACCAGCACCCGGCGAAACCCACAAACCAGCCGGGGCCGGGGGCCGGGGCCGGGGGCCCAGCGGCGCAGCGGCGCAGCGGCGCAGCGGCGCAGCGGCGCAGTGGCCCAGCGGCGCAGTGGCCCAGCCCTCGGCCAAGCTGCCAACATGCAGGATCTACGCTATCGGGACAGCGAGCTGGTCGACGAGCTGGATGCCGCACCGATCACCGCCGAGGACGAGCTCGGGGTACTCGGCGAGCTGACCACCGGCCGCCCCGAACCGAGCAGCCACCGGCGGCCGAACCGGCACCTGCTGACCCGGCTGATGGGCGGCCTCGGCCACGTGCCCGAACACGAGGCGCCCCGCCCGGTGGCCGGCTGGCTCGGCCGGGCGACGGCACTGCTGGTGGGCGTTCTCGTGATCGGTACCGCATTCATCGCCAGCTATGTCGGGGCGCTGCACCAGGCCAGCCCGAAAGCCGTCCCGATCGGCGTGACGAGCGACGACATCGCCGCGCAGGCCCTGCTCAGGGAACTACCGAACAGCCCGTTGCGCACCGTCGTGTACCCGGACCTGGCCGGCGCCACGACCGCCCTCGCCGAGCGGTCCGTCTACGCGGTGCTCGACACCGACCCGGTCAGCGACGGGCTGCGGCTGACCCTGGCCGGTGGCGCGGCACCCGGGGTGGCGGACCTGATCCAGCAGACCATCTCGCCGGTCGCCACGTCGGCGCACATCCCGCTCGTGGTACGCGACAGCTACCCGCCGGCGCCCCGGGACCCGCGCGGGTTGACGCCGTTCTATCTCGTGGTGGGCTGGCTGCTCGGCGGGTACCTGGCGGCGACCGCGCTCGCCGTCATCGTGGGCACCGTGCCGCGCAACGGGTTGCGGCTCGCGATGCGGCTGGGTGCCTTCGTGGCCTTCGCGTTCCTGCTCGGGCTCGCGGGGGCGTTGCTCACCGGTCCCGGGTACGGCATCTGGGCGCAGCACTTCGGCACGCTGTGGCTGACCGGTACCCTCGTCGTGTTCTCCGCGGCCGTGCTCACCGCGGCGCTGGAGAGCTGGGTCGGCCTGGTGGGGACGGGCCTTGCCATGCTCGTGCTCTTCGTGGTGGGCAACCCCGGCTCCGGTGGCGTGTACCCGCCGGAGTTCCTCCCCGGCCCCTACCGCGGCCTGCACGCGTGGCTGCCCACCGGCCAGGCCACCGACCTGGTGCGGGCGGTCGAGTACTTCGCCGGCCGCGGCGCCCGCGGCCCGGTCGCCGGCCTGGTGGCGTGGAGCGTGCTCGGGCTGGTCGCGATCCTCGCGGCGACGTTCGTGCTGGGGCGCCGGCATCCCCGGCCGCTGGCCATCGAGACGGCGCCCCGGCATCCCCGGCCGCTGGCCATCGAGACGGCGCCGCCGCAGCCAGCGCCGCCGCAGGCGGCGCCCGCGGCCACCGGCTAGCATTTCCGTGCCCCGGAGTCCCCCCGAAGGAGCGCGCGGTGGCTGAACTGCTCGACCAGGACGCGCCGTTGCGCGCCGACATCCGCCGGCTCGGCCGGCTGCTGGGCGCGACCCTGGTCCGCCAGGAGGGGCAGGCGCTGCTGACGCTGGTCGAGGAGGTGCGCGCGCAGCTGCGCGCCGATCCCGGTGCGGCGGCCGCGCGGCTGGCCGGGGTGGACGTGGTCACCGGTACCAAGCTGGCGCGTGCCTTCTCCACGTACTTCCACCTGGCCAACATCACCGAGCAGGTGCACCGCGCCCGGGAGCTGCGCCGCCGCCGGGCGGAACGGGGCGGCTGGCTGGAACACGCCGCACAGTTGATCTCCGAGCGCGGGGTACCCGCCGACGAGGTCGCCGCCGCCGCCGACCGGCTCGCCGTCCGGCCGGTGTTCACCGCGCACCCGACCGAGGCGGCCCGCCGCTCGATCCTCGCCAAGCTGCGCGCGGTCGCCGACGAGCTGGACGCGGAGGCGGCCGACCGGGCGCTGTACGGGGCGGCGGCGCACGGGGCGGAGGCGGCGCGCGACGCCCGGCTCGCCGAACTGATCGACCTGCTGTGGCAGACCGACGAGCTGCGGCTGGACCGGCCCGACCCGACCGACGAGGCGCGCAACGCCATCTACTACCTCACCGACCTGTACGCCGACGCGGCGCCGCGGGTACTCACCGATCTGGCGGAGACGTTGCGCGGCCTCGGGGTGGACCCGGGCCCCACGGCACGCCCGCTGACGTTCGGTACCTGGATCGGCGGCGACCGCGACGGAAACCCCTACGTGACCCCGGCGGTCACCCGCGACGTGCTGCGGATCCAGCACGAGCACGGGATCCGCGTCGCCGACGCGCTACTCGACGACCTCATCAGCGAGCTGTCGGTGTCCCGCCACCTGCGCGGGGTGTCGCTGGACCTGTCCGCGAGCCTCGCCGCCGACCTGGACCGGCTGCCCGAGCTCGCCGAGCGGTTCCGCCGGGTCAACGCCGAAGAGCCGTACCGGCTCAAAGCCCGCTGCATCAAGGTGAAGCTCGCCAACACCCGGACCCGGATGCGCGAGGACCACCCGCACGAGCCGGGCCGCGACTACCTCGGCTCGACCGAGCTGATCGCCGACCTGGAACTGATGCGCGCGTCGCTGGCCCGGCACGCCGGGCAGCTCGCCGCCGCCGGCAGGCTGTCCCAGGCGATCCGCACCGTCACCGCCTTCGGGCTGCACCTGGCGACGATGGACGTCCGCGAGCACGCGCAGGCGCACCATGTGGTACTCGCCCAGTTGTTCGAGCGGGCCGGCGAAGTGGCGGACTATGCGGCGCTGACCCGTGCGCAGCGCCGGGAACTGCTCGCCCGCGAACTCGACTCGCGCCGGCCACTGTCCACTGTGGACGCACCGCTGACCGCGGCGGCACGGCGCACGTTCACCGTCTTCCGCACCATCCGCGAGGCGCAGGACCGGTTCGGGCCGGACGTCATCGAGTCCTACATCGTGTCGATGACGCTCGGCATCGACGACGTGCTCGCCGCGGTACTGCTCGCCCGCGAGGCCGGGCTCGTCGATGTCCACAGTGGACAGGCGCGGATCGGGTTCGTGCCGCTGCTGGAGACGCCGGCCGAGCTCGACGCCGGCGGCGAGCTGCTCGACGACCTGCTGTCCCTGCCCGGGTACCGCACCCTGCTACGGGCCCGCGGCGACCTGCAGGAGGTCATGCTCGGGTACTCCGACTCCAACAAGGAGGCCGGGATCACCAGCTCGCAGTGGTCCATCCACCGGGCCCAGCGCGCGCTGCGCGACGTGGCGGCCAAGCACGGGGTACGGCTGCGGCTCTTCCACGGCCGCGGGGGTACCGTCGGCCGCGGCGGCGGGCCGACGCACGAGTCGATCCTCGCCCAGCCGTACGGCACGCTGGACGGTGCCATCAAGGTGACCGAGCAGGGTGAGGTCATCTCGGACAAGTACACGCTGCCGGTACTGGCGCGGGAGAACCTGGAGCTGACCGTCGCCGCGGTGCTGCAGGCGACCCTGCTGCACACCACCCCGCGCCAGCCGCTGGAGGACCTGGCCCGCTGGGACGCCGCGATGAACGTGGTGTCCGCGGCCGCCTTCCGGGCGTACCGCGGCCTCGTCGAGGACCCCGACCTGCCCGGGTACTTCTGGGCGGCCACCCCGACCGAACTGCTCGGCGCGCTGAACATCGGCTCCCGGCCGGCGAAGCGGCCCGACTCCGGAGCGGGCCTGGCCGGGCTGCGCGCGATCCCCTGGGTGTTCGGCTGGACGCAGAGCCGCCAGATCGTACCCGGCTGGTTCGGCGTCGGCTCGGGCCTGGCCGCCGCGCGCGAGGCCGGGCTGGGCGGCGAGCTGGCCGACATGCACAAGCGCTGGCAGTTCTTCCAGACGTTCCTGTCCAACGTCGAGATGACGCTGAACAAGACCGACCTGGGCATCGCGGCACGGTACGTGGAGACACTGGTACCGCAGCGGCTGCGGCACGTCTTCGCGACGATCCGGGAGGAGTACGACCGCACCGTCGCGCAGGTGCTCGCCATCACCGGCGAGTCCGGGACGCTGGAACGGCAGCCGGTGCTGCGCCGCACCCTCGCCGTCCGGGACACCTACCTGGAGCCGCTGCACCATCTGCAGGTGGCGCTGCTGGCCCAGTACCGGATGAGCTCCGGCCGGCCCGACGCGGCCCTGCAACGGGCGCTGCTGACCACGGTCAACGGCATCGCGGCCGGCATGCGCAACACCGGCTGAGAAGTTGTCACCGGGTGCTGGCATCATGGCCAACGTGACGGGCTGGGTATTACCGGAGGACGTGCTGCGGGACGCGCCCAGCTATGCGCCGCGGCCGTATGAGCTGGCCGACCTCGAACTGCTGGTGTCCGGCGCCTATGCCCCGCTGACCGGCTTCCTCGGCCGCACCGACGTGGCGAGCCTTTCGCGGCGGGGCCGGCTCGCCGACGGTACCGCCTGGCCGGCGCCGGTCACCCTGGAGGTACCCGACGAGACCGTCGCCGAACTGGAGCCGGGCAACCCGCTGCGCCGGGTACTGGTGCTGACCGACCCGGAAGGCGCTCCGGTCGCCGCGGTCGACGCGGTGGACATCTGGCCGACCCGGGCCGGTTGGCAGGGCATCGGCGGTCCGGTACGGCGGATCGGCGACGGCGGGCACGGCGCGTTCCACCGGCTGCGCCGTACCCCGGCCGAGGTCAGGGCGATGCTGCCGCCCGGACGGGTACTCGGGATCGTGGCCGAACGGCCGCTGCACCGGCCGCAGTTGGCGGCGCTGGCGCTGGCCACCCGAACGCTGCAGGGTCATCTCCTGGTCCTGATCCCCACCGCCGGCGCCGGCGCCAACGGCCTGTCGTGCGAGGGCCTGGTCCGCGCGGTCCTGGCCGCGCGCGACCGGATGCCGCCCGCCACGGTCGTGACGGTCCCGCTGGCCTCGCACGGTGACGAGATCCGCGACGCGCTGCTGCGCGCGCGGGTGGCCGACGCATACGGCGTGACCCACCTGCTGTCCACCGGCGAGACGATGCTGTCCGGCGGCGGGCCGCGCGTGCTGATCCCGCGCGAGCTGGCCTACGACAGCCGGGATGGGCAGTGGCGCAGCAAGGACGACATCCCGCCGCGGTACCGCCGGCTGCCGATGACCCCCGACGAGATCGACGAGCTGCTCGACCGGGGCAACCCGCTGCCCGAGTGGCACACTCCGCCGGCCGTCGCCCGCGAGCTGGCCCGCAACCGGCCGCCGCGGCGGCACCGCGGGCTGGTGCTGTTCTTCACCGGGCTGTCCGGGTCGGGCAAGTCGACGATCGCGCACGGGGTGGCCGACGCGCTGCTGGAGACCGGCGAGCGCACGGTCACGGTACTGGACGGCGACGTGGTACGCCGCGAGCTGTCCAAGGGCCTGACGTTCAGCAAGGCAGACCGGGACCTGAACATCCGCCGGATCGGCTGGGTGGCCGCCGAGGTCGGCCGGCACGGCGGCATGGCGATCTGCTGCCCGATCGCGCCGTACGCGGCCGCCCGGGCACAGGCGCGCGAGCTGGCGCGCGGGGCGGGTGCGGGGTTCCTGCTGGTCTGGGTCGCCACGCCGCTCGCGGTCTGCGAGGCGCGCGACCGCAAGGGGTGGTACGCGAAGGCGCGCGCCGGGCAGCTCAAGGGCATGACCGGCATCGACGACCCGTACGAGGAGCCGACCGACGCCGACCTGATCGTCGACACGTCGGACATGACGCCGGACGCGGCCGTGAAGATCGTTCTGGCCGGCCTTGCCGACGGCGGCTGGATCGACGCACGCCGGTCCACCTAGTCTTGGCGCGCCAAGCCCGAGAAGCGCCGCGATCACCGGGCAGCCGACCGAGTGGGTGGTGCCGAAGGGGTCGTTGTAGCGCACGCAGTTACGTCGGACCGCTCAACGCCGTTAGCCCTGCCGGGGTACTCCTCGGGTGCCGCACCCCCGGCAGAGAGGCTACGCAGCGATGGACGTCAATCGTCCGGTCTCCTACGACCTGGCCGACTATCTCGGCATGCTGCGCCGGCACTGGTGGGTCGTGGTACTGCTGACGGTCGCCGGGGTGGCCGGCGGCGCGGCCGTCGCGCGCACCCAGCCGAAGGTCTACGAGGCGGCGACGGCGGTGCTCGTGTCGCCGACCGGGGTACCCGGCGCGAACGCGGCCGGCGGCCGCACCAACGGCCCGATCAACCTGGACACCGAGGCGCAGCTGGTCGTGTCGACCGACATCGCGACCGCGGCGCAGAAGCTGCTGAAGGTGGCCACGCCGCCCGACCAGCTCGCCGCGAACGTGTCGGTGACGGTACCGCCGAACACGACGGTACTGACGGTCACCTATGCGGCCGGGTCGCCGAAGGAGGCGCAGTCGGGTTCGCACGCGTTCGCGATCGCGTACCTGCAGAACCGCCAGAACAGCGCCCAGGCCGACCTGACCGGGCAGATCTCCGCGCTGGACGCGAAG
>VAWN01000102.1:11817-48253 GCA_005885555.1 Actinomycetota bacterium
ACTCCGCGACGCTGTCCCAGCTGTCCGGCCGGCTCGCCACATTGAAGACCGGCGATCCCAACAAGGCCGACGTCAACAGCCAGATCGCCACCCTCACCGGCCAGATCAACACGCTCACGAGCCGGGAGAACGACCTGTCCACCACGCAGGTCACCGCGGGGAAGATCATCAATGACGCCGAGTTGCCCGCAGCACCCGCCCGGCCGAGCGTCCCGCTGTTCCTCGCCAGTGGCGGGATGGTCGGGCTGCTGCTCGGCGTGGGTACCGGACTGGTGCGCGAGCGCACCGACAAGCGGGTGCGGCGGGCCGCCGACGTGCCGCGCCGGGCCACGGTACCCGTGCTGGGTGTGCTGCCGACCCGCCTGCGCCCGCGCCTCGACGACGTCTACCCGGCCGGGGAACCGACCGGCCGCACCTTCGACCGGCTGCGCAACGAGGCCCTCGCGAGCCTCGCGGACGACCAGCGGGTGATCGTGGTGACCGGGGCGAGCCGCGGCCTCGCCGCGACGCTCGTCGCGGCGAACCTGGCCGCGGCGCTGGCCCGCACCGGCGCCGCGGTCGTGCTGGTCCAGGCGGGCGGGGCGCCGGGCGCGCTCGGCCTGCCCGCCGGCCCCGGGCTGGCCGAGGTGCTCGCCGGCACCGCGTCGCTGGACGAGGCGGCCCGGCGGGTGCCGCGCGTCGCGAACCTGCGGGTGGTCACCGGCGGCGGCGGGTTGCTGCAGTCCCAGGCGCTGGGCGCGATCCTGGCGCGGCTGCGGTCGGGCACCGGGTACGTGGTGGTCGAGGCGCCGTCAGCCGCCGCGAGCGCGGACGCGCAGAGCCTCGCGAGCCACGCCGACACCGCGATCCTCGCGGTGGAGCTGCGCCGGACGCGGCACGCGGAAATCGTCGACGCGGCCGAACAGCTGCGCCGCGTCGGCACCCCGGTGCTGGGCGCGGTGGTGTTCCCGCGGCTGCGCAAGCCGTTGCCGGTGACGCCGGTACCGGCAGCCGCCGCCGACCAGACCGTGGTGCTCGGGAGCGTCACGTGACAGTTCAACCGCCGCCGCGGTTGCTGCCGCTGCGCCCCGGCTGGCCGCTGACCGCGCTCCTGCTGCTGTACCCCGCGTGGTGGGCGCTCGGGTTGGGCGTGCTCATCTTTCCCATCGCGGCGGTACCGATGGCCACCGTCCTCATGCGACAGTGGCGTCGCGGGCGGCGGATCGCGGTACCGCCGGGATTCGCGGTCTGGCTGGTGTTCCTCGCGGTTGTCGTGGTGAGCGTCGGGGCGCTCGGCGAGGATCCGGCCGGTACCGTCGCCGGGCCGGCCGTCGACCGCCTGGTGCCGGCGGCGTTCCGGCTCGTCGAGTACGCGGCGGTGACGGTGCTGCTGCTGTACGCCGGCAACCTCACCGAGGCGGAGCTGCCGCAGCGGCGGCTGGTGCGGCTGCTCGGCTGGCTGTTCGTGGCGACTGTCGCGGGCGGGCTGCTCGGGGTGGTGGCCGGGCGGTTCCAGTTCTCCTCGCCGGTCGAGCTGCTGCTGCCGAACCACTTGCGTAGCAACGCTTTCGTGCAGTCGCTGGTGCATCCGGCGGCGGCACAGATGATGGACGTGCTCGGGCACGCGTCGCCGCGACCGGCCGCGCCGTGGGGGTACACCAACACCTGGGGCAACGACTTCTGCCTGCTGGTCGGCTGGTTCGTGGTCGCCGCGTGCCGGCGGACGGTGTCCCGGCGCCGCCGCGCGCTGGCCCTCGGCGTGCTCGCCGTCGCGCTGGTACCGGTCGTGTACTCCCTCAACCGCGGCCTGTGGATCGGACTGGCGGTGATGGCGGTGGCGGTGGCGGTACGGCTGGCGTGGCGGGGCCGGTTCGCGGCGCTGGGCGCGGTGGCGGTACTCGCGACGGCGCTCGCCGCGACGCTTGCGGTGAGCCCGCTGGGAGACCTGGTGACCCAGCGGCTCGACCACGGCAAGTCCAACGGGGTCCGCACGTGGTCACCGGTGCGCTCGCCTCGCCGGTCATCGGGTACGGCTCGACCCGCAACACGTTGGGCGGCCGGCAGTCCATCGCGGTCGGCGAGAGCCCGGACTGCCCGCGCTGCGGCAACTTCACCATCGGCGGCAACGGCCAGCTGTGGCAGCTGCTGTACGCGCACGGGATCGCGGGCACCGCCGGGTACCTCGGGTTCTTCGGGTACGGGCTGTGGCGTTTCCGGCGCGACGTCACGCCGGTGGGGCTGGCCGCAAGCGCTGCGGTGCTCGGTACGTTCGTCGCGATGTTCTGGTACAACGCGCTGGTCACCCCGCTGGCGTTCACGATGCTCGGGTATGCGCTGCTGTGGCGGAACGGGGTGCGCGGATGAACGACCGGGAACTGCGGGCGCGGTACCTCACCGAGGTGCTGGCGACGCTGTATCCGCCGTCGGACGGGGGGCGGGTGGCCCACTTCGTCGCGGTACCGAACGCGCGCAAGCCGCGGCTGCTGGTACCGGCCGGCTCGCGGCGGGTCGCGGCCGGCGCGGTGCGACGGTATGCGCAGCCGGCCGCGCGCTCGGCCCGGTTCAAGCGCGACCTCGCCGCCCTCGCGTTGCGTACCGGTGCCGACCGCGCCCTGCTCCGCGACCGCATCACGGTCACCGGGGCGGACAGCATCGAGGAGCACCTGCGCCGGGTACTGGACCGCGACCTCACCGTGTCCGTCCACATCGGACCGGCGCGGGCCAACCGCAAGCCGGTGCTGCAGTTGCTCGCCCCGGACGGCACCACGGTCGGCTTCGCGAAGCTCGGCACCAACGCGCTGACCCGGCGGCTCGTGCGGGCGGAGACCGTGGCGCTGACCGCACTGCGGTACGCGCGACTGTCCACTGTGGTGGTTCCCCGGGTGCTGCATTCCGGGCAGTGGCAGGGGCACCAGGTGCTGGTGCAGGAGGCGTTGCCGGCGTGGCGACCGCGCCGGCCGGCCGGGGTACGGCTGCCGGCCGCCATGCGCGAGGTCGCCGGCGCGCTCGGCGTGTACCGCGCGAACCTGACCGACAGCCCGTACCAGATCGAGCTGGAGCGGCGTCTGTCCACTGTGGACTGTCCGATGCTCGCAGCGGCCGTCGACCGGCTCGTCGAGCGGCGCGGCGACACCGTGCTGCAGTTCGGTGCGTGGCACGGCGACTGGGCACCGTGGAACATGGCGGCGCTGGCGGACGCGGTGCTGGTGTGGGACTGGGAGCGGTTCACGCCGGGGGTGCCGCTCGGGTTCGACGCGGTGCACCACGAGCTGCACCAACGGATGGAACGCGGCGAGGAGGCGGCCGCGGCGGTGGACGCGACGCTGACCCGGGCACCGGCGCTGCTCGACGCGTTCGGCATGACCCGGGAGGCGGCGGACGTCACCGCGCTGCTGCACCTGGTCGACCTCGCGGTGCGCTACCTCGCCGACCGGCAGGCCGAGGCCGGCGCCCGGCTCGGTGTCCTCGGCACCTGGCTGCTGCCGGTGCTCATCCGGCGGGTCGGTGACCTGTGAACGACACGCTGAAACGGTTGGTGCACGCGGGATCCCGGTCGTACGGCCGGCTCACCGCACCGGGCCGGTTGCTGCCCTCCTTCCTCATCTGCGGCGGGCAGCGCTGCGGTACCACGTCGTTGTACCGTGCCCTCGCGCAGCACCCGGCTGTGCTGAAAGCCGTGTTGCACAAGGGAGTTCACTACTTCGACGTCGGGTACCGCCGCGGCCCGGACTGGTACCGCGGGCACTTCCCGTTGCGGCGCACCGCGGACCGGGTGTCCCGGCGGCTGGGCGGCGTACCGGTGCAGGCCTTCGAGTCCAGCCCGTACTACATGTACCACCCGCTGGCCGCCGCCCGGCTCGCCGCTGACCTGCCCGGCGTGAAGCTGGTCGTGCTCGTCCGCGATCCGGTCGAGCGGGCGTACTCGCACCACGCGCACGAGGTGGCCCGCGGCTTCGAGCCCGAACGCGACTTCACCCGCGCGCTGGCCCTGGAACCGGCCAGGCTGCGCGGCCAGAGCGAGCGGCTGGCCGCCGACCCCGACGCGTACTCGTTCGCCCACCAGCACCACGCATACCGCGCCCGCGGCGAATACATCCGTTACCTGGAACGGCTTTCGGCCGCGGTCGGCCGGCAGCGGCTGCACGTCATCGAGAGCGAGGAGTTCTTCGCCAGCCCCGAACCGGTCTACGACGCGGTGCTGGACTTCCTCGACCTGCCCCGGCTCGGGTACCCGGTCTTCGAGCGGCACAACGCAAGGCCCCGGGCCAACCCGATGGATCCGGTGCTGCACAAGGAACTCAGCGACCACTACGCGCCGTTCGACGACCGGCTGACGGACTGGCTCGGCCGGGAACCGGCGTGGCGCCTCGGCCGGGAACCCGCGTGGCGTCGATGAGCGCGACACCGGTCGCGGCGCCCGCAGCGGCCGGTGTCGCCCGCGGTGGGGCGGCCAACCTCGCCGGTGCCGCGTTCGCCGGGCTGGCCGGGTTCGGGGTCACCTGGCTGGCGGCCCGCGCGCTGGGACCGGTGCAGGCCGGTGGCTTCTTCGCCGCGACGGCCGCGTTCACCCTCGCCGGTACCGTGGCCAAGCTCGGCACCCCGACCGGCCTGGTGTACTTCCTCGCCCGGCTGCGCGCGCGGGACGCGTCCGCAACGGCGCTACGGCAGTGCGTGCGGACCGGCGTGGTACCCGTCGCGGCGGCCTCGGTCGTGGCCGCGGCCGTGCTGTGGTTCGCCGCCGCGCCGGCCTATGCGACGCAGTCGCGCGTGCTCGCGGTGTTCCTTCCGGTCGCGGTGCTCTGCGACACGCTGCTCGCGGCCACGCGGGGTTGGCGGCGGATGCGCCCGACGGTGATGCTCGACAGGCTTCTGCGGCCGGCCCTGCAACTGGTGCTGCTCGGCCTGCTGGCCCTGTCGGCGGTGCGGGCACCGGCGGCGTACCCGCTCGCCTGGGCGCTGCCGTACGTCCCCGCGGCGGCGCTCGCGGGGATCGCCCTGCGCCGGTTGGTTCCCGCAGCCGCCGGCCGCGGCGACTTCCGGGCCGGTGCGTTCTGGCGGTTCACCGGACCCCGCGCGCTAGCGAGCGTCGCCCAGCTCGCCATCGGGCGGGTCGACGTGCTGCTGCTCGCCGCGCTCGCCGGCCTGCGGGCGGCGGCCATGTACGCCGTCGCGAGCCGCTTCCTCGTCTTCGGCCAGATGGTCAACCAGGCCCTGCTGCTCGCCGTCCAACCACGGCTCGCCGAACTGCTCGGCACGAAGGACCGGGCCGGCGCCAGCACGCTGTACCGCACCGCGACCGCCTGGCTGATCCTCGCCGTCTGGCCGGTGTACCTGGGCACCGCCGTCTTCGCGTCCGTCTACTTAGGACTGTTCGGCTCGGGGTACCGCGCCGGGGCAGCCGTCGTCGTCGTGCTCGCGGCCGCGATGCTCGTCGCGACCGGCTGCGGCACGGTCGACACGGTGCTGGCGATGGCCGGCCGTACCTCGTGGAACCTCGCCAACGTCCTGCTGGCCCTCACCGTGAACGTGACCGTCGACCTCGCGCTGATCCCGCACCTCGGTCCGCTGGGCGCGGCGGTCGGGCTCGCGGCCGCCACGCTCACCAACAACCTGGTGCCACTCGCCCAGATCGCCACCGCGCTGCGGCTGCATCCGTTCGGGCGCACCACGTTCGCCGCGGCGCTGACCGCGCTCGGCTGCTTCGGCGCGGTACCGGTCGCGGTCGCCGCGGTCATGGGTACCACGCTGCCCGCCGCGCTGGTCGCGATCGTGCTCGGTGGCAGCGGGTACGCCGTGGCGCTGCGCCGCGTCCTTCGCCTGGACGCCATCGGATAGGGGGTCGACACATGCACACCGGGTACAGCCAGGTGTTCCGGGACAGCCGGAACGTGGACCGGTACGACCGGGTGGTGTACGCGCCGGACAGCTACGCCAGCGCCATCAGCGCCCGGCAGAAGGCGTACCTGCGCCGGGTCGTCGCGCGCGCGTATCCCGCGATCCGGCCGGTGCAGCACGACTTCGCCTGCGGTACCGGGCGGGCGGTGCGGATGCTGGCCGGACTGGTACGGGCGGCGCACGGGTACGACCCGTCGCCGCAGATGCTCGACGCGGCGCGATCGGTCGGGCCGGCCGCGCAGTGGCACGAGATCGCCACGACCGGCCCGGTCCCCGAACCGGCCACAGTGGACGGTCCGGCGATCGTCACCGTGTTCCGCTTACTGCTCAACGTCTCCGACGAGGTACGGCACCGGGCGGTCGCGTTCGCCGCCCGGGTACTGCCGGACGCCGGTGCCGGGCTGCTGGTGCTGGAGAACCACGGCAACCGCGCGTCATTGCGCCACCTGCTGGCCCGCCGGCACCGTGCCGACCGGTGGTTCGCCGAGCTGTCCCACCGGCAGGTCGCCGAGCTGTTGGCGGCACACGGTTTCACCGTCGTCGCGCGGCACGGCTGCACGATGTTCCCCCGGGCGGCGTACCGCATCCGCCGGCTGCGGCCGCTGGTGCGGTGGCTCGACGACCTGCTGTGCCGGCCCGGCTGGCTGTCCCGGTACGCGACCGACGTGCTGTACCTCGCCGAGCGGACCGGCTGATGCGCCGCCGCCTCGTTGTCGGCCTCGCCGGGCTCGCCGTTCTCAGCACCGCCGCGCTGACGTTGGCCACCTGCGGTCCGCCGGTGCAACCGCGATGGGTCGCTCCGTCGTCCAGCGCCGGTACCGGTCCGGGCATCGCGACCCGTACCGGACCGTTCCGCGCCGGCCCCGTGGCGCCGCCGCCATCCGGTGCGCTGCTCGGCGCCTGGGTGAAGCCGCCGGTACTGAGCCAGCCGGCCCGGATCGACGCGGTGACCGCGTTCGAGGCGCGGCTGGGCCGGCCGCTCGATCTCGTCAACACCTACCGGCGGCTCGACGAGCCCTTCCCCACCTTGTCGGACAAGGCTTTCGCGGACACCGGTCACACGCTGATGCTCAGCTGGGCGATCGACGACACGCGCGTGGTCACCTCGGGCGACGAGGACGCGCAGCTGCACGACTGGGCGCGCCGGCTGCGCGGGTACGGGCATCCGGTACTGCTGCGGTTCCGCTGGGAGATGGACCGGCCCAACCTCCAGGCCGCGATGTGGTCGGCCGCCGACTACATCGACGCGTGGAAACATGTACACGCGTTGTTCAAGGCGGAACGGGTCACCAACGTCTCCTGGGTGTGGTGCCCGACGGTGGAGGGCTTCGCGGGCGGGTACGCCCCGGCGTTCTACCCGGGCGACGACGAGGTCGACTGGACCTGTGTCGACGCGTACGCCGGCCATGTCCTGCGCCCGTTCGGCGACCTGCTGCGACCGTTCCTGTCGTGGGCCGCGGCCCGGCCGAAGCCGATCGTCGTCGGTGAGTTCGGCGTGGCCGCCAGTTGGGGTACCGCCGCCCGCGCCGGATGGCTCGCCGACGCCGCCACGGTCATCGCGCGCAACCCGCAGATCAAGGCGGTCAGCTACTTCGACTCCGACCCCGACGGCAACACGCCGGACCAGCAGTTCCAGCTCGACGACGACCCGGCGGTCCTGTCCGCGTTCACCACGCTCGCCCGCGCCCCGTACTTCAACCAGCGCAGCCGCTGACCGCCCGCCGCCACCGACCCGACGAAGTACCGCCCCTCACTCAGCGCTGTACTGCCCAAGCGAACCGGTGACCGCTACGTTCGACCATATGCGGAAGTCGATACTGGTCACTATTCTGACCGTCCTCACCTCGTTGACGGCCGCCAGCCCGGCGCTCGCCAGCACCGCAACCGCGCATCCGCTACGACTGCCGCCCGTCATCCGGGGTACCGCGCCGGCGCTGCACCCCGAAGGCTTCGCCTGGGACCCGACGCGGGGCGCCTTCCTCGTCGGCTCCGTCAAGCACGGCACCGTCTCGGTCGTCAGGCCGGACGGCTCGACCCGGACGCTGGTCAGCGATCCGCACCTGGACTCGACGTTCGGCGTGCATGTCGACGTCCGGCGTGGCCGGTTCCTGGTCGCATACGCCGACCTGGGCCTCGGTGACCGTACCGGCGGCGCCTCCGGCATCGGCATCTTCGACCTGCGTACCGGACGCACGCTGCGCCTGATCGACTTCGGCAGGCTGGTCAACGACTTCGCCCTCGACCCGGACGGCAACGCCTACGTCACCGACCCGGGCGGCGACACACTGTACACAGTGGACACCCGGGGCCGGTTCTCGGTACTGGTGACCGACCCGCGGTTCGCCGGTACCGGCTTCGCCCTCAACGGCATCGTCTGGCACCGGGGCGGGTACCTCATCGTCGTCAAGTACGACACCGGGAAGCTCTTCCGGGTACCGGTCAGACATCCGGAGCGCTTCACCGAGGTGACGCTGGACCGCCCGCTCGTCGGCGGCGACGGCATCACGCTGCGTCCCGACGGCGCGCTCGTGGTGTCCACCAACAAGCTCGCCTCGTCGGGCGAGGACGCCGAACAGGTACTGCGTTCCCCCAACGGGTGGCGCACCGCGCATCAGGTACAGCGGATCGCGCCGTGGCCGGATCCCGCCCCGACCGCGGTGACGGTCACCCCGTCGGGCACGTACGCGCTCAGCGGCCGCCTCGACATCCTCGGCAGCGGCGGTACCAGCGATGAGTTCATCCTCCGGAAGCTGCCCTTGTCGGCACTCTAAAGAATCCTTATCGTTAAGCATCGACCACAGACGATGTGAGGCGAAGATGAGACATTGGGGACGGCTTGCCGCGGGCGCTTCCGCATTGATCGTCGCGGGAGGCATCGCGTTCGGCGCCACCGTGGCGTCGGCGGGCACGGCATCGACAGGTACTCCGTCGGCCATCACGCCGGCGGCGACCGGCGGCAAGGTCATCGGGTACTACACCGAATGGGGCATCTACGCCCGTAACTACCATGTGAAGAACGTGCAGACCAGCGGCTCGGCCAGCAAGCTCACGCACATCAACTACGCGTTCGGCAACGTGGTCAACGGCCAGTGCGCGCTCGGCGACACGTGGGCCGACTTCCAGCGGCCCTACGACGCGGCGGGCAGCGTCGACGGCAAGGCCGACCCGGCCGACCCCAACGCGGTCAAGGGCAACTTCGGCCAGCTCATCAAGCTCAAGAAGATGCACCCCGGCTTGAAGGTCATCTTCTCGTTCGGCGGCTGGACCTGGTCCGGCGGGTTCACCCAGGCGGCGGCCAACCCGACCGCGTTCGCGAACAGCTGCTTCAACCTGGTCAAGGACAAGCGCTGGGCCGGGCTGTTCGACGGCATCGACATCGACTGGGAGTACCCGAACGCCTGCGGCCTCGGCTGCGACTCCAGCGGCTCGGCGGCCTTCAAGAAGCTGCTCGCCGCGCTGCGCGCCAAGTTCGGCGGGATGCTCGTCACCGCCGCGATCACCGCGGACGCCTCGGCCGGCGGCAAGATGGACAAGGCCGACTACGCCGGTGCGGCGCAGTTCGTCAACTGGTTCAACGTGATGACCTACGACTTCTTCGGCGCCTGGGCGCCGACCGGCCCGACCGCGCCGCACTCCCCGCTGAAGTCGTACCCGGGCATCCCGATCCAGGGCTTCAACACCGACGCCGCGATCACCAAGCTGAAGAGCAAGGGCATCCCGTCCAGCAAGCTGCTGATGGGCGTCGGCTTCTACGGCCGCGGCTGGTCCGGCGTGACGCAGAAGCAGCCCGGCGGTACCGCGACCGGCCCGGCCCCCGGCACGTGGGAGCAGGGCGTCGAGGACTACAAGGTGCTCAAGGCCAAGTGCCCGAGCAACGGCACGATCGCCGGTACCGCCTTCTGCTTCAAGGGCGGCCAGTGGTGGAGCTACGACACCCCGACCACGATCGCCAGCAAGATGGGTTACGCCAAGAGCCAGGGCCTGGGCGGCGCGTTCTTCTGGGAGCTGTCCGGCGACACCACGAACGGCGAGCTGATCTCTGCGATCAAGAGTCACGTGTGAGCTGACCGAAAGGGGCCGGGGAGAACCCGGCCCCTTTCACAGGTCCTGGATGATGCGCAACGCCCGCGACACCCGGCGCATCGTGGCGGTGTCCGCGACGTCGACCTGCTCCTTGAACCAGCGCTTCATCGGCGCCGAGAGCCGGTCCGGCATGATCGTGTACTCCTCGCCGCACTCCACGGCCAGCGGCGAGTCGCGCAACCGGTCCTTCTCGACGACCTCGGCGACGAGGACGACCGGTACGTCGGTGAGGTTGTAGACGTCGGAGCTGACGATCAGGCCGAGCCGCTCGCGCGCTCCCTCGATGAGCCAGATCTCACCGCGTCGCACGCCGCTCCGCTCCATAGATCTCGGCGTCGACCATCGCTATCTCGCGTTCGTCGGCGAGCGCGGCCTCCTCGTCGTCCAGCCCGGCGCGGCGGATCGCGTCGGCGTGCGCCGTGAAGATCTCCCGCAGGCTGCGTTCCCGGGCGGCCTGGTCGATCCAGGCGGACAGGGACACGCCGGAGCGCTCGGCCAAGAGCCGCGCGTCGGCGATGGTGTCGTCCGAGAAGGACAAGGTAACCTTGGCAGTCATACCGGCAATCATACTGAGCGGCGGGCCAAGCGGCCATACCGCCGGGCGGCCGCGTTGGCCAGCAGCCGCGCCGCGTAGGGCGCGTCATGCCGGAGGTACCGGCCGGCGAGGCGGCCCGGTTCGGTACCCAGCCGATGCAGCCACTCCAGCCCGCCGCGCTGCATCCAGCCGGGCGCCCGGCGGCGGTCCCCGGCGACGAAGCTGATCGCCGCGCCGCAGCCGAGGAACCACGCCCTGGGCAGTACCGGACGCAGCCGCGAGATGACCTCCTCCTGCCGCGGGAAGCCGAGCCCGACGAACACCAGGTCGGGTGCTGCCGCCGCCACAGCATCCCGTACCCGTGCGAAGCGGGCCGGCGCCGAGTCGAACCCGAAGGCCGGGCTGAGGCCGGCCACCCGCAGCCTCGGGCAGGTCGCGCGCAGCGCGTCGGCCGCCCGGGCCCACCCGCCCGGCGGCTGCCCACCGAGCAGGAACGCCGACCGGCCGTCCATGGCCAGCGCGCGCGACAGCGACCAGATCAGGCTGGATCCGGCGACCCGCTCGGGCAGCGGCGTACCGGCCAGCCGGCTCGCCCACACCAGCGGCATGCCGTCGGCCACGACCAGCGTCGCGTCGGCCGCGTACTCGGTCGGCGCCTGGCGGAGAATGTCGACGTTCGGGGTGAGGATCCGGCCGCCCTCGCCGCGCGCCAGGCCCTCCCGGACCCGGGCGACCGCCTCCTCCTCGGTCAGCGCGTGGAAGCCCACTCCGGCGAGTTCAACGTCCATTTCAGCCGCCACCGCCCTAGATCACTCGTTATACGGACAGAACGAGTGAAGGGGAGATAGTGACGCGCGTCATCTACCTCGGCGGTCTCGGTCGCAGCGGTACCACCCTGCTGGAACGCATGCTCGGCGGGCTGCCCGGCGTCTGCACGCTCGGCGAGGTGGTCCACCTGTGGCAGCGCGGCGTCCGCGACGACGAGCGGTGCGCGTGCGGCCGGCCGTTCTCCGCCTGCGACTTCTGGTGCGCCGTCGGCGAGCGCGCGTTCGGCGGCTGGGACCGCGCCCCGCTCGACCGGATCATTGCGCTGCGCCGGCAGGTGGAGCGCACCCGGCACATCCCCCGGCTGGCGCGCTGGCATCTGCCGGGCGACTTCGGCGCACGGGTGGCCGACTACGCCTACCAGTACACCCGTGTCTACGCGGCCGCCGCGGCGCACGCGGGCGCGGCCGCCGTGGTCGACTCGTCCAAGCACAGCGCGCTCGCGTTCTGCCTGCGCTGGTCGGCCGACATCGACCTGCGGGTGGTGCACGTGGTCCGGGACAGCCGCGGCGTGGCCTACTCGTGGACCAAGACCGTGCCGCGGCCGGAGGCGGCCGGCGCCGAGATGACGCGGTACCGGCCGGGGCGCGCGGCCCTGCTGTGGAACGCGCACAACGCGGCGTTCGGCCTGCTGCGCCGCACCGGGATACCGGTGTACCGGCTGCGCTACGAGGAACTGCTCGCCGACCCGGCCGGATCGTTGCGCGCGGTCGCCGAGTTCGCCGGCCTCGACCCCGGCCCGATGGACTTCTTCGGCGACGGGACGGTACGGCTCGGTACCAGTCACAGCGCGGCCGGCAACCCGATGCGCTTCACCACCGGCGAGGTGCCGCTGCGCCACGACGACGCCTGGCGTGCCGAGTTGCCGCCCCGCCAGCGCCGGCTCGTCGCCGCGCTGACCGCCCCACTGCTCAACGCGTATGGATACGGAAGGCGATGACGGGATGTACCCATCGATCGGCGTCGTGGTACCCACGCGCAACCGGCCCGGCCTGCTGCGCCGCACCCTGACCGCGATCGCCGCGCAGGACTACCCCGGGCGCGTGTCGACCGTCGTGGTCTACGACCAGTCCGAGCCGGACCCGTCCCTGCCCGGGGTGACCGTGCTGACCAACGAGCGCACCGCCGGCCTCGCCGGTGCCCGCAACACCGGCATCCTCGCGCTGGACACCGACCTGGTCGCGTTCTGCGATGACGACGACGAGTGGGCGCCGGACCGGCTCAGCGCCCAGGTCGCCGTCCTGGAACCGGACACCGACCTGGTCACCTGTGCGATCGAGGTCCGGTACCGGGACCGCCTGGTACCCCGCCTCGCCGGCCTGCAGTGGGTCGCCTTCGACGAACTCGTCCGGTCGCGGATGGCGATGCTGCACGCGTCCACGTTCCTGATCCGGCGTGCCGCGCTGCTCGACCCGCAGCGGCTGGGCCTGGTCGCCGAGGACGCGCCGGGCAGCCAGAACGAAGACTGGGACCTGCTGCTGCGCGCCGCCCGCCGCGGCCCGGTCCGGCACCTGGACCGGCCGCTGGTCCGGGTGCGGTGGGGGCCGACCTCGCACTACGCGTACGAGTACGCGACGAAGATCTCCTCGCTGCGCTGGATGATGGACCGGCATCCGGAGATCGGCGGCTGCCGGCCCGGTGCGGCCCGCGTCTACGGTCAGCTCGCCTGCTGGTCGGCCGCCTCCGGGAACCGGTCGGCGGCGCTGCGGTACGCGCGGGCGGCGGTACGCAACAACTGGCGGGAGCCGCGGACGGCCATCGCGCTCGCCGCGGTCACCCGGATGGTGCGGATGGAATCGGTACTCGCGGCGCTGCACCGCCGTGGCCGAGGCATCTGAGCAGGGCCGCGGCATCTGAGGTTGTCGGACCCGTCGGTTACCGTTGGCGGGTGGTTCCCACCGATGCCCGTGTCCAGGTAGCTGACGGGGTGTTTCTGCACGTCCGGCGCTGGCCCGGCGACCAGCGGCCCTTCCTGCTGGTGCACGGCCTGTCGTCCAACGCGCGCCTGTGGGACGGGGTCGCCGCCGAGCTGTCCGCGGCCGGGCACCCGGTGCACGCGGTCGACCTGCGCTCGCACGGGGACAGTGACGCGCCACCGGACGGGTACGACACGGCGACCGCCGCCGACGACCTGGCCGCGCTGGGGCTGACCGGCACGATCGCCGCGGGGCAGTCCTGGGGCGGCAACGTCGTGGTCACCCTGGCCGCCAAGCATCCCGAGGTGGTCGCCGCGCTCGCCCTGGTCGACGGCGGCTGGTTCGACCCGGCCCGCGAGTTCTCGTCGTGGCCGGCCGCCGAGCGCGCGCTGCGGCCGCCGGACATCGACGGCCGTCCGGCCGAAGAGCTGCGCCGGTACCTGACGCAGGCGCATCAGGACTGGTCCGCCGAGGCGGTCGAGGCGACGCTGTACAACATGCGGATCGGCCCGGAGGGCACCGTCACCCGCCGGCTCCCCGTCGATCGGCACATGCAGATCGTGCGCAGCATGTGGGAGGACCCGCCGCACCGGTACTACGGCTCGGTGCCGGTACCGGTGCTGTTGATGCCGGCCGGACGCACGGCCCGGGCGCGGCAGGCGGCGGCAGCGCTCGCCGACGCGACCCTGCGCGAGTACCCCGGCGCCGACCACGACCTGCACGCCCAGCGCCCCGGCGAGGTTGCCGCGGACCTCCTGGAGCTGGCCCGCCGCGTGGACCCCTGATGGCCGGCCTGCTCGTCATCATGGGCAGCGGCGAGACCGCGCCGACGATGGTCAAGCCGCACCGCAGCATCTTCGAGCGGGTCGGCGACGCGCCGGCGGTACTGCTCGACACCCCCTACGGCTTCCAGGAGAACGCCGACGACATCACCAGCCGGGCGGTCGGGTACTTCGCCGCGAGCGTCGGCCGGCCCATCTCCGCGGTGTCCTGGCGCACCCCGCCGACCGGCCTGGCCCGCCACCGCGCGCTGGCCCGGCTCGACGAGGCCGGCTGGATCTTCGCCGGGCCGGGCAGCCCGACCTACGCGCTCAAGCAGTGGTGGGACACGCCGGTGCCGGAGGCGCTGGCCGGGGCGCTCGAACGCGGCGCGGTCGTGGTCTTCGCCAGCGCCGCGGCGCTCACCCTGGGCTCCCACGCGGTACCCGTCTACGAGATCTACAAGGCCGGCATCGAGCCCGCCTGGGTACCCGGTCTCGACCTGGTACGCCGCGTGACCGGCCTGCCCGCGGTGGTGATCCCGCACTACGACAACGCCGAGGGCGGCCATCATGACACGCGTTTCTGCTACCTCGGCGAGCGGCGACTGTCCACAATGGAGCGCGACCTGCCCGGGGACGCGTTGATCCTCGGCGTCGACGAGCACACCGGCGCGGAGTTCGACCTCGACGCACGCGTGGTGACGGTGACCGGCCGGGGCGGGCTGACGTTGCGCCGGCACGGCCGCAGCGTGGTATACCCGACCGGCTCGGTCGTCGCGTTCGACACCCTGGCCGGGGTGGTACCGACGACAGCGACCGCGCCGCGCGCGCCGGCGCCGGAAGCGGCGGCGCCGGCGGAGTCGGGTTCGCTGCGCGCCGACGCCGACCGGCTGGAGGAGGTCTTCGCGGCCGCCTACGCCGCCCGCGACGTGGACGGGTGCGTCGCCGCGGTCCTCGACCTCGAACAGGTACTCGTCGACTGGTCCGCCGACACGCTCACCTCCGACGAGGGCGACCATGCCCGCACCGTCCTGCGCCGCATGGTGCTCCGGCTCGGCGAGCTTGCCGTCGCCGGGGCGGCCGATCCCCGTACCGTCGTGGGCCCTTTCGTCGACGCGCTGCTGGAGTTGCGGGCGCAGGCCCGCGCCGCGCGCGACTTCGCCACCTCCGACCGGGTGCGCGACCGGCTCGCCGCCGCGGGCGTCGAGGTGCGCGACACCCCCGACGGCGTGGAGTGGGTGCTCACCTAGCTGGTGCGCCCGCCGGTGCGCGCCCGTGCCCGGGTGGCCCGCAGCCGGCGCAGCCGCTTGACCAGCACCGCGTCGTGAGCGAGCGCGGCCGGGTTGTCCAGCAACGCGTTGAGCATCTGGTAGTAGCGCGTCGCGGAGACGCCGAACTGGTCGCGGATGGCCTGTTCCTTGGCGCCGGCGTGCTTCCACCACTGTCGTTCGAAGGCGAGCACCTGCTGTTCGCGCTCGGTCAATCCGTCGTCGACAACGAGCTCGCGGTCCTCGACGTCGGGGCGGACACCGGCATCGGAGTCGACCTCGTCGTCGGCCACGCCGGCCGCGCAATCAAGGTCATCAACGTCCACTGTGTCCATGCGGCACAGCCTATGCGACACGACCGACAAGAAGCCTCAGACGCGGACGACCGTGATGCCGACGGCCTGGAAGGCAGCGACCGTGTCATCCGGTGCGCCGCCGTCCGTGACGAGCGTGTTCACGCGTTCAATAGGACAGATGCGGGCAAAGGCGTGCTGGCCGAGCTTCGAGCTGTCCGCGATAATCACGACCTTCCGGGCGCGGGCCACCATCAGGTTGTTCATCGCCGCCTCGCCCTCGTGGTGCGCCGCCGCGCCCAGCGTCACGTCGATCGCGTCGACCCCGAGCAGCGCGATGTCCAGCGTGACCTCGCGCAGGATACCGCCGGCGAGCGGGCCGACCAGCTCGAAGGACTGCGGCCGGACCACGCCGCCGGTGACCACGATCTTCATGCGCGAGCGGACGAGCAGTTCGTTGGCGATGTTCAGCGCGTTGGTCACCACGGTCAGCTGCGCGCCGTCGGGGGTGCTGCCGAGGTCCGGCCGCACCGCGAGCGCCCGCGCCACCTCCGTCGTCGTGGTACCGCCGTTGAGCCCGACGACCATGCCCGGCGCGACCAGCGCCGCGGCCGCCGCGCCGATGCGCTGCTTCTCCGCCGAGTGCTTGGCCGTCTTGTACCGCAACGGAAGGTCGTACGAGACGCCGTTGGCGACCGCGCCGCCCCGGGTACGGGTGATCATCTGCTGCTGCGCCAGCTGGTCGAAGTCGCGCCGGATGGTGGCCTGCGACACGTCCAGCCGGTGCGCCGCGTCCTCCACGGTGACCCGGCCGCTGTTCGTGAGCAGTTCCAGGAGCGCGTTCCACCGCGCATACCGGTCCACCGAGCCTCCCTCGTGCGCGTTTGTTGCACAATCATGCGCGAAAGACCGGCACAACGTCGAGAACCCTGCGCGAATTGGCGGGAACCCGGCCTGGCGCCCGGCGCACGCGCCCTGCACAATGGTGCGCGAAACAACTCGCAATGCGCACAAAAGCAAAGCGGAGGTACCCGTGCCCCACGTCGACGAGGAGATCGCGAGCCAGCCGGCGTGCTGGGCCCTCGCGGTCGACCTCGCCGCCCGGTCCACCGATCCCCTTCCCGCCCCGGGCGAACGGGTGGCCGTCATCGGGTGCGGCACGTCGTGGTTTATGGCGATGGCCTACGCAGCCCTGCGCGAAGGGGTCAGGCACGGCGAGACCGACGCCTTTCCCGCGTCGGAGTTCCCGGCCGACCGTCCGTACGACCGGGTCGTGGCGATCACCCGGTCCGGTACCACGACCGAGGTGCTCGACGCACTGCACGTCACGAGCGCACGCACCACGGCGATCGTCGGCGATCCGGACTCGCCCGCTGCGCGGTGCGCCAGCCAGGCCGTGCCGCTTCCGTTCGCCGACGAGCACTCGGTGGTACAGACCCGGTTCGCGACGAGCACGCTGATGCTGTTGCGCGCGCATCTCAGCGGGGACCTCGTCGGGACCGCCCCCGCGGACGCCGCGGAGGCGGTACGCGCCCGGCTGCCGCTGGACCCGGCCGGCGTGGAACAGATCACCTTTCTCGGTACCGGTTGGACGGTCGGGCTCGCCCACGAGGCGGCGCTCAAGTGCCGTGAGGCGGCCGGGTTCTGGACCGAGGCGTACCCCGCGATGGAGTACCGGCACGGCCCCATCGCGATCGCCGCACCCGGCCGGGCGGTCTGGGCGTTCGGCGAGGTACCGGACGGACTTGCCGACGAGGTCGCCGCGACCGGGGCCCTGTTCGTCCACAGTGGACAGCGGGACCCGCTGGCCGATCTCGTTCTGGCGCAACGGTTCGCGGTCGCCGTCGCCGCGCTGCGTGGCCTGGATCCGGACCGGCCGCGGCACCTCACCCGCTCGGTGATCCTGTCGTGAGCGTCATTGCGATCGATGTCGGGGGTACCGGCATCAAGTCGGCGCTGGTCGACGGCACCGGCACGATCGTGCACGCCGAACGGCACCCGACCGGCGCCGAACGCGGCCCCGACGCGGTCGTGCAGACGATCCTCGCGATCGGGGCCGGCCTCGCGTCGACCGCGGCGGCCGGCGGCGAGCCGGCGACCGCGGCCGGCATCGTCGTACCCGGCGTCGTCGACGAGGACGCCGGCATCGCGCGCTGGTCGGCGAACGTGGGCTTCCGCGAGGTACCGCTGCGGGACCTGCTCGGCGGGCACCTCGGGCTGCCCGCGGTGCTCGGGCACGACGTGCGCGCCGGCGGGCTCGCCGAAGCCCGGCTCGGCGCCGGCCGCGGGTACCGGCACGTGTTGTTCATCGGGATCGGCACCGGTATCGCCGGCGCCCACGTCGTCGACGGCGTCGCGTTCGCCGGCGCGCACGGGGCGGCCGGCGAGATCGGGCACATCGTCGTGCGGCCGGGCGGCCCGAAGTGCGGCTGCGGCGTGCAGGGCTGCCTCGAATCGGTCGCCTCCGCGGCCGCGATCGGCCGCACCTACGCCGAACGCACCGGTATCGCGGCCACCGCGGCGCAGGTGGCCGGGCGGGCGGCGGCTGACGAACCGGCGGCGGTCGGCGTCTGGGCCGAGGCGGTCGACGCGCTCGCCGACGGGCTGCACACCGCGGTCACGCTGTACGACCCGGAGGTCGTCGTGGTCGGCGGCGGGCTCGCCGAAGCCGGTGACACGCTGCTGGTACCGCTGGCGGCCGCGCTCACCGGGAAGCTGACGTTCCAGGCGGAACCGGCCATGGTACGGGCGGCGCTGGGTGACGAGGCGGGCTGCCTGGGTGCCGGGCTGCTGGCACTGTCCCTTGTGGACGGTGCCGGGTGAGGGTGGCCGGCCGGGTGGTGACGCCCGAAGGCGTGCTGGACGCCGCCGCGGTCAAGGTCGAGGCAGACCGCATCGCCGCGGTGGTGCCGGACGACACCGTCCACAGTGGACACTGGATCGTGCCCGGGTTCGTCGACATGCACGTGCACGGCGGCGGCGGGTACACGTTCACGACGGGGGAACCGGAGCAGGCGCGCGGTGCGGCGGCGTTCCACCTCGCACACGGTACGACGACGTTGCTGGCGAGCCTGGTGAGTTCGCCAGTCGAGCGGATGGTCGCGGCGACCAAGGCATACCAGCCGCTCGTCGACGAGGGCGTGCTGGCCGGCGTGCACTACGAGGGGCCGTACCTGTCGCAGCTGCGCTGCGGCGCGCAGAACCCGCGCTACTTGAGGGATCCGTCGCGTGACGAGCTGGACACGCTCGTCGCGGCCGGCGCCGGTACCGTCCGGATGGTGACGCTGGCACCGGAGCGCGACGGCGCACTGGAGGCGATAGACCTGTTGGTGCGCAACGGGATCATCGCCGCGGTCGGGCACACCGACGCCACGTGGGAACAGACGCGGGCCGCGATCGCGGCCGGCGCGACCGTGGGTACCCACGTCTTCAACGGCATGCGCCCGCCCCACCACCGCCAGCCCGGCCCGGTCTTCGCGTTGCTGGCCGCGCCCAGCGTGGTCTGCGAGTTCGTCGCGGACGGACACCACCTGCACGACGGCACACTGGCGTTCGCGACCACGGTGACCGGCCCGGACCGCGCGGCCCTGGTGACCGACGCGATGAGCGCGGCCGGCATGGGCGACGGCCGGCACGACCTCGGCGACCAGACGGTCGTGGTGCGCGACGGGATCGCCCGGCTCGCCGGCGGCGACACCCTCGCCGGCAGCACGCTGACGATGGACGCCGCACTGCGCCAGGCGGTGCGCGCCGGGGTACCGCTCGTCGACGCCTGCCGGATGGCGGCCACCACGCCGGCGATGGCGCTCGGGCTCGGTACCGACGTGGGGGCGCTGCGCGCCGGGCTGCGCGCCGATCTGGTCGAGCTGACCGGAGACCTTCAGGTGGTGCGGGTCATGCGCGCGGGTTCGTGGGTGGCCAAGGGCGCGTAGCCGGGCAGGCCGGGACCGGCCCAGCCGGCCGCGCGCAACGGGCGCCCCAGCGGTACCCGGTCCCACGGCACCCGGTGCAGCAACCGGTCGAGCAGGAAACCGAGCAGCAGACCGGCAACCGTGTCGGTGACCCAGTGGTACCCGAGATAGACGGTCGTCACCGTAAGCACGGCCGGCGGGACGACGCGCAGCACCCGGCGCAGCGGCACCGTCAACCACGGCGCGAGAAGCAGGGCCAGGATCCCGTACCAGACAAGGGCGTTGACCAGATGCCCCGACGGGTAGGACACGCCGCCGGCACCGAAGCGCTCGGGATGCGGCAGCGGCGCGTGCGGTGCCGGCCGGTCGGTGAGCGTCTTCAACGGCTGCAGCGCCACGACGGTCAGCACGAACGCCGTGGCCACCGGCAGGACCGGGCGCACCGTGTGCCGCCGCCAGGCCAGCACCAGCGCGATGACCGCGCACAGCATCGTCAGGTACCCGCCCTGCCCGAGATAGTTGCCCGTCTCGGCGAGCAGCTTGAGCGGCGTGGGCCGGTGGGTGTCCACCCAGTCCCGCACGGCGAGATCGAGGCCGAGCAGCCCGCCCGCCGCGAGTATCGCGGTGACCCCGGCCACGCCGGCCGCGTTGAGGAGGTCGGGCCACCATGAGCGGCGGAACTGCGTCACCGCCCTACAGTAGCGAGGCCACCCGGCGGTAGATGAGGTCGATCCGCACCCCCGCGTTCGGGCAGCCACCGAAGTGGTGCAGCGCGACGACCCGGTTCGACACCCGGGAAATCACCGGCGAACCCGACGAGCCGCCGGCGGTGTCGCACAGGTACGAGATGTCGGTGTCCGGGCCGTACCCGTCGACCGCGCTGTTGCGTACCTGGCAGTTGCCGCCCCGGTCCTGGTCGGAGTCCATCGCCAGCACCGTCGGGTCGCCGCCCGGATGCTCGGCGATGTACAGCTGCTCGCCGGCCGACGGGTCGCGCACGTCCAGCGACAGGTACCCGAACGCGCGCACCGCCGCGAAGTTCTGCACCGAGAAGAGGGTGAAGTCGAGTGTCTGGTCGGTGGCCAGAACCGTGTCACCGAACACCTTCACCGGTGGCAGCGTGGCCAACCCGCCGCACACCGCGCACTCGTAGTTGAACCAGACCTCGGTGTTGCGCGCGTCGGTGGTACCGGTGAAGCAGTGGTGGTTGGTGAACATCCGGTCGTTCGGGCCGACCCGCCATGCGCTGCACAGCTCGTCGCCGTTGATGAGCAGCCGGGCGACCGCCCTGGAGTTGCGGTACGCCACCGGATCGGTGGACCGGTAGCAGACCGCGTCACGGGAGTCGTTGGTACCGCAGACGGATTCCGGCCGGCGCTTGAGCTCCGATGCGGGAAGCCCGTGCGCCACCTTGTCGACCGTCACGCCGTACCCGGTCAGCCGCGCCAGATTCCCGTGCAGCGCAAGCACCGCGGTGTCACCGTCGACCGACATCGCCCACTGGCCGGCGAGGCCGAACCGGTACTGCCGGACCTGGCCGCCGTGCGCGTCGGCGATGCTGAACCAGTCGCCGGGCAGCAGGGTGAGCCGGGAGAAGTGCACCTTCACATACGACGCACCGGGGTACGAGAGGGTCAGCGAGTGCGTGGCCGAGACATAGTCGAGCGAGCGGTGCACCGCGTCGGTGGTGCCCACCTTCTCCGGGGTGACGTTGCGCACGGCGGTCCGCGGTGCTGCTGTTGCGGCGCCGCCGAGCGCGAGCAGCACGGACACTGCGATGACCCCTGCGGCGCTGCGGCGCATGCCCGGTTCCCCCCGCCCGACTGAACTCCCGCGGTAACAACGAGCCATTGCGCTTGCCGGGTGCGGATCACCTCGGCCCTGTTCGACCCGGCGCTGCTGGAGCTGCCGTGGTCGACGCCGCCGGCAGCTGGAACGGCTCGGCGCGCCGGCCGTCGAGGCGGTCGCGATAGTCGCGGAACGCGTCGACGACGACGAGCAGCAGGCCGCGCACCGGTGGCTGACCGAGGTGTTCGAACCGGTCGTCCGGGCGGTACCCGCGGCGCTGCGCGGCAAGCTCGAACCGACCGAGCTGTTCGTTCAGGTGATCGAGCACCGGTGGTACATGTCGGAGAAGGTCGGGCGGGACGTCGGCCTGGCGCCCGCGGTCCGCTCGTACTGGAGGACGTGCTCGCCCACCGCCGCGACGAGCAGACGGTGCTCGGGTTCGAGCTATCAGGCGTCCACGACTGACGGCGTCGACTCGGCGAGCATCCGGTTCAGGCCGGCCCGGGTGGCGACCGCGATCACCCGGTCGCCCGGCGCCAGCCGGCGGTCGGCGGCCGGCGACCAGGTCGGGCGGCGCCCGTCGCTGGAGCCGAGCGCGACGACCCGCAGCTCGCCGGTCCGTTGGGCGGCCGCGACCGTGTCACCGTCCAGGGGCGAGCCGGGCTCGACGGGTACCTCGGCGACGAGCAGCACCCGCCGCTTGACCGAGATCGTGCCGATCACCTCGCGTTCCAGCATGGCCGCCGTGAAGGCCGGCGCGGCGAGGTACGACACGCTCTTGGAGCCGGCGATGCCGAACGCGCGCTGGATCCGGTCGGCGAAGTCGCCGTCGAACAGCCGCAGTACCACGCGCAGGTCGGGGTTGACCGTGCGGCCCTGCAGCGCCGCCTCCAGGTTCGCCATGTCGTCGGTGGACAGCGCCAGCAGCGCCAGCGCGGTCTCCACCGAGGCGGCACGCAGGGTCTCCGGCTGGCTCGCGTCTCCGATGATCAACGGGATGCCCTGCTCGCGCACCAGCCGGGTACCCCGGGCGGACTCGGTCTTGTCGATCGCCACGAGCGGTACCCCGAGGTCGCGCAGTTGCTGGATCACGCGGGTACCGAGGTTGCCCAGGCCGACCACGACCACGTGCCCGGCCTCCGGCCCGCGGCGCGAGCCCAGCGCGAGCGCCAGCCGGGCGTTGACCACGGCCTGGACCACCACGGCGGTCACCACCGGGACGAGCGCCACCCCGGTGAGCGTGGCGACGGCCTGCACCACCTGCTCCGGTCCGGACAGGTTCTTCAGGTCGGCGCTGGCGCCACCGACCGCGTTGAGCAGCGTGACGTAGGCGGCCTGCAGGAACGACAGCTTCGGTTTCAGCAGCCAGAGCGCGACGACACTCAGTGCCAGCACGGCCAGCAGGACCAGCATGGCGATGCCGAGCCCGCGGCCGACCAGCGCGCCGACCAGGCGGCGCAGCCGGCCCAGCAGCCGGGCACGGGCCGCGATCGAGGCGCGGCGCGCGGCCGCCTGCGCGAGGCCCGCCGCCCGCGCACCGTTCGCCCGGATCAGTACCAGGTCGCAGCGCGCGTCGTCGGCCGGCAGCAGGTCGGGCTCGCCGGCCGAGGTGTCGGCCAGGCCGCAGATCACGTCGGCCGGGTCGGCATCCGCGCGCCGCGCGACCGCGAGGGTCTGCCCGGGCAGCCGGACGTAGCTCGGGGCGACCTCCGCGAGCGCGGCGGCGACGAAGGCGGGCGCGGCGATCGAGGCGTCGGACAGCACCCGGCAGTTGCGCAGCAGTACCCGGATGTGGTGCCCGAGGCTCATGTTGAACATCCGCACCACCAGGCGCAGCTGCGGGTTCAGCTCCTGGGCCAGCAGGGCGGCGTCGATGTTGCCGACATCGTCCTGGTTGAGCATGGCCAGCGCCGTCGCGGTACCGATCCGGGCGCGGTGGAAGACGCCGCGGGTCAGCCGCTCCGCCTCGATGACCCGTACCCCGGGCAGGCGGGCGAGCTGCGGACCGTAGTTCCGGGTGCGGGACGGCAGGATGACCGTCACCGGGTGGCGGTGCACCTTGATCAGCTCATCCACGAGCCGGCGGGCGAGGGCGTCGTCGCCGCAGACGATGTAGTGCGCTTCGGCGTCGGGTACCGCCTCGGGCTGGGCCAGGACCCGGCGCCGCGCGGCGGCGACCAGCCACGGGCCGCGATCGCGCAGGCGGCGGAAGCGCTCGGTCACGGCCAGATCGTATCGGCGGGGTACCAGGCGTTGATCAGCGCCGATAAAGAACGATTTGCTCTGGTTGCTCGTTGGGTAGTCGTATGGCCGCCTTTGCGCGTGCCAGCATTTGTTCCCGACCGGATGGAATAAGGATGAACAAGTGGTTACGCCGCACGGTTGGTACCGTCGGCATCGCCGGTGGCATCTGGCTGCTCGGTAGTGGAACGGCCCACGCCGACGCGGCCAACCCGGCGAGCGACCCGCAGCGGCTGACCGGACTGCTGGACAACCTGTTCACGCCGGCCGGCGGCCCGTCCAACCTCGGCCTGACCATGGGTACCCCGACCGACGCCGGGCTCGCCCCGCTGGTACCCCGCGCCGAGCGGACCCTCCACGCGCTGACCTCGGTCGGGCACCTGCCGCACGGGGTACCGGCGCTGCTGAACGCGCTGCCGGTCACCGACCTGGTACCGCCGGAGGGCCTCGCCGCGGTGACGGCGCCGCAGGAGTCGGGGATCGCCGGGGTACCGCTGGACGGGCTGCCGCTCGTCGGCTCGCTGGCCGGCGACGGCGCGCTGCCGGTGAACGAGCTCGGCGCGCTGCCGGTGAACGAGCTCGGCGCGCTGCCCGGGGTGGGCGCCCTGGGCGCCGGCGCCGGCTCGCTGGTGCCCGACTCGCTGGCGCCGGGCTCGCTGCTGTCGCACGTGCCAGGGGCCGGCCCGCTCGCATCCGACCCGCTCACGGACTCCGCTCCGCTGTCGGCGGCGTCGGGGGTGGTCGACGAGGTGCTGCCGGTGTTCAACAGCCTCACCGGTGGGCTGCCGCTGGGCGACGAGGGCCCGGCGGTGGACGCGCTCCCGACCGCGGCGTCGCCCGAGGACGTGCCGTTGATCGGGGACCTGCCGCTGGTCGGCGTCGGGGATCTGCCGCTGGTAGGTAGCCTGCCGGTGATCGGCGACCTGCCCGTGCTGGACGGCCTGCCGTCGGTGGGCTCGCTGCCGGCACTGCCCGCGGTGGGGTCACTGCCGGCGCTGCCGGCGCTGCCGGCGCTGCCCGCGGTCGGGTCGCTGCCCGCGGTGGGCAACCTGCTCGGCTCCGCCGGCGAGGGTACCGAGGCCGCCGATCCGTCTCTGGACAGCGCCGGCCTGCCGACCGCCGCCACCGAGGACCTTCCGCTGGTCGGCTCGCTCGTCGGCGACTTGCCGATCTTCGACTCGCTCAGCGGCCTGCTGTAAGGAGATCTTGGACGCCTGTACCCCTTCGACGGGGTACAGGCGTCCAAGATCCGGACGGTATCGTGACAGCCGTGGCGAGGGGGCCGGCCCGGCCGGGTACGGAGGAGTTCGAGGTACCGCTCTGGCGGGCCCTCGCCGTGTTCCGGATCGCCGCCCTCAGCTACGCCGCCGTACGCGTCGCGCAGAACTTCCGCCACTACGACCACCCGGTCCTGAGCTGGGTCGTGATCGGCGTGATGGCCGGCTGGACCGCGCTGACCATCTACGGGTACCGGCAGCCCCGCTGGCGGCGCTGGCCGCTGCTCATCGCCGACCTCGCGGTCACCGCCGCCTGCCTGCTCGTCTCCCCCGCCATCCTCGGCCCGAACGGCCTGCAGCTGGGCATCGCGAACATCCCGGTCGCGTGGATCGCCAGCCCGGTGCTCGCCTGGGCCATCTCCGGCGGCCGTCGGCGCGGCGTCATCGCCGCGATCATCATGGGCATCTGCGACCTCATCAGCTTCAGTTCCTACAACGGTGCGTCGCTGGACAGCCCGGTCCTGCTGATCCTCGCCGGGCTCGCCGTCGGGCACGTCGCGCGGCTGTCCGTCGAGGCGCAGGAACGCCTCCAGCGCGCCACCGAGCTCGACGCCGCCAACCGGGAACGCGAGCGGCTGGCCCGCGGTATCCACGACTCGGTGCTCCAGGTGCTCGCGCTGGTCCAGCGGCGCGGGACGGAGCTGGGTGGCGAGGCCGCCGAACTCGGCCGGCTCGCCGGGGAGCAGCAGGCCGCGCTGCGCACGCTGGTCGGCAGCGGCCCGGCCGTACCGCCGGACGGCGACGTGGACCTGCGCACGGTACTGGGACGGTACGCGTCGGGGACGGTGTCGCTGGCCACGCCCGCGCACCCGGTCGCGGTGCCGGCGACCGTCGCGGACGAGCTGACGCTCGCGGTGGGCGCGGCACTCGCCAACGTCGCGCAGCACTGTGCCACCGGCACCAGGGCGTGGGTACTGGTCGAGAAGGAGGACAGTTCGGTGCTGGTCACGATCCGGGACGACGGGCCGGGGATCCCGCCGGGCCGGCTGGACGAAGCGGCTGCCGCGGGACGGCTCGGGGTGGCCCAGTCCATCAAGGGCCGGATCCGCGACCTCGGCGGTTCCGTCGCCTACGCCTCCACGCCCGGTCAGGGCACCGAGGTCGAGTTGCGGGTACCGGCATGACCCGCGTGATGGTCGTCGACGACCACCCGATGTGGCGCGAGGGTGTGGCGCGCGAGCTCGCCGAGGAGGGCTACGAGGTGGTGGCCACCGTCGGCGAGGGCGGGCAGGCGGTACGGGTGGCCGCGGCCGCGCGACCCGACGTCGTGGTACTCGACCTGCAGCTGCCCGACCTGTCCGGCGTCGAGGTCATCCACGGCCTGCTCGCCGCCTACCCGACGACCCGCATCCTGGTGCTGTCGGCCAGCGGCGAGCAGCAGGACGTGCTGGACGCGGTCAAGGCCGGCGCCACCGGGTACCTGTTGAAATCGGCCGCGCGCAGCGAGTTTCTCGATGCCGTGCGGCGTACCGCGGACGGCGACACGGTCTTCACCCCGGGCCTGGCCGGGCTGGTTCTCGGCGAGTACCGGCGCCTGGCCGCCGCGCCCGCACCCGCCGACGAGCCGCCGCGGCTGACCGACCGGGAGACCGAGGTCCTCCGGTTGGTCGCGAAAGGCTTGTCCTACAAGCAGATCGCCGAGCGGCTCGTGGTCTCGCACCGCACCGTGCAGAACCACGTGCAGAACACCCTGCACAAGCTCCAGTTGCACAACCGGGTCGAGCTGGTCCGGTACGCCATCGAGCAGGGGCTCGACGACCGTGAATGAGGTCAGCGTCAGGCGACGTGGGCGGGGGTGGCCCGGCGTAACTCCGGAGTGCGCCGCGGCGGCGGTGACGGCACCGATACCAGGGTGGGCGTGGGCATCGCCGCCTGCAGGTCGCCCACGAAGGCGTCGATCTGCGCGCGGGTGACGCCGGGCATGCAGATGATGTGGCTGCGCCCGTTGGTGCTGGCCAGTGTCCAGCGCTGGGTGACCGGAGCCGGCGGGGTGGCCAGTACGACGGTGAAGGCGTGCTGGTTGAGCCAGGCGTCCCAGCCCAGCTCGACCAGCCGCCGGTGGGCGTACCGGGCGACCTCGCGCGCCTGGTCGGCACGGGCGCGCAGGCCGTCGACGCCGTACCGGCGCAGGACATACCAGATCATCAATGCGGCGTGCCCGCTGCGGGAGCACCCGATCGTCGTGTCCGGGCTGCCGATGAAGCCACCCGTGCGGGTCAGGTGGACGCGGTGGCTCGCCTTGACCAGTACCACGCCGCAGGGGATCGGGGTGCCGAGGAACTTGTGCCCGGACACGATCATGCTGTCGGTACCGTCGGCGAAGTCGAACCCCGGCCGCGTCTGCGGGTCGAGCAGCGACAGCGGGATGCCGGAGAGCGCGGCGTCGGCGTGCACGAACCGGCGCCGTACCGCGAGCGAGTCGAGGACCTCGCCGATCTCGCGCACGTCGTCGACGGCCTCGGTCATCGTGGTACCGATGTTGGCGACCACGATGGCCGGCCGGTCCCGGTTGCTGGCGACCACGCCGGCCAGGTCGTCCATGTCCATCCGCCCGCTGGCGTCGGCACGCACCCGGATGGACGGCATGGCCAGCAGGTCGACCGCCTTGTCGACGCTGTAGTGCGAGGACTCCGAGTAGTAGACGACGCCCTTGGAGTGCAGGCTGCGCGCCAGGTGCAGCGCGTAGAGGTTGCCCTCGCCGGCACCGGCCGTCACGTACCCCCAGCGGTCGTCGACGGGTGCCCGCATCAGATCGGCGAGGACGTCCACGACCTCCGCTTCCAGGTCCTTCGTATGCTGCGGATAGGCACCTACGGCGAACGGGTCGCCCAGGTTGTTCAGCAGGTGGCGTTTGAAGAACTTCGTGAGCGCGGCGAAATCCACATCGCTGGCCGCTGGCCAACCGATATTGGTTTCGCGGACGGCATCGAGTCGGGTGGCGAGCTCGTCCAGCACCGTTTTGACGGCACGATCGGAGCCGGAGTCGGCGTTGCGGTCCACGTTGCCTCCCAGGATGACGTGGGCCGGGAATCGCCCAGCGTCCAACGTCGAACTTCGCGGTCGGACCCGATGGTAAACGGGAAGTGCGGCTGCCGGAACCGCTCGCTCGATGCGCGAGATAGACGGACGGTACGAGCGCGTGACCTTGTGTAGTCATCGCGACCGTCCGCAACGGACAGTTGGCGCGTACGTGTCGGGACCGGCATACGCCGTTAACCCACGTCAACGTCCTGCTCGACCTGCGGGTCTTTGAACATTCATGATCTCGAATGCGGCTAGCCCATAGACAGAATGCCTACGAGGCGTATTTGTTTGGAAACCCGAAGAGTTTCCATCCGACCGAGCATCTACACCGGCCGGCTGTGTACCTGTATCTTTCTCGTGACCCCACGGCCCCATGACGCCCGGCTCGCGCGAGACGAGGAGACCCCGGCATGACCGCGACCGCTCCGAGCGGCTTGGCGCGCAAGAGCATCCGCACCGGTTCGCTGTTCTTCTTCTGCGTCGGCGCGTCCGGACCGATGATCGTCGTGGCCGGCGGCGTGGTGGCCACCTACGGCACGACCGGGGTGATCGGGGTACCCCTGTCGTTCCTGGTCCTGGCCGCCGCGCTGACGTTCTTCACGATCGGCTATGTGGCGATGGTGAAGAACGGCCCGCACGCGGCCACCTTCTACGCCCTGATCGCCCGCGGGCTCGGCCGCACCTGGGGGCTGGCCGGCGGCACCCTCGCCCTGGTCGCCTACAACTCCATCCAGGCCAGCCTCTACGGCCTGGTCGGCGTCTCCATCCAGAACTTCCTCAACGGCGCCGGTACCTGGTGGATGTGGGCCCTCGTGGTCTGGGCCATCGTCGGCCTGCTCGGGATCCTGCACGTGAACATCAACGCCCGGGTGCTCGCCATCCTGCTGGTCTGTGAGATCGGCGTCATCGTGCTGTTCGACCTCGCCTCGTTCACCCATCCCGCGCAGGGCCTGACGTTCGCCCCGCTGGCCCCGACAAGCCTGCTGGTCAACGGCATCGGTGGGGCCTTCGCGTTCGGCATCGCCGCGTTCGTCGGGTACGAGACCGGACCGTTCTACGCCGAGGAGGCGCGCACCCACCGGGTGGTCTCGTTCGGCACGCTGGGCGCGCTGATCTTCATGGGCGTGTTCTACGCGATCAGCGCCTGGGCGATGGCCGTGACCGTGGGCGTCCAGACCGTCGGCACCGGGCCGGACGCCGCACCGGCCGTGGTCAGCGCCGCGCAGCACGACACGGCGCCGATCCCGCTGGAGGTGCTCCAGACGCACTACGGGGTCCTGGTTTCCAAGCTGGGCGAGCTGCTGCTCATCACGTCGGTCATCGCCGCGATGATCAGCATCCACAACTCGGTGGCCCGGTACGTGTTCGCGATGGCGCGCGAACGGGTGCTGCCGGCGCGGCTGGGCCGGATCCGCGACGGCGCGCAGGGTGGCGCACCGATCGGCGGTTCGCTGCTGCAGTCGGTGGTCGCCCTGGTGGTGGTGCTCGCGTTCGTGGTCACCGGCGCCGACCCTTTCAAAACCCTCTTCACGTGGTTGGCGACCCTTGCCGGTATCGGCGTCGGCCTGCTGATGTTCGGCACCTCGCTGGCCGCCATCGGGTTCTTCCGGCACAACGCCGGCACCGGGGAGGGCCCGTGGCAACGGTTCTGGGCGCCGCTCATCGGTTCGGTGGCGCTGGCCGTCATCCTCGTGGTGACCGTGTTCAACCTCTACTCGCTGCTGGGTACCGCGCCGGGGTCGCTGTTCACCTGGATCCCGGTCGGTGTGCTGCTGCTGGCCATCGCGGCCGGGCTGATCTGGGCACAGATCCTGCGCACCACCAAGCCGGAGATCTACCGCAACATCGGTGTCGGCGAGCAGGAACCCCTCGCCGTACTGGAGCACGCATTGGCGGATGTGAAAGTATGACAAGCGGCCGGCGGTAGCCGGGGCTGCGGAATCCGCGCCGGTACGGCAGCCTTGCTCTGTTGCACATCGGAACCGCCGGTCCGCTCCGGCGCGCGTTCGGGGGCCAAACGATGAGGTTCGGCGTACTGGGACCGCTGTCGGTACAGGCTGCGGACGGTGCGGAGCTGGTGCTGCCAGGCACCGGCCCGCGGGTCACGCTGGCGGTGCTGCTTGTCCACGCCAACCGCGCGGTACCGGTCGACACGCTCGTCGAGGCGGTCTGGCAGGGCCGGCCACCGCGCTCGTGGGCGTCGAACATCCAGACGTACATCTCCCGGCTGCGCCATGCGTTGCCCGGCCTGGACGTGCGCTTCGACAAGCAGGCATACCGGTTGCGCGTGGATCACTGTGCGCTGGACCTCGCCGAGTTCTGGGCCGACGTGGAGACCGCCCGCAAATGGGCGGCCGACGGCGAGTACCCGCGTGCCGCGGCCCGGTTCCGCACCGCCCTCGGCCACTGGCGCGGCGAACCGCTGGGCAACCTGCAGATCCCGCCGCTGGAACCCGAGCTGACCCGGCTGTCCCGGGAACGGCTGACCGTTGTCGAAGACTGCCTCGATGCGGAGCTGGCCGCCGGCCGGCATGCCGACGTGATCGGCGAGCTGCGCATCCTGGTCGCCCGCCACCCGGACCGCGACCGGCTCGCCGCGCAGCTGATGCTGGCGCTGGCCCGGTGCGGCCGGGTCGACGACGCGACCGCGGTGTACCGCGCCAACGGCACCGAACCCGGCCCGGAACTGCGCCGGCTGTACCTTCCCGTCCTGCGCGGCGAGGTACCGGTACCCCGGCCGGCCGCTGCCCGTACCCCGTTCCCGGTCTGCCAGCTGCCGCCGGACGTGCCGAACCTGACCGGGCGCGGTGCGCTCGTCGCCGACCTGCTGGCCCACCTCGGCAACGGCGGCGCCGTGGTGCCTCTGGTGGCCGTCGACGGGCCGCCCGGCGTGGGCAAGACCGCGCTCGCGGTACACCTGGCGCACCGGACCAAGGCGGGGTACGCCGACGGGCAGCTGTACGCCGATCTCGCCGGTGGCGCGCGGGACCCGTTCGACGTGCTCGCCGAATGGCTGCACGCGCTCGGGGTGACCGGTCGCGCGGTACCGGCCGGGTTGGCCGCCCGTGCCGCGGCGTTGCGCAGCCGGCTCGCCGACCGCCGGGTACTCGTGGTGCTCGACGACGCCGCCGATGCGACACAGGTCCAGCCGCTCGTTCCGGGTACCCCCGGATCGGCGGTGGTGCTGACCAGCCGCAGCCGCGTGACGGGCCTGGCCGCCACCGCGGCGCGCTCGCTGGTTCCCTTGCGCAGCACGGAATCCCGCGCGCTGCTCGGCGGCATCCTCGGCCCGGCGCGGGTCACGGCCGAGCGCACCGCGGCGGAGCGGGTCGCGGCCGCGTGCGGCCACCTGCCGCTCCCGCTGCGGATCGCGGCCGCGCACGCCGACACCGGGCTGGCCGCGCTGGCCGAGGAACTGGACCGCGAGGGTGCCGTCGCGCTCGCCCGCGCCGCCCTCGACGAGCCGGCCCGCCGGGCGCTGCGCCGGTTGAGCCTGCTCGGCCCCGTGGACGTCGCGGACTGGGCGATGGCCGCGCTGGACGCCGCTGAGCCGGCCGGTCGCCTGGTCGCCGCGCACCTGCTGGAACCGGTTGGGCACGGGCGTTTCCGGGTACCCGGGCCGGTGCGCGACCAGCTGGCCGAGCCCGCCGCCGACCGCGACGAGATGCTGAGCGAGGTGCGCCGGCACGCGGTTGCGCTCACCGCCCGCGCGGCCGCCGCGGTACCCCGGACCGTGCCGCTGCCGCGGCTGGAGCCCGACGAGCCACCGCCGGCGGTACCGGAAGAGCTGGCGCGACGGGTCGACCGCGACCCGGCGGCGTGGCTGGCCGCCGAGCGCGCCGGGTTGCTCGTGCTGGCGCTGGCCGCGTGCCACGACGGCGGGTACCGGCACGCCGCGCGCCTGCTCGACCGGCTCGCCGGTTACCTGCTCGACCAGCAGCGCACCGCCGACGTGAGCCGGATCGCCGGCATGGTGAGGGATGCCGCCGACCGGTCCGGGGACAGCCGGACCGCCACGTGGGCCACCCTGCTGCTGGCCAGGGCGCAGGGCGAGGCCGGCCTGGCGACGCTGCGCCGGGCGGTCGGGGCCGGCGAGCGCCACGGGTACCACGACCTGCTGGCGTGGGCGCTGGTGACGCAGAGCGGATACGAGCGCTCGGCCAGCCTGGACGTGTCCCCGGAGGCGCCGCTGCGCAGCGCGCAGCGGTCGGCGGCGCTGTTCGGCGAGCTGGGTGACCGGGTCGGTCTCGCCCAGGCGCTGCGCGCGACCGCGCTGGCCCTGTCCGGGCTGGGCCGGGTGAAGGAGGCCGAGGCGGCCGTGGCCGAGGGCGTCGACGTGGCCCGCGCGGTCGGCGACCAGATACCGCTGGCCACGCTGCTCAGCACGCAGGGCGGCATCCTGCTCGCGGCCCGGGATGCCCGGCGCGCGCAACGGGTCGGCCGCGAGGCGCTGCGGCTGTTCCGCGAGGCCGGCGCGCAACCCGCGGTGTGCCAGCTACTCGGCCAGCTCGCCCGGATCAGCGCCACGCTGGGTGAGCGGAGCCAGGCGCAGCGGTACCTCGCCGAAGCGCGCGCCACCGCCCTGCTGCTCGACGAGCCGCTGCAGTCGACGCTGCTGCTGCGCGACACGGCGGCGAGCTGGCTCGGCGACGGGTACCCGGGCGAGGCGGTACCGGTACTGCGCCGGTGCGTACGCACCCTCGTCGAACTCGGGCAGCGGCGCCGCGCGGCGGTGACCCAGCGGGTGGTCGCCGCCGCCTACGACGCGCGCGGCCGCGGCCGCGGTGGCCGAGGCCGAGGCGATCGGTGGCGCACTGGATACCGCCGCCGGGGAACAGCTGCGCCAGATCCTCCTGCTGGCCCGGGTCACTTCGTCGAGTTGAACAGCTGGTACACGCTGTCCGGCGCCTCGGTGGTCTGCGCCGGGTCGGGCCGGGTCACGGTGACCGTGGTGCCGTAGTCGGAGTACGTGGTCTGCACGGGGCTCAGCGCGGCGTCCACTGTGGACAGATCGATCTTCAGCGCGGACAGCCGGCCCTGGTCGTCAACGGTCGCGGTGAACGGCACCGCCTGCGCCTTGGTGCCCATCGAGCTCATGCCGGACTGGCCGAGCCACGTGGTACCGGTCGCCTTGGTCAGGTCGATCGTCCCGCTGAAGTGCTGCTGGTCCGAGCGCTGCACGTCGACCGCGCCGCTGAGCAGGTTGGCCGTGTTGGCCGCGCCGTTGGGGTCGACCGGCAGGTTGGGGTTCGCGCCCAGGCGGGTCGCGTCGACGTGGAACCACTTGTCCGTGGAGATCTTCAGGTTGTTGTTGTTCGTGCCGAAGTCCAGCTTCATCCACAGATCGGTACCGATCGCACTCACGTTGATGGTTACCGAGTTGCTCTTCTGCTGGCCGGTCAGCGCGAGGGTGGCCTTCTTGTTCGCCGGGTCGTTCGCGCCCTGACCGGACAGCCCGCCGGTGGTGAGCGTGTACTTGTAGCTGGTCTTGGTCAGCGGATCTATCGAGGCGAGCAGCGCGTCCTTGGCAGCCGGGGCCGCACTCGTGGCGGACGTGGACGGGGTGGCCGAGGGCGTCGCGGTCGTGGTGCCAGTGCTGGTGCAGCCGGCGATCGCCAGTCCGGCCACGCCGAGTACCACCAGTGCACGCGTCTTCACAGCTCCTCCAGTGCGACCAGGCCCGGTGCGTCCGGGCACCATCCTCTGCTGTACCCGATCAGATCGAGAATTATCCCTGTGTCGACTCGCGCCGCAGGCAGACCCGTGGCCAGCGGTCCAGCCCCTGCTCAGCCTCCCGGCGCCGGACCGCACGCAGCTCCGGACCCACCTCGTCGTCTGACATCAGATGAAACCCGCAGCGCAGGTAGTACGGCGCGTTCCACGGTACGTCACGGAACGTGGTGAGGGTGACCACCGTGGCCCGCCGGGCGGCGTGCTCGATCAGTGCCCGCCCGATCCCCTGCCGCCCCGCCCCCGGGTGTACCGACACCTGCTCGATGTGCAGGTTTCCATCGACCACATCAGCGAGCAGGTATCCGACGGGGAGGCCGTCCCCGCCCACCGCGACCCAGGCCCGCGCGTCATCGATGTAGGTCGCCAGCTCCCCGTCGCTGAACGGCGCGTCATCCGCGACCTCCGGCATGCCGACCTCCCGGAACAGCTCCCCGGCGGCCCGCTCGATGTCCTGCATCGCGGCCGTGTCGCCGGGTTCGGCCGGGCGGATCGGCGCTACCCCGAACAGCGCCGCGCCGTTGCCCCAGCACACCGCGCGCAGCCACTCGTCGCCGAGGTCCAGCCGGGCCAGCGCTTCGAGCTGGTGCGCGTACGGGTACGGCAGGTTCGGGAAGTCGGTGCCGAGCAGTACCCGTCCCGCCAGCCCCAGGTCGCGCAGCCGCGGCAGCAGTTCCGGCGGGTACGGCGCCACCCGTTCGAGGAAGTCCGTGCCCGCCATCGTGGTGTCCAGGTGCACCCGCGGGTACCGCTGCGCCAGGTCGAGGAACTCCCCGTACTCCGGCGCCCCGAGATGCGCGACGACCAGCCGCAGCGCCGGATGCCGGTGCAGCACCTCGCCGACCGGCCCCGGACCGGTGTGCCGGCCCGGCAGCGGCCCGGACCCGGCGTGCACCACCACCGGGGTACCGGTCTCGGCCAGCCGGCCCCACACCGGTTCCAGCCGCTCGTCGCGCGGATCGAAGTCACCGACCTGGAGGTGCAGCTTGAACACCCGTACCCCGGCGTCGAGCGCCTTGTCCACGGCCGCGAGCACGCCCGGCTCCGGGTAGAACGTGCCGGACGGCAGGCAGTCCGGCACGCGCGCGGCGAAGTCGAGCGCCCAGCCGGTCAGGTCGGCCGCCATGTCCGCCCGGTGCGCGTAGCTGAGTGCCGGGTAGGCCCGCACGCCCAACGCCGCCAGGTGCGCCACCCGGGCACCGTCCGGCCACCGGTACGTGATCGGCCAGCTCCCCGCGTCGAAGTGCTGCCAGACCTTGCGCAGCATCCGGTCCGGATAGAAGTGCACGTGCACGTCCACGAGCCCGGGCAGGTCGAGGCCGTGCCAGAACCGGGGTACCGCGGCGTCGGTCAGCACCTCACCTACTCTAGGTCGCGTGCCGGAAGGACATACCGTTCACCGTCTGGCCGCGCGGCACCGCGCGCTGTTCGCCGGGCGGCGGGTCACCGTGAGCAGCCCGCAGGGCCGCTTCGCCGCGGGCGCCGCCGAAATTTCGGGGCGGGTGCTGCGAGAGACCGAGGCTGCGGGTAAGCACCTGTTGCACCGGTACAGCGGCGGCCGCACCCTGCACGTGCACCTCGGCCTGTACGGCCGCTTCACCGACGGTACCGGCGACCCGCCGCCCCCGGTCGGCGAGGTCCGGCTGCGGATGGGGCGGCGTGGCCACTGGCTGGAGCTGCGCGGACCGGCCGCCTGCGAGGTGCTGACCGCGCCCGAGGTCGAGGCGCTGCTCGCCCGGCTCGGACCGGATCCGTTGCGCGCCGACGCCGATCCGCAGCGCGCCTACGCCCGCATCAGTACCAGCGACCGCCCGCTCGCCGCCCTCCTGATGGATCAGTCCATTGTGGCCGGTCCGGGCGTGATCTACGTCACCGAGGTGCTCTTCCGCGCCGGCCTGCCACCGACCACTCCGGGCCGGATGCTGGCTCCCGAGGCGTGGCAAGGGATCTGGGCCGATCTCGTGGCGCTGATGCGCGAGGGCGTGGAGCGTGGCCGGATCGACACCGTCCACAGTAGACACACGCCGGAGGCGATGGGCCGGCCGCCTCGGGTCGACCGGCACGGCGGCGAAGTCTACGTGTACCGCCGTGCCGGCCAGCCCTGCCTGGTCTGCGGCACCGCCGTGCGCACCGCGACCCTCGCGGCACGCAACAGCTACTGGTGCCCGACCTGCCAGGCTACGTGGTGATGAACTTCGGGTTCGCCACCGGCTCGTACCACAGCTGCCGGTACTCATCGGTGATGCCCTTGTTGTGCACCTGGATCGCCAGCGGCCCGACCCGCCCCGCGGTCTTGTCGGTGAACGTCAGGACCAGCGTCGCCTTGCAGGTCACCGCGGTACCCTTCAGCGGGCAGCAGGCCATCTGCGCCACGCCGGTGGCCCACTGCTTGGTACTGATCTTCGGGTGCGGCGACTGCTTGAACAGCTTGCCGCCGCCGTTGTTGTGGCCGGGTCGGTAGTCCCAGTGCCCGCCGTTGGGCGGCTGGAACTGGATGGCGCTCAGGGCATCGCGGATCGGCGTCGTGGTGCCCCAGATGAGTACCGTCGGGGCGTGGTTGCCGACCACCTGCCGCACATTGAATATCCAGCGGAAGCTGCCCACCTGCTGCTTGTTGAAGTAGATCCAGCCCCGGGCGGTGCCGTTGCCGTGGATCGTGCCGTTCTTGGCGCTCCACAGGCCCGACTTCGACTGGGTCCAGCCGGTGAGGGTCTTGCCGTCGAACATGGAGATCAGGTTCGGATCGCCGAACGGGTTCGCCGCCGGCTTCGCCGAGGTCTGCGCCGAAGCGCTCACCGCCGGTACCGCGACGGCGGCGGCCAGGAGGGCTCCCGCGGCCAGCATCCACATGGAACGACGAGGCATGCACAGCTCCTTACGCGTGTCGTGGCTCGGCCGGGCGCGACCGCA
>VAWN01000167.1 GCA_005885555.1 Actinomycetota bacterium
CACGCGGCGGCCGCGGTGGCAGGCCGCCGGAGCCCGGCCGTCGGCGACGGGCTGGCCGACCCCACCGCCACCACCACGGGCCACGCCGGCGCCGACCACGACGCGCCGGCCGTCGGGAACCGGCTGGCCCGCCGCGCCGGCACCACGGCCGCGCCCCGGCGGCCCGGGGCCACGGCGAGGAGGTGAGCCCGGTGGACGCTGACTACGGCCTGCAAGCGCAGGTACCCGCCGACATCGACGCCCCGGACCGGGTGCTGTACAGCCTGACCGCGCGGCAGGTAGCCATCCTCGCCGCGACCGGGGCGCTGCTGTGGTTGGCCTACCGCGTGTTGACCCCGCTGGTCCCCCCGTCCGTGGTGGGCATCGCCGCGGTACCCGTCGCCGCGGTGGCCGCCGGGCTGGCGTTGGGCCGCCGCGACGGAATCAGCATGGACCGCTGGGTCGCCGCCGCACTCGCCACGGCCCGAGCGCCACGGCTGCTCGTCGCCGCCGGCCAGCAGGTTGCGCCATTGCCGGCGTGGGCCGCCCCGATGCGCACGGCCGAGACGACCAACACCCGCCGCAGCACCCGGGCCGGCAGCCGCAGCGACACCCGGGGCGGCGCGGCCCGACGCCGCGCGGGCGGCGCCGCGCCGGTGCCGCGGCTGGCGCCGCTGCGGCTGCCCGCCGACCACATCAGTGCAGGCGGGGTGGTCGACCTCGATGGGCACGGCAAAGACGGGCAGGGCCGGGTGGCGCTGACCGCGGTGTCCACGGTCAACTTCGACCTGCGCAGCTTCGACGAGCAGGCGGCGCTGATCGAGGCGGCCGGGCGGTGGCTGAACTCGCTGTCGGCCCCGACGCAGATCGTGGTCTCCACCCGCCGGGTCGACATGGACGCCCACGCCGAGCTGATCGAGCAGCGGCTGGACTACCTACCGCACCCGGCGTTGGCCGAGGCCGCAGCCGGCTACGCGCAGTTCCTGCGCCAGCTCGGCGACGAACGCGACCCCCTCGACAGGCGGATCGTGGTCGCGCATCGCGTCGGCG
>VAWN01000103.1 GCA_005885555.1 Actinomycetota bacterium
TTCGAGCCGCAGAACAGCGGGTGGCAGTAGCCCTTGTCCACGTCCGGGGTGAACAGCGGCTCGGGCTCGACGAGCGGCCGGACGACCGCCCGTCCGCCCTCGGCCGCCACGGCCCGGTCGACGGCGTCGACGGCGGGCGCGGCGGTGATGCGCAGGCCCTTGCTCACGATCCAGTCCCGGCGGAAGACCACGACCTGGTTCTCCTCGGCCACGACGCGGGGCAGCACGACGCTGCCGGGGCCGTCGCCGAGCCGGGCGGCCAGCCGTTGCTGGGTGGCCCGCAGCTCGGCGAGCGGGTGGGCAACCTTCTGTACCCGGACGCTTGTCCGATCGGGCACGTCGCGCAGCAGCGCGGCCGCGGCCTGCGGTGCGGTCGTCGCGACGACGAGCTGACCGCCGTGCGCCTGGTCGATCCAGAGCCCGCCGGACGTGTCCGCCGCCCGCCGGGCGAACCGGTCCACGAGCACCTGCGCGGTCTGCTGCAGTTGCAGCCGCCGCAGCGCCTCCCGCTCGCTCACGCCGAACGTCTGGCGCAGGTAGGCGATGGAGCCGCGGACCTGGGTCGGGTCGAGGGGCGCGCCGAACGCCGGCGTGGCGTCCGCGCCGGCCGGCGTGGTCGCGACGACGACACCGGCGGCGAGGCTGGCCGCGGCGACGGCGGCGAGAACGAGCCCGGTTCTTCTGCGCACTGAGGGTCCTCCCGTGAAAGGTTGCGATCAACGCAACCTATCAACGCGGATCAACCCGTCAGGGGTTGTCAACCTCGCGCAGGTTTCCGTCCGGGCCGGCGACGAGGACCGGCGCGTCGCCCGAAAGGTCACGCACCGCCGCGCGGCCCGCGGCGTCCACCGAAGGCGCCCCGCTCACCACGGCGGCGGCCTCCAGCGACGGGGCGCCCGCCGAGACGGCGGTGGCGACCGCGACCTGCAACGCGCTCAGCGTGAGCGAGGGCAGGGCGACGTTCGCGGCGGCGTACGTCCGGCCGTCACCGTCGCGGACCGCGGCGCCCTCGGCCGCCTGGACCCGGGCCCGCGCGGCCCGCGCCAGGGTGACCAGCTTGGCGTCCTCAGTGGACAGTTCGGGCATCGGCCGGCAACCTCTCCTCGGCGGGTGCGTGCGCGTCCTCGTCGGCGGCGACCCGGTGGACGAGCACGGTGTCGATCCGGTTGCGCCGGCCGGTGGTGCCCTCCGCGACCAGCCGCAGGCCGCCCACCTCGGCGCCGGCACCGGGGATGGGCACCCGGCCGAGCGCCTGCGCGAGCAGGCCCGCCACGGTCTCCACCTCCTCGTCGGGCAGTTCGACGCCGAACAGTTCCTCGAGATCCTCCACCGGCAGCCGGGCGGTGACCCGGACGCCGCCGTCCGGCAGCCGCTCGATCGGCGGGCGCTCGACCACGTCGTACTCGTCGGTGATCTCGCCGACGATCTCCTCGAGGATGTCCTCGATCGTGACCAGCCCGGCCGTGCCGCCGTACTCGTCGACCACGATCGCCATGTGCGTGCGCGCGGCCTGCATCTCGCGCAGCAGGTCGTCGACGGGCTTGGACTCGGGCACGTACATCGCCGGGCGCATGATCTGCGCGACGGGCAGCTCCTGGGCGGCCGGGTCGCCGTTGGCCGTGTACCGCACGAGGTCCTTGAGGTACACGATGCCGAGGACGTCGTCGATGTTCTCGCCGATCACCGGGATCCGGGAGAACCCGCTGCGCATCGCCAGGACCATCGCCTGGCGCAGGCTCTTGTCCGCCTCGATCCAGACCATCTCGGTGCGCGGCACCATGACCTCGCGCACGATCGTGTCGCCGAGCGAGAACACCGAATGGATCATCTCCCGCTCGCCGTGCTCGACCACCCCGCGCTGCTCGGCGAGGTCGACCAGCTCCCGCAGCTCCACCGTGGTGGCGAACGGCCCGTCCCGGAAGCCGCGCCCGGGGGTCACCGCGTTGCCGATGAGGATGAGCAGCCGGGCCAGCGGACCGAGTACCCGGCCGAGCCAGAGCACGAACGGCGCCGCGAACCGGCCGACCGTGTACGCGTGCTGCCGGCCGATGGTGCGCGGCGCCACGCCGACGGCCACGAAGCTGACCAGGGTCATCGATCCCGCCGTGACCACCCCGGCGCGCCAGCCGGCGCCCCACACCCCGCTGGTGTAGATCGCCACCAGCGTGGTGGCGCTCAGCTCGCAGAGCAGGCGCAGCAGGAGCAGCAGGTTGAGGTGCCGCGCGACGTCGGAGGCGGCGGCGTGCAGCGCTCCCGCACCGCGTACCCCTTCCCGGGCCATCTCCAGCGCCCGCGCCGCGGAGACCCGCGACAGCGCCGAGTCCGTCATCGCGAACAGCCCGGCGAGAACGGTCAACCCGGCAGCCCAGACCAGCAACATGGCCATGCTCCGGTCAGGACGACCGGCGCGCCTGCGCCTGCCATCCGGACAGCAGCCGCGCCTGGAGCCCGAACATCTCGCGCTCCTCCTCCGGCTCGGCATGGTCGTACCCGAGCAGGTGCAGTACCCCGTGCACGGTCAGCAGGTGCAGCTCCTCGGCGGCGGAGTGCCCGGCGCCGGCCGCCTGCTTGGCCGCCACGCCCGGCGCGAGCACGATGTCGCCGAGCAGCGTCGGTTCCCCGCCCGGCGGCTCGCCCGGCCCGTGGTCGATGCTGCCCTCGTCCATCGGGAAGGCGAGCACGTCGGTCGGCCCGTCGCCGCCCATCCAGCGGTGGTTCAGCTCGGCCATGTACTCGGTGTCGACGAGCAGCACGGACAGCTCGGCGAGCGGGTTGACGCCCATCTCGTCGAGGGCGTACCGGGCGACGGCGAGGATCGAGTCGGTGTCGACCTCGGTACCCGACTCGTTGGCGATCTCGATGGACACGGCCTCTCCCTAGCGGCGCCGACCGGAGCGACCGTGCGCCGCCCGGTTGCCGGGCAGCGACGTGGGTACCGGCGGCGCCTGCTGGGCCGCGTCCCACCGGGCGTATGCGTCGACGATGTCGCTGACCAGCCGGTGCCGTACCACATCGGCACTGCTCAACCGGGCGAAGTGTACGTCCTCCACCCCTTCGAGGATCTCCTGGACGACGCGCAGCCCGCTGCGTGTCCCGGTCGGCAGGTCGACCTGGGTGATGTCGCCGGTGACCACGATCTTCGAGCCGAACCCGAGCCGGGTCAGGAACATCTTCATCTGCTCCGGCGTGGTGTTCTGCGCCTCGTCGAGAATGATGAACGCGTCGTTGAGGGTGTTGTGCGTGACGATCAGGTCGTCGGTGACGTAGAGGGAGTCCGCCGCCGCCACCTGGATGCAGACGGTCTCCGTCTCCCCCGCCGGCTCGATCGCCTCGATGAAGCGCATCGGTCGCCGGCCACCGTGCTGCTCGTACGCGGCACGCTTGCGGCCCTGCCGGAACGGCTGGAGCCCTTCGGGCAGCCGGATGTCGAGCGCGTACGCGTCATGCCGGTACGCGACGCCGCCGAGCGAGCGGACGAGGAACACCACGTCGTCGCGCAGCCGAGCCGAGCAGGTCGTGTACTGGATACGGCAGGTTCGGCCACGGGGGACGACCGGCCCGCCGTCACTGTCGAGCAGTCCCTGCAGCACCGCGAGCCGGACCGCCGCACTGTTCAGCCGGTAGCTTTCCGGCACGAACGCCGTCTCGGACCGCGTTCCGGCCAGCCCCAGCTCACGCAGGGCGACCGTGACCGGGTTGGCGATGAGCAGGCCGCCGCGGCCGCCATTGCCCGGCGGAGCCGCATCGAGCGCCTCGACCAACTCCGGGTCCGCCGTCGTGAAGGACGGCGTGGTGGAGGTGGTCAGGCAACCGTCACCGAGCAGCAGCCCCAGCGCGTACGGGTCGATCGGCACCTCGCGCGGCACGAACTCCACCGGGTCGACCAGTGGCAGCTCGTACCGGTGCAGGTGACCGCGGCGCAGTTGGCCGATCATCTCCTGCGTCTGAACGACGCGCGACGGGCGGCCGTGGCTGCGGTCGTCGGGTGTTCGAACGGTCCAGAGATGCTCGCCGCAGGCCAGCGTCGACGCACCGTCCTGGGTCGTCACCCGGTAGACCGGCCGGCGGCCCTGCGGGTACCCGCCCAGCACCGGGGTGGGCAGGCCGTTCGAGCCGACGACCAGGTCACCGACGGCCAGGTCGCCGATCTGCCGCCAGCCGTCCGGGGTGAGCACCTTGGCCGTGAGCGGTTGTGCCCGGCCGCGCATGTAGGCCAGCGGCGCGACCTCGATCGTGCCGGCCGCCATGAGCTTCGGGATCGACTCCGGGTCGATCATGTCGTGCAGCGCGTCGTAGAGCGGCCGCAGGTACGGGTCGATCTTGTCGTAGAGGGTGCCGGGCAGGAACCCCAGCCGCTCCCCCGCCTCGACCGCGGGCCGGGTCAGGATGATCCGGTTGGCCTGCTTGCCCTGCAACGCCTGCACGGCCTTGGCCATGGCGAGGTACGTCTTACCGGTGCCGGCCGGCCCGATGCCGAACACGATCGTGTGCTCGTCGATGGCGTCCACGTACCGCTTCTGCCCGACCGTCTTGGGCCGGATCGTGCGGCCGCGCCGGGACAGGATGTTGAGCGTGAGCACCTCGGCCGGCCGCTCGGCGGTGCCCTGTTCGAGCATGCTGACCACGCGGCGTACCGCATCCAGGGTGAGGATCTCACCCTTCTGCACCAGTTCGAGGAGTTCCGCGAAGACCCGCTCCGCAAGGGCGTTGTCGGCGGGGGTACCGGAGATGGTGATCTCGTTGCCGCGGACGTGGATGTCGCTGTTGAGCGAGCGTTCGACGAGCTTGAGCACGTCGTCCCGGGCACCCAGCAGGTTCACCATCTGCTGGTCATCGGGTACCGTGATCTTGGTCTGTACCCGGGCGCCGGCCGGCGTGGCGGAGCCGGGGGGTGGACTGGTCGTCATGGGTCGGCCACGCGGGCCTGCGGCCACCTTTCGGTCGGAGACAGCTGCGTCACCCCATGGTATCGGCCACCCGCCCGCCAGGCCCGCCGCCGACGCATTAACAACCCTCGAAGGTCTCCTGCCCGCGGGTGAACCGGTAGGTCGCCCAGTGCATCCGCACCCACCTCGGCACCGGCCGGGTCCCGGGTCAGCCGCAGCAGCTCGCCGGCCTCCCGGCCGCAGACCGTGCGCAGCACGTCCGGCCCGGTCTCCTCGAACACCGCGGGCGGCCGGTCGGCCGGCGCGTCGGCCATCCGGGCGTGCAGCCTGCCCTCGCGCCAGAAGAAGACGTGCTCGTACCCCTCGCTCCACCACCGGCCCAGCACGGTACGCAGGTGGTCGGGGGGCGGCCCGCCGGGACGCCACGGCTCGATCTCGGCCGGGTCGTGCTCGACGGCCGCGGCCAGCAGCGCGTGCGGCAGCTCCAGCAGCCCGGTCGCGGTACCGGACGCGCCGAGCACGGCGACCCCCAGCGCGGGCGGGGTACCGGTGCCGCGCCGGCCGTACACGCCGGCCAGGAACCCGGGCATCGCGCCGTCGTGGCCGACGTCGATCCGCCGCTCACCCTCGTCGACCAGGATCAGCCCGAGGCCGAAACCGACCTTCCAGAGCGTCTCGTCGGACATCGTCAGCGGCCAGCGCATCTCGTCCAGCGTCGCGGGGGCGAGCACCGCGCCGTCGGGGTCGACCTTGGCGGGGTCGGCCAGGAACGCGCCCCACCGGGCCAGATCCGCCGCGGTACCCCACAGCTGCGCCGCCGGTGCCAGCGCGCCCATGTCCAGCGGCGGCTCGGGCCGGGCGTGGTCGGAGTAGGGCTCGACGAGGTACCCGAGCAGCGCGTAGCCCAGGTTCGAGTAGTGGTACCGCCGGGCCGGCGGCAGTACCCGTTCCGCCCGGCCCAGGTCGCCCAGCAGCCGGCCCACGTCCGGCACGTCCAGCGTGTCCCACATGTCGCCGAACGGTTCCCGTTGCAGCCCCGAGGTGTGCGACAGCAGCCGCCGTACCGCGAGCTCGCCGTGCCGGGGCAGGTCAAGGTGCCGGCCGATCGGGTCGTCGAGGTCGAGCAGCCCGTCGTCGCGGCACTGCAGGACCAGTACCGCGGTGAACGTCTTCGTCACCGACCCGGGCCGGAACCGCGTCCTCGGCTGCGCGCCGACCTGGTATGTCCACAGTGGACGGTCAGCGCGGTGCAGCGCGACCGACAGCGCCGGTACCCGCCCGTCGACCTGGGCGCGCTGCACCAGCCGGCGGTACCGGACGACGGGATCGGCCAGCCCATGGTTCACTCGCCGACGCTCGCTCACTGGCACAGCATCGGGCCGAGCGGCGCGCCGCCGAGTACGTGCGCGTGGGCGTGGTCGACCTCCTGCCCGCTGTGTGGCCCGGTGTTGAAGATGATCCGGTATCCGTCGCCGGTCAGCCCCTCGGCCTTGGCCACCGCGCCGGCCGCGGCCAGTACCGCACCGGCCAGCGCCGGATCCGCCTCGGCGAGTTCGCCGACGTTGGCGTGGTGCGCCTTGGGAATCACCAGCACGTGGACCGGCGCCTTCGGCCCGATGTCGCGGAACGCCAGCGTGGTGCCCGTCTCGTGCACCACGGTCGCCGGGATCTCACCGGCCGCGATCCGGCAGAACAGACAGGTATCGCTCACCCGGCCGATCCTACGGCGTGGACGCCGGCACCCGACCGGGAGCGGCGCCGATAAAGGGTGAGCGGGGTCTCGCAGATGAGGCGCAACCAGCGACGGTGGCGGGTCACCAGCGGCCGAGCCGGACGGACAGGACCGACAGCGCCGCCACCCCGGCCGTCGAGGTGCGTAGGACGGTGTCGCCGAGCCGCACCGGTACCGCACCGGCGGCTACGAACACCGCCAGCTCCTCCGGCGCGATCCCGCCCTCCGGCCCGACCACCACGACGACGTCCCCCACCGGAAGCTCCACAGTGGACAGTCGCGCGGTCGCCTCCTCGTGGAGCACGAACGTGGGCCGCAGTTCCGCCGTCGACAACGGATCCGACACGACCGGTACCCACGCCCGGCGCGCCTGTTTGGCCGCCTCGCGGGCGGCGGCGCGCCACCGGTGCAGCGGCCGGCCGTCCTTCCAGCGGGCCACCGACCGGGCCGCCGGCCACGGTACGATCTCGTCCACGCCGGCCTCGGTCATCGCCTGGACGGCAAGCTCCCCGCGGTCCCCCTTGGCGATGCCCTGTGCCACGACGAGACGGGGGGCCGGCGGGTCAAGGTACCGCCGCTGCTCGATGACGAGGTCGAGCCGGCCCCGGCCGACGGCCCTGACCACCGCGGACGCCACGCCGCCGCGCCCGTCGCCGAGCAGCAGCCGCTCGCCCACCCGCAGCCGCATGACGTCGGCGGCGTGATGGCCCTCGGGCCCGTCGAGCACCTCGGTGTCGAGCGACTCGACGAGGAACAGCGGCAGGCTCAACCGCTCAGTGGCCGTTGAACGCGTCGCGTACCCGCGAGAAGAACCCGCTCTGCTTGCTCAGTTCGGCGACCTCCTCGCCGCGGGACTTGGCGAACTCGCGCAGGATCCGCTCCTGGTCGGCGTCGAGCTTGGTCGGGGTACGCACGTCGAGGTGCACGAACAGGTCACCGCGGCCGGTGCCGCGCAGGTGCGGTACCCCCTTGGCGCGGATGCGCAGCGACGAGTTCGGCTGGGTGCCGGCGCGGCACTCGATGGTCTCCTCGCCGTCGAGCGTCTTGATGGTCAGCCGGGTACCCAGCGCCGCCGCGGTCATCGGCAACGTCACCCGGCAGTGCAGGTCGTCGCCCTTGCGGGAGAACACGTCGTGCGGCCGCTCGTGGATCTCCACGTAGAGGTCGCCGGGCGGGCCGCCGCCGGGGCCGACCTCGCCCTGACCGGCCAGCCGGATGCGCATCTGGTCCTCGACGCCGGCCGGGATCTTGACGGTCAGCGTGCGCCGGGTGCGTACCCGCCCGTCACCGGCGCAGGTCGGGCACGGGTTGGTGATCACGGTGCCGTACCCGCCGCAGTTGTTGCACGGCCGCGACGAGATCACCTGACCGAGGAAGGTGCGCTGTACCGACTGCACCTCGCCCCGCCCGCCGCAGACGTCGCAGGTCGACGGGTGGGTACCCGGTGCGGTACCGCCGCCGTGGCAGGTCTGGCAGAGCACCGCGGTGTCGACCGTGATCGGCGCCTCGACGCCGAACGCGGTCTCGTGCAGTTCCAGCGGCAGCGGCAGGATCGCGTCGGAACCCGGGCGGGTACGCGGCCGGGGACCGCGCGCGCCGCCGCCGGCCGTGCCGAAGAAGGCGTCCATGATGTCCTGGAAACCGACGAACGGGCCGCCGCCGCCCGCGGGACCCGGTCCCATCCCGCCGCCCGGGGCGAGCGGGTCGCCGCCGAGATCCACGATCTGGCGTTTCTGGTCGTCGGTGAGCACCTCGTAGGCCGCGGTGATCTCCTTGAACCGGTCGTGCGCGCCCGGGTCGGGGTTGACGTCCGGATGGTACTGGCGTGCGAGCTTGCGGTAGGCCCGCTTGATGTCCTCGGTGGTGGCGTCGCGGGGTACACCGAGAACGCCGTAGTAGTCCTTGGCCACTGCGTTATGCCCTCACTCAGCTCTGCGCCAGGATGTCGCCGACGTAGCGCGCCACGGCACCGACCGTGGCGATCGTGCCCGGGTAGTCCATCCGGGTCGGGCCGAGTACGCCCAGCCCGCCCACGACGGTGTGACCGGGCCCGTACCCGGTGCTGACCACCGAGGTGCCCCGCAGGTGCTCGATCTCGTTCTCGTCGCCGATCAGTACCCGGGTGACCGACGCGTCGGACTCGGCCGAGCCGATCAACTTGAGCAGCACGACCTCCTCCTCCAGCGCCTCCAGGATCGGCCGGATCGAGCCCTGGAAGTCCAGGATGCCACCCCGTGTCAGGTTGGCGGTCCCGGCCAGTGCGATGCGCTCGTCGGTGCGCTCGACCAGCGTCTCCAGCAGCACGGTGGCCAGTGCCGTCATCGGCTGGCGCAGCGCCGGCTCGCACTCGTCGAGCAGGGTGTGTACCAGCGGCGGCGTGTCGGACAGGCGTACCCCGCCGAACTTCTCGTTGATCGCGGCGCGCATCCGCAGCACCTCCGGCTCGGGCAGCGGGCCGGGCAGTTCGACCAGGCGCTGCTCGACCCGGCCGGTGTCGGTGATCATCACGAACGTCAGCCGGGTGGTGGAGATCGGTACCAGCTCCAGGTGCCGTACCGACGACCGGCTCAGGCTCGGGTACTGCACCACGGCCACCTGGCGGGTGAGCTGGGCGAGCAGCCGGACGGTGCGGTGCACGACGTCGTCGAGGTCGACCGCGCCGACCAGGAACCGCTCGATCGCCCGGCGCTCCGCCTGGGACAGCGGCTTGATCCGGGACAGCTTGTCGACGAACAGCCGGTACCCGCGGTCGGTGGGTACCCGGCCGGCGCTCGTGTGCGGCTGCCGGATGTAGCCCTCCTCCTCAAGCACCGCCATGTCATTGCGTACCGTGGCGGGCGATACGTGCAGGTGGTGCCGCTCGACCAGCGCCTTGCTGCCGACCGGCTCCTGGGTCTCGACGTAGTCCTCGACGATCGCGCGCAGAACCTCGAGCTTGCGGTCGTCCAGCGCCATCGTCGACCCCCTCCAAGCCCTCGCCGGTTGGTTGGCACTCCTGCTGAGTGAGTGCCAGTTTACGACCGCGGCGCCCGGACCGGCGATCGGCGGTACGCAGGATTGCGCCGCGCCGGCCCCGCGCGGCCGCCGTGCGGGCCCGTCTCGCGGGCGCGGTGGCGCTCCTGCTGTCGCTGTCCTGGCCGGGCGGGTACTGGCCGCTCGGGCTCGGACTGCTGGCCAGCGGGCTGCTGCGGGTACTGGCGGCCGCGGTTTGGCTGGTCGGCATCATCTTCGGCGTGGTGGCCGGGATCCGCGCCAACGAGGGCCAGGTGTACCGGTACCCGCTGGCGCTGCCGATCATCAAGTAGCGCGAACCTCCGTCGCGGCACGAAAAAAGTCGATAGTGTGTCTGGCGTCACTAGATCGCGAGCCCTACGGTGGCGCCATGACGCAACCTCCCAACCCCTCGAACGACGACTTCCCCGGCCCCGGGCCGGGAGTGCCGCCGCCCCCACCACCGCCCGGCGCCTACCCACCGCCGGGTGGCTACCCACCACCCGGCGCGGCCGCGCCGCCACCACCCGGCTACGCCAGCAACGAGGACAAGACCTGGGTACTGGTCGCCCACTTCGGCGGCGCGCTCGGCATGTTCCTCGGTGGCGGCGCCGGTGGCTGGGTCGCGCCGCTCGTCGCGCTGCTCGTGCAGGGGCAGAAGTCGCCGCAGGTACGCGCGCACGCGGTGGCCGCGCTGAACTTCCAGCTCGTGCTGTCGATCATCGGCGCGATCGGCCTGGTGCTGTCCTGCGCGCTGATCGGGTTCATCATCTGGCCGATCGCCATGCTGCTCGGGATCATCTTCGGCGTCATCGCCGGGCTCCGGGCCAACGAGGGTCAGTTCTACCAGTACCCGTTCAACATCTCGCTGGTGAAGTAACCGGTTACGGCAGCAGGTCGCGCACCACCGCGTCGGCGAGCAGCCGGCCCCGCAACGTCAGCACCGCCCGGCGGTCCTGGTACGCCGCCGGGTCCAGCAATCCGTCGGCCAACGCCCGCTGCGCCGCTTCCCGGCCGGCGGGCTCCAGGCCGGGAAGCGGCAGCCCGTCGGCCAGCCGCAGCCGCAGCAGCACATCCTCGCTGTACCGTTGCGCGCCGGTGAGGATCTCCCGACCCTGGCCGGGCGAGTCGCCGGCCGCCAGCCGGGCCGCGTACGCCGTCGGGTGCTTCACGTTCCACCAGCGCACCCCGCCGACGTGACTGTGCGCGCCCGGCCCGAGGCCCCACCAGTCCCCGCCGGTCCAGTACAGGAGGTTGTGCCGGCAGCGGTCGGCCGGGGTACGCGCCCAGTTCGACACCTCGTACCAGCCGAACCCGGCCTCCGTCAGCGCGTGGTCGGCGGCGAGGTACCGGTCGGCGGCGACGTCGTCGTCCGGGTACGGCAGCTCGCCCCGGCGCATCCGCGCGGCCAGCCGGGTACCATGCTCCACGATCAGTGCGTACCCGCTCACATGGTCCACGCCGGCCGCCAGCGCCATGGCCAGCGAACCGGCGAAGTCCGCCGCGGTCTCCCCCGGCGTGCCGTAGATCAGGTCAAGGCTCACGTGCGCGAAGCCGGCCACGCGCGCCTCGGTCGCGGCAGCCGCCGCCCGGCCGGGGGTGTGCCGCCGGTCGAGTACCGCGAGCACGTGCGGCGCCGCCGACTGCATGCCCAGCGAGATCCGGGTGAACCCGGCCGCACGCAGTTCCCGCAGCGAGGCCGGCGAGACCGACTCCGGGTTCGCCTCCGTGGTCACCTCGGCGTCGCCGGCCAGTCCCCACGCCCGGTCGATCCCGTCCAGGATCCGGCCCAGCTCCGCCACCGGCAACAGGGTCGGGGTACCCCCGCCGAAGAACACGGTCGCCACCCGCGGCACCGCGCCGAGCACCCGCGTGGCGAGCGCCAGTTCGGCGAGCACCCGGTCGGCGTACCCGTCGGCGACCACCCCCTCGCTCGCCGTATACGTGTTGAAGTCGCAGTACCCGCACCGCGACGCGCAGAACGGCACGTGCACGTACACGCCGAAGCCCCGCGCGCCGACCGCGTCCAGCGCGGCCGCGGGCAACGCGCCGTCACGCGGAACGGGTTCACCCTCCGGAAGAGCACCGGCCATACCGACTAGTGTGCCGGCATGACCGAGCTAACTGGCGCTTGCTCCGCAAGCGCGGGTCAGGCGCCTTGTCGGCCTCCCTGTAGCCGACCGTCCGACTCCGGCGCTGCGCGCCTGCGCTCCCGGCCGGCTGCCGGAGGCGGCGCATGACCGGCACACTCGTTCGGGCGGCCACGGCGCGGGGCGTCGCCACGCTCACCCTCGACAGCCCGCCCAACCGCAACGCGCTGTCCTCCGCGCTGATCGACCAGCTGCTCGACGCGCTGGCCGGCGCGGTCGCCGACCCGGCGGTGCGGGTGGTGCTGCTCAGCCACACCGGGCCGGTGTTCTGCTCCGGCGTCGACCTGGCCGAGACCGAGGCGGCGCGGGCCACCGGTACGCTGCCCGCGGCGCGGATGGGCGAGCTGCTGCAGGCGCTCTGGGACTGCCCGAAGCCGGTCGTGGCCCGGGTCGGTGGGCCGGCGCGGGCCGGTGGGCTGGGCCTGGTCGCCGCGGCCGACATCGCCGTCTGCCCGACCGAGGCGACGTTCGCGTTCTCGGAGGTACGCCTCGGCGTGGTGCCCGCCGTCATCTCCGCGACGGTGCTGCCCCGGCTGACCTCCCGGGCCGCCGCCGAACTGTTCCTCACCGGCGAGGTCTTCGACGGTACCCGGGCGGCACAGGTCGGACTGGTGACCGCCGCGGTACCGGCGACCGACCTCGACGCGCGCGTCGACCGGTACGTCGGCGGGCTGCTGCGCGGGGCGCCGGGCGCGCTGGCCGGGGCCAAGGCCCTGCTGCGCCGTACCCCGCCCGACGACATCGGGGAGAACCTCGCCGAGCTGACCGGGCTGTCGGTGTCCTACTTCCGCTCCGCCGAGGGCCTGGAGGGTGTCGCGGCGTACCGCCAGAAGCGCGACCCCGCCTGGGTTGTCCCCGACTGAGTACCCTGGCTCCCACGTCGGCGGGATGGAGGGTGCGCGTGCGTCTGCGGGTCGTCCTGGCCGTGTTCGCCTCACTCGTGCTGCTTGCGGCGGTCGGCGTCTACGCCGTGGTACGCGGCCTGTCCAGCGGGCTGCCGTTGCGCATTCCGGTACAGGAGTGCGTGGTGAACGTGAACGGCACCGCGACGTTCGACCCGGAGCAGCTGGCCAACGCGGCCACGATCGCGGCGGTCGGTATCCGGCGCGGCCTGCCGGCACCGGCGATCGTGGTCGCGCTCGCGACCGCGCAGCAGGAGTCCAAGCTGGAGAACCTGAGCGGCGGCGACCGGGACTCGATCGGCCTGTTCCAGCAGCGGCCCAGCCAGGGCTGGGGTACCCCGGACCAGCTGGGCAACCCGCGGTACGCGGCCGGGAAGTTCTACGACGCGCTGCTGAAGGTGCGCGGCTGGCAGCAGATGGGCGTCGCGCAGGCGGCCCAGGCGGTGCAGAAGAGCGCCGACGGCAGCGCGTACGCCCGCTGGGAGGACCGGGCCCGGATGCTCGCGACCGCGTTCAGCGGGGACGCCCCGCGCGCGGTCGGCTGCACGATCGTCGACCAGCCGGCGCAGCGGGGTACCGCGGCGGCGACCGCGCTGGCCGCCGGCATGGCCGCGGACTGGGGCCAGGTGCACACCGTCGCGGAAGCCGGCGTGGTCGGGCTCGCGGTCAAGGTGGACGCGCCGCGTACCGGCTGGCGGTACGCGCACTGGCTGGTCGCGCACGCCGACGACCAGAACATCCGCCAGGTCCGGTACGGCGACCAGGTCTGGACGGCGACCGCGTCGACCTGGCGCCGCAGCGCGATGTCGAGCCTGGACCAGGTCGTCGCGGAGGTCTGGTCCTGACCCGGTCCGGTCCGCCCGCAGGCGAGCTGCGGGCGGACCGGGTGGGGTTTCGAACCGTCAGTACGTGCTGCGGCGCCGGCCGCTGATGCCGGTCACCAGGAGCACGCCGAGCGCTGCCAGGACGACCTGGATGATGTGCTCGATCCAGTCGAAGCCGGACGTCTGCGCGACACCGAGAGCCCGGGCGATGACCGTACCGAGCAGTGCGGCAACGATACCGACCACGATCGTGAGCAGGATCGACATGTTCTGCCGGCCAGGCACAACGAGCCGACCAAGCGCACCGATGATCGCACCGATGATGATCGCCCAGATGATGGCTGCTAGCACGGGATCCTCCAAATGCCGTTTCCGGGGTTCATCGAGGCAGTACCCGGCGGTGTGCGGGGCAAAACTCCTCACGATCGGAAAGTACTTGCCGATCAAGAAAGTTCATGCTTAACTGTCAACATGCAGCCCGAGAACGAGGCCGCGCAGGCCCTGGACGAGATCCGCAGCCGGGCCCAGATCCGGCCGCGCTACCTCGGCCGCGAGGGCGGCCTGCGCACCGTGATGACCCGCAAGGTGTACCCGTGAGCGGCGCGGGGCGCGCCAAAGCGCCCCGCACAGCGAACCAGGAGGCCCGACCGGAGCCGCGGTTCGACGAGCTGGTCCATGCGCCGACCCGGCTGTCCATCATGGCGCTGCTGGCCGCCGCCGAATGGGCCGACTTCAAGTTCATCCGGGACAACCTCGACCTGTCCGACTCGGCGCTGTCCAAGCAGTTGAGCGCGCTGGAGGAGGCCGGGTACGTGGAGATCCGCAAGGGCTTCGTGGGCAAGCGGCCACGCACCTCGGCACGGCTCAGCCAGCACGGCCGGACCGCCTTCGACGGGCACGTGGCCGCCCTGCAGCGGCTACTTCGGCTTGGTGGTTCTGGCGTCGGTACCGTCTGAAGTGGACAGTGCCGCGATGAATGCCTCCTGCGGCACCTCCACCCGGCCCACCATCTTCATCCGCCGCTTGCCTTCCTTCTGCTTCTCCAGCAGCTTGCGCTTGCGCGTGATGTCGCCGCCGTAGCACTTGGCCAGCACGTCCTTGCGCATGGCGCGGATGGTCTCCCGGGCGATCACCCGGTTGCCGATCGCGGCCTGGATGGGTACCTCGAACTGCTGCCGCGGGATCAGCGCCCGCAGCTTGGCGGTCAGCGCAACCCCGTAGTTGTACGCCTTCTCCTTGTGCACGATCGCGGAGAACGCGTCGACGGTCTCGCCGTGCAGCAGGATGTCGACCTTCACCAGGTCGGCGGACTGCTCGCCGGACGGCTCGTAGTCCAGGCTCGCGTACCCCTTCGTCCGGCTCTTCAACTGGTCGAAGAAGTCATAGATGATCTCGGCGAGCGCCAGCGTGTACCGCAGTTCGACCCGGTCGGTGGACAGGTAGTCCATCCATGCCGAGCAGGCTGCCCCGCCGGCCCTGGCACAGATCCATGATCGCGCCCACGTAGTCGTTCGGGGTCAGCACGGTGGCCCGGACCACCGGTTCGAACACCTCGGCAACCTTGCCGGTGGGAAACTCGCTGGGATTGGTGACGACGTGCTCCACGCCGTCCTCCATGACGACGCGGTACACGACGTTGGGCGCGGTGGAGATGAGGTCCAGGTTGAACTCGCGCTCCAGCCGCTCCCGCATGATCTCCAGGTGGAGCAGGCCGAGGAAGCCGCAGCGGAACCCGAAGCCGAGCGCGGCGCTGGTCTCCGGCTCGTAGTGCAGCGCGGCGTCGTTGAGCTTGAGCCGGTCCAGCGCGTCGCGCAGGTTCGGGTACTCCGAGCCGTCGATCGGGTACAGGCCCGAGTAGACCATCGGCTTCGGATCCTTGTACCCGCCCAGCGCCGTGGCGGCGGGGCGCGTGTTGATCGTGACGGTGTCGCCGACCCGGGACTGGCGGACGTCCTTCACGCCGGTCATCAGGTACCCGACCTCGCCGACCCCGAGCGCCTTCGACTTGATCGGCTCGGGCGAGATGACGCCGATCTCCAGCAGCTCGTGTACCGCGCCGGTGGACATCATCTTGATCCGGTCACGGGCCTCGATGCGGCCGTCGATCACGCGGACGTAGGTGACGACGCCGCGGTACACGTCGTAGACCGAGTCGAAGATCATGGCGCGGGCCGGGGCGGCCGGGTCGCCGACCGGCGGCGGGAACTGGCGGACGATCTCGTCGAGCAGGTGCGGTACCCCCTCGCCCGTCTTGCCCGACACCCGCAGGCACTCCTCGGGGGCGCAGCCGATGAGGTGGGCCAGTTCCTCGGCGTACTTCTCCGGCTGTGCGGCCGGCAGGTCGATCTTGTTGAGTACCGGGATCACGTGCAGGTCGTTCTCGAGCGCGAGGTACAGGTTGGCCAGCGTCTGGGCCTCGATCCCCTGCGCCGCGTCGACCAGCAGGACCGCCCCCTCGCAGGCGGCCAGGCTGCGGCTGACCTCGTAGGTGAAGTCCACGTGCCCCGGCGTGTCGATCATGTTCAGAATGATCTGTTCGCCCTGCTGGCCACCCTCGCGGACGCGCCACGGCATGCGTACCGCCTGGCTCTTGATGGTGATCCCGCGCTCGCGCTCGATGTCCATCCGGTCCAGGTACTGCGCGCGCATCTGGCGCGCGTCGACCACCTCGGTGAGCTGCAGCATCCGGTCGGCCAGCGTCGACTTGCCGTGGTCGATGTGGGCGATGATGCAGAAGTTCCGGATGCGATCCGGGGCGGTCGCGCCGGGCTCCAGGGTCGGTGGCACGGTCATCCGTTTCATCGGTCGTCGGGATCTCGATGTCTATGCTCCCACGGGGGTCACCCTCGTTTTGGTCTGGTACCAGGTCGCTGGTAATCTGGCTTTTCGCGTGCGCGTCCATGATGTGCGCGCACTTCCCGGAACCGAGCTACCCAGACGAGGCTGTCGCGTGGCGAACATCAAGTCCCAGATCAAGCGCAACCGGCAGAACGAGAAGCGCCGCCTGCGCAACAAGTCGGTCAAGTCGTCGCTGAAGACGGCCATCCGCAAGTTCAATGAGGCGGTACAGGTCGGCGACACCGCCGCTGCGCAGACGCTGCTCCGTGACGCGTCGCGCAAGCTGGACAAGGCCGTGAGCAAGGGCGTCATCCACAAGAACCAGGCTGCCAACCGCAAGTCGGCGATCGCCAAGCGGCACAACGCCCTGGCCGCCTGAGCCTGTTCTGCACGAGCGCCGTCCGGCGGGGCCGGGCGGCGTTTCCGCGTGCGCCGGGCCCGGCCGGTGTGCGCCGGCCGCGTGGCGGTGGCCCGGTCGCCGTGGCGCTCGCCGCGTGGCGGTGGCTCACCGTGTAGCGGCGGCGCCGGCCTCGCGTGGCGATAGCGCCGGGCGTGCCGTCTCCGGCTGCCCGGCGGGGTCAGCCGAATCGGCCCTGGTTCAGGCCGCGACGGTGCTCCCCCGAGCCGTCGGTGTCCGTCCCCTGCGGCTCATCGGGTACGTGACGGTAGATGTGCCCGGTCGGTGCACCCAGTTCGAGACCGGGCGCTTCGGTCGCCGGTAGCGCGCCCGGCGCCGTGGCCCGGCCGCGCACGCTCGTCCGGCTCGTCGGCGGCGGGGTGTCGGCCGGCCGTGCCCGGGGTACCGCGAGCCGCCGCGCGCTACCCGCCCGGGTGTGCGCGGGTACCAGCCGGGCCCGGGCACTCAACCCCGCCACCACGTCGTTGACCTTCACCACACCGGCGACGACGGCCGGCAGGACCAGCGCGGCCCACCAGGGCGCCAGTTCGGCGAGCGCGAGCAGGATGCCGACCGCCACGGCGCCTTCGAAGAACGCGAAGCACAGCAGTCCGCCGGGCCGGATGTGGCGCAGTCGCAACACCCGGGCGTACAGCGGTGGCTTGCCGCTCATCGGGTACCGCCGCCGCGCCGCCGTTGCTCGGTGGCCGCTGCGCCACGTGCGGCGCTCACCGCGAAGACCGCCCGCTCCAGCGCGTATCCCCGGTCGTCGGAACCGCCCTTCACCGCCGCGTTGCAGTCGGCCGCGACCCGCATCGCCTCGGCCAGTCCCTCAGCGGTCCAGCCGCGCGACTGGCGTTGCGCCCGTTCGATCTTCCAGGCGGGCATGCCGAGGCTGGATGCCAGCTGGTACGGGTTGCCGCGCCCGGCCGCGGCCACCCGGGCGACCGTCCGGACCCCGTCGGCGAGGGCGTCCGCCATGGGTACCGGGTCCACGCCGACCTGCAGCGCCCAGCGCAGCGCCTCCAGCGCGGCCGGGACGTCGCCGACCATTGCGGCATCGGCGACGGTGAACCCGCTGACCTCGGCCCGGCCGCGGTAGTACCGCGACACGGTCTCCGCGGTGACCCGGCCGCCCGTGTCAGCCATCAGCTGGGCACCCGCCGCGGCCAGCTCACGCAGGTCGTTTCCGACGGCGGCGAGCAGCGCCTCGGCGGCCGCCTCGGGGCAACGCCCGCCGAGCCGGCGGAACTCGTCGCGCACGAACTCGACCCGTTCCCGGTGGCGGGTGATCTTTCCGGCGTTGACGACCGTGGCGCCGGCCTGGCGCAGCCCGTCACTGAGTGCCTTGCCCTTCGCTCCCCCGGCGTGGACGGCCACCAGGCAGACCTCGGGATCCGGATCACGCGCGTAGTCGAGCAACGCGGTGACGAAATCCTTCTTCGCGTCCTGGGCGTTGCGCAGCACCAGTACCCGCCGGCCGCCGAACAACGACGGGCTGAGCACTTCGGCGAGCTCGCCGACGACGAGCGCGGCGGCCTCCAGCTCCCGTACATCGGCCTCCGGATCGTCGGCACGGACGGCAGCGCAAACCTCGGCGACGGCACGCGTCGCGAGCAGCTCCTCGTCACCGACAACCAGACAGAGCTCCGGGGGCGTGGTTGTCACCTGCACATCCTCCCACGCGACGAATGTCGGCCGGACTCGGTCACCCGGCCGGGTGCGCAGCTCGTTACGGCGGGTGCCGGCCCGGCGGAACGCCATGCCGGACCACCGCCAGTCCGTGCCCGTCGGACACCGCGGCCACGTCGCCGTCGACGTCCGTTCGCAGCACGGTGGCTCCCTGGCGGTGCAGCATGCCGAGCATCGCGAGGCTCGGGTGGCCGTACGGGTTTCCCGCTCCGACCGACACGAGCGCCAGCGCGGGATGTACCGCAGCCAGGAACTCGGGATCCTGGTAGGCGCTTCCGTGGTGGGCAACCTTGAGGACGTCCGCCCGCACCGCCGCCGCTCCGACGCCGGCGAGCAGGTCGGCCTGCTCCGCGACCATCGCGTCGCCGGCCAGCAGCAGCCGGAAACCGTCGACCTTGACGAGCACTACCAGCGAGTTGTTGTTGGGATCCGACGTGGTGCCCGCGATCGGGTGAACCGGCCCCAGCACCGTCAGCTGTACCGGTCCCGCGTTCCACGTCCACCCCGCCGCCGGCACCGACACCGGGGTACCCGCCGACGCGGCGGCCGCCAGTGCCGTCCGCCGGCCCTCCACGGGCTCGGGAAGCGCACTGGTCAGCAGCTGGCCGACCCGCCGCCCGCGGAACACGCCCGCGATGCCACCCACGTGATCGACATGGAAGTGCGTGAGCACCAGCAGGGGTACCTCGCGGACGGCCAGGTCGCCCAGGCACCGGTCGGTCGCGGTCGGCTCCGGTCCCGCGTCGACCACGACCGCCCGACCCGGACCGACGGGTACCGCGATCGCATCGCCCTGCCCGACGTCGCACACGACAAGGAGCGCCGACGGTGGCGGCCACCCGGGGGCGGCGAGTCGTACCGGTACCGCACCGACGGCCGCCGCGACCGCACAGACGCCGACCACGGCCCGTACCGCCGGTCGCCGGGTCGCCACGAGACCGACCAGCAACACGACGGCGAGCAGCAGGGCGCCACCGGTACCACCGGGCCACGAGATCACCCCGTCGGGCGCGTGGGCACCGGTCCGGGCCACCTCGACGAGCCAGCCCGCCGGCCAGGAGGCCACCCAGGCGACGAACGCCGCCCCGCCCGGCCACGGTACGGACAGCAGCGTGGCGACGACGCCGAGGATCGTGGCCGGTGCGACGGCCGGCTCCGCGAGCAGGTTCGCCGGTACCGCGACAAGGCTCACCGTGCCGGAGATGGCAGCGATGACCGGCGCGCACGCGACCTGCGCCGCTGCCGGAATGGCCAGCGCCTCGGCCAGCGACCGCGGTATCCGCCAGCGGCACAGCGCGTCGCGCCAGCGCGGAGCGAGCAGCAGCAGGCCACCGGTCGCGAACACCGACAACGCGAAGCCCGCATCGGTGGACAGCGCCGGATCCAGCAGCACGAGCGCGACGACGGAGGCGAGCAGGGCCGGTACCGCCGCTCGGGGCCGGCCCAGTGCCAGGGCGAGCAGACCCAGGCCGCCCATCGCCGCCGCGCGCAGCACGCTGGGCGACGGCCGGGCGAGAATGACGAACCCGACGAGCGCCAGGCCGCAGACGATCGCCGCGGTCCGGGGTCCGGCCCGGCACCACCGGACGATCAGGAGTACCACCGACAGCACGATCGCCAGGTTGGCGCCGCTCACGGCAACCAGGTGCGTCATGCCGGTGGCCCGGAAGTCGTCGGCCACGTCGGGAGCGAGGTGGGACGTGTCGCCCTCGACCAGGCCGGGCAGCAGGCCGCCGGAGCTGGCCGGAAGCGGCGCGCAGGCCCGGCGCAGCCCTTCGCGCAGTGCTTCCGCCGCCCGTTGGACCCACGGCGCGGTGCCGACCTCGTCGGGCGGCCCGGAAACGGAGAGCACCGCTGCGGTGAGGTCGCCGGGCCGGCCGGGTGCCAGCCGCCCGGTGGCGACGATCCGGGTACCCGGCAGCAGTGCGTACCACGCCGGGTCGGTACCCAGGACGAGGACGCTCGCGGACAGCGTGAGCGGCAGCCGGCCGGGTACCTCGATGGCGGTCGCGGTCACCGGTACCGCATATGTCGCTGCCCGGCCGGTGACCCCGCGTACCGGCCTGGGGTCGTCGGCCACCGTCATTCGCATGTGGACGGTCGCGTGGTCGCGGACCAGTTCGGTGAGCGCCGGCGAATCCCGGACGGTGACCCGCGCCGCGGTCGCCGCCGCACCGCACATCACGCCGACGAGCAGTCCGACGACGATCCAGCGCCAGCGACCGCGCAGCGTCCAACCGAGTACCGCGGCGAGCAGCCCCGCCCCGACCGCCAGCAGGACACCGTGCTCCGCGGGCACGTACAGCGCGACGATCGCCGCCAGCCAGACGCCCGCGGCCACCCCGGCCAACCGCAGATCCACCCCGGCGCTCACACCGCCACCAGATCCTTGAGCTGCGCGAACTTCGCGTCGCCGATGCCCTGCACCTTGCGCAGCTCGTCGATCGACCGGAAGCCGCCGTGCTGCGTGCGGTACTCCACGATCCGCTGGGCGAGTGCCGGCCCGACCCCGGGCAACGTGTCCAGCTGCGCCACCGTCGCGGTGTTGAGGTCGACCTTGCCGCCGCTCGCCGGCTGGGTACCGGCCTGGTCCGGCGGGGCTGTCGCGCCGATCAGAAGCAGTTCGCCGTCGGTGAGCTTGCGGGCGAGGTTCACGTAGGACAGGTCCACGCCGGGCAGCGCGCCACCGGCCGCGTCGAGCGCGTCGGCGACCCGGGCGCCGGCCGGCAGGTGGTACAGGCCGGGGTGGGTGACCCGGCCCTGTACCGCAACGACGATCACGCCGCTCGGCAGGGCGCTGGCCGGTACCTGCGCCGGAACCGTCGAGCCGACCGGGGTGACCGGCTCGGCGTGTGGCCGGGCTCGCCAGGCGAGGTATGCGGCGACCAGGACCACGAGGACGGCCACCGCGACGAGTACCCGGATGCCCCGGCGGCCGGGGTCGAACGCGCCCAACGCCCAGCGGCCGGCCGGCGGAGGCAGCGGCGGTTCGGGACCCGACGGGCCCGGCTCGGTGGCGTCCCGTGCCGGCGGACCGGAGACCGGCGGCTGCGATGGGGACGGCCGCAGGTCCAGTCCCCGCCAGGCGGCCTCCGCCTCCCGCCTGCCGGGCAGGTCCGGCCAGTCGTCACCGGTTGCCGACCCCGCCGGTCCCACAACGTCGGCGAACGCCACGGACACCGGCCCGGGAGGACCGGGGACACCGGCGGACGGCCCGGACCGCGACCCGACCGGCAACACCCCGCCCGACGCGGACCGGACTCGACGCTCGCGCCCCGACCCGGGTCCGGACCCGACCGGCAAGACGCCGCTCGGCCCCGACGCGGCCGGACGCCCGCCCACCGACCGGACCGGCAGGACCTCGTTTGACGCGGGCGCGGCCGGACGCTCGAGGACCGACCGCGCCCGCGGTGCTGACGGCCCCGGCGAGGGGGCGCCATCCCGGGGCCGCCAGACGCCGGGAGCCGGCTCGTCGTCCGGCGCGCGGTGGCCGACGGGAGGCGGCCAACCGCTGCCGGACGACCGGGCGTCCGTTGTGGAGCGGCTGCCGTCGGGGGATCGGCTGCCGTCCGGAGCCCGTCCGGCGAACGGCCAGACCCTCGCGAAGCGTCTCGCCACCACCGGATCGCTGTCCCTGCGTCTGTGCACGCGAGGACGCTAGGCCGGTACCGCCGTCCGCCTCCGCACGCCGACCGTCTTCTGTGGACGACGAGGGTGCCTGTGGATGCTGTGCCCGATCATGCAGTTGATCTGCTATGTACCACGACGGATGCCAGGCCAGGACCGACGTGTGCGCCGACGGCCGCCCCGATCTCGGTCTGGTAACACGCGCGCAGCCGGTCACCGAGCCGGGAGCCCAGCTGTACCGCCAACTCCGCGGCCCGGTCCGGCGCGGCCAGGTGGTGTACCCCGACCTCGACCTCGTCACCCCCGGCCGCCTCGACCGCGAGGTCCACCAACCGGGCCAGCGCCCGGCTCGCCGTGCGTACCTTCTCCTGCACCACGATCTCGCCGTCCACCATCCGCAGGATCGGCTTGACCGACAGCGCCGTACCCAGCAGCGCCGACGCGGCTCCGATACGCCCGCCGCGCCGCAGGTATTCGAGGGTGTCCACGTAGAACAACGTGGTGGTACGCGCGGCGGCCGCACGCGCCGCCGAGACCGCCGCCGCGCGATCGGAGAAGCCGCTGGCGGCGACCGCGCAGAAGCCGAGGCCCATCCCGGTCGAGCAGGAGTCGACCACCTCCACCCGGCCCGGGTAGCCGGCCGCGGCCAGCCGCGCCGACTCGCAGGTACCGGACAGCTTGCCCGACAGGTGCACCGACACGACACCGGGTGCGCCCTGGTCGAGCAGGCGGCCGTAGGCGGTGCTGAAGTCGGCCGGCGACGGGCGTGACGTGGTGACCGAGGTGTGCCGGGCGACCAGCGCCTTGGCGACGTCCTCCGGGCTGACGTCCACGCCCTCGCGGCCGGATGCGCTGTCGATGGTGACCGTCAGCGGTACCACGGTCAGGTCGTGCGTGTCGATCAGCTCGCTCGGCAGGCCGGCGGTTGAATCGGTGACCACGGCGACCGGCCGGCTGGTGGTGGGCATGCCGGCACCTTAGCGCTTCGCCTCGGTACCGTCTCAACTACAGCGCGTGTGCCTCGGTGACCTGGAACAGCTGGCCCTGCATGCAGTGACTCATCACGCCCACCGCAAGGTGGCCGACCACCCGCACCCGGGCGCCCGCCTTGACGATCGACGGGTCGCCACCGATCAGGTCGTAGGCCTTGTCGGCGTCGCGCAGGATCAGGCACCCCTGCTCGACCCCGGGCTCCACCTGCCCGCTGAGGACCAGCTGGTGGACTGACCCGGGCGGCGAGGCGTCGGTCGGCGTGCTGGCCGGCGGCGAGCTGTCGCCGGGGGTCGGCACGGCGGGCGTCGAGGCGCCCGGGCTGACGCCCTGGGCGCCGACGCCCGGCGATCCTGCCTTGCTCGCCGCGCAGCCGGCGAGCGCCAGCGCGGCGCAGATCACGCCCGCCGCGGCGTGGTGACGGATACCCATGACTCCTCCGACGTTGCGGGCCGCCGTCCGGTTCCCGGCTCAGCCCAGGTTGTACCCGCGAAGCTGCCAGCCGCGCATCGTATCCCGGCGCAGCTCCGCCCACCGGCAGTTGCCCAGCGCGCCGAGCGAAAGGGGTACCGTGGCCGGCCAGCCGAGCAGCATCGCCAGCCCGTACCGGACGGCGGCGCCGTGGCTGAACACCACCACGGTGCCGTCCGGTACCTGGTCGGCCGCCTCCCGCAGCGCCGCGCTCGCCCGCTTGGCCACCTCGTCCAGCTCCTCGACGCCGCAGCCGTCGACGTCCTTGCCGGCCTGCCAGCGGCCGTACTCCTCGGGGTACCGTTCGGCGATCTCGTCGCCGTGCAGCCCTTCCCACCGGCCGAAGCTCCGTTCACGCAGCCGCGGGTCGGACCACACCGGCAGGCCGGTCAGCTCGGCCAGCGGAGCCGCGGTGTCGGCGGCCCGGCGCAGGTCGCTGGAGACGATCGCCTCGGGCTTGAGCGCCGCGAGCCGGGGCGCGACGGCGGCGGCCTGCCCGCGGCCGACCTCGTCGAGCGGCACGTCGAGCTGCCCCTGGATGGTCCGCGAGGCGTTGTACCCGGTGCGCCCGTGCCGGACGACGAGCAGCCGGGTCATGCGCCGGGCCGGGAACGGCGGCGCGCCGCGCCAGCGGGCCCGCTCACGCGTCGCGCTCGGCCGGTACCAGGTCCCGGTCGACGAACGGGATCGTCGGGCAGTCCTTCCACAGCCGGTCCAGCGCGTAGAACTCGCGCTCCTCGCTGTGCTGAACGTGCACCACGATGTCGACGTAGTCGAGCAGCACCCAGCGGCCGGACCGTTCGCCCTCCCGGCGCACCGGCTTGGCCTTCTCCGGGAGCCCGAGCAGCCGCTCCTCGATCGCATCCACGATCGCCTGCACCTGGCGCTCATTGGGTGCGGAGGCGACCAGGAACGCGTCGGTGATCACGAGTTGGTCTGCCACGTCGAGGATCACGATGTCGTTGGCCTTCTTGTCGGCGGCCGCCTGCGCGGCGGCCAGCGCGAGCTCGACGGCGCGCTCGGATGCGGGCACCCGGACTCCTTCCGTTGTCGTGTTGCCGTCATCCAGCGTCTCACAAGGCCGCCGGCAGCGTCGCATCGGATTTAACGGTACAGATGCCGCTTAGCGATGTACTGCACCACACCGTCGGGCACCAGGTACCAGACCGGGTGGCCGGCCGCGACCCGGGCCCGGCAGTCGGTGGACGAGATCGCCATCGCCGGTACCGTCACCAGCGACACGGCGTCCTCCGGCAGGTGCGCGTCGGACAGCTCGAACCCCGGCCGGGTGACCCCGACGAAGTGGGCGAGCTCGAACATCTCGTCGACGTCCTTCCAGGACAGGATCTTCTCCAGCGCGTCGGCGCCGGTGATGAAGTACAGCTCCGCCGAGTCGCCGTACTGCTTGCGCAGGTCACGCAGGGTGTCGATGGTGTAGGTCGGTCCACCGCGCTCGATGTCCACCCGGCTGGTGGTGAAGCGCGGGTTCGAGGCGGTCGCGATCACGGTCATCAGGTACCGGTCCTCCGCCGGGCTGACCGGCTCGCCGGCTTTCTGCCAGGGCTGGCCGGTCGGCACGAAGACGACCTCGTCCAGCCCGTACCGGCCGGCGACCTCGCTGGCGGCGACGAGGTGACCGTGGTGGATGGGGTCGAACGTGCCGCCCATGATTCCGATCCGTCGCACCGCGCCCTCCATCCGATCGATCATGCCAGAGCGCTGGTACCCTTGCCGTATGCGGAACACGTCCAGCCTGCGCTGGTGGGCGCCCTGACGGGCGGCCCCTTTCCGCGTACCCAATTCTCCGCGGCCGCCCATCCGGGCGGCCGTTGTCGTGTGCCCGGCGTGGGCGTCCGCCTTCGATCCGAAGGAGTGACCCATGTCCCGCCAACTGTCCGGTTTCAAGCCCACCGGCCACCTGCAGCTGGGCAACCTGCTCGGCGCCATCCGTCCGATGGTCGCCGGCCAGCGTGACCACGAGTCCATCGTGCTCGTCGTCGACCTGCACGCGATGACGGTCGACCACGACCCCGACCGGCTGCGCGAGCTGACCGTGGAGACGGCCACCCTGCTGCTCGCCGCGGGAGTCGACCCTGCCCGGAGCCTGTTCTACGTGCAGTCGCAGGTACCCGAACACACCGAGCTGCACTACCTGCTGGAATGCGTCACCAGCTACGGCGAGGCGCACCGGATGATCCAGTTCAAGGAGAAGGCCGCCACGCAGCAGCAGGTGCGGCTGAGCCTGCTCACGTACCCGACGCTGATGGCCGCCGACATCCTGCTGCACGACGTCGACGAGGTACCGGTCGGCGCCGACCAGAGCCAGCACGTCGAACTGGCCCGCGACGTCGCGGTGCGGTTCAACGGCCGGTACGGGCCGACGTTCGTCGTACCGAAGGCGGTGAACCCCGGCTTCACCAGGCGTCTCAGAGAACTGTCAGACCCCTGCGCGAAGATGGGCAAGTCCAACGGCAACGAGGCCGGGGTGCTCTTTCTGCTCGACTCTGCGGAGGTGGCGCGACGAAAGGTGTTCCGGGCCGTCACGGACTCCGGTCGGGAGGTCGCCTATGACCCGGTCGGCCGGCCGGGGGTGGCCAACCTGCTGGAGATCCTGGCCGGCTGCCTCGACGAGACGCCGACCGCGCTGGCGCGGTCGTTCTCCTCGCACCGGCAGCTCAAGGAGGCGGTGGCCGACACCGTGATCGCGACGGTGCGGCCGATCCAGGAACGGTACGCACAGCTGCGCGCCGAGCCGGACGCGGTTGCCCGGGTACTGGCAGACGGCGCGCACCGGGCACGGGAGCAGGCGCGGATGCGGGTGCAGCTGGTCCGCGAGCGGCTCGGGCTGAGGTGAGCGCGCGGGGAGCGGCGCGGCGCCGTCTGGACCGAGGAGCGAAGCGACGAGGGAAGACGGTGCTTGACAGCGCCGCGACGCGAGCGGACGGGGCAACCGGGCCTCCGCTGACCGGCCGGTCGTGTGACGTCACCGAGGTACCTAGGCTGTAAGGACAACGACAAGGAGTGCTCATGACAGCGCCGGTGCACCAGGCCGAGCGACGGCACAGTCCATGGCTGGTGCTGTCGGTACTCTGCCTGGGCTTCTTCATGATCCTTCTGGACACCACGATCGTGAACATCGCGATCCCGGCGATCAGCGACAAGCTCGGCGCGTCGCTGTCGGACATCCTGTGGATCCTCAACTCGTACGTGCTCGTCTACGCCGTCCTGCTGATCACGGCCGGCCGGCTCGGCGACCTGTACGGGCCCAAGCGGCTCTTCCTCATCGGCCTGGTGATCTTCATGCTGGCGTCGGCCGCGTGCGGCTTCGCGCAGACCCCGGACCAGCTGATCATCTTCCGGGTGGTACAGGGCATCGGCGGCGCGTTGCTGACGCCGCAGACGCTGTCGGTACTGACCGTGATCTTCCCACCGGAAAAACGTGGGGCCGCGTTCGGCATCTGGGGCGCGACGGCCGGTGTCGCCACGATCGCCGGCCCGGTTGTCGGCGGTTGGCTGGTCACCGACTTCGGCTGGCGCTGGATCTTCTTCGTCAACCTGCCGGTGGGCGCCGTCGCGCTGGTCGGCGCCGCGATCGTGATGCCCAACCTCAAGCTCAACCGGCGGCACCGCCTGGACTGGCTGGGTACCGTGCTCGTCACCGCGGGCCTGTTCCTGATCACGTTCGGGTTGATCGAGGGGCAGTCGCACCACTGGGGCCCGGTCTGGGGTGCGGTCACCATCATCGAGATCATCGGTGCCGGTGTCGCGATCCTGGTGCTCTTTCTGTTCCAGCAGTACGCCCAGCGCAACGGCGAGCCACTGATTCCGTTCCAGATCTTCAAGGACCGCAACTTCTCGATCATGAACTATGTCGTCATGTCGATCGCGTTCGGCATGTTCGGCCTGTTCCTGCCGCTGACCATCTTCCTGCAGTCGGTACTCGGGCTGACCGCCCTGCAGGCCGGCCTGACCACCGCGCCGATGTCGCTGATCTCGATGTTCGTCGCGCCGGTCGCCGGCCGGCTGGCCGACCGCATCGGCGGCAAGTGGATCCTGTTCGTGGGGCTGAGCCTGTTCTCGGCCGGCATGGGCATCCTGATCGCGTCGTCGCACCTGGGCGTGACCCGGTGGCACCTGCTGCCCGGCCTGATCGTGGCCGGCTTCGGCATGGGCATGACGTTCGCGCCACTGCAGACCGTGGCGATGATGAACGTGCAGCCGCGAATGGCCGGGGCCGCGTCCGGGGTGATCAACACCACCCGGCAGCTCGGCGGCGTACTCGGCTTCGCGGCCGTCGGTGCGCTGCTGCAGGCGCAGCTGTCGGCGAAGCTCAGCGCGGCGGCCGAACAGCTCAGCGCGACGCTACCGCAGCCGCAGCGCAGCGTGTTCCTGGCGAAGTTCCACGACGTGGCGACCGGCAACCTCGACATCGGCAGCACGGCTAGCGGCGGCACGGCCGGCCGCGACACGTTGGCCGCGCACGTGTTCGGCGAGGGTTTCGTCAACGCGATGCGGGTGACGCTGTGGCTGCCGATCGTGGTACTGGCCGTGGGTGCGCTCGCGGTGCTGCTCGTCAAGGGACGCACGTGGCGCACCGCCACGCCCGCGGCACCGGACGCCGAGGCGGACAAGGTACCGGTCGGCTGAAGCTGAGCGCTGTCAAGCGGCCTCGACGGCGGTCAGGGACTTCTCGAAGCAGACGCTGCCCGGGTTGCCGACGTACTGGCCGAACACCGGAATCGGCCGGTACCCGGCGCTCTGGTACAGGTGCAGCGCCGGGGTCAGGTACCGGCCGGTCTCCAGGCGCAGTGTGTGGTACCCGCGTGCGACCGCGAGCTCTTCGAGCGCGGCGAGGATGAGGTGGGACAGCCCCTGACGCCGGTACGCCGGCCGGACGTACATCCGGGTGATCTCGCCGATCCCGTCGCCGAGCGGTTGCAGCGCCCCGCAGGCGACCGGCCGGCCGTCGACGAAGCCGGCGACGAACTCGATGCCGGCGCGCTGGGGGTGCGCGACGTGCGCCGCGGCGAGCTCCGCTTCCTGCTCCCGGCTCAACGCTGCGATGACGGGATCCCCGGCGGAACGCGGCTCGATCAACACCGCACGAGAGTAATCCACACCGGTTTCCGGACCGTTACCGCAACGTGGACGATGGGTCCGCATCGCCCGTCATCGATCCACCCGGATCGGCGTCGCTCAGTGGCGACTCGGCGGGATCGGCGTCGCTCAGTGGCGACTCGGCGGGATCGGCGTCGCTCAGTGGCGACTCGGCGGGATCGGCGTCGCTCAGTGGCGGCTCGGCGTCGGCCAGCGGTGGCTCGTCCGGCGGGCGTTGCCGGCGCGCCTTGCGAGCGGCCAACCGGTCGGCCGCCGACGGGCGGGGCGACGCCTCGTCGAGCCGGTAGTCGGTACCGCGGTTGCCGGGCAGGTACTCGCGTCCGGCGTACACCGAGGGCTGCCAGTCGAACTCCCGGGTACCGATCCGTACCGTCGCGCCCGGCTCCGCCCCGGCCTTGGCGAGCGCATCCTCGACACCCAGGCGGGCCAGCCGGTCCGCAAGGAACCCGACCGCCTCGTCGTTGTCGAAGTTCGTCTGCCGTACCCAGCGCTCCGGCCGCGGACCCCGTACCACGTATACGTCCTCGTCCGCGGTCACGGTGAACCCGGTGTCGTCGACGGCCGTCGGGCGCAGCACGATCCGGGTCGGCTCGGGTGGCGGCGAGGCGGCCCGGTGCTCGCGGACCAGCTCGGCCATGGCGTACGTGAGCTCCTTGAGTCCCTCGTGCGTCGCCGCGCTCACCTCGAAGGAACGCAGCCCGCGCGCTTGCAGGTCGGGCCGGACCAGCTCGGCGAGGGCGCGACCGTCGGGTACATCGATCTTGTTCAGCGCGACCAGCCGGGGCCGCTCGGCCAACCCGCCGTACGCGGCCAGTTCCGCCTCGATCGCGTCGATGTCCGCGAGCGGGTCGCGGCCGGGTTCCAGCGTCGCGGTGTCCACCACGTGTACCAGCACCGCGCAGCGCTCGACGTGCCGCAGGAACTCCAGGCCCAGCCCCTTGCCGGTGGCGGCACCGGGGATCAGGCCGGGTACGTCGGCGATGGTGAACGTGTCGTCGCCGACCTGGACGACACCGAGGTTGGGTACCAGCGTCGTGAACGGGTAGTCGGCGATCTTCGGCCGGGCGGCGGACAGTACCGAGATCAGCGACGACTTGCCCGCGCTCGGAAAGCCGACCAGTCCGACGTCGGCGACGCTCTTGAGCTCCAGTACCACGTCGAGCCGGTCGCCGGGCTCGCCCAGCTCGGCGAAGCCGGGTGCCTTGCGGCGCGCGTTGGCCAGTGCGGCGTTACCCCGGCCGCCGCGGCCGCCCCGGGCCACGATGAAACGGGTACCGGCGCCGACCAGGTCGGCGAGCACCTCGCCGTCGACGGACTGCACGACGGTGCCGTCCGGTACCCGCAGCACCAGATCTCCGCCCTGCGCACCGTCCCGGTTACCGCCCTGGCCACCCTTGCCGTTGCCGGCCTTGACGTGCGGCCGGAAATGGAAGTCGAGCAGGGTGTGTACCCCCGGGTCGACGACGAGTACGACATCCCCGCCGTGCCCGCCGTTGCCGCCGTCCGGCCCGCCGAACGGCTTGAACTTCTCCCGCAGGATAGACACGCAGCCGTGCCCGCCGTCACCGGCCTGCACGTGCAGGACGACGCGGTCGACGAACGTGGTCACCGGTACTCCTGGGAGGAAAAGCCGCGGGCCGGCGAGGCGCCACGCCCGGCCGGCCCGAAACGGCGGAAGTTACCGCGGAATGATGTTGACAACCTTGCGGCCACGCCGGGTACCGAACTGGACCGCACCCGTGGCCAGCGCGAACAGCGTGTCGTCGCCGCCCCGGCCGACCAAATCGCCCGGGTGGAACTTGGTGCCGCGCTGGCGGACCAGGATCTCCCCGGCGTTGACGAGCTGCCCGCCGAACCGCTTGACGCCCAGCCGCTGCGCGTTGGAGTCGCGGCCGTTGCGCGAGCTGGACGCACCCTTCTTGTGTGCCATCGTGTACGCCTACTTCCCGGTCGCGATGCCGGTCACCTTGACCCGGGTCAGCGGCTGGCGGTGACCCTGGCGCTTGTGGTAGCCGGTCTTGTTCTTGAACTTGTGGATCCGGATCTTCGGACCCTTGGTGTGTGCGACGACCTCGCCGGTCACCGCGACACTCGCCAGCGCGGCGGCGTCGGTGACGACGTCGGTACCGTCGACGACCAGTACCGCGGACAGCGAGACCGCGTCGCCGGGCGCGCCGACGAGCTTCTCGACCTCGATCACGTCGCCCGCGGCGACCTTGTACTGCTTGCCGCCGGTCTTGACGATCGCGTACATCGGAGGCGGACTCCTGTCCTGAGTGGCTGGCTGGTGGATCATGGTCGCGCCGCGCTGCCCGACAAAGCACTGCCCACGAAGGGCGCACAACAACCGGGCGCACGAAGTGCACCGAACGCCAAGCTTACTTCATCGCCCCCGCCGGCCTCAAACCGGGCCGGCGAAGCCGACGGGCGGCCACAGACCCCCGGCCAACCCGGATCTTGGACGCCGGTACCCCCTGCAGGGGGTAAGAACGTCCAAGATCCGGGCGCGGGGACCGCGCCCGGCGCGGCGCGCACCGCGACGGCGGCCAGGCGCACCTACCGCGCCGACCGCCGGGACCACCGCCGGCTCCGCCGGCGCCCCTCGGTCAGCACCTGCTCGTCGTCACCGTCGCCCTCATCGGAGGCACCGGCGTCGTCGGACACCAGCTCGATGTCGCTGTCCCCCGCCACGGCGCCCGGCTCCTCGTCGATCGGCTCGGGTATCTCGAGATCCTCGTCCAGTACCACCGCGGTGGACCGGCGTCGGCGCCGGCCGGAACCTTCGACGGGGGCGGCGGCGACCGCGGCCACGGCCTTCGCGGCCGGTCTGCGGTCCGCGGCCGGCTCGGTGTGGATGATCAGCCCACGGCCCTTGCAGACCTCGCAGGTCTCGCTGAACGCTTCGAGCAGTCCTTGACCGATGCGCTTGCGGGTCATCTGGACGAGGCCGAGCGACGTGATCTCGGTCACCTGGTGCTTGGTGCGGTCCCGCCCGAGGCACTCGGTGAGCCGGCGCAGGACCAGCTCCCGGTTCGACTCGAGGACCATGTCGATGAAGTCGATCACGATGATCCCGCCGAGGTCGCGCAGCCGCAGCTGACGGACGATCTCCTCGGCCGCTTCGAGGTTGTTGCGCGTGACCGTTTCTTCGAGGTTGCCGCCGGTACCGGTGTACTTGCCGGTGTTGACGTCGATCACCGTCATGGCCTCGGTGCGGTCGATGATCAACGAGCCGCCCGACGGCAGGAACACCTTGCGGTCCAACCCCTTGAGGATCTGCTCGTCGACGCGCCGCTCGCCGAACAGGTCGGCCGGACCGGCGTACCGGTGCAGCCGCTCCAGCAGGTCCGGCGAGACGTGCTTGAGGTACATCTCCACCTGGTCATAGGCGTCCGAGCCCTGGATGACCAGCTCCCGGAAGTCCTCGTTGAACAGGTCCCGGACCACCCGGATCACCAGGTCGGGCTCCTCGTACAGCAGCACCGGGGCACCGCCCTCGCCGGCCTTGGTGGAGATGTCCTCCCACTGCGCCTGCAGCCGCTGCACGTCGCGGGCCAGCTCGTCCTCGGAGGCGCCCTCGGCGGCGGTCCGGACGATCACGCCGGCACCGTCGGGTACCAGCGACCTGAGCGCGTCACGCAGCCGCTTGCGCTCGGTGTCCGGCAGCTTGCGGCTGATTCCGGAGGCGTTGCCGTGCGGCACGTAGACCAGGTGCCGGCCGGACAGCGCGATGTGGCTGGTCAGCCGGGCGCCCTTGTGCCCGACCGGGTCCTTGGTCACCTGTACCAGGACCGAGTCGCCCGACTTCAGCGCCTGCTCGATCGAGCGCGCCCGCCCTTCCAGGCCGGTGGCGTCCCAGTTCACCTCGCCGGCGTACAGCACCGCGTTGCGGCCCCGGCCGATGTCGATGAACGCGGCCTCCATGCTGGGCAGCACGTTCTGCACCTTGCCGAGGTACACGTTGCCGACCATCGAGGCGGCGCTGGCCCGGGTCACGTAGTGCTCGACGAGCACGCCGTCCTCAAGCACGCCGATCTGGGTGCGGTCGCCCTTGTGCCGTACCACCATCGTCCGGTCCACGGCCTCGCGCCGCGCCAGGAACTCCGACTCGGACAGGATCGGCGGGCGGGTGCGCCGCTGGTCGCGGCCGTCCCGGCGGCGCTGCCGCTTGGCCTCCAGGCGGGTCGAGCCGGCGACGCCCTGGACCTCGTCGCGGGCGGCGCGCGGCTGGCGCACCTTGACGACGGTGACCACCCCGTCCTCAGCGGTCTCCGGCTCGCCGGACGCCCCGCCGCGGCGGCGCCGCCGGCGGCGGCGGGTCACCGCGTCCGCGGCCTCCTCGGCCTCCTCGGCCGGCTCCTCCTCCGCGGCCTCGGCCTCGGCCTCCTCTTCCTCGCCCTCGATCGCCTCGCCGCCGCGGCCGCGGCCACGGCCGCGGCGTCCACGGCGGCGGCGCCGACGCGCGGCGGCCGATTCGTCCTCGTCGTCCTCGGGCTCCTCCGCCTCCACGGGCTCCTCGGCCACCGGCTCGGCCTCGGCGACCGGCTCCGCGGCGGTCCGGCGACTGCTGCGCCGCCGCCGGCTGGTGCGGGCCTCCGGCTCCTCCTCCGCCTGCGCTTCCGGCGCCACGAACAGCAGCGGCGCGGCGGCGGGCGCACGCCGCCGCGACGGGGCGGGCGCCTCCTCGGTCGCAGCGGGCTCCGGCTCCGCGGGTGCGGCCTTCTTGCGCCGGGTGCGCGGCGCGGGGGCTTCCGCCGGCTCTGCGACGGACTCGCCGTTTTCGGGGGGTACCGTGGCCTTCCGCCTGCTTCGCGTCCGCCGTGGGGTCTCCTCGGCGGTACCGGTGTCCGGCGGCGCCGCGGTGACCTCGGCCGGCGCGGGCGGCGCGGTGACCTCGGCCGGAGCCGCCACCTCGGCCGGCGCGGTCGCCTTACGCCGGGTCGATCGGGTGCGGCGGGTCGGTGTTGTCGATGGGGTGCTGTCTTCGGCCGGCGTCGCGCCGTTCCGATCCTCCCCCGTTGGCTCGTTCTCGAGCATCCGGACGTTCTCCAGTTCTGGCTCCCCGGGCGCGTAGGACGCTGCCACGCGGGGATGCCGCATGCTTTGTCGTACCGCGCCGGAGCGCAGCACGAGGTTCGTCGCCGGCACCGTGCGACGGCACGGTGCCGAAGTCTGCCAGCCCCTCCCGGCCGCGCGGCTTGTCGGTGCGACAAGCCGTATCAGCCTGGCGGAACTCCGGTGACCGCCCCGGTCCGGTCCGCCAGGAGGGGATCGGTGATCTCCCCCTGCGGGGTCAGCGTGCCCTGAGCCAGCCGGGTCGCCCGTGGGGGTACCGGCGGCTCCAGGCCGACCACCACTCGCAGGCCGGACAGGACGTCATCGGGTCGTACGGACGGGGTGACCTGCCGTATGACTAGGTCGAGTATCGCACACGGCACGTCGCTGACCTCGGAGGGTGGCTCTTCGACCCGGATCAGGACCACCGGGCCGCGCGCGTCGAAGGTACGCCAGCCCTGCTTGGTGAGCCGCTGGACGGGTACCTCGGCGGCGGCCTCGAACGCGACGACGGCGTGGCGGAGCTCGTCGGGTACCACGCCGGGCAGCTCGATCCGCCAGCGCGAGGCGTCGATCCGGTCGGCCAGGCTGCCCGGCCCGGCCTCGACCGCGTCCAGCACGTCCAGGCCGGGTGACAGGGCGGCGTCGAGCCGGCGACCGACCTCGGCCGGGTCCACCCGGGCCCGCAGGCCGATCTCCAGGTACTCGGCCTCGCTGGCGACCCCGGTCGGCGCGGCACTGGCGTAGGAGACCTTGGGGTGCGGGGTGAACCCCTGCGAGTACGCGATCGGTACCCCGGCCCGCTGCACCGCCCGTTCGAACGTGCGCGCGAAGTCGCGGTGCGAGGTGAAGCGCAGCGGCCCGCGCTTGGCGTACCGGAGCCGGATCCGCTGGACCACCGGCGCCTGGTTCGCGGGCGGCTGGTTCCGCGCCACTAATGCCCGACCGGGGTCAGCGGCAGCAGCTTGCGTCCGGTCGGGCCGATCTGGATCTCGGTGTCCATACCGGGGCAGACGCCGCAGTCGAAGCACGGCGTCCAGCGGCAGTCGTCCTGCTCGTACTCCGACAGCGAGTCCTGCCAGTCCTGCCAGAGCCAGTCCTTGTCCAGGCCGGAGTCGAGGTGGTCCCAGGGCAGCACCTCGGCCTGCCCGCGTTCCCGGGTGGTGTACCAGTCGAGGTCCACCCCGACGTCGGCGCACGCCTGCGTCCACCGGGCGAAGGAGAAGTGCTCCGACCAGCCGTCGAAGCGCCCGCCCAGCTCCCACACCCGGCGGATCACCGCACCGACCCGCCGGTCGCCCCGGGACAGCAGCCCTTCGACGAGCGAGGGCTCGCCGTCGTGGTACCGGTATCCGATGGCCCGGCCGAGCGACCGGTCGGCGTTGATGGCCTGCTTGAGCAGCCCCAGCCGCCGGTCGACGGTCTCCGGGGACGCCTGGGCCGCCCACTGGAACGGCGTGTGCGGCTTGGGCACGAACCCGCCGATCGAGACGGTGCAGCGGATGTCGCGGGTACCCGTCGCCGCCCGACCGGCCCGGATGACCTCGTGCGCCAGCCGGGCGATCTGCACCACGTCGTCGTCGGTCTCGGTGGGCAGGCCGCACATGAAGTACAGCTTCACCTGGCGCCAGCCGTTGGTGTAGGCGGTGACGACGGTGCGGATCAGGTCCTCTTCGGAGACCATCTTGTTGATCACGCGGCGGATCCGTTCGGAGCCGCCCTCCGGCGCGAAGGTCAGCCCGGTGCGGCGGCCGTTGCGGGACAGCTCCTCGGCCAGCGTGATGTTGAACGCGTCCACCCGGGTCGACGGCAGCGACAGGGACACGTTCGTGCCCTCGTACCGCTCGGCGAGCCCGGAGCAGATGTCGCCGATCTCCGAGTGGTCGGCGGACGACAGGGACAGCAGCCCGACCTCGGTGAACCCGGAGAACTTCAGCCCGTCGCGCACCATCTCGCCGACGGTCGTGATCGAGCGCTCCCGCACCGGCCGGGTGATCATGCCGGCCTGGCAGAAGCGGCAGCCGCGGGTACACCCACGGAAGATCTCCACCGCGTACCGCTCGTGTACCGTCTCGGCCAGCGGCACCAGCGGCTTCTTCGGGTACGGCCAGGCGTCCAGGTCCATCGTGGTCCGCTTGCGTACCCGGAACGGCACGTCGGCCCGGTTCGGCACCACCCGCTGGATCCGCCCGTCCGGCAGGTACTCGACGTCGTAGAACCGCGGCACGTACACCGACTCGGTCCGGGCCAGCCGCAGCAGCACCTCGTCCCGGCCACCCGGACACCCGGCGGCCTTCCAGGCGGCGACGATGCCGGTGATCTCCAGTACCGCCTCCTCGCCGTCGCCGAGCACCGCGGCGTCGACGAACCCGGCGATCGGCTCGGGGTTGAAGGCCGCGTGCCCGCCCGCGATCACGATCGGGTGCCGGTCGTCCCGGTCGGCCGCGGACAGCGGGATCCCGGCCAGGTCCAGGGCGGTCAGCAGGTTGGTGTACCCGAGTTCGGTCGCGAACGAGACACCGAACAGGTCGAACGCGCCGACGGGCCGGTGGGCCTCGACGGTGAACTGCGGGACGCCGTGCTCCCGCATGAGCCTCTCCAGGTCGGGCCAGACCGCGTAGGTGCGCTCGGCGAGCACGCCGGGCCGCTCGTTGAGCACCTCGTACAGGATCTGGACGCCCTGGTTGGGCAGGCCGACCTCGTATGCGTCCGGGTACATCAGCGCCCACCGGACCGACGCCGAGTCCCAGTCCTTGACCACCGCGCCCAGCTCCCCGCCGACGTACTGGATCGGCTTGCTGACCAGCGGCAGCAGCGGTTCAAGGCGCGGCCACACGCTCTGCATGGATATCGAGCCTACTGTAGTGCTGGCGCTCGCTCCGCTCCCGCGGCCCCGACGCTCCTCAGACGCCGTCTTCCCTCGTCACTGCGCTCCTCAGTCCAGACCGCGTCCGCGTCGGGACGCGTAGTGCTGACGCTCGCTCCGCTCCCGCGGCCCCGACGCTCCTCAGACGCGTCGGGGCGCTCGGTCCGTCGGGGCGGCCTTCTCCCGGCTTGCGTACCGGTCCACGTACTCCTGGCCGGACAGGCGCCGGATGTGCGCCATGATGTCGTCGGTGATCTCCCGCAGCAACTTCGGATTGCGCGGCCCGTCCGCCTTCGACGTGTAGTCCAGCGGCGGGCCGACCCGTACCCCGATCGAATGCCCCAGCCGCGGTACCGGCGCTCCGATCGGCTGTACCCGGTCGGTGCCGAGCATCGCCACCGGCAGAACCGGTACCCGGGCTTCGAGGACGATCCGCGCGATCCCGGTGTGCCCCCGGTACAGCCGGCCGTCCGGGGAGCGGGTGCCCTCGGGGTAGATGCCGAACAGCCCGCCCTCCCGCAGTACCGCCAGCGCCACGTCCAGCGCGGTCAGCGCGGCCCGGCCGTTGCCCCGTTCGATCGGGATCTGCCGGATGCCGCGCATGAACGCCGCGGTGACCCGCCCCTTGAGCCCGTTGCCGGCGAAGTACTCGGCCTTGGCCCAGAAGGTGATCTCCCGCGGCGCCACGATCGGCAGGAACAGCGAGTCGCAGGCGGACAGGTGGTTGCTCGCCAGGATCGCCGGGCCGGTCGCCGGAATGTGCTCCAGCCCGGACGTCCAGGGCCGCCACAACCCGCGCAGCACCGGCGCCACGGTGTGGCGGCCCAGGGTGTAGAGCGCGGACATGCCGCTACTCTAGAAGATCACCCGCGGGCCACGGTCACCCGTACCGCCGCACCGTCGCCCGCCGCACCGTCGAACGCGCCCTCGCCGACCGGCCCGAACGCCACCGACGTCGCGAGCGTCTCGGCCGCCACGAAGTCGCGGTGCGCCTCGACGGCCGCGGTCACCTGAGGGCCGGCCTCGACGGTCAGCGCGATCCGGTCGGCCACGTCCAGCCCCGCCTCGCGTCGGGCCTGCTGCACCACCCGTACCACGTCCCGCGCCAGCCCCTCGGCGGCCAGTTCGGGCGTGACGTCGGTGTCGAGCACCACCACTCCGTCGGGCAGCGCCGCGGAGCGGTCCGCGTCGGCGGCGACCAGCTTCAGCTCGTACTCGCCCTCTTCCAGCGGTACCCCGGCGGCGGTCACCACGCCGTCGGTCACCGACCAGTCGCCGGCCTTGACCGCCCGGATCACCTGCTGCACCTGGCCGCCCAGGCGCGGGCCGAGCACCCGGGGCACCACGGTCAGCACCCGCTCGCAGTACCCGGACAGGTCGCCGGTGAACTCCACCGACTTCACGTTCACCTCGTCGGCCACCAGGTCGGCGTACGGGCGCAGCCGGTCGGCGTCGGGCGTGGCCACGGTCAGCTTCGCCAGCGGCAGCCGTACCCGCAGCCCCTTCGCCTTGCGCAGGGACAGCGCCGCCGAGCACACCTCCCGTACCGCGTCCATCTCGGCCACGAGCGACCGGTCCGCCGGGAATTCGCCGACGGACGGCCAGTCGGTCAGGTGCACCGAACGGCCGCCGGTCAGGCCGCGCCAGATCTCCTCGGAGAGCAACGGGGCCAATGGAGCTGTCACCCGACTTCCGGTTTCGAGCACGGTGGACAGCGTGTCGAAGGCGTCCCGGTCGCCGGACCAGAACCGGCCGCGCGAGCGCCGCACGTACCAGTTGGTCAGCGCGTCGAGGTACCCGCGCACGGTCGTGCAGGCGCCGCTGATGTCGTGGACGTCCATCGCGGCCGTCACGGACCCGACCAGCTCCGCGGTCTTCGCCAGTACGTACCGGTCCAGCAGGTGCGTCGAGTCGGTCCGGCGTACCGCCTCGTACCGCTCCGCGTTGGCGTACAGCGAGAAGAAGTACCAGACGTTCCACAGCGGCAGCAGCACCTGCCGCACCGCGTCTCTGATGGTGGCCTCGCTGACGATGACGTCGCCACCGCGCAGCACCGGCGAGGACATCAGCGTCCAGCGCATCGCGTCGGACCCGTACGCGTCGAACATCTCGTACACGTCCGGGTAGTTGCGCAGGCTCTTGGACATCTTCCGGCCGTCGGAGCCCAGCACGATCCCGTGTACCACGCAGTTGCGGAACGCCGGCCGGTCGAACAGCGCCGTGGCGAGCACGTGCAGCGTGTAGAACCAGCCGCGCACCTGCGGGAAGTACTCCACGATGAAGTCACCCGGGTAGTGCGTCTCGAACCAGTCGCGGTTCTCGAACGGGTAGTGCACCTGGGCGAACGGCATCGAGCCGGACTCGAACCAGCAGTCGAGCACCTCGGGTACCCGCCGCATCGTCGAGCGGCCGGTGGGGTCGTCCGGGTTCGGCCGGGTCAACTCGTCGATCCCGGGCCGGTGCAGGTCCGTCACCGGCACGCCGAAGTCGCGGGACAGCTCGGCCAGCGAGCCGTACACGTCGGTGCGCGGGTATGCCGGGTCGTCGGAGCGCCACACCGGGATCGGCGAGCCCCAGAACCGGTTGCGGCTGATCGACCAGTCCCGCGCGCCGGCCAGCCACTTGCCGAAGGAGCCCTCCTTGACGTGTGCGGGCGTCCAGGTGATCTGCTGGTTCAGCTCGACCATCCGGTCGCGGAACTGCGTCACCGCCACGAACCACGACGACACCGCCTTGTACACCAGCGGCGTGTCGCAGCGCCAGCAGTGCGGGTACGAGTGGACGTAGGAGTCCAGCCGCACCACCACGCCCCGGTCGCGCAGGTCCCGCACCACCGGCTTGTTCGCCTCGAACACCTGCAGGCCCTCGTAGTCGGGTACCAGCGCGGTGAACCTGGTGTGCTCGTCGACGGTCACCACGGTCGGGATCCCGGCGGCGTTGCAGGCGTTCTGGTCGTCCTCGCCGAACGCCGGCGCCAGGTGCACCACGCCGGTACCGTCCTCTGTGGACACGAAGTCCGCACCGAGCACCTGGAACGCGCCCCGCGTGTCGGCGAGGTACGGGAACAGCGGCTCATACCGCCGCCCGACCAGCTCGCGCCCCGGCACCGTGTCGACGCGCGTCCAGCCGTCCAGCTCCCGGGCGTAGGCGTCGACGCGGGCCGCGCCCAGGATCGCGCGCTGCGCGCCACGGGAGAAGACCGCGTACTCGATGTCCGGCCCGACCGCCACGGCGAGGTTCGACGGCAGCGTCCACGGCGTGGTCGTCCACACCCACAGCTGCTCGCCGGTCTCCAGCCGGAACGCCACGGTCAGCGCCGGGTCCTGGCGGTCGCGGTACACGTCGTCCATCCGGGTCTCGGTATTGGACAGCGGCGTCTCGCACCGCCAGCAGTACGCCAGCACCCGGAAGCCCTCGTACACCAAGCCCTTGTCGTACAAGGACCTGAAGGCCCACATGACGCTCTCCATGTAGTCCGGGTCGAGCGTCTTGTAGTCGTTGGCGAAGTCGACCCAGCGGGCCTGCCGGGTGACGTAGCGCTCCCAGTCCTGGGTGTACCGCAGCACCGAGGCTCGGCAGGCGTCGTTGAACTTGTCCACGCCCAGTTCGAGGATCTCCGCCTTGGTGGAGATGCCCAGCTGCTTCTCCGCCTCCACCTCGGCGGGCAGCCCGTGGCAGTCCCAGCCGAACCGGCGCTCCACCCGGCGGCCGCGCATCGTCTGGTACCGCGGCACGACGTCCTTCACGTACCCGGTCAGCAGGTGCCCGTAGTGCGGCAGCCCGTTGGCGAACGGCGGCCCGTCGTAGAAGACGTACTCGTTGTCGCCGGCCGCCCGCTGCTCCACGCTCGCCGGGAACGTCTTGTCCGCCGCCCAGAAGTCCAGCACGTCCTGCTCGACCCGGGGCAGGTCGGGGCTCGCCGGTACCCGGCGGTTGGGGGCGTTCTTCGGATACACCAGTCTCTCCTCGCGCGCGTTCGTCGTCGTTCGCGCGAGGACGAGCGCCGCAGCGCCCGCGGTACCACCTCGCTTGGCGGCCCGGGGACCACCCGCTCGTTGGTCGGCTGTGACGGGCCGATCCCGTCCGGTTCTAATAGGGCCGCCGGGGCGACCCGTTCTTCCGGAGGCTCACCGGTGATGGCCGGATCAACGCCTGTGTCCGCTCAAGGCTACCCGATCGGGCCGTGCGGGCGCCGTCGGGTTTCGAGGTACACGACGGGGCGGGTTCGCAGTTGGGCAGCATCCCCTGCTTGACCGGACCGTGCGTCGGGATCGGCTTGACCGGGCCGGGCACCGGACTGATCTGCGGCGCGGCCAACCAGCCGGCGAACCAGTCGAACAGCGCCGGCAGCACCATGCGCCACACCCCGCCGGTGTGCCCGCCGGACGGCACGACCAGCGTGCTCACCTGCATCGGCGGCCGGGCCGCCGCCTGGAACGCCTGCAGCTGCTGGTACCCGCCGCGGTCGTCGGACGCCACCGACAGGAAGACCGGCAGGGCGGGTACCGGCAGGTGCGTCACCCGCCACAGCGGGCTGTTCTCGTCGCGCAGCCGCAGGTTTCCCTTGTACAGGTCGCCGGTGGTGTGGTCGGTGATCGCGGTGAAGTACCCGGACAGGCTGCCCGCCGCCGCGTACAGATCCGGATGCCGCATCGCCAGGTTCACCGCGCAGAACCCGCCGGTCGAGGCGCCCATGATCCCCCAGCCGGCCCGGTCCGACCGTACCCGGAACTGCGCCACCACGGCCGCCTGCACGTCCCTGGTCAGGAACGTGTCGAACCTGGCCCCGTCGACCGCGTCCACGCACTCGCTGTCGGTGGTCTGGTCGAAGTCCTGCAACGGGAACACGACGACGGCGGGCGCCATCCGGCCGGCCGCGATCTCGTGGTCCAGGACGTCGCCGATGTGCAGGCTCACCACCCACAGGTTCGGCGTACCCGGAAAGCCGGCCAGCGCCTCGACCACCGGATAGTGCGTGCGCCTGCCCTGCGGCGAGTCGTACCCCGGCGGCAGGTACGCCTTGGCCGCCAGGCTGATCCCGCTGGCCGGCCCGGGCACGTTGAAGGTGACGATCTGGCTGCCGCTGGGCAGCTTCTCGTCGACCGTGGTCTGCCCGGTGACCGGTGCCAGCGGACGGTGCCCGGCCACCTCCGACCAGGTGGTGAACAGGTCCATCTGCCGGTTCACCCAGATCGCCGCGGCACCCAGCGCGGTCGCCACGCAGAGGAGGACCGCGGTACCCCGGACCAGCCAGCCCCACCAGCGGCGCACCCGGTACCACACCAGTGCCGTGTCGACGGCGATCACGACCGCCAGCACGATCGCGGTGACCTGCGCACCGAGGCTGTTGGGCGGCACCGGTCACCTCGGCGCGTTCGGGTCGACCGGACCGGTCAGCGGTGCGGCGAGCGGGGCCGGCAGCTGCCGGTACACCCATTGGAAGGCCGCGGGCAGGCGGTCCTCGGGTCGCGCGACCACCTGGACCGACCCGTGCCCGGGCGGGCGCTCGATGATGCTCAGCGTCGCCTGCCAGGCCAGCTCGTCCGGCGGCGCCGGGCGCGGCGCCCCGTCGATGGCGACCGCGAACCAGAACCGCAGCGGATCGCGCGCCAGCGCGGTGAACCCGGCGTCCGCGCCGACCCCGACCACCGCCCAGCCGCGTGCGGCGGTGCGCAGGTCCTCGTCGAGCTGTCCGGGCAGCACCTCGGTCAGTACGGTCTCGTCCGGGTGATCGGTGCGCAGGAAGACGAGAACCGCGGGGTTGACCTCGGCATCGGCGTGCGGAACGACCTGGTTGATCTTGCGCGGGTCCCAGGCGCCCTGCGCCGGGCCGGCCCTGGTCGGCGCGACCACGACAACCACCGGGAAGCGGGCCGCGGTCGCGGTGAAGTAGCGTGGCGGCACGTAGATCACCGGCGCCGCGGCCAGATGCCAGCTGCCGACCCCGCCCGGCCGCCACTCGAAGACCAGGCCGTTGCGCGCGCCCTCCACCGCGCGGGCGTGCAGCCAGACATCCAGCCGGGTGGTCGGGTCGGCCACGACCGTGGGCGGGGGCGCCGCGTGGTGCCGGTTGAACAGGGCCGACCAGGACGGGAAGATCTCCAGCGACCGGTTGACCACCAGGCCCGCGGTGAACAGGATCAACGCCTCACACGCCAGGACCCCCGCGGTCCGGCTGATCGGGCGCCACCAGGCCGTGCCCCGCCAGAACCAGACGGTACCCGCGAGGGCGCCCAGGGACGCGACAGCGCTCAGCACGAGCAGGGGCAGCCCGGTCAGCGACACCGGCGGTCAGGCGGGGACGTCCGGGAACCAGAGCGCGATCTCGCGCTTGGCACTATCGGGTGAATCCGATGCATGAACGAGATTCTCGCGGTTGGACAATGAGAAATCCCCCCGGATGGTACCGGCCGCCGCCTTGCGCCCGTCGGTCACGCCGACCAGGGTGCGGACCACCTCGACCGCCTGGTCACCGGAGAGGATCGCGGCGACCAGCGGACCACCGGTCATGAACTCCTTGAGCGGCGGGTAGAACGCCTTCTCCACGTGCTCGGCGTAGTGCTGGTCGGCCAGCGTGGCGTCCATCGTGCGCAGCACCAGCGTGTCGATCGACAGGCCCTTGCGCTCGAACCGGCTCAGCACCTCCCCCACCAGGCCCCGGCGTACCGCGTCCGGCTTGATCAATACCAGCGTGCGCTCGGTCACGCGCCCTCCCGTTCGGCTCTACCCGCCCCGTAGCCTATCCGGACGGCTTTCCGCCCGGGGGTCCCGAGTGACTTGTCGGCCCCCTTTCGCACCGGGCGAATCGGGCCTAGCCTGACGGACAGCCCTCGGGAGGTTGGTTACGTGGCCAGTGCCCGTCGTTGGTCGGTGTCCGCCGGTCGCACCGTGATCAGCGGCCTGCTCGCCATCGTGGCGGTGTTCCTGCTGTTCGTGAGCCTGGGTGCGAGCAGCTGGGTGCTCGCCGCGCTCGGCGCCGCCGTGTTCGCCGGCGGCGTGGCGTTCTACGTGGTCGCCGCGCTCAACAGCCGGGAGTTCGCCTACGTCCCCGGTACCGGACACGTGGTCAGCTGCTCACCACCCCCGGCCGCCGCCTCGCAGGGCCGGTGCGAGATGCACCTGGTCATCCACGCGCCCGGCATCGACGACGTGGCGGTGAAGATCCGCGACGCCGGGGTACCCGTGTCCAAGTGGCCCGATGCCGGATCCACCCTGCCGATCCTGGTCGCCGTCGGCGACCCGCGCCGGGTACGGGTGCTCTGGGACAGCGTGCGCAGCCACGGTGAGGTGGCCGAAGGACGCGACCAGGAGTACCAGTCCGGTGGCCGCGAGGTCTCCGAGTCCTACCTCGGCGACCTGCTCGACGAGGACTACGACGAGGCCGAGCTCGCCGACCTGGATCCGGACTCGCGGGTGATCGAGCTCGACGTGATGGATCCGACGCTGTTCCGCAGCGAACCGGTGCCCGACTCCGGACCCGGGTTCTCGCCGTCGATCGGCTACGACCCCGACATCGGGCTCGATCCCGATGTCCAGCTCGACCGGCACGTCGAGATGGCCGACGCCCCACCGGAGCCGGGACCAGAGCGACCAGAGCCGGGACCGCAACCAGAGCCGGGACCGCAACCGGAGCCGCGACCGCAACCGGAGCCGCGACCGCAACCGGAGCCGCGACCGGAGCCGGCCGAGCCGGAGCCGGCCGCCGCTGGCGCCACTGCGGCCGCCACTGCGGCGGCGGCCGGGGGCTCGGCCTCGCCCGAGCCCGGGTCGGACCGGCGCCCCCGGCCCCGACCGTCACCGCGACCTCGCCGGCCGGCCGACGACCAGATCCCGGTGGCCGGTCCGGAACCGGCCGCCGCCGGCGGGGTGACCACCATCCCCGCGCCACCCGAGCCCGCCGAGGAGGAGGCACCGGCGGCGGCACCCGACGGCGCCGTGCCGCCGCTGCGGGTGGAGCACGTGCTGGCCGCCGACCCGGCGGTACCGGCGATGCCCGACTCCCAGGCGACCGAAGACGCGGACGTGTCCGACGCGTACCTCGCCGCCGCCCGGCCACCGGGCCAGCCGCGCGGACGGGTACGCGGGGTCGGCGTGACCCTGTTCGTCGCCAACCTCGGCCGGTCCCTCGCGTTCTACCGCGACCTGCTCGGCTTCCGGCAGGTCGACCTGGGGCTGGGCAGCGCGGTACTGGAGTCCGGCGACGCGCGCATCGTCGTGCGCCGGGTCGTCGACATGCCACCCGTGGACCGCCGGCTGATCCATCTCCTGCTCGAGGTACCCGACGTGCAGGCCGCCTACGACGAGCTGCTGCTGCAGGGCGTGGAGTTCGTCCACCGGCCCCGGCCGGTCAGCCGCTTCGAGGAACTGGAGCTGTGGTCGGCCGCCTTCCGCGACCCGGACGGGCACGGTATCGCGCTGACCAAGTGGGAGGTCCAGCCCTAGCGACGGGCTAGCGGCGGGCCAGCACCGACCGGCGCACCGACAGGACGTACCCCCACACCGCGCCGAACAGCACGCCGAGCACCGCGAACGCGACGTGCAGCAGGCCGCAGGCGAACAGGACGACCTGCAGCACGATCGCGGCGTACCACGCCCACCGGTACCGCAGCAGC
>VAWN01000104.1:0-39371 GCA_005885555.1 Actinomycetota bacterium
TGCTCGGGGTACCCGCCCGCGACGGGCTGACGTGCTCGTTCGCCGGACCGGCCGCGGTCTCCGAGGAGTGGTCGACGGTGGTCGCCATCGCGCGGGCGGTCGCCGCCGAGGTACCCCTGGCGGTGCTCGACGACCTGGTCGACACCGCGTACCTGGTGCACCCGGGGCGGGGTCTGGTCGGCCCCGACGAGTACCGGGGCATGCCGGAGCCCAGGTCGTTCTGGAGGTGGCGATGACCGTCCGGGTCAGCATGATCGGCGCCGGAATCATGGGCGCCGACCACGTGAACACGTTGCACCGCCCGGCACCGCTGCCGACCGCCTGGGACGGGCTGATCGCAGATGTGGTCGCCGAGGCGGTCATCGCCTCGATGCGCAGCGGCGGGAAGCCAAGCCGGGTAAGGGAGCTGGCCGCGTGAGGGCGCTGCCCGCGCCCCGCACGCCCGAGGTGGCCCGTCGCATCCACGCCGGCCGGGCGGTCCGACTACAGTCGCCCTCGTGGCCGACGAATTCGGCGCGCTGATCGAGCCGTACCGGCGCGAGCTGCACGTGCACTGCTACCGGATGCTCGGCTCGTTCGACGACGCCGAGGACCTGGTCCAGGAGACGTTCCTGCGGGCCTGGGACAAGCGGGACACGTTCGCCGGCACCGCGTTGCGCGCCTGGCTGTACCGCATCGCCACCAACGCCTGCCTGGATGCCTTGCGCCGCAACGCCCGGCGGGTACCGGCGCTGACCTCCTTCGCGGAGGTGCCCTGGCTGCAGCCGTACCCGGACCGGCTGCTCGACGAGCTACCCTCGCCCGATGCCGGGCCGGACGCCCTGCTGGTCGCCAAGGAGACCGTGGAACTCGCGTTCCTCGCGGTCATCCAGCTCCTGCCGCCCCGGCAGCGCGCCGTGCTGCTCCTGCGCGACGTGCTCGGCTGGCCGGCCAGCGACACGGCGGCGGCGCTGGAGATGACGGTACCGGCGGCGAACAGCGCCCTCCAGCGTGCCCGGACCACCCTGGAGGAGCGGCTGCCGGAGCGGCCGCAGGACTGGTCCGCCGCCGAACCCAGCCCGCAGGAGCGCGCGCTGCTGGCCCGGTTCATCGACGCCCACGAACGGCAGGACGCCGCCGCCGCGCTGGCGCTCGTGCGCGACGACATCCGCATCACCATGCCGCCGAACCCGTGGTGCTTCGACGGCGTGGCGGCGATGCTGCCGCTGCTGGAGCAGGCGTTCGGGCCGCGATCGCCGGGCGAGTGGCGGCTGGTGCCCACCCGGGCCAACCGGATGCCGACCGCGGCCAGCTACCTGCGCGCCGCGGGCGGGCACACATACCGCGCGTTCAAGTTCGACGTGCTGCGCATCGTGGACGGGATGATCGCCGAGATCACCACCTTCGACGCCACCCTGTTCCCCGCGTTCGGCCTGCCGCTGGCCCTTGACTGATCGGCCGCTGTACTGACCGGCTACTGCTGGAGCACCGAGAGCACGTTGCCGGCCGGGTCGGTGAACCAGGCGATGGGCGGGCCCTGGTCGCGCATGACGCCCTTCGCGTCGGCCGGCATCCCTGGGTACCGCTGCAGCTGCACGCCCCGGGCGGCCAGCTCGTCGACGGCCTTGTCGATGTCGTCGACCGGGAAGTTGAGGATGGTGTACGTCGCCGGGGTGTGGTCCGGCTTCGGGTACACCAGGATGTCCCGGTCGCCGGCGAGGTGCAGGGTCAGCATCCCGTGCTGCTCGGACACCCGCAGGCCCAGCGTCTGGCCGTAGAACCGCTTCGCGGCGTCGATGTCGTCGACCGAGAAGCCGCTGAACGCCTTCGAGTCGGTAAACATGATCGATCTCCTCTCGTAGGCTCTCCCCTGATGTGTACCGTCATTCTCCGCTTCGCGCCCGGTACCCCGCGCCCGCTGCTGCTCGGGGCGGTGCGCGACGAGTTCGTCGAGCGCGCCTGGGATCCGCCCGCGGCGCACTGGGGCGACCGGCTGCTCGGTGGCCGGGACCGCACCGCCGGGGGTACCTGGCTCGCCGTCGATCCGGACCGGCCGGCGGTCGCGGCGGTGCTCAACGGGGTACGGCGGCCGCCACCGGAGGACGGCACCCGGCCCAGTCGGGGACAGTTGCCGCTGGCCGTGCTGCGCGGGCAGCCGCTGCCGGTACCCGACCGGTACGACGGGTACCACCTGGTGCTCGCGACGCCGGACGAGGTGCGGGTGTGGTCGTGGGACGGCAGCGACCTGACCGGCACGCGGCTCTCCCCCGGCGACCACGTCATCGTGAACCAGGGCGTCGACGCGGCCCGCCCGCAGGTGCCGGCGGCGCTGACCGGCGCCGCCGGTCGGGACGACTGGGTGGCGCTGCTCGCCACCGACACGGTGCTGGTGGACGTGACGTTCAACGGGCGCCGGTACGGCTCCACGTCGACCAGTCTCGTCCAGTTCGCGGGCGGCGGGGTGCGGTACGAGTTCAACGCGCGACCCCGCGACCCGGCCGGCTGGTACCCGGTCGTGGCAGGCTGACACGCGTGGAGACCGAACTGCGTTACGCCAGCGGGCCGGGGCGGTGGGTACTGGCGGCCACGGTACTGGGATCGGCCATCGTCGCCATCGACGCGACCGTGGTCGGCATCGCGTTGCCGGCGATCGGCCGCGACTTCGGCACCGGCATGGCCACCCTGCAGTGGGTGGTCAGCGCGTACACCCTGACCCTGGCCGGGCTGCTGCTGGTCGCCGGGTCGCTGGGTGACCGGTACGGGCGGCGGCGGGTCTTCGTGATCGGGGTGGTCTGGTTCGCGCTGGCCTCGGTGCTGTGCGGGATCGCGCCGAGCGCCGGCATGCTGATCGCGGCCCGCGCGCTGCAGGGCGTCGGTGGCGCGCTGCTGACCCCGGGAAGCCTGGCGATCCTGGAGGCCTCGTTCGTACCGGAGGATCGCGGCAAGGCGATCGGCGCCTGGTCCGGTCTGGGTGGGGTGGCCACCGCGATCGGCCCGTTCCTCGGCGGCTGGCTGGTCCAGGCGGCGTCCTGGCGGTTGATCTTCGCGATCAACATCCCGATCGCGGTGGTGGTCGTCGCGCTGGCCGTCCGGCACGTACCGGAGTCGCGCGACCCGCAGGCCACCGGCCGGGTCGACGTCACCGGCGGGGCCCTGGTCACCCTCGGCCTGGTCGGGCTCACCTACGGCCTGATCGAGGGACCGACGCTCGGGTTCGGTGACCCGGTGGTACTCGCCGCGCTGGTCGGCGGCGTGGCGCTGCTGGCCGGGTTCGCCCTGTGGGAGAGCCGCACCGCGCACCCGATGCTGCCGCTGGACCTGTTCGCCTCCCGCCAGTTCACCTTCACCAATGTGGTCACCTTCGTGGTGTACGGCGCGCTGGGCGGCGCCCTGTTCCTCCTGCCGATCATGCTGCAGCAGGTGTCCGGGTACACCGCCCTGGAGGCCGGCATCTCACTGCTTCCGCTGACCGTGATCATGCTGGCGCTGTCCGCCCGCTCCGGGGCGCTGGCCGCCCGGATCGGGCCGCGGTTGCAGATGAGCGTCGGGCCGATCCTGGTCGGCCTCGGCTTCGCACTGTTCGTCCGGGTGGGTCACGGCGGCAGCTACCTGACCGAGGTGCTGCCCGCCGTCCTCGTTCTCGGGCTGGGGCTGGCCGCGACCGTCGCGCCGCTGACCGCCACGGTGCTCGCCGCGGCGCCGGCCCGGCACGCCGGCATGGCGTCGGCGGTCAACAACGACGTGGCCCGCGCCGCCGGGCTCATCGCGGTCGCGGTGCTGCCGGCGGCCGCCGGGATCACCGGGTCGGCCTACCTGCACCCGGACGAGTTCGCGCACGGGTTCCGCATCGCCGCGCTGATCTCGGCGGCGCTGTGCGTGCTCGGCGGCCTGGTCGCCGCGGTCACCATCCGCAACCCGCGGCCGGTGACGGTGGTACCGGTGGCCGCGCCGAAGTCGTGCGCGCACTGCGGCCTGGACGCCCCGCCGGCCCGCGCCACCGAAGCAGCGCAGGTACCGGTCAGCTGAGATCGAACTCCTCCCAGGCGGCGACGGCCGTCCGGTTGGCGACCAGCGGGCTGGCTCCGGCGTTGTCGGTCACGTACCGCCCGTTGGCCGCCGCGAGCAGGGCGACCGAGCCGTCGGCGTTGCTGACCAGCCGGAACCTCTCCCAGGTACCGATGGCGGTGCGGTTGGCGTAAAGCGGCCCGGCGCCGGCCCGGTCGGCGGTGACGTACCGGCCGTTGGCGTGCGAGCGCAGCGCGATGTACCCGTTGCCGAGGTTGAGCCGGTCGAACAGCTCCCAGGTGCTGACCCAGCTACGGCTGGCCGTCAGCGGCGCCGCCCCGCCCTGGTCGGCGGTGACGTACCGGCCGTTGGCCCGGGCGCGCAGCGACACGGTCGTCGGCGGCGGTACCGCGTCGAACTCCTCCCACGAGCCGATCCCGCTCCGGTTGGCGATCAGCGCGCCGGCCCCGGCCCGGTCGGCGGTCACGTACCGGCCGTTCGCGAGCGCCTTGAGGCTCACCGAGCCGTCGGCGTTGTCGACGACACGGAACTTCTCCCAGTCGCTGACCACGGTCCGGTTCGCGATCAGCGGCCCGGCGCCGCCCCGGTCGGCGGTCACGTACCGGCCGTTGGCGTGCGAGCGCAGCGCCACGTACCCGCCGCCCGCGGGTACCTCGTCGAACTGCTCCCAGGTGCCGATCGTGGACCGGTTGGCGTAAAGCGGCTGCGCGCCGCCCCCGTCGGCGGTGACGAACCGGCCGTCGGCGTGCGACAGCAGGCTCACCACGGTCGGCGGGTTCGGCCCGGCCAGCGTCGCCAGACCCAGCTCGTCGCCGTTGAACACGTCCTTGTCGTAGTCGCCGGGGACGCCGTTGTCACCGGGGGCGTACTGCCACAGCGCGAACGTGCTCCACCCGGCCGGCAGGGCCGGCGGGCTGGCCGTGTACCCGGCGATGTCCAGCGGGTACCCGCCGAAGGAGGCGTCGTTGCCGGTGCACGGGTTCCACCAGTTCGAGTTCGTGTAGATCATCGGCGGCCGGCCGATGCGGTGCTGCACCTCGGCCACGAAGTCGTGGATCCAGCTCGACATCGCCGCCGGCGTCAGGTTCCAGCAGGCCGGCAGGTGCAGGGCGCCGTACGGCCACTCCAGATCCACGAACGGGACCAGCGTGCGGCTGTCTCCGGTCCACAGCGCCTGGTCGATGAAGTAGTCCGCCTGGCCGACCGGGTTGCCCAGGTCGGGGCGGCCGAACGCGTAGGCACCGGCGAAGAGGCCCGCGTTCTTCGCGTTCTGGTAGTCGGTGGCGAAGTAGGGGTTGGCGTAGGACATGCCCTCGGTCGCCTTGACGTAGGCGAACTTCACCCCGCTGTTCACGACGCCGGCCCAGTCGATGTCGCCGAGCGTGTGGTCGTGGCTGGAGATGTCGATCCCGGCCGTCGGGTACCCGGTCACCTCCGTGGCGTGTGCCCCGGTCGCGGATCCGCCCGCGTGCGTGCCCGCGTGGGGCCAACCGCCGCCGCCCGGTACCGTGGTGCCGGCGGACGCGGTACCCCCGAACGAGCGCAACAGTGCCGCACCGGTGACCGCCACGACGGCAGCAACCACCCACCAGCCCCTCGACCGCATGGAGCCCCACTCGGTGACTGAGGCAGGTTAGCCGATGACGGAGAACTCTTCCCAGCTACCGACGGCGAGTCGGTTGGCGATCAGTGCGGACGCGCCGCCGTTCTCGGCCGTGACGAATCGACCGTTGGCATTGGCCTTCAGGCTCACCGAGCCGTCGGCGTTGGTGACGACCTGGAACTTCTCCCAGCCGCCGACGACGGCGCGGTTCGCGATCAGCGGCGCGGCGCCGCCGTTGTCGGCGGTCACGTAGCGGCCGTTGGCGTGCGAGCGCAGCGCCACGTACCCGTTGCCCGCGTCGACCTCGTCGAACTGCTCCCCGGCGCCGGCGGCGGTGCGGTTGGCGTAGAGCGGCGCGGCGCCGTTCTGCGCGGTGACGTACCGGTCGTTGGCGTGGGCGCGCAGGCTGACCACGGGGCTGGCCGGGAGCGTGGCCGGGTCGACGACGTCGAACTTCTCCCAGCTGCTGACGGCGGTGCGGTTGGCGATCAGCGGCGCGGCGCCGGCGTTCTGCGCGGTGACGTACCGGCCGTTGGCCGCGGCGAGCAGGCTGACCGAGCCGTCGGCGTTGTCGACGAGCTTGAACCTCTCCCAGGCGGCGACCCCGGTCCGGTTGGCGATCAGCGGCGCGGCACCGGCCGACTCGGCGGTCACGTACCGGCCGTTGGCGCGCGCCCGCAGCCCCACGTACCCGTTGCCGGCGTCGATCGTGTCGAACCGCTCCCACTGCCCGACCGTGCCCTGGTCGGCGATCAGCGGTGCGGTACCGGCGCTGTCGGCGGTCACGTAGCGGCCGTTGGCGTGGGCGCGCAGCGCGATCGTGCCCGGCAGGGCCGGCGCGTTCGGGGTCGTCGTGGCCGGCGGCGTGGTGACCGGTGCCCGCGGGGCGACCGGGGCCGGTGGGGCGACGTCGAGCAGCGCGGTCGGCGAGCCGGTGCCGGCGTCCGCCACCGCACCGGGTACCGCGTTGTTGACCAGCGCGTCGCGAACCTGCTGCGGGGTCAGGTTCGGGTTCGCCGCGAGCAGCAGCGCGGCGGCGCCGGTGACGTGCGGCGTGGCCATCGAGGTACCGCTCATCACCGCGGTCGCCGAGTCGCTGGTCTTGTAGGTGGAGGTGATGCTCGCGCCGGGCGCGAACAGGTCCACGCAGCTGCCGTAGTTGGAGAACGAAGCCCGGGTGTCGGTGCGGTCGGTGGCGCCGACGGTGACCGCCGACGGTACCCGCGCGGGCGAGGTCTGGCACGCGTCGGCGTGGCTGTTGCCGGCCGCCACGACGTAGGTGATGCCGGCGGCGATGGAGCCGGCGACGGCGTCGTCGATCGCCGGGTCGACGGAACCGCCGAGGCTCAGGTTGGCGACCGCCGGCCGGGCCGCGTGCGCGGTGACCCAGTCGATGCCGGCGACGATCTGCGCGTCGGTGCCCCAGCCGGTGCAGTCCAGCACCCGTACCGCGACCAGCCGTACCTGCTTGGCCACGCCGTAGCTGGTGCCGCCGATGGTACCGGCGACGTGGGTACCGTGCCCGTTGCAGTCGTCGGCGACCGTGTTGTTGTCCACGGCGTCGTACCCGTACTGCGCCCGGCCGCCGAAGTCCTGGTGGGTGATCCGGATGCCGGTGTCGATGACGTAGGCGTGCACGGTGGCGGCCGTCGACGGGTACGTGTAGCTGTTGCTCAGCGGCAGGCTGCGCTGGTCGATCCGGTCCAGCCCCCAGGACGGCGGCGCCACCTGGGTACCGGTCAGCGACACGCGCTGGTCCTGCTGGACGTACTCGACGGCGGGGTCGGCGGCGAGGCGCCCGGCCTCGGTACCGGTCATCTGCGCGGAGAACCCGTGCACGGTACTGGCGAACGCGCGGGACACGGTACCCCCGTGGCGGCGGGTGAGTTCGGCGGCCGCGCGGCGTACCGCGGCCTCGGCCAGCGTGTGGTCCCTGAGCATGACCAGGTAGCTGCCGGCCACGGCGTCCGGGCTGCCCGCGCCGCGGACCGGGCCCTGCGCGGACGCGGCGAAGGCGGCGTCACCGACGGCCGTGACGAGCCCCAGCGGAATCGCCGCCAGCGCGGCTGCGAACCAGAGATGACGGCGCCGGATGCGGCCACAGGCCATGAACAGACTCTCCCGTTGGTCATACCGAGTGATGACCTCAAGGTTCGGCGGGCCGCGATAGCACGCCGGAGCGGCCGGGGTGCAGTCCGGTTGTGGTCAGCCGCGGCGCCGAGGCGCTAGCCGCGGCGGGCGCGGGCGCGGCGTTTGCCCTCGTGCATCGCCTGCACCCGGGCGATCGGGATGCCCCTGCCCTCCTCGACCAGGTCGGCGGGCAGCGGCTGCGGCGCGGGCAGCGCGGCGGCCCACGGGTCGGCGTCGCTGAGCAGCCCGGCCGCGGTGCGCACGGTGAAGTCGGCCGGGGTCACCCGGTCCAGGTCGTCCCACGCCAGCGGGAACGAGACGGTGGTGCCGGGACGCACCCGGGGGCTGTACGCCGCGACGACCGTGGCGCCGCCGGCCCGGGTGGAGTCGAGGAACACCTTGCCGCCGCGGTCCTCGCGGATGAACGCGGTGGTGGCCAGCGCCGGGTCCAGCCGCTCGGCCCGCGCGGCCAGCGCCCGGGTGGCCGCGGCCACCTGCTCCATCGACGCGGTGACCGGTACGAACACGTGCAGGCCCTTGGCGCCGCTGGTCTTCACCGCGCCGCGCAGGCCCGCGTCGGCCAGCGCCTGGCGGACCAGGTGGGCGGCCCGCACCGTCTGCCCGAACGCGTCGGGGCCGGGCGGATCCAGGTCGAGCACCAGGTCGGTGGGCCGGTCCCAGGCGTCGGCCCGCACCAGCGCCGGGTGGTACTCGACCGCCCGCTGGTTGGCCAACCACAGCAGGGTTCGCCGATCGTTGCACAAGGCGTAGGAAACCTCGCGTTGGGAGCTTTCCGCCCACAGCTTGACGGAAGACACCCAGTCAGGCGTGTACCGGGGCAGGTTCTTCTGCATGAACGGCGCTTGGCCACGCAGTACCCGGACCACGGACAGCGGCCGGTCGCGCAGTGCCGGCAGGATCCGGTCGCGCACCGCGTCCAGGTACTCGACCAGGTCGCGCTTTGTCGCCCCGGCGTCGGCGAACAGCGACTGGTCCAGGTTGGTCAGCGGTACCCCGTCCCGGCTCTCCTGCGGGCCACCGGCCTGCTTCGCCATCACACGAGCAAATCATGTCGGTGGGCCGGCATACCATCGGTCCGTGGCTGGAACCGAATTCGCCGACCGCCTCGACCGGGCGCGGCAGGCGCTGGCCGGTGCCGGCTGGGCCGGCCTGGTCGTCCCGCCCGGCGCCGACCTGCGCTACCTGACCGGATATGCGGCGCGGGCGCTGGAACGGCTGACCTGCCTGGTGCTCCCGTCCGGCGGATCGCCCACGTTGATCGTGCCGCGACTGGAGCGGCCGGCCGCGGAGCGGTCCCCGGCCGCCGAGGCCGGGATCCGGATCGTCGACTGGCCGGATGGCACCTCGCCGTACCCGCTCGTGGCCGACGCCCTGGAGCCCGGCGCCATCGGTCCCGGCGTCGGGGTCGGCGCGCAGCTGTGGGCGAGCCACCTGCTGGCGTTGCAGGCTGCGCTGCCCGCGGCGTCGTGGCAGCCGGCCGGGCCGGTGCTCGGACCGCTGCGCGCCCGCAAGACGCCGGCCGAGGTCGAGGCGCTGGCCGAGGCCGGAGCGGCGATCGACGCGGTACACCAGCGGATGGGGCGATGGCTGCGGCCCGGCCGGACCGAGGCGGAGGTGGGCGCCGACATCGCGGCAGCGATCCGGGAGACCGGTCACGCCACCGTCGACTTCGTCATCGTGGCCGCCGGACCGCACGCGGCGAGCCCCCACCACGACACGTCCGACCGGCCGATCGGGGCCGGCGAGCCGGTCGTGGTCGACATCGGCGGCACGATGCCGTCCGGGTACTGCTCCGACTGCACGCGCACCTACGTCGCGGGTGGCGCGCCACCGGCGGACTTCGTCGGGTACTACGCCGTCCTGCAGGAGGCGCAGCGGGCGGCGGTGGCGGCGGTCGCGCCCGGGGTCAGCGCGGAGTCGGTCGACGGTGCCGCCCGCACGCCGATCGCGGGTGCCGGGTACGGGCCGGCCTTCCTGCACCGCACCGGCCACGGCATCGGGCTGGAGACCCACGAGGACCCGTACATCGTCGACGGCAACACCGAGCCGCTGGCCGAGGGCATGGCGTTCTCCGTCGAGCCGGGCATCTACCTCGCCGGGCGGCACGGCGCCCGGATCGAGGACATCGTGGTGTGCACGGCTGACGGGGTACGCCGGCTGAACACCACCCCGACCGACCTCGTTCAGCTGTGACGATGTACCGGGAGACGATGTACCGGGAATGGTGGTCGCCGCAGGCGCAGGCGGTCGTGTGGACGCGCACCGTCGCGCCCGGCGCGACCGAACTGCGCATCCTGCCCGACGGCTGCCTCGACATCATCTGGCTCGGCGACCGGCTGATCGTCGCCGGCCCGGACACCGCGGCGCAGGTCGGCGCCGAGCGGGCGGGGATGCGGTACGTCGGGCTGCGGTTCCCGCCCGGGACCGGGCCGGCGGTGCTCGGGGTACCGGCACACGAGCTGCGCGACCGCCGGGTACCCCTGGAGGCGCTGTGGCCGGCGGCGTGGGTACGGCGGCTGGCCGGCCGGGTCGCGGAGGCGGCCGACCCGACCGGGGCGGTCGAGTCCATCGCGGTCGAACGGCTGCGCACGGGCGACCGGGCACCCGACCGCGCGATGCGGGCCGTCGCCACGATGCTCGGCGCGGGTTCGCCGGTCGCCGCCGCCGCGGACGCCGTCGGGCTCAGCGAGAGGCAGCTGCACCGCCGGTCGCTGGACGCGTTCGGATACGGCCCGAAGACCCTCGCCCGGGTACTGCGGCTGGGCCGGGCGGTCGGCCTGGCCCGCGACGGGGTGCCGTTCGCGACCGTGGCGGCCCGGGCCGGGTACGCCGACCAGGCCCACCTGTCCCGCGAGGTGCGTTCCCTGACCGGCGTACCGCTACGGTCGCTGATCTAGAGCGGGCACATCAGCTCGACGCTGTTGCCGTCCGGGTCGAGCACGATGGCGTACCGCATTCCCCAGAACGCGTCCCACGGCTCCTTGTGCCCCTCGGCGCCGGCCTTGACCAGGTCGGTGTACACCTCGTCGACCTCCGCCGGGGTGTCGCACCGGAACGCGAGCGCGACCCGGTGGCTGCCGGTGGGCGGCTGCCAGTCGGCGTCGAAGGAGTGGATCGTCTCGATCGGATCCCAGGCGAGCATCACGTCGCCGGACAGCGGCACCTGGACGTGGTCGGGGTCGTGGTCGGCGGGTACGTCCACGCCGAGGCGGCGGTAGAAGGCGAGCGAGGCCTCCAGATCGGCGACGACGAGACCGATCACGGTGAATTGCACAGCCATGCCGGCGACGTTACCGACGCCACGCTGGCGCTGTCTTGAACGAATCGGACGCCGGCCACGCGAGGTTCTGCCCGCCGATCGGCGCGGTCACGAGGGCCAGCTGCTCGCGTAGCTGCCCGGCACCCGGGCAGGACCCGCCGCGCCCGTTCGAGTAGGTCGCGACGAGGGAAGGCGTCGCCTGAGGAGCCCCGGGCCGCGCGAGCGGAGCGAGCGGCCAATACCTCAGGCCCGGTCGTAGCCCCAGATCGTCGTCTTCGTGCCGAGCAGCCGGATCGGGTACCGGTCGCGCAGCCGCAGCGGCGCCGGTACCACGGCGCGCGGAAGATCCGGGGCGAGCAGCACCACCCGGCCGCCGGTGCGGGTGACCCGGGCGAGTTCGGCCAGCACCGTGCGCAGCCAGGTGGCCGGGTCGCCCTCGACGCGGTACCGCCTGCCGAACGGCAGGTTCGACACGCAGGCGGCGACGGTACCGTCGGGCAGGTCCAGCTTGCGCGCGTCGCCGAGGTGCACCGCGGCGTCGGGTACGTTCGCGCGGGCGGCCGCGACCGCCCCCGGATCGATGTCGCGCCCCTGCACCGACCACCCGACCGCGCGCGCCTCGGCCAGGATCGTGCCCGCACCGGCGCACGGGTCCAGCAGGGTACCCTCGGCCGCGCCGGCCAGCCGCACCATGGCGCGCGCCACCGTCGGCCGCAGCGCGCCCTCGCGCTCCACCGACCGCCCGTCGCGCTGGCGCATCGTCGCGTCGGACAGCCGCAACCCGGCGACGAGCCGGCCCGGCGCGTACTCGACGATCCACACCTCGACCTGTGCCGGATCGGCGAAGCGCCAGCGCGGCCGGTCCCGGCGGATCACCTCGGTCAGCTGGCGGCGCAGGTCGGTGCGCAGGAACGTGCGCTCGTGCAGTACCCGGGCGACCACCCGGAACGTCATCGCGGCGCCCAGTGGCCGGACCAGCCCCGCCCACACCGACAGCGCCCGCTGCACCCGTTCCGGGCGCCAGATCCGCCCGGCGATCCAGGCCGGGTTGTCGCCGTCGGCGCGCAGCGTCCGGCCCACCTCGACGAACACGTCCTCGGTCAGCCCGGTGCGCAACACGTCGGGCCGGGCGCGCTCAGCTTCGAACACCACGACGTCGGACCGCCCGTCGAACCCGGTGTCGTGCACGGTGACCCCGGCGACCTCGGCCAGCGCCGGGCCGGCGACCGGGGCGAGCCCGGGGATCTCCGTCGCGAACATCCGGGTCACGCCCCGGATGTTAACCCGCTACGGGAGGGTACCCAGGTGCGGCTTGACCGTGTTGGCGAAGTGGAAGCCGTTGCTCGCGTCCCAGTTGACCGACCAGGTCATCGCGCCGCGGATCGACGGCCACGTCGACGGCGGCTTGAAGCTGCCGCAGTTGGTACCCCGGGCCAGGCAGTCCAGCGCGGCGTTCAGGTTGGCCGGGTCCTGGAACCCGCCGCCGGCCGCCTGCGACGACGCGGGCAGCCCGAGCGCGACCTGGTCGGGCCGCAGCGCGCTCTGCAGCTGGATGCAGGCCAGCGCCGTGAGGAAGTTCTCGGTGCCCTGCGGGTACGCCTGGTTCTGGTCGCAGCCGAGCATCGACCCGGAGTTGTAGTACTGCGTGTGCACGACCGTCAGGATGTCCTTGATGTTCAGCGCGAGCTGGAAGTACGCCCCGCCGGTGGACTGCATGTCGATGGTCTGCGGGGCCAGCGTGACGATGAGGCTCGACCCGGTCATCGAGCGCAGTGAATGCAGCGCCTGCGACATCGCGCTCGGGTTGACGCCGTTCTCCAGGTCGATGTCGACGCCGTCGAACCCGAAGCTGGTCATGATGCCGTGCACGCTGTTGGCGAAGTTGGCGGCCGCGGTGCTGTCGCCGACCGAGACGGTGCCGTTCTGGCCGCCGACCGACAGCACCACGTGCTGCCCGCGGCTGTGCAGGGTGGCCACGTCGCTGCGCAGGTTCGCGTCGGAGTACCCGCCCAGCGCGCTGGACAGGCCGGAGTCGACGTGGAAGGTGACCCCGCCGGGCTTGCTCGGGTCGGTGTCGGCGAACGCGATGGCCACGAGGTCGTAGCTGGTGGGCACGTCGGACAGGCGCAGCGGCCTGGCGCCGTTGGTGAAGTCCTGCCAGTACCCGGTCAGCTCGTGCTTGGGCAGCGGACCGGGGTTCGGCGGCGGGCCGGTGGGGCTGGGCGTCGGGCTCGGCGACGGGCTGCGGCTCGGCGAGGGGCTGGGCGAAGGGCTGCGGCTCGGGCTGCCGGTGGGCGAGCCGGTCGGGCTGGGCCCGCCACCGGGGCCGTTGAGCGTGAGGTCGTCGGCGTAGTACAGGCCCTGGCCGTACCAGCCGTGCACGAACACCGTCACCGTGGTCGCGGCGGTGGTGCTGAAGCTGACCGTCAGCTGCTGGTACGCCCCGCCGGTGCTGGGCGTCCAGGTGGAGGCGGAGATCCCGCCGGAGACGCCGATGAAGACGTAGCCGCCGTTGACGAATGCGGTCAGCTGGTACGCGGTGTTGGCGGCCAGGCTGACGGACTGGCTGCACTGTGCGGTGCTGCCGTTGTCCGCCGCGCCGGCCAGCGCGAAGGTACCCGAGTGCGCGTGCCCGGTCACCACGCTGTCGGAGCTGTCGCAGGTCCAGCCGGACAGGTTCCCGGTCTCGAAGCCCGGGTTGGACAGGGTGTTGGTGGCCGCCGAGGCGCCCGGCATGGCCAGCCCGACGAGGGCGAGGGCGGCGGCGGAGAGGCTGGCCAACGCGACGATGCGTCCGGGTCTGCGCACGGGGACTCCTCGGGTCGGCGGTCGATGAGGTCCGGCGGCTTTACTGTAAGGATTCTTATCGATTTCCGTCAAGGCATCGACGGCGGTCGGTTCTCATCGCAGCAGGTCGCGGGCGACGGGTACCGCCCGGTGCACCCACCAGGAAAGCTCCGCCGGGTCGTGCGTCTTCGACCAGCCCAGCTGGATGAACCCGCCGAGCAGCGCCAGCTCCAGCTGCCGGTCCCACCAGCCGCCGGTGGACACGCCGTGTCCGGTCAGCGACCGGCGGTACGCGGCGATCGTCTCCTCTTTGGACACCGGCAGCCGGTCACAGTTGACGGCCAGGTACCACGCCAGGTCGACCAGCGGTCCGGCCCGGCCGGGCCAGGCCCAGTCCAGCAGCACGGTGCGCCCGTCCGGGTGCCCGCCGAGGTTGCCGAACTTCCAGTCGCCGTGGATGAACGTGACCGGCGTCTGCGCCAGCGCGGCGACCAGTGGCCCCGGCTCGGTGGCCAGCGCGAGGGCGAGGTCGTGCGCCTCGGGTACCACCTCGTGCAGCGCGGCCCACCCGACCGGGAGCGCCCTGGGCACCGGATCCGGGCCGCCGGCCTCACGGGCACCGGTCGCCGGCGTCAGCGCGGTGTACCGGTTGCCCGGTGGCAGCAGGCCGAACCCGTCCTCGAAGCCCCAGAACCGGGCGTGCAGCGCGGCCATGTGGTCGAGGAACCGCAGGTGCGCCTCGGCGGGTACCGGAGCGGACCCGGGCGGCACCAGCGACGGCCCGACGTCGCGCATCAGCAGGGTGACCACGCCGGTGGCCGCGTCGTGGGCCACTCCCAGGATCGTGTGGTCCAGGCAGCCGGGCAGCGTGTCGAGCAGGCCGGTCCGCCACAGGGTCAGCGCGAAGCAGTCCCGGTCACCCACCGCGCGGGCCACCCAGTCCAGGTGGTACCCGAGGTGCTTGACCACGCACGGCTGCCCGTCCACGGTCGCGCGCTCGAACGACGAGCCGGACAGCGAATCGACGTGCTTGTCCATCCGGCCTCGCCCGGTGGCACCGGCCAGCAGCTCCTCGACCGACGCGGCGACGTGACCCATCCACCGAGTACAGCACGTTAACGTTGGTCGACATGAGCCTGTCCAGCCGGGTACTCGCCCGATGGCTGGGCCTGCCGCCGCCGGTCACCCGGGCGGTGCGGGTCCGCCGTGGGATCGCTGTCACCGCGCGTGACGGTACCGTCCTGCGCACCGACCACTGGGAGCCGCGGCTGCGTCCGGCGCCGACGGTGCTGATCCGCACTCCGTACGGCCGGGCCGGCGTCGTCGGGCTGGTGTCCGGGCGGCTGCTGGCCGAGCGCGGCTTCCACGTCGTCCTGCAGAGCTGCCGGGGCACCTTCGACTCCGGCGGCGAGTTCGACCCGATGCGCCACGAGCGCGACGACGGCCTCGACACGGTCGCCTGGATCGAGCGGCAGCCCTGGTTCGACGGCAACCTGTTCACCTACGGGCCGAGCTACATCGGGTACACCCAGTGGGCCATCGCGGCCGACGCGGGGCCGGCGCTCAAGGGCATGCTGACCGCGGTCACCACGTCGGCGTTCCGCGACCCGACCTACGCCGGCGGGGCGTACTCGCTGGACACCATCCTCAACTGGGTCACCATCATCAGCAACCAGGGCGGTTCGCTGCTGTCGTTCGCCTACAAGCAGAGCCGGGCACAGAGCCGGCTGCGCCGGGCGCTCACCCACCTGCCACTGTCCGAAGTGGACGGTCTGCTGACCGGCCGGGAGATCCGGTTCTTCCAGGAGTGGCTGCGGCACAGCGAACCCGGCGATCCGTACTGGGAGCTGCGCGGCAACCCGGACGTGGCGCGGGTACCGGCACCGGTGTGCATGGTCGGCGGCTGGTACGACATCTTCCTGCCGTGGCAGCTGCGCGACTACGCGACGCTGCGCGCCGCCGGTGCCCGGCCGCGCCTGGTCATCGGTACCTGGACGCATGCCGACCTCGCGCTGCTCGGCGTGTCGATGCGCGAGGGCATCGCGTGGTTCCGGGCGGCGCTCAACGGCGGCGCCCGGGGCGGGGTGCGCGTGCACATCGGCGGGCGCGACGAGTGGCGGGACCTGCCGGACTGGCCGCCGCACTCCGGTTCCACGGCATGGTTCCTCGGCCCGCAGGGCGGCTTGGCGCCGGGCGGGCCGGGCGGCTTGGCGCCGGGCGGGCCGGGCGGCTTGGCGCCGGGCGGGCCGGGCGGCTTGGCGCCGGACGGCGCAGCGCCGGAGGCGCGGGGCGGCGCAGCGCCGGGCTCGGCCGGCACCGGCGGGCCGGACCGGTTCCGGTACGACCCGGCCGACCCGACGCCGTCCCCCGGCGGTCCGTTGCTCACCCGGGAGGCCGGCCGCACCGACAACCGCGCCGTGGAGGCCCGGCCGGACGTGCTGGTGTACACCGGCGCGGTACTCGACGCCGACGTGGAGGTGATCGGGCCGGTGTCGGCACTGGTGCACCTGACGGCCAGCGCCGAGTTCTTCGACGTGTTCGTCCGGGTCTGCGACGTGGCGCCCGACGGCCGCTCGGAGAACCTCACCGACGGGCTGGTCCGGGTGCTGCCAGGGATGTTCCCGCCGGGCGAGGACGGGGTACGCGCGGTCGAGGTCGAGCTGTGGCCGATCGGGTACGTGTTCCGGCGCGGGCACCGGATCCGGGTGCAGCTCGCCGGGGCGGCGCATCCGCGGTACGCGCGCAACACCGGTACCGGCGAGCCGCTGGGTACCGCGGCCCGCCTGCAGCCGGTCGACTACGCGGTCTTCCGGGACCCCGCGCACCCGTCCGCGCTGCGCCTGCCGGTCGGCGGCGCGTGACCGGCCGCGGCTTTCCGAGATCTTGGACGCCGGTACCCCTTGCAGGGGGTGGTCGCGTCCAAGATCTCGGGGGCGATCGCCGAGCGGGCGACCCCGATCGCCGAGCGGGCGTCCCGGTCAGCCGATCGTGATCGTGCGCTGCTGTACGCCCCAGTTGTTGGCCTCGTTGCCGGGCAGCCAGATGTCGACGATGCTGCCCTGGATCCACAGGCCGATGTCGGCCGCATAGCACCAGCCGTAGCCGGCGACCTGGAACCGGGTACCGAGCGGGATGAACCGCGCGTCCACCGCGCACTTGCCGAGACCGGCGGTGTACCCGCTGGCCGTCTGCCCGGGGTCGTTGTACGAGGTGACCTTGTAGCTCAGCCTGGTACCGGCGGCCAGCCGGAACGGCGCGATCTTTCCACTGTCGGCGAGCCGGTACGCCACCGAGAGCTGCCCGGTCGACGCGTCGCTCGCGTCGCTGCGCAGCGCCACGATCGTGTAGTTGGCGTGCCGGCACGGGGTGGCGTCCACGGCGGTCAGCGCGGGCTGGCCCCAGTCGCTGACCCAGGCGACCGACTGCGCGTTGCGCCAGACCCGGTACGCGGTCGCACCGGGTACCCGGTTGAAGGTGATCGTCACCTTGCCGCCGGCGTAGCTGCCGCTGACGCCCGACGGGGCGGGCAGCCGGCCGGACAGCGAGATCTTCGGGCCCTTGCTCTTCGAGTCGTGGCTCGGGCCGGGCGGCCGGTTGGGCGGCTTGACGTCGCTGAAGTGCTTGCAGACCGGTAGCCCGCCGGCCGTGGTCGCGTTGGCGTCGGCGAGGTTCACCCCGGTGAGTACCGCGGCTCCGACGGCCACGCAGGCGATGCTCATCCAGGTACGTCGACGCATGGCGCCATTGGACCACATCCATCGACGATGGTGAACGTCCTTACCGCAGTCCGGGAACTATCTCGTTGAGGTCGACGGTGACCGGCCGGTCCAGCTGGTCGAAGGTGCACGAATCCGGGGTACGGTCCGGGCGCCAGCGGACGAACTGGGCGGTGTGCCGGAACCGGCTGCCTTCCATGTGGTCGTAGCGCACCTCGACCACCCGCTCCGGGCGCAGCGGGGTGAACGTCAGGCTCTTGTCGGCGTTCCACCGTGACCGGTCGTACCCGCGCCGCGGCTCGATCGGGCCGGTCCAGTTCCACGGGTGCCCGCCGAACGTGGTGACCAGCGGCTGCAGCTCGTCGAACAGCCGGCGCCGCTCGGCGAGCGGGAACGCGCCGACGACGCCGACCGAGGACAGCGAGCCGTCGGCGGCGTACAGGCCGAGCAGCAGCGAACCGATGGCGTCGGGACCGCTGGCGTGCACCCGGTACCCGGCGACCACGCAGTCGGCCGTGCGCTGGTGCTTGGTCTTGAACATGACCCGCTTGTCGGGCTCGTAGCCGCCGTCCAGCGGCTTGGTCACCACGCCGTCGAGGCCGGCCCCCTCGAACAGCTCGAACCAGCGCAGCGCCAGTACCCGGTCGGTGGTCGCCGGCGTCAGGTGTACCGGTGCCCGCGCGTCGCGCAGCACGTCGGCGAGCAGTTCCCGGCGGCGCCGGAACGGTGCGCCGGTCAGGTCATCGTCGCCGAGCGCGAGCAGGTCGAAGGCGATGAAAGAGGCCGGGGTACGGTCGGCGAGCAGCGCGACCCGGGACGCGGCCGGATGCAGGCGCAGCTGCAGCGCCTCGAAGTCCAGCCCGTGCCCGGTCGCCAGGACGATCTCGCCGTCGACCACGCAGCGCGGCGGCAGCTCGTGCCGGACGGCCGCGACGATCTCCGGGAAGAAGCGGGTCATCGGCCGGCCGTTGCGGCTGCCGATCTCGACCTCGTCGCCGTCGCGGAAGACGATCGACCGGAACCCGTCCCACTTCGGCTCGTAGGAGCCGCTGTCCGGGATGGTCGGTACCAGCCTGGCCAGCATCGGCGACACGGGCGGCTGGACGGGCAGCTGCACGGGGCCGAGGGTACATTGCCGCTGTGAAACGATCAGTCGCGCTCGTGGCGGTACCCCTGCTTCTCGCCGGCTGCGGGCACCGCGCACCCGCAGCCGCGCCGTCCGGCGCGAGCGCCGCGCCGAGCGCGAAGGCCGCGCCGAGCGCGAAGGCCGGCGGCGACGCCGCGTGTACCGGTGGCCTGACCGGCACCGAGCCGGGCGTGGTGCGGATAACCTGCAACGGCACCGCGACTATCCACGTCGTGGCCGGCGGTGCCGGCAAGGATTTCCACGGCGGTGTCTGCCGGTCGGCGGGCGACGTGTGGAGCGCCGCGGCCGGGGTGATCATCGACACGACCGGTACCCACGGCAGCTACACCGGACCGCCGGTCGACAGCGTCGCGGTCAACAACACCAGCGACTCCGGCAAGGGCACCATCCAGATCGTGCTGGGCGGCAAGCACTACTTCGACCTCGGCGGGGCCGCCATGACGCTGGGCGCGGGCGGGAAGAGCGCGCACCTGGACGGTACGAGCGACCACCTCTCCGACGCACCGGGCACGAAGATCACCGTCGACGTCACCTGCTGAGCGCGGCCGCGTACGCGCGCAGCAGGTCGTGGCACGTGTACCGGCCCGGTACCGCGCCGCGGTCAGCAGCCGGTCGCGCCCGGATCCGGGCCACGTGGCTGTGCAGCATCCGCCGGGCACCGTCCGGCGGGTCGCCGTCCCACAGCAGGTCGCAGAGCCGGTCGACGGGTACCAGCCGCTCGCGTTCGAGCAGCAGGATGGCCAGCAGTGCGCGCTCCCGGCGGCGTAGCTGCGCCGGTGCCGCGCCCTCGCTGTCGATCTCCACGGGACCCAGCACACGGAACCGCACCGGCGCACTGTAGCGCCCGGGTCCGACACCAGCGCCCGGGTCCGACGCCGCTGTCCCGCAGAATGCCCAAACCGCTGCACGTGGGGTGATCGCTGGGCCACGATCAGGTGGTGGGGCGTCTGCGTCGAACTGTTGCGCTCGGTCTGGCCGCGGTGCTCGCTCTTGTCGGCTGCGGCCATCCCCGCGGCGGCAGCGTCGTGGGCGGGGCGCCAAGCAGCGGTACCGGGTACAGCGCGCTCGATCCGGCCGCGACCGGGCCGGCGCCGGAGGTACCCGGAGCCCGCCGGGGCGGCACGGTCACCGTCTACGCGCAGGCCGCCCCGGACTCGTTCGACCCGACCGACATCGACGACGAGGCCGCCGAGGAGATCGGCAAGCTGCTGTTCCGCACGCCGACCCAGCTGACCATGCGGTCCGGCCGGCCGGTGCTGGTACCGGACCTGACCGACCTCGGTACCGTCTCCGCCGACCGGCTCACCTGGACGTTCAAGCTGCGCACCGCGGCGCGGTACGCCGACGGTACCCCGGTGACGGTGACCGACCTGGCCTACGCGATCAAGCGCTCGTTCGCCCACGACGCGCACCCCGGCGGCCCGACCTACCAGCTGAGCTACTTCGCCGGCGGGGACACCTACAAGGGCCCGTACACCAGCGGCGACAGCTACCCCGGCGTCGCCACCCCGGACGGCGACACGCTCGTCATCCACCTGCGCCGGCCGTTCCCCGACCTGCCGTTCTACCTGAGCTACCCGCTGTTCACGCCGATCCCGCCGGGGAAGGACACCAGGGAGCTCTACCGGAACCGGCCGCTGGCCACCGGCCCGTACCAGTTCGACACGTTCACCCCCGGCGCCGGGCTGACGCTCAAGCGCAACCCGTACTGGGATCCGAGGTCCGACCCGGCCCGCCACCAGTACCCCGACGCGTGGGACTTCAGGTGGGGCGGCGAGCAGGTCAGGAACCAGCAGCAGGTGCTGGACAGCAACGGCGCCGACGCCGCCGCGCTGGACTACGAGACCGTCGACCCGTCGCTGATCCCGCGGCTGACCGGCAGCCGGGCGAGCCAGCTCGTCACGGGCGACAGCCCCTGCACGACCGTGCTGAACCTGGACAGCCGCAAGATCCCGCTGGACGTCCGCAAGGCCATCGCCATGGCGTACCCGGCCGGCCAGCTCGCCAGGGCCGAAGGCCGCACCGGGTACGTGGCGCAGCCGGCGAGCACCATCATGCCGCCCAGCGTGCCCGGCTGGCGGGCCTATCCGGCGCTGCCCAACCTGACCGGTACCGGCGACGGCGCACCGCTGGCCGCCCGGGACATCCTGCGCGCGGTCGGCCGGCTCGGCTTCCAGCTCAGCTGGTACTACGACAACACCAGGCCGGTACCGCAGCGGATGAACGAGATCCAGGCCGACGCGTTGCGGGCGGCCGGGTTCACCGTCACACCGATCGGCGTGTCCACGGCCGAACTGCGCGCCCGGACCAGCGACTACGACGCGCCGGTCAACGTCGGCCAGTCGCCCGGCCAGTGGTGCGCGGACTGGCCGACCGGTGGCGCCTGGTTCCCGGTGCTGTTCCAGAGCCACAGCGTCACCGACGGGGACAGCTGGGGCATGCTGCGCGACCCGGCCCTCGACGCGCAGATCGACTCGGTCGCCGCGCTGCCCGCCGACCAGCGGCCGGCGCGGTGGATGGCACTGGACCAGCAGATCATGTCGAGGTACGTGCTGATCCCGCGCTTCCACGACAGGCTGGCCATCGTGGTCGGAACGCGGATCGGCGGCGCCGAAGGCGATTCGTCGCTGGCCATGCCGTTGCTGACCAACCTGTACCTGAGAGGCTGATACCTCACCGACTGATAGGGTGCGCGGCGGCGATGTGGTGGGCTGGTGTGGCATGGCGCGGCGGCGACTACGAGGTCGCCGTCGTCGACGCGGGCGGCACGCCGACGGTACCGGCGACCGGGTTCGCCGGCCGGCAGGTACCCGCCCTGGTCGCCCTTCTGCGCGACGCCGCGACCCGGTCCGGTGACGGCGTCGCCACGGTCATCGACAGCAGCACCGGAATGATCGACGGGCACCTGCTCGCCGCCGGCATCCCGGTGTACCGCGCCGACCCGCCGCTGCTGCCCGCCCGGCCGCCGTTCGCGTCGGTGCCCGCCGCCGACCTGGCCCGCTGCGGCGCGACGAACACCGCGGCGCTGCACCGGCTGACCATCGAGTCCGGAGCGCTGGCCGGCCGGGCCGAGCAGTACCTCGAACACCTCGCGGCCAGCGGGCCGGTCGAACGGGAGCTGACCGCGACCGGCCGGTACCTCACTCGCGGCGCCGGTACCGTCCCGCAGCTCGCGCTCACCTTCGACGACGGGCCGCACCCGGTGTTCACCCCGCAGGTGCTCGAACTGCTGCGCCGGTACGACGTCCGCGCGACGTTCTTCTGCGTCGGGCTGAACGTGGCCGCGTACCCGCACCTCGTCGGGCAGATCGCCGACGCCGGCCACCAGCTCGGCAACCACACCTGGTCGCACCCGTACCTGCCCGACCTGACCCGCGGGGAGCTGCTGGGCCAGGTCGACGCGACGGACGCCGCCCTGCGCGCCGCGGGTACCGCGACCACGCTGGTCCGGCCGCCCTACGGTGCGCGCACTCCGGACTCGTTGACCTGGCTGGCCGGGCACGGGTACACCACCGTGCTGTGGGACATCGACGTCGGCGACTGGGCGGCACCGGGTACCGAGGCCATCGTCGCCGGTGCCACCACGGCGACCGCCGGCTCGGTGATCCTCATGCACGACGCGGGCGGCGACCGTACCGGGACCGTCGCGGCCCTGCCTCGCATCCTCGGCCGGCTCCTCGACCGCGGATACCGCTTCGTGACCGTCGACCAGCTCACCCGGGAGGAGTAGCGGTGCGGCACCTGGGCATCCTCGCGCACAGCGTGGAAGGCGCGGCGCTGTGCCTGCGCGCCTTCTGCCAGGAGGGCTTCCGCCGGCTCGGTCCGGACGACCACCCGGACGTGACGCTGGACTGCATCGCGCTGGCCCGCAGCATGCCCGCCTGGAACCGGGGCGACCACGCGGCGGTCCGGGACATTCTCGCGGAGAGCGTGCGGCGGCTGGCCGGCGCCGGCGCGGACTTCTTCGCCTGCCCGGACAACACCGCGCACCTGGCGCTCGACGAGCCGGGCCGCGCCCTGGACCTGCCCGGCCTGCACATCGGCGAGGTGGTCGCCGCCGCGGCGGCCCGCGCCGGGTACCGCCGGGTCGGTGTGCTCGGCACCCGGTTCACCATGGACGGCCCGATGTACCCGCGGGTGCTCGCCGCGCACGGCATCGCCGCCGAGGTGCCGGTACCCGACGACCGGCGCGCGGTCGACGACATCATCTTCGGCGAACTGGTGAACGGCGTGTTCACCGCCGGGTCCCGCGCGGTGTACCTCGGCGTCATCGACCGGCTCGCGGCCCGCGGTTGCGACGCCGTGGCACTGGTCTGTACCGAGATCCCGTTGCTCGTCACCGCGGAGGTGGCGCCGCTGCCGGTGCTGGACTCCACCCGCCTGCTCGCGGCGGCCGCCTTCGCGGTCGCGACCGAGCAGGCCCCGCGGCCGACCTGGCGCGGCGGCCCGGTCTGAGCCCCGGGCCGCCGCGTACCGCCCGGTCGGCTACCCGGTCGTGACCGCGGCAAGCCGGGTTCCGGCGGGGCGAAGACGGCCGGACTACCCGCGCGGCGGACGGCTGTGGCGCGGTTTCGGGGTCGGTGGCGGCGGCTGCGGCCCCGGCGGTGCCGGACCGGCCGTCGGTGCCGCGGTCGCGTCCGGCTTGCTCGGCTTGCCGCTCGGTCCGAAGGCGAGCGTCGCCGGTGGCGCCGGGAAGCCGATCGCCGGCTTGCCCACCATCGCGTCGTGCAGCGTCCAGGCCACGGCCGGGTTGACCACGTCCGCGTGCGGGTCGCGGCCGCCCAGGTTGCGCTGCAGCTGGGTGGTGAAGGCCCAGTCGGCGTCGGCGACGATCCCGGCGATGGACAGCTGCCGGGTCATGGTGACCAGCGTGGCGGTCTGGTTGCCGTCGGTGGTACCCGTCTTGCCGGCGATCGGCTTGCCGACGATGCCCCGGACGTTCTGCGCGGTCGCCCCGTCGCAGGAGCCGAAGGCCGACTGGTCGCCGATCGGGCAGCGCATGGCGTCGATCGCGCCGCGCGCGACGGGTACCGGCACCGCCTGGTGGCAGCGCGGGTTCGCGGCGTCGACGGAGTGCCCGGTGAAGTCACGGATCTCGATCACCGGCAGCGGCTCGCAGTACAGCCCGTCGGCGCCGAGCGTCGCGTACGCGTTGGCCATGTCCAGCGGCGTGGTCGCCGACACGCCCAGGGTGAACGCACCCCACTGGTGCGCGTTGGCGGCGAGCCTCGCGTCATTGGACGCGCGGAACTGGATGCCCAGCTGCCGGGCCGCGCTGACCGCGTTCTCCGCGCCGATCTCCCACTCCAGCGGTACCCAGTAGGTGTTCACCGAGCGGCCCAGGCCCGTCCACATGTTGCGCGGCCCGTTCATCCACGGCGGGTTGGCGTTGACCGGGCAGTAGTGGTCGCCGTTGCAGGCGGCCGGGCTGTGCGGGTCGATGATGTAGTTCGACACGTACGGCGAGGTCGCGTTGATGGTGTGGTTCAGCGGCACGTTCTGCTCCAGCGCGGCCACCAGGGTGAACACCTTGAACGAGGAGCCGGCCTGGTACCCGGTGACGTCGCCGCCGCCGCTGATGAGCGGGTTGGTGGTGTTCGGCCAGGTGCCCCGCTGGCCGCGCTTCTGCGGGTTGGTGTTCGGACCGTTGTGGCTCTCGTCGTTGCTGTACACCCGGTTGGCGGCCATCAGCTGGATCCGGCCGGTGCCGGGTTCCACGCCGGCCAGCATCAGCGCGGTCGGGTTGCTGCCGGTGCGGTCGTACCTCTCCACGTACTTCTTCGCCGCCGTCTGGGCGTTGACGTCCATCGCCGTGTAGATGGTGTACCCGCCGCTCTTGAGCCGCTCGTCGCGCTCGTACCCGTCGGCACCGAACGCGGACTGCTGCAGCCACCAGCGGTAGAAGTAGTCGCAGATGAAGCCCCAGCTGTTGTCCATCACGGAGATGCAGCCGTTCGGGGCGGGCCGGCCGGTCAGCACCAGCGGTGCCTTCATGGCCGCCTGCCGCTGCGCCGCGGTGATGTACCCCATCTTGACCATGTTGGTCAGCACGTAGTTGTCGCGCCGGTCCAGCGCGGCCGGGCGGCCCTCGTCGGTCATCGGGTCGTCGGTGCCGGGCGCCTTGACCAGGCCGGCGAGCAACGCGGCCTCGGGCAGGGTCAGATCCTTGGGCGCCTTGTTGAAGTACACCTCGGCGGCGGCGTAGATGCCGAAGGCGCTGTGGCCGAAGGGCGCCATGTTCAGGTACCGCTCAAGGATCTGGTCCTTGGTCAGCTGTTTCTCCAGCGCCAGCGCGTAGCGCATCTCGCGCAGCTTGCGCCCGACCGTGTCGGCGGTCGCGTTGACGACCTCCTGCGGCGAGCTGGTCGAGTACTCCAGCGACAGCCGGACGTACTGCATCGTCAGCGTGGACGCGCCCTGCGCGGTCTCGCCGGCCGACCGGTTCGCCACGTAGGCCCGGGCCACGCCCTTGACGTCCACCCCGTGGTGCTCGTAGAAGCGCATGTCCTCGGCGGCCACGATGGCCTGGCGCATCACCGGTGCGACGTCGGACAGTGCCACGTCGCGGCGGTTCTCGTCGTAGAAGGTGGAGATCAGGGTCTTGCGGTCACTGGCGTACAGATAGGAGATCTGCGGCGACTGGACGACCAGCAGCTGGCTGGGCAGCTTGTCGAACTCGTCGGCGCCGGTCTTGGCGACCAGCCCGGCCAGCACCACGGCGGGGAACACCGCGGCGGCGACCACGATGCCGGTGAGCAGGCCGCAGACGAGCAGCGTGGACATGTTGGCGAACAACCGGCGTACCCCACCGACCGACCGGCTCTCACGCACTACCCGCACCATGCAAGTGTATGAATACTGCGCCCGCGGCGTCAGTCGACAGTAGTTGCGATCGGGGTACCGGCTTCGACCGTCCGGGACACCGTGCACAGCCGCTCATGCGACATGCGTACCGCGCGTGGCAACGCGTTGCGCGCGGAGTCACCGGCCTCGCCGTCGGGGAACCGCACGGTGAACTCGACGTGCAGGTTGACCATCCGGCTGCCACCGGCCGGATCCTTCACCTTGTCGCCGGTGACCCGGATCTGGAAGGTGTCCGGCTCGGCCCGCCGGCTGGTGATCAGGTCGACGTCGACCGCGGTACACGCGCCGATCGCGGCCAGCAACAGCTCCACCGGCGAGAAGACCTCGTCGTCGCCGGTACCGGTGACGAGCGTGCCGCCCCGCGCGTTGCGCACCAGGTACCGCGTGGCCCCGGTGCGCTCGATGTCCACCGACCGCAGCGTGTCGTCAGTCATGTCGCGACCCTTCCTTCACCGATCCGGCACGACGGCGCACGCCGGGCGGGCGCCGCCCTGTGGCACGGTGCCAGTCTTGCGGGTACCGGCCGGCGGGCTCAACCGCAATGGTCGAGCCGTGGCCACCGGGTCCGCTCGCGGACCGCCCGCGCCGTCTGCGCGACGGTGAGCCCGTCGGTGTCCACGCGCACGTCGCCGAGGCCGGCCCGGTCCAGCTCGGCCGCGTGGGCGGCCTCCCGTTCGGCGAGCCGCCGTAGTTCGTCCTCCGGCCGCCCGACCAGCTCGTCGCCCGGGATCGGCGGGCCGCCGCCCCGTCCCCGCGACAGGATCCGTTCGGTCAGCCCGTCCGGCCCGACCCGCAGCCGGCACAGCGTGAGCGCGGCGTCGGGTACCCCGGCGGCGTACCGGTCGACCGTGGCCCGGTCGGGCACCCGGCCGGTGAGGATCAGGTACCGGGCGCCGGCGGCCCGGAACGTCGGCCACAGCGCGGCGAGGTTGGCCGCCTTGATCCGGTGGTTGTCCGGGTCGGCGGGATCGGCCGGCCGGCAGAACCCGAGCTGATCGAGGTCGACATAGGCGCCGCGGTACCCGTCGCGCTGCAGCTGCGTGAAGATCTCGTAGCCGGCCCAGGACTTGCCGACCGCGCGGGGACCGCACACCCACAGCAGCGGGGTCACCGTTGCGGCCATCCGCCGGCCCTTTCCCGTACCAGCCGGGCCACCTCGGGCACCGCCAGCCCGTCGGTGTCCACGCACAGGTCGGCGAACCCGGTGCGGTCCAGTACCTCCGCCTCGGCCACCGACTCGTCGACGAGGTCGTGGCGCCAGCCGCGACGGAAGAACCGCGCCCGCAGCTCGGCGGCACCGGCGCGCAGGCGGCAGATGGTCAGCGCGGCGTCGGGTACCGCTGCGGTGTAGGCGCCTGCGTCCCCGGCGGTGACCACTCCCCCGGACAGGACGAGGCAGCGCACCCCGGCCGACCGGTAGGTCGGCCACACCCGGCCGAGGTTGGCCATCTTGATCCGGTGGTTGTCCGGGTCGTCGGCCGGTGCCGGGTAGCAGAGGCCGACCTGGTCGAGGTCGAGGAAGGCGCTGCGTACCCCGGTCCGGCTGAGCTGGTCGAAGATCGCCCAGCCGACGGTGGACTTGCCCACCCCGGAAGGGCCGCACAGCCAGAGGACCGGGACGCCCACGGGCGGCAGCGTAGGGAGATCCGGCAGCGGTGCACGACCGAATTACTGTCGGACCCCGTCGGTAGGCTTGCTTACCGTGCCCGATGCCGTCGTGGACGTTCCGCGCTGGAGCGCGGACCAGGTGCTGTCCCTGGCGCCCGACGCCTCCGCGCAGCGGGCCGCCCGGGCGCTGGCCGGCGGCAAGGCGTGGTCCGAGGTCGGGTTCAGCGCCGACGACGCGCTGCCGCCGACGGTGTGGGGGCTGTGCCAGGGCAGCGACGTCCAGCCGTACCAGACCTGCGTCGACCTGACCGAACCGGCATACCGGTGCACCTGCCCGAGCCGGAAGTTCCCGTGCAAGCACACGCTGGCGGTGCTGCTGCGGTGGGCGGCCGGCACGGTACCCGACGCACCGGCGCCGGCCTGGGTACGCGAGTGGCAGGCGTCGCGCGCCGAACGGACGCGGGCCTACGGGCCGAAGGAGGCGGCCCGCACCGGGGGCGAGAGCAACGGCCGGGCCGCGGGTACCAAGGCCACGCTGCGGCGGGCGGAGCGGGTCGCCGCCGGGCTGGCCGAGCTGGACCGGTGGCTGGCCGACCAGCTGCGCGGCGGGCTCGCCGGGGTCGCGCGGCTGGGGTACGCGCACTGGGACACCATGGCCGCCCGGCTGATCGACGCCCAGGCACCCGGTGCGGCGCGGCTGGTCCGCAACCTCGGCGACTACGTGGGCGACCCGGAGCGGCTGCTCGCCGAACTGGGCCTGCTGCGGCTGCTCGCCGCCGGGTTCGCCCGGCTGGACAGCCTGCCGCCGGAGCTGGCCGCCACGCTGCGGCTGCGGGTGGGGCTGCCGGTGTCGGCCGAGGAGGTGCTGGCCGGGCCGGCGGTCCGCGACCGGTGGCAGGTGCTGGGGGTACGCGACGAACCGGAGAACGACCTGCTGGTCCGCCGGGTGTGGCTGCGCGGGGCACAGACCGGCCGGGCCGCGCTGGTGCTGTCGTTCGCCGGGCCGGGTCAGGTGTTCGTGACCGACCTCGTCCCGGGTACCGCCCTGGACGCCGACCTGTGCTTCTACCCGGAGAACGTGCGGGTGCTCATCGCCCGGCGGCACGCGCCGGCCGCGCCGATCACGTCGGTCGCCGGTGCGCTGCCGGTACCGGCGGCGATGCGCGAGTACGCGCAGGCGCTGGCCCGGGATCCGTGGCTGGAACGGTGGCCGATGGTGCTCGCCGACGTGGTACCCGTCAAGGCCGGTGACCGGTGGTGCCTGACCGCCGGCGGCGACGGGGTACCGCTGGATCCGGCGGCGGGTGCGCCGTGGCGACTGGTGGCGGCTGCGGGCGGCCGGCCGGTCGTGGTGGCCGGCGAGTGGACGGCCGCCGGGCTGCGCCCGTTGAGCGTCTGGACCGGCGACAGGTTGGTCCGCCTATGACCGACGTGGTAGGCGGTGGCGCGGTGGGTCGTGGCGCGGCTTGGCCGGAGGTGCTCGCGGCGGCGCTCGTGGGCACCCAGCGCACCGGCGGGGACGCCGAGGCGCTGCTCGACACCGTGGCCGGGCACGCGCTGCGGCGGCGGGCCGGGACGGCGCTGGTACCCGGGGTGCCGCTGCCGGCACCCGCGCCCGCCGACCCGGCCGGGTTCGTCGGGCCGGACGCGGTGGCCCGGGTCGACGCGCTGCTCGCCACGGACAGCGCCACCCGCGACGCGGTACCGGTGCGGGACATGGCCGGCCGGCTGGAACTGCTGGCCGAGTGGCTCGGCGCGGCAGCGGGCCGGCGGGTGCCACCGGAACTGGTACCGGCCCTGCTCGACGTGGGCCGGCGGCACCACCATCTGCGGCCGGTGCTGGCCGAGGTGGCCGGGCCGCTGGCGCACTGGCTCGCGGCGCAGCGACCCGACTGGGGGTACGCCGCGGCCGGCCGGCCGGCGCAGTCCACTGTGGACGGTCCCGAGGTGTGGGAGCTGGGTTCGATCGGCCGGCGCGGCGGATACCTGCACCGGCTGCGCCAGCGCGACCCGGCCCAGGCCCGCAAGCTGCTTGAGGCGACCTGGGACGCGGAGACGCCGGACGACCGGGCGGTACTGCTCAGCGCGCTGAAGACCGGTCTGAGCCTGGATGACGAGCCGCTGCTGGAACGGGCGCTGGACGACCGGCGCCGGCAGGTGCGCGTGGTGGCGGCGGACCTGCTGGGCCGGCTGCCGGACAGCGCGTACGGCCGGCGGATGGCGGCCCGCGCGCTCGCCTGCGTCGACCTCGACACGGCCGGCCCGACCGGCAGCCGCACCGGCCCGGACGGCGGCACCGGCCCGATCGGCATCGAGCCGCCGGCCACGTGCGACCGGCCGATGCGCCGCGACGGCATCGCACCCAGGCCGCCGGCCGGCACCGGGGAACGGGCCTGGTGGCTGGAGGAGATCCTGGCGCGCGCGCCGCTGTCGGTGTGGCCGGCGCCGGCCCGGTTCCTCGCCCGGCCGGTGAGCGAGGCGTGGGCGGTGACGGTGCGCCGGGGGCTGGCGCGGGCGGCGGCGGCCCAGCACGACATCGCCTGGGCGCTCGCGCTGGTCGATCCGCTCACCGCCGGCGTGGTGACCGACGGGCAGCCCGACGACCGGCTGCTGCTCAAGGCGCTGTACGACGTGCTGCCCGCGCAGGAACTGGCCGCCCGGGCCGCCGCCGCGCTGGACCGGGGCCTGGTCGGGGCGATGGCCGTCGAACTGGAGCACGTTCTCGCGCTGTGCCCGCGACCGTGGCCGCCGGCCGTCGCCGAGGCGGTGCTCGGCGCGCTGGAGGCGCACCTCGGCAACCGGGGCGCCGGCTGGCGGGCCGCCTCGCTGTGCGAGCTTGCCGCGCTGCGCCTGCCGGCCGACCTGGCACCGCGGGTGGCGGCGCTGGCGGAGCGGGTACGCGCGGTGCGGCCGAACGACCCCGGCGTAGCTTTCATTGAACGGTTCGCCGCCACCGTCCGCTTCCGCAAGGCGCACCGCAGCCCCCATGGTGCAGCGCCGCCACGCCGAGGACGAGTACGCGCACGAGCTGGCCGCGCTGGCCGCCGGTGACGACCGGATCCGCCCGCCCGGCTGGAAGCTGTCGCCCGCCGCCGTGGTGACGTACCTGCTCGGCGGGCAGGCGGCCGACGGTACCCCGGTCACGCCGAAGTACATCGGTTCGCGCCGGCTCATCGAGGTGGCCGTCGCGACGCTGGCGACCGACCGGGCGCTGCTGCTGCTCGGGGTACCGGGCACCGCGAAGACCTGGGTGTCCGAGCACCTTTCGGCGGCCATCAGCGGCGACTCGACACTTCTCGTGCAGGGCACGGCGGGCACCCCGGAGGAGGCGATCCGGTACGGGTGGAACTACGCCCGGCTGCTCGCTGACGGCCCGTCGGCGGCGGCGCTGGTGGAGAGCCCGGTGCTGCGCGCCATGTCGGAAGGCCGGATCGCCCGGGTGGAGGAGCTGACCCGGCTGCCATCCGACGTGCAGGACTCGCTGATCACCATGCTGTCCGAGCGGACGCTGCCGATCCCGGAGCTGGCCGGCGAGGTACAGGCGCGCAAGGGGTTCAACCTGATCGCCACCGCGAACGACCGCGACCGCGGGGTCAACGAGCTGTCCTCGGCGCTGCGGCGCCGGTTCAACACGGTGGTGCTGCCGGTACCGGCCGGGATGGACGAGGAGGTGGACATCGTCGCGCGCCGGGTGGCGGAGCTGGGCCGGGCGCTGGAGCTGCCCGAGGTGCCCCCGGCGGTCGACGAGATCCGGCGCGTGGTGACCATCTTCCGGGAGCTGCGCAACGGGTTGACCGAAGACGGTCGCACCAAGCTCAAGTCGCCCAGCGGCACGCTGTCCACCGCGGAGGCGATCTCGGTGGTGACCAACGGGCTGGCCCTCGCGACGCACTTCGGTGACGGCAAGCTGCGCGCCGTCGACGTGGCCGCCGGCATCGTCGGCTCGGTCGTCCGGGATCCCGTCTCCGACCAGGTGGTGTGGCGGGAGTACCTGGAGACCGTGGTACGGGAACGCGACGGCTGGCGCGACTTCTACCGGGCCGCCCGCGAGGCGTGATGAACCCGGTCCTGCTCGGTGTGCGGCACCACGGTCCGGGGTCGGCCCGTGCGGTGCGCCGGGCGCTGTCGGCGTACCAGCCGGAGGTGGTGCTCGTCGAGGGACCGCCCGAGGCGGATCCGTTGGTGCCGCTGGCCGGCGATGAGGACATGCGCGCACCGGTGGCGCTGCTCGCCTACCCGGCCGCCGGGGACCCGCGGCGACAGGCGGCGTTCTGGCCGTTCGCCGAGTTCTCCCCGGAATGGCAGGCGCTGCGGTGGGCGGCGGCTCATGCGGTACCGGTGCGGTTCGTGGATCTGCCCGCGGCCGTGCAGCTGGCCGCGGAGGACGCCCCGCGCCAGGAGTCCGGGGTGCGCAGCGACCCGGTCGGCGCGCTGGCCACCGCGGCCGGCTACGACGACCCGGAGCGGTGGTGGGAGGACGTCGTCGAGCACCGCTTCGAGGGGTCCGGCGACGACCTGGCCGCCGCGCTCGGACCGTTCGCCGCGATCGGCGAGGCGATGGCCGAGGTCCGGGCGCACACCCCGGCACCGTCCGGGGCGGAAGCCGTCGAGGAGCAGCGCCGCGAGGCGGCGATGCGGGTCGGGCTGCGGGCGGCGCTGCGCGAGTTCGACCGGGTGGCGGTGGTGTGCGGCGCCTGGCACGTGCCGGCGCTGACCGCTCCGCTGCCGACCGCGGCCGCCGACGCGGCGACACTGCGCGGGCTGCCGAAGGTGAAGGTCGCCACGACCTGGGTGCCGTGGACGCACGCGCGCCTGGCGGCCGGGCAGGGGTACGGCGCCGGGGTGCGCTCCCCCGGCTGGTACCACCACCTGTTCGTCACCCCGCGCGACGCGGTGGCCCGGTGGCTGGTGCGGGCGGCGGCGGTACTGCGCCGCGACGGGGTACCGGTGTCCAGCGCGCACGTCATCGAGGCGACCCGGCTGGCCGACGCGCTCGCGACGATGCGCGGGCGGCCGGTACCCGGCCTGGTCGAGGTCACCGACGCGGCGCTGGCCGTGCTGTGCGAGGGCGACCCGCTGCGGCTGGAGCTGATCGAGCGGCGGCTGGTGGTCGGCGAGCGGCTGGGCCGGGTACCGCAGCGCACGCCCGGGGTACCGATCGCCCGTGACGTGGCCGCGGCCCAGCGGCGCCTGCGCCTGCCGCCCCAGCCGCTGCCCCGGGAGCTGGACCTGGACCTGCGCCGGGAGATCGACCTGGAGCGCAGCCGGCTGCTGCACCGCCTCGGCGTGCTGGGCGTGAACTGGGGCGTGGCGCTGGCGCACCGGCGCGGCCGCGGCACGTTCTGGGAGTCGTGGCGGCTGGCCTGGCAGCCGGAGTTCGCGGTCGACCTGGTGGCGGCCAGCGCCTACGGGACGACGGTGCGCGACGCGGCCACCGCGCGGGTCGGCGAGCAGGCCGCGACCGCGGCGTCGCTGGCCGAGGTCACCGCGCTGGTGGAGCGCTGCCTGCTGGCCGAGCTGCCGGAGAGCCTGCCGACCGTGCTGCGGGCGCTGGACGAGCGGATGGCGCTCGACCACGACGTCGCGCACCTGATGGACGCGCTGCCGGCGCTGGCGCGCACGCTGCGGTACGGCGACGTGCGGCGCACCGACCTGCCCGCGCTGCGGCACGTGACCGACGGGCTGATCACCCGGATCTGGGCCGGCCTGCCGGCCGCGGTCGGTGGCCTGGACGACGCCGCGGCGGCCGGGATGCGCGACCGGATCGACGCGGTGCACGCCGCGGTGGCCCTGCTCGACCAGCCCGACCTGACCGCGCGCTGGCACGACACGCTGGCCGGACTGTCCACCAGGGACGATGTGCACGGGCTGCTGGCCGGCCGGCTCAACCGGCTGATGCTGGACGTGGGGCTGCTCGACGTCGACCGGGCCCGCGACCGGATGTCGCTGATCCTCACCACCGGGGTACCCGTCGCCCGCGCGGCCGCCTGGATCGAGGGCTTCCTGACCGGCGACGGGCTGCTGCTGGTACACGACGAGCGGTTGCTGCGGCTGGTGGACGGGTGGCTGACCGGGATCCCGCCGGACGCGTTCGTCGAGGCGCTGCCGTTGCTGCGGCGCACCTTCAGCGAGTACCCGGCCCCGCAGCGCCGCCAGATCGGCGAGCGCGCGGTCCGGCTCGGCGGGCGCGACGACGGCGGGGCCGTTGCCGCGCCGCCCGACATCGACGAGGAGCGCGCCGATCTGGTCCAGCCGACGGTCCGGGCACTGCTGGGGAGGCGCGCATGACGGTCGAACCCGAGGAGCGGGCGCGCCGGTGGCGGCTGGTGCTCGGTGGCGCGCCGGACGGCGAGGGCACCGGGCACCGGCTCGGCGGCGGCGACACCGCGATCGACGCGGCGCTGGCCGCCCTGTACGACTCCGACCGGGCCGGCTCCGACGGCGCCGGCACCGGCCGGGGCGGCGGACTCAACGCCTCCGCGCCGCGGGTCGCCCGGTGGCTGGGCGACATCCGGAAGTACTTCCCGTCGACGGTGGTACAGGTCATGCAGGCCGACGCGATCGAGCGGCTGAACCTGTCCCGGATGCTGCTCGAACCGGAGATGCTCGACGCCGTCGAACCCGACATCCACCTGGTCGGCACGCTGCTCAGCCTGACGAAGGTGATGCCGGAACGCAGCAAGCGGGCAGCGCGGATGGTGGTCGCCAAGGTGGTCGCCGACCTGCAGCACCGGGTGGCGCAGCAGACCCGGGCGGCGCTGACCGGTGCGGTCAACCGGGCCGCCCGGCTGAGCCGGCCGCGGCACGGCAACATCGACTGGGACCGCACCATCCGGGCCAACCTGCGGCACTACCGGCCGGAGCTGGGCACCGTCATACCGGAACGGCTCATCGGGTACGGCCGGCGCAACCGCGCGGTGCAGCGGGAGATCGTGCTGCTGGTCGACCAGTCCGGTTCGATGGCGCCGTCGGTGGTGTACGCGAGCGTGTTCGCCGCCGCCCTCGCCTCGCTGTCCACGCTGCGCACCTCACTGGTCGCCTTCGACACCGCGGTGATCGACCTGTCCGACCGGCTCGCCGACCCGGTCGACGTGCTGTTCGGCGCGCAGCTCGGCGGGGGTACCGACATCAACCGCGCGCTGGCCTACGCGCAGGGCCTGGTCACCCGGCCCCGGGACACGATCCTGGTGCTGATCAGCGACCTGTACGAGGGCGGTGTCCGGGAGGAGATGCTGCGCCGGGTGGCCACGCTGACCGCGGCCGGGGTACAGGTGATCGCCCTGCTGGCGCTGTCCGACGAGGGGGCGCCGGACTACGACCGGGACAACGCGACGGCGCTGGCGACACTGGGGGTACCGGCGTTCGCCTGCACCCCGGACCTGTTCCCGGAGCTGATGAGCGCCGCGGTCGAACGGCGCGACCTGCGCCCGCTGGTCGAGCGCGCCACCGGCACCGGCCCGGCGCTACCGTACCCGGCATGACTGATCGCGCACTGGTACTGGGCGGCGGCGGGGTGGCCGGGATCGCCTGGGAGGTCGGCATGCTGGCCGGGCTCGCCGAAGCCGGCGTGGACCTGGCCGCCGCCGACACGGTCGTGGGTACCTCGGCCGGCTCGGTCGTTGGCGCCCAGCTCGCCGCGGGCGTGGACATCGAGGAGGCATACCAGCGCCAGCTCGTCCCGCCGCAGTCGGAGATCGCCGCCCGGCTGCCCTGGTCGACGATGCTGCGCTGGGGCTGGGCCGCGATGAGCCACCGGGATCCGCGCAAGGCGCGCGCGCAGATCGGCGCGATGGCGCTGGCCGCACCGACGGTCTCCGAGGCGGAGCGGCGCGCGGTGCTGGAGAGCCGGATACCGGTACGGGACTGGCCGGCGCGCGGCCTGCTGATTACCGCGGTCGATGCCGAGTCGGGCCGGTTCGTGGTGTTCGACCGGGACAGCGGGGTCGGCCTGATCGACGCGGTCGGGGCCAGCTGCGCGGTACCGGGGGTCTGGCCGCCGGTGACGATCAACGGGCGGCGCTACATCGACGGCGGGGTACGGTCGGCGGCCAACGTCGACCTGGCCGCGGGCTGCGACCCGGTGGTGGTGATCGCGCCACTGCCCGGCGGTGCCGGCTCGGCGCCGAGCGTCGCCCGGCAGGCCGCCGCGCTGGCCGGGCGGGTCGTCGTGGTCACCCCGGACCGTGCGGCGAAGCGGGCGTTCGGGCGCAACCTGCTCGACCCGGCCAGCCGGGCGCCGGCCGCGCGGGCCGGCCGCGACCAGGCGGCGCGCGAGGCCGCCCGGATCGCCGAGGCGTGGGTACCGTGACGGGCGCGGCACTGTGTGGGTACCGGCTTCGCGATACCCACAACAGTCCCCCGTTGGCGCAGCAGGCCCCCGTCCTGTCGGCAGGCTAGCGGGCACCTGTTGCCGGATTGTTGACACGGCTCACGGGACGGAGCGGGCGGTGCCGGCCAGCGGGTACCGCCCGGCCGACCTATCCGGCAAAAGCGACGAGTGGCATTTATCATAACTCACAGCATTTGTCCTGATACGTTGAGCCACGAGTTGGGCGTGGCCGGGCGCCGGCGGCGGCCAACGACACCTTGAGTGTCCAGTAAGGAGAAAGACGAAATGCCCGTCCCGAGAACCACTATCCGACGACACGCAGGCCGGATCGGGATAGTGCTGGCGGTGGCCGCAGCGACTGTGGCCGGCACCGCCCTCCCCAGCTTCGCCGTCACCACCCCACCCACCCTGACCCTGAGCGCCAACCAGGGCCCGAGCGGCGGCGGCAACACGATCACCGCCACCACGCCCCTGTACACCGCGACCGCACCGATCGTGCCGGCGCCGACCTTCTCCGGCGGCGCGTCGATCGAGTTCCAGGCCGCGGCCACCGCCACCACCGCCTGTGCCGCCACCTACGCGGCGACGTCGGCGCCGACCTCGGCCGCGGGCGGCGTGATCGCGCTCCCCGCGGCGAACCTGACGATCATCTCGGCGAACCGGATCAGCATGACGATCCCGACCGGCTTCTTCACCGGCGCCTCGACATCCGCGCCGCCGAAGTACAACATCTGCGCCTACACCGGTACCGCGTCCACCGCCACACTGCTCGCGCAGACGACGGCGGCCGGCGGGCAGTACGCGATCGGCGCCCAGGCGACGATCACCGCGGTGACCCCGTCGGCCGGCTCGGCGCAGGGCGGCACCACCATCACCGTGACCGGGACGAACTTCCCGACCACCTCGACGGCGATCACCGCCAGCATCGGCGGCACACCGCTGACGAACATCAACGCGGTCAGCGCCACGTCCTTCACCGCGGTCACGCCGCCGCACGCCGTCAGCCTCACCGCGCTTCCGCTCTCCGTGACCACGGCCGGTGGCACGGTGACCAAGGCGAACGCCTTCACCTACTCCAACGGCATCACCGTATCGCCCAACTCCGGGCCGAACACCCGGCTCGGCGTTACCCCGATCGATGTGCAGGGGCTGGGCTTCTCGTCGCTGACCTTCGCCAACACCGGCCTGCCGGACGACACGAACGCGCATGTGTACCTCGTGCGCGGCGCGTACGACTCCACCATGAGCGGGGCGGCGAAGACGGTCGGCGAGGTCGCCGAGTGTGCCAACGTGCTCGTCGTCAGCGACACCGAAGTGGTCTGCTCGATGAACCTCGTGGACAGCCTGGATCTGACGCACAGCGGCGCCGTCCTGACGACCTCGCACGCGGTCACCGGTGACACGGTGGCAACGAGCACCACGGTGTCCAACATCAGTCCGGTGCTGACCGCGGCCGACGTCGGCCAGCGGGTGTCGGGTACCAACATCGCCGCCGGTACCACGATCACCGCGATCAGCAACGGCGGGGCGACGGCGACGCTGTCGGCCAACGCCAGCGCCACCGGTACCACGACGGCGATCACCGTCGGCGCGGCTACTTTCACCGCGACGGCCACCTCCGCCTCCACCGCGCTGACCGCCGTCAGCCCGGCGCTGACCGCCGCCGACGTCGGCAAGGTCGTCACCGGCACCGGCATCGCGGCCAACACCACCATCGTCAGCCAGACCGGTACCGCGGCCGTGCTCTCGCTGCCCGCGACCGGGGCGGCGACCGGCGCGCCCGGTACGGTGACGATCACCGACTCGGTGCCGGTACCGGTCGGCACCTACACGGTGACCATCGTCAGCAACGGCGCCGGGGACGAGGAGACCAACGACCCGGCCTTCCAGAAGTCGATCATCTCCAGCGGCTCCACCTACACGGTGGCCGACTACTGATCGGCACCACCGGATGAGCGGCGGCCCGGGGTACCCGCCCCGGGCCGCCGTATGTGCTCAGAGCTTCGCCCAGGCCTGATTGATCGCGGACACCGCGGTCGACTCGGACGGCTTGTGGTCCAGGTCGACCAGGATCACGTAGACGCTCTTCGTCGCGCTGGTCCGCCAGCACATCAGCATCGTCGGGCGTACCCCGGCGGGCGCCTGCGGGTTGAAACGGAAGTTCTGGGTGCACCGGGCGGTACCCACGGCGTGTCCGGAGTCGGCGGCCCACGCCAGCTCCCGCTGCCCGGTCAGGTCCCCGTGCGCGGAGACCACCCGCATCGTGTGGTGGTCGGCGGGCAGCGAGCCGGTGTTGGTGATCGTCACCGGTACCGTGTCGGCCTGCGCCGCCGCGTGCGCGGACGGTCGGCGGCCCGGCGCGGCCGCGGCGTTCGCCGCGGCGGGGGCGGACCGGCTCGCCGATGCGCTCTGGCTGGGCGACCCGGTGCCGGCCGGCGCGGAACCGGCCGACGCGGAACCGGCCGGCGCGGAACCGGCCGACGCGGAACCGGCCGACGGCATGTTCAACCGCATGTCCGCGCCGGTGTCGGCGCGCCGCTGCCCGGCGTGCTCGGCGGCGAGCAGGCTGGTGCCCAGCACGGTGACCAGCCCGACGGCTGCCACGGTGCGGTACTGCCAGCGCTGCCACGGGCGACGGGGCGTGGGGTCTTCCGGCACCGGGTTGTGCGTGTGGCTCATGTTCTTCCTGACGCTCTGCGGCCGGCAGGATGCACCCCACCGTCCGCGCGGCGCCACCCCGTTGGCCGTCCGGGACGATTGGCTGACGGGAGCGACGTCCCGCCGCAGGCAACGCGGACGCGCTCCCCGCGGTTCCCATGCTGCCACGGTGCCGACCGCCGCGCGGCGGAATGGCCAGCACCAGCGCCAGCTCCAGCAGCGCCGCGATCAGCGCGTACCCGTGTGCCGGGCCGGTCCGCTGCAAGGTCGCCAGCAACAGCAGGTCCAGATGACCACGCAGATCCATACCCAGGATGGAACGGGATGGAACGCCGTACCGGTGACGGGCGCGGAATCCAGGTAAGGGGGATCGGATGTTCGGATCATCGCGAGCCAGAGTCTGGCTGACCACGGGTACGGCCCTGCTCATGCTGTCGGCCGGTGTGCTGGTCCGGCCGGTGCCGGCGCGCGCCGACGTCGGCGACTGCGACCCGACGGTGCGGGCGTTCGGGTTCAGCTCCACCCAGGTGGCCTTCGGCGACAGTACGACGCTGACGTGGGACATCCAGGTACCGGACGGCTGCGGTACCGTCTTCGAACTCAGCGGCAATACGCGCGAAAGCTTCGACCAGTTCGTCGGCGCTCAGGGGTCGATCATCGTCACGCCAGCCATGCTCTCGTTCGGCGTCAACGACTGGGACATGTCATTGACCCTTCCGAACAACAGTGACCTGTCGTGGCATGTCGGGAACTCGGTGACCGTGACGATGCCGGCCGCCAAGCCGCCCGGCAGCACCGTCACCATCTCCGACGACAGCGTGCGGTCCCGGGTGGACTTCGTCTCCGGTGTGATGGCCAGCCACGCGACGGTACGCATCGCCGGCAACGTCAACCTCGACCTCAGCAGCCTGGAGAGCATCCCGGTCGCGGCCGGCGTGCAGATCCTGGGCGACCGTAGCGTCAACGCCGCCGGGCCGAGGATCTTCACCCGTACCGTCCCGCGCCAGCTGCTGAAGGTCGGTGACAACAGCGACGACGTCCGCGTCAGTGGTATCCGGCTGGAAGGTGGCGAGAGCGACGACCCGTTCTCCGGCGTGGGCCCACGGGACTCGGACGGGATCGGCGTCTACGCGAGCCAGCACGTGGAGATCGACCACAACGAGATCTACCACTGGCGGGGAGCGGGCGTGAACGTGCATGACGGCAACAACGCGGACGACCCCACCTACCTGGGCCGGCTCAAC
>VAWN01000104.1:39406-40956 GCA_005885555.1 Actinomycetota bacterium
CTGCCTGGACGGCGGGAGCCATGCGGGGGGCTACGGCGTCGTGGCCACCGACGGCGCGTACGTGAAGATCGAACGCAACGTCTTCAACTGGAACCGGCACTCGATCGCGGGCGACGGCAGCTACGGTACCGGGTACGTGGCCCGGGACAACCTGATCCTGCAGGACGGCGGCGTGCACTTCAAATGCGTCGATCACGAGGACCTGCCGGACCTGCTGTTGAACCCGTTCGCGGTGGGGTACGACATCGTCAAGCAGGTACTGGACGCCGGCAACATCTACCACACCCACGCCATCGACATGCACGGCGTCGGTTCATGCGGCCACTTCAACAGCGACCACAACTGTCACCAGGCCGGCGAGTACATGGACATCGAGGACAACACCATCCTCTACACCGCGGGCAACGGAATCCACCTGCGGGGAACGCCTGTCCTCGCGTCGAGCTCACCGCCGGACGCGAAGATCGGGATGGACGTGAAGGACAACGTCTTCGCGCACACCGTCCACGATGGCGGGTACATCACCACGGGCGCGATGACGCAGAACGAGGTGGGCCTGCACGACCTGGGCAACACCCTGGGCCTGAACACCTTCAGCGACCGCAAGCGCTGCGACTTCGACGGTGACACCGTGCCCGACGACTTCATCGCCACCGGCATCGGCTGGTGGTACGCGTCGAGCCTGCTGGCCGGCCGCTGGGTGTTCCTGAACCGGTCGACGACCCGCGTCACCGGCGTCACGCTGGGCGATGTCGACGGGGACCACCGGTGCGACGTCACGGCCAACGGGACGGTACTGCACAACCCCGACCCGCAGGTACGCACGGTGTCGCCCGGCGCCGTCACCACCGTCTACGGCGAGCCCGTCAGCCTCGACCTGTTCGCCTCCGGTGGCACGCCGGGCTACACGTGGACGGTGACCGGGCTGCCGCCGGGCCTGTCCGCCAGCCCCGCCGGGCACATCTCCGGCATGCCCAGCAGCGGTTCGTCGTCCACCGTCACCGCCCAGGCTTCCGACAGCCATGGCCGCACCAGCGGGTTCTCCTTCGTCTGGAGCTTCAACGCGCGGGTACCCGGTGTGCAGGGCGCCGACCAGGCCACCGCGCAGAACGCCATCGCGGCGGCCGGCCTGAGCAGCACGGTCTCGAACAACGACGACTGCGCTTCCCCGGGCGACGTCGAGATCCAGAACCCGCTGGGCGGGGTGTCGGTGCCGTTCGGCTCCTCGGTGCAGCTCACGGTCTCCACGTGCAGCGGTGGCGGCGGAGGGGGCGGCGGCGGAGACGGCGGGGACGGCGGCGGCGGCCTGCCGAAGTAACCGGCTATCCGAGGAGTTCGTCGGCGCGGGTGAGCAGGGCCCGGCGCTCCGGTTCGAACTCGACGCGGGCGGCCGCCTCGCGGAACAGCGCGGCGGCCCGCTCGCGGTCGCCGAGCCCGGCGGTCAGGTCGGCCTCGGCGGCGATGGCCAGCGGGTACCCGTCGAGCGCGGTCGGCAGGATGCCCTACGCCACTACCGGGATCGCCTGCGTACCGAACTCCGCGCCGCGACC
>VAWN01000104.1:40975-45165 GCA_005885555.1 Actinomycetota bacterium
ACCGCACCGGAAAGTACCGACCCGCACCAATCGACGTTGCCGATCTGCTCGCCGACCTCGCCGAATTGGTGGACAGCGCGGATTCCGGCGACATTGTCGGTCAGACGGATGTCATCCAGGCCCTACAGTCCGCCGTTTCTGCGCTCCAAACCGCACAGTACGGCACGATCAGCGGGTGAAACACAAGGCGACCCGTCGAGGTTCAGTGAGGGTGCCTCGACGGGTTCTTTAAGCGGAAGGCCCCGCCCCTCGCTTGGAAAGACGAGACCGCGGGCAGCGGACGGGCGGGGCTTTCACAGCTTCGCTTACAGGTCGAATTCGCCATCCTTCGCGCCACCGATGAACGCCGCCCATTCCTTCGCGTTGAATGTGAGTATCGGTCCGCTGGGATCCTTGCTGTCCCGGACTTGAATTGTTCCGTTGTTTTCCCGAATTTCCACGCAGGAACCACCGTTGCTGCCAGACTTGCTGCTTTTCTTCCAACGGGTGATCATGGCTCATACTCCTCGATGGGCACCGTTCTCTTAAGGATCAGATCGTAGACTTTTCGGTACTCGGCCAGTTCTTCCGACTTTTCTAGGTACCGTGCCCCGGTATGGCTTTCGAGGTAAACGACCGGTGGGTCGGCAGGGTCGGCAAAGTCAAGGATCGCGAATGCCCCGATGTGCATGGCTGCGTGCGCGCCAGCATCCCATGGCATCACTCGGATGTTTACCTGCCTAAGCCGATTCAGGTCGCGCAGTCGATCGACCTGTTCGGCCATTACGTCTTCGCCACCGACGCGACGAGCGAGGACTCCGGCGCCGAGGATTGCAGTCACCTTAAGCGGAGGCTTGCGATTGGTGATTATCTGCTGTCTTTCATGGCGCAATTTGATCTGACGCTGAATGGCCACTTCGTCGCGCGGTTGACTGCCGGCCTGATACACCGCACGGACATAGCCGGGTGTCTGGAGTAGTCCGTGGACTAGCTCTGGTTCATAGATTCGTATTTCAGATGCCGCCGCTTCGAGCCCGATATACAACCCGAACCAGTCCGGAAGTACGTCGCCGTAGTCCTCCCACCACCCTTGTGTTGCGGTACCGGTGGCCAGAGCCGCAAGGGCATCCGTGGTCGCCTGATCGGCGCCGTACAACCAACACAGGGTCCGGACGTCGGCGATCCTCACGCCTACCTTGCCAGCTTCGATCCGCCAGAGCTTTGTCCGGGAGGCTAGGCCGGCCTCCTCGACATCCCGCTCGGTTTTTCCGGCAGCGTCGCGCAGTTTGCGCAGCCGACGGCCAAGCTGGCGCCGGATGACGGTGCTCCCTTGGATGGGCATGGCCACCTCCCGATTGTTTCACTTTGAAGGCATGTCCAGTAGGCCAATCCTCTCTGTGTGATGTGCTGACCGCCATGGTTCAAAACGAAACGTTGCGGCGCTGCCGACACGTTGGCACGCTCTTGGTTACGGGGCACGGGCGATCCGCTGCCGACACGACCGGACCGCTCGCGCCCCCTCAGCACCTAAGGTGAGGGGTTCCGCCATCGTCGCCGCGTTGATCGCTGTCGCTGTCGCTCTGCTCGTGGGAGTCGCGGTCGGCTGGGCATTGCGCGGTCACGTCGCGCGCTGGTGCCGGTTCCACGGCGAGACTCTGGTCTGTCCCACCTGCCGACCGCTGCCCGCCGTTGGCTACGCGAGAGTACCGATGCGCCAACCGCAACCCTCCACTGTGGACAGACCTCTGATGACCCGCGTGGCGGAGAACCGTGCGAGTCGCTTACAGAGAAGGCGCGCGATATGAGCGGCCCGACCGGAACCTGTACATGGTGCGGCGTGGCGGTCACCTGGGATTCCTTCTCCCAGTGCTGGCGCGGTCCTGACGGTAAGTACCGCTGCCGGTCCAGTGTCGTCTGGCACTCGCCGCACGAGCAGAGCGAGCCGACCTCTACGACGAAAGCTCCCCCGAGTACCGCACCCGAGGGTTGAGCAAAGCTGACCGATGAGGGGAGATTCTCCTTGAGTAGCAAGGCCTGCAGTTCGTGCGGCGGCGCCGGTGGGCGCTGGGAACGCTGGACGTCGTGTGCCTGTCACGGCGCCCGCAGCGGTGGGCACCCTCGATCGCCTCGTCGAGGTCGGCGACCTCGATCAGGTCGTAGCCTACGATCACCTCTTTGGTCTCGGCGAACGGGCCGTCGCAGATGAGCAGTTCGCCGTCGCGTACCCGGACCGTGGTGGCCGCGGACCTCGGCCCCAGCACGTTGCCCTCCAGCCGCCGGCCACGCGCGTCGTTCTCCGCCACCCACACGTCGATGTCGGGCTCCCCAGGATTTTCTCTCACCGGGTCAGCGCGATCCACTCGGCGCCGAGCAGGCCGGGGTGGCTGGTCACATCGACCTGGCCGCCGACGCGCGTGCCGCCGTACATCACCTTGGACACCGACAGCTTCATCCGCGACCCGTACCCGGAGTGCCAGCTCGGCACGATCAGGATGTACTGGGTCTTGCACCTCATCTTGCAGTCCGGCCTCGCCTCGACGCGGTACCTGTCGAGGACGACGACCCGGTGGTGCTGCGCCGCGCTGTGGTCCAGCTTGACGTTGGCCGCCCGCACGAGCGGGTCCAGGAGGAAGAACCCGAACAGGATCACCATCGGTACCGCGAGCAGGTCGTACGCCCGCCGTTCGCGCTGCAGCAGCCAGTACACCGCAACGGCGATCCCGCCGACGAGGGCGACCGCCACGGCGGTGATGGTGGTCAGTTGCCACCGGAACCCGTCGGCCTGCTCGATCTGGGTGCAGCAGTCGCCGAGGATCTCGTCGGTGCCGACCGCCAGGTTTCCGAGGCCACAACAGCAGCCGCACGCCACCACCAGGGCGACCGCGAGTCCGAGAAGACCGCGCATACGCGCGATCGTGCGGCCCGCGGTCCCCGAAGCGTCCCCGGCGTGTCCCTGCCTAGGCCGGGGTGATGGCGAGGTTGTCGAACTGGGCGTTGATGGTCTGGCTGGTGGCGATGCCGATCTGGCCGGCGGGGTAGCTCTTGTTGGTCACCGTGGCGACCTGCACGCCGTCGATGCTCGCCGTGATGACCGCGCCCTTGAAGGTCAGCGCGAGCGTGTGCCACCGGTTGGTACCCAACGGCGCCACGGTACCGGCGGCGAGCGGGACGGTCAGCGCCTTGGCCTTGAGGATCGACCACTCCCCCCGGTCGGTCACGCGCAGCAGGAACGCGTCCAGCTGTGCCGGGGTGCTGCCCTGCGCGCCGGCCCGGCCGAAGAGCTCGACGTAGCCGGGCCGGTCGAGCATCGCGTCGATGCGCACGGTGTAGTCGGTCCAGCCGGTGTCACCGAGCAGCGCGCTCGGGTCGCGCGCACCGGCCCGCCACTCGACCGGTTCCTGCGCGGCCATCTGCCGGATGCAGGTGCCGGTACGGTGACCGCCGCAGGCGACGGTCTCGAAGGCGCCGTCCATGTCCGCGAGGTAGGTCGCCTCCCGCCCGGCGGGGTACCCGTCGAAGCTGTCGGTGTACGGCAACGCGAGCGGCCGGCCCGCCGGCCCCTGCGCGGAACCCTTGCCCTGCCCGGTCTTCGTGGTGAGCGAGTACAGGAAGCCCGGTTGCAGCGTGACCGTGTACCGCCCGCCGACCGGCTTGACGTCGGTGGTGTGCACGAACTGGTCGGCCGGGTTGGTGGAGGCGAGGTTCGTCGCCCACACGTGCACGGTACGGGTGGACAGTCCACCTTGGACGGTCACCGACAGGGTCTGCGCCGCGGTCGCGTCGATGGTCTCCAGGATCGAGCTGTAGTCGCGGCCGTTGGGCGCCTTCAGCGTGACGTAGCTGCCGTTCGCGCGGTCGCCGCCGAGGTACCCGGACGCGGGGTCGAGGTACGTCCACCCGGGCGCGGTGAACTGCGTCGTGTGCGCGACCGCCCAGGTGAGCGTGCCGACCCGGTACGCGCCGGCCCATGGCTGGTCGGCCAGGATCAGGCCGGTCGTGCTCCACTTCAGGTTGGGCGTGATCGCGGCGACCAGCGGCCAGTTGAGGAACCCGGTCATCCGCGCGTCGAGGTACCCGCGGTTGAAGCTGCGGGCACTGGCGAACGCGCCGGTGTTGAAGTCCTGCGAACCGGTCTCGCTGGCCCACAGCGGCTTACCCAACGCCCGCGCGACATCGGAGTTGCTGCACGTCTTTCCCTTGTCGGTGCCCTG
>VAWN01000168.1 GCA_005885555.1 Actinomycetota bacterium
CCGAAGTCCGAAAGGAAGGCACGACCACGAATGTCCACCATCGACACACCACCAAGGAAAGAGCCTGCGCCACCACAACCGGACCCGGTGAAGGTGACCATCTACCACAACGACGAAGCCCGGTTCATGCCCTACCAGGACGGCCAACTGCTCACCGCCGTCACCAGCCACTGGCTCGACACCCCCACCAGCGACGATCCCCTCGCGGTCGCCGACTGGGCCTACCGCACCTTCAACGCCGACCTCGACCTACTGGAAACCGACCGGCACACCCCAGACGGCGAAACCACCTTCCTCGCCGCCTGCGTCTACCGGCTACTCGGTCACCGGTCGCTGTCCATCGGCGACGTCATCGAGATCCAGACCGGTTCGGAAACCCGGTGGCTGGCCTGTGACCCATACACCTGGCGGCCCATCGCCGAGCCATCCCACCGGTCCGGACAGCCGCTGTCCGCGGCGACGGTGTACCAGCACCTGGCCGACCGACAGTCCGCCCGGTGAACCGCTGCGGCGGCGCGACGCGCACTGACCACCGGCACACCGGCGCAACAGGCGGCCGGTCAACACCAACACCACCTCAACGCCGCGCCCGGTGCCGCACCCGCGCCGGCCCCGTCGATAGGAGAACCAACGCATGGACATGCTCGACGCGCTGCTGGCCGTCCCGGTACCCGACGGCTACACCAGCGTCCGCCGGGAGCGCTACGACGCTGTACTCGACTACACCTTCCGGGACGTCACCGTCAGCCCGCCCGGGGTGGAGGTGTCCACCTTCCGGTTCGGTACTCCGGGCGCCTACGCCCATATCGGCGTCGACGACAGCGACACCTACACCGTCGGTGTCTTCGCCACCCACGTCGCCTACCACGTCCAGAGCGCCGGCCACGTCGTGCGCTTCACCACGGCGCCTGATGCCGTCCGGTGCGCGCTCGACGAGCTGCGCGGCGAACTGCGGCGCCAGAAACGAGGCTGGTGATCCGACCAGCCGGTGACCCGCCGGCCACCGCACCCGCATCGTAACGGTCCACCCGCCGGCGACCGGGGTGACGAGCACACGCACCACCAGCCGGCAGAGCCGGTAGCGACAAGCCGGCGCCAGACGCCGACACAAACCGAACCACCGCTGTAGTACCGCGATGTCCTCGCGGTCCCAACCCACACGCCTACGGGCAGGCTGGGGCCGCGCGGCCCCAGCCTGCCCGCCGCCACAACGGCGAGGACAGGAGGGGCCCACCGTGGCCGCCCAACCCAGGACCAAACAGCGCAAGACCAGCCAGCGCAAGACCGGACCGAGCAAGGCCGAGCAGAGTAAGGCTGCGCAGGCCGCAGAGGAACGCAACGCACTCCTGGACAAGATCAAGGCCGACTTCGACGAACGATTGGCCACGATCGCGTCCGACCCACGGCAGTGGGTGACGTTCATCGACCAGGTCGCGCTCTTCGGCGCCCGATACAGCCTGGGCAACCAGCTGCTGCTGATGATGCAGGCCGACGAGCGCGGCATCACCCCGCAGTTCTTCCTGCCCTACGGCAAGAAGGACCGCAGCACCGGGTGGCTCAAACACAACCGGCAGGTCCGCCACGGCGAAACGTCGTTCAAGGTGTGGGCACCGATCAAGCGCCGCCCCACCGAGGAACAGGCCGCCGAATGGGAGGCAGCCGGCCGCAAAGTGCGCCGCGACCCGGACGGTCGCCCCGCAGTACAGGTCGTGGGATTCCGGCTGACCCCCACCTTCGACCTGTCGCAGACCGACGGGGAACCGTTCGAGGTGCCCACCGTGGCGCGGCTGCGTCGCCAGCGCCTCAGCAGCGCCGGCGTGCCCCAGCTGCTGGCCGG
>VAWN01000024.1:0-245910 GCA_005885555.1 Actinomycetota bacterium
CATGGTGACCGGCTTGCCGTCGGCCGGCTTGAGGATGTTGTTGCTGGACAGCATGAGGATCCGCGCCTCGGCCTGCGCCTCGGACGACAGCGGTACGTGCACCGCCATCTGGTCGCCGTCGAAGTCGGCGTTGAACGCGGTGCACACCAGCGGGTGGATCTGGATCGCCTTGCCCTCGACCAGTTGCGGCTCGAAGGCCTGGATGCCCAGCCGGTGCAGGGTCGGCGCCCGGTTCAGCAGTACCGGGTGCTCGCCGATGACCTCTTCCAGCACGTCCCACACCACCGGCCGCTGCCGCTCGACCATGCGCTTGGCGGACTTGATGTTCTGCGCGTGGTTGAGGTCGACCAGCCGCTTCATCACGAACGGCTTGAACAGCTCCAGAGCCATCTGCTTGGGCAGGCCGCACTGGTGCAGCTTGAGCTGCGGGCCGACCACGATGACCGAACGGCCGGAGTAGTCGACGCGCTTGCCCAGCAGGTTCTGCCGGAACCGGCCCTGCTTGCCCTTGAGCATGTCGGACAGCGACTTCAGCGGCCGGTTGCCCGGGCCGGTGACCGGACGACCGCGGCGGCCGTTGTCGAACAGCGCGTCGACGGCCTCCTGGAGCATCCGCTTCTCGTTGTTGACGATGATCTCGGGCGCGCCGAGGTCGATCAGCCGCTTGAGCCGGTTGTTCCGGTTGATCACGCGGCGGTACAGGTCGTTCAGGTCGGAGGTCGCGAAGCGCCCTCCGTCCAACTGCACCATCGGGCGCAGGTCCGGCGGGATGACCGGTACGCAGTCGAGCACCATGCCCAGCGGCGAGTTGTTGGTGTTCAGGAACGCCGCGACGACCTTCAGCCGCTTGAGCGCCCGGATCTTCCGCTGGCCCTTGCCGGACCGGATGATCTCGCGCAGCTCGTCGGCCTCGTTGCCGAGGTCGAGGTTCTCGATCAGCGCCTTGATCGCCTCGGCACCCATCGCACCGGTGAAGTACTCGCCGAACCGGTCGCGCAGCTCCCGGTAGAGCAGCTCGTCGGTGACCAGCTGCTTGGGCTCCAGCTTGCGGAACGTGTCGAGCACCTCGTCGAGCCGGTCGATCTCGCGCTGCGCCCGGTCACGGATCTGGCGCATCTCGCGCTCGCCCGACTCCTTGACCTTGCGCCGCACGTCGGCCTTCGCGCCCTCCGCCTCCAGCTCGGCCAGGTCGGCCTCGAGCTTGGCGGCGCGCTTCTCGATATCCGCGTCGCGGGCGTTCTCGGCATGCCGCTTCTCGGCGCCGACCTCGCTCTCGACGGTGGACATGTCGCGGTGCCGCGCCTCGGTGTTCACGCTGGTGATCACGTACGACGCGAAGTAGATGATCTTTTCCAGGTCCTTCGGGGCAAGGTCCAACAGGTACCCCAGGCGGCTGGGTACGCCCTTGAAGTACCAGATGTGCGTGACCGGAGCGGCCAGCTCGATGTGGCCCATCCGCTCCCGCCGTACCTTGGCCCGGGTCACCTCGACGCCGCAGCGCTCACAGATGATCCCCTTGAACCGGACCCGCTTGTACTTGCCGCAGTAGCACTCCCAGTCCCGGGTGGGGCCGAAGATCTTCTCGCAGAAGAGTCCGTCCTTCTCCGGCTTCAGGGTGCGGTAGTTGATCGTCTCGGGCTTCTTGACCTCGCCGTGCGACCACTGGCGGATGTCGTCAGCCGTGGCGAGGCCGATGCGCAACTCGTCAAAGAAGTTGACGTCGAGCACGTGTTATGTCCTTCTTCTTATGGAACGCCGGTAACGTCACACTTCCTCGACCGAAGACGGCTCGCGCCGGCTCAGGTCGATGCCGAGCTCCTCGGCGGCCCGGAAAACCTCGTCGTCGGTCTCCCGCATCTCCAGGGCCACTCCGTCGCTGGAGAGCACCTCGACGTTGAGGCACAGCGACTGGAGTTCCTTGAGCAACACCTTGAAGGACTCGGGAATGCCCGGTTCCGGAATGTTTTCGCCCTTGACGATCGCCTCGTACACCTTGACCCGGCCGAGGACGTCGTCGGACTTGATGGTGAGCAGCTCCTGCAGGGCGTAGGCGGCGCCGTAGGCCTGCATGGCCCAGCACTCCATCTCACCGAACCGCTGGCCACCGAACTGCGCCTTACCACCCAGCGGCTGCTGCGTGATCATCGAGTAGGGGCCGGTCGACCGCGCGTGGATCTTGTCGTCGACCAGGTGGTTCAGCTTGAGGATGTAGATGTAACCGATCGCGATCGGGTCCGGCAGCGGCTCGCCGGAGCGGCCGTCGAACAGCTGCGTCTTGCCGCTCGCGCCGATGATCTGGGTACCGTCGCGGTTGGGCAGGGTCGACTGGAGCAGGCCGGCGATCTCCTCCTCCTTGGCGCCGTCGAAGACCGGCGTGGCGACCTTGGTATCCGGCGTGGAGTCACCCGCACCGATCGACCGCAGCGCCTTCTTCCAGTCCGTGTTCTCGCCGTCGACCTTCCAGCCGGTCTTGGCCACCCACCCGAGGTGGGTCTCCAGTACCTGACCGATGTTCATCCGGCTCGGTACGCCCAGCGGGTTGAGCACGATGTCGACGGGCGTACCGTCGACCAGGAACGGCATGTCCTCGACCGGCAGGATCTTGGAGATGACGCCCTTGTTACCGTGCCGGCCGGCGAGCTTGTCACCGTCCTGGATCTTGCGCTTCTGCGCCACGTAGACCCGGACCAGCTCGTTCACGCCGGGAGACAGCTCGTCGCCGTCTTCGCGGGAGAACGTCCGGACCCCGATCACGGTGCCCATCTCGCCGTGCGGCACCTTGAGGCTGGTGTCGCGGACCTCGCGGGCCTTCTCGCCGAAGATCGCGCGCAGCAGCCGCTCCTCCGGGGTCAGCTCGGTCTCGCCCTTGGGCGTCACCTTGCCGACCAGGATGTCGCCCGGTACCACCTCGGCGCCGATCCGGATGATCCCCCGCTCGTCCAGATCCGCCAGCATCTCCTCGCTGACGTTCGGGATGTCCCGGGTGATCTCCTCCGGCCCCAGCTTGGTGTCGCGCGCGTCGACCTCGTGCTCCTCGATGTGGATCGAGGTGAGCACGTCGTTCTGCACGAGCCGCTGGGACAGGATGATCGCGTCCTCGTAGTTGTGCCCCTCCCACGGCATGAACGCCACGAGCAGGTTGCGCCCGAGCGCCATCTCGCCGTCGTCGGTGCACGGTCCGTCCGCGATGACCTGGCCGGCCTCGACCCGGTCACCCTCGAACACGATCGGCTTCTGGTTGACGCAGGAGCCGGCGTTGGAGCGGCGGAACTTGTGCAGCAGGTACGTGCGGCGGTGGCCGTCGTCCTGGTGCACGGTGATGTAGTCGGCGCACAGGTCCTCGACCACGCCGCCGACTTCGGCGACGACCACGTCACCGGCGTCGACCGCGGCCCGGTACTCCATGCCGGTGCCCACGAGCGGCGCCTCGGCCTTGACCAGCGGTACCGCCTGGCGCTGCATGTTTGCGCCCATCAGTGCCCGGTTGGCGTCGTCGTGCTCGAGGAACGGGATCATGGCGGTCGCCACCGACACCATCTGCCGCGGCGAGACGTCCATGTAGTCGACCTCGTCCGGCGTGACGTTGTCGACCTCGCCGCCCTTGCGCCGGACCAGTACCCGGTCCTCGGCGAACCGGCCATCGCTGAGCAGGACCGCGTTGGCCTGCGCGATGACGTGCCGGTCCTCCTCGTCGGCGGTCAGGTAGTCGATCTGGTCGGTGACCCGGCCGTCGCTGGCCTTCCGGTACGGCGTCTCGATGAACCCGAACGGGTTGACCCGCGCGAACGTCGAGAGCGCACCGATCAGGCCGATGTTCGGGCCTTCCGGCGTCTCGATCGGGCACATCCGGCCGTAGTGCGACGGGTGCACGTCACGCACCTCGAAGCCGGCCCGCTCCCGGGACAGACCGCCCGGCCCCAGCGCCGACAGGCGCCGGCGGTGGGTCAGACCCGCGAGCGGGTTGGTCTGGTCCATGAACTGGGACAGCTGGGAGGTACCGAAGAACTCCTTGATCGCGGCGACGACCGGGCGGATGTTGATCAGGGTCTGCGGCGTGATGGCCTCGACGTCCTGCGTGGTCATCCGCTCGCGGACCACCCGCTCCATGCGGGACAGGCCCACCCGGACCTGGTTCTGGATCAGCTCGCCCACAGTGCGCAGGCGCCGGTTGCCGAAGTGGTCGATGTCGTCCGGCTCGTACCCCTCCTCGCCGGTGTGCAGCCGGCACAGGTACTCCACCGTCGCGACGATGTCGTCCAGGGTCAGCACGCCCGTGTTGATCGGCAGGTCCAGCTCAAGCTTCTTGTTGAACTTGTACCGGCCGACCTTGGCGACGTCGTACCGCTTCGGGTTGAAGAACAGGTTGTCCAGCAGGGTCTGGGCGTTCTCCCGGGTCGGCGGCTCGCCGGGGCGCAGCTTGCGGTAGATGTCGAGCAGCGCCTCGTCCTGGCCGGCGATGTGGTCCTTCTCCAGGGTGGTCATCATCAGCTCGGACCAGCCGAACTTCTCGCGGATCTGGTCGGCGGTCCAGCCGATCGCCTTGAGCAGGACGGTGACCGCCTGGCGGCGCTTGCGGTCGATGCGTACCCCGACCGTGTCGCGCTTGTCGATGTCGAACTCCAGCCAGGCACCCCGGCTCGGGATGACCTTGACGCTGGTCAGGTCGCGGTCGGAGGTCTTGTCCGGCTGCTTGTCGAAGTACACGCCCGGCGAGCGGACGAGTTGACTGACCACGGCCCGCTCGGTGCCGTTGATGATGAAGGTGCCCTTGGGCGTCATCATCGGGAAGTCCCCCATGAACACCGTCTGGCTCTTGATCTCGCCGGTGGTGTGGTTGGTGAACTCCGCGGTCACGAACAGCGGGGCGCAGTAGGTGAGGTCCTTCTCCTTGCACTCCTCGATCGACGCCTTGACCTCGTCAAAGCGCGGCGAGGAGAAGGACAACGACATGGTGCCGGAGAAGTCCTCAATAGGGCTGATTTCGTCGAGAATTTCCGCGAGCCCCGACCGGGCGTGCGGATCGTCGACCGAACGCGACTGCCACGCCTCGTTGCCCACCAGCCAGTCGAACGACTCGGTCTGGATGGCCAGGAGGTTAGGCACTTCAAGATGTTCGGTGATCCTGCCGAACGAGATGCGGCGGGGAGCGAAAGCGCTCGACGTACGACTGGTCTTCGCAGGGCGGGAAGCTGCCAAGATGCGTCCTTCCGAGGACCTGTGGTGCTGCAACGGCCGTTATGCGTGCACTCCGATAGGCCCCTGTTCAACTACCCGAATCGGGCAATCTATACCGGGGCTAGGTCGGAAGACAGCGCAAACTAGCAGTGTAGCCGAAAGGCTAACCGCTGCCAAGTCACCACCACACGGTCAACCAACGGGTCTCCCGGCGGCCAGAATCCGGGGCCACGTGTGGCGGTTCTCGTGCATCCGCGGAAGCGTTGCAGACTTAGCGTGCCTGCCCGATGCCGGCCACGTCAAGTGCTCTGTCGGTATCGGTACCGGTGCGTCTGACCACGCCACAGGCCAGGATCTTGGACGCTTGTCTCCCCTGTGAGGGGTACCACCGTCCAAGATCGCCGGCCCACGCACAATCGCCCCGCCGCGGGACCCGCGGCGGGGCGATCACGAACAGCGGAACCTACTTGAGGGAGACCTTGGCGCCCTCGGCCTCCAGCTTGGCCTTGGCCTTCTCCGCGGCCTCCTTGTTGACCTTCTCCAGGATCGGCTTGGGCGCCGCCTCGACGGCGTCCTTGGCCTCCTTCAGGCCCAGCCCGGTCAGCTCGCGCACGACCTTGATGACCTGGATCTTCTTGCCGCCGTCGGCCTCAAGGACGACATCGAACTCGTCCTGCTCCTCGACCTCCGGCGCAGCCGCGGCCGCACCGCCCGGCGCGGCGGCCGCGACGGCGACCGGGGCGGCCGCCTTGACGTCGAACGTCTCCTCGAACTGCTTCACGAACTCGGAGAGCTCGATCAGCGTCATCTCCTTGAACGCGTCAAGGAGTTCGTCGGTGCTCAGCTTCGCCATGATGGGTCGGCTTTCCTTTCGGTACAGATTGATAGATCACTCGTCGGCCGGAGCCGACCCACTGTCCTTCTCGCGCTTGTCCTGCAGAGCCGCCACCGTGCGAACCGCCTGCGCGAGCGGCGCCTGGAACAGGGCCGCGGCCTTGCTCAGGTTGGCCTTCATCGCGCCGGCCAGCTTCGCCAGCAGCACCTCGCGGGACTCCAGGTCGGCGAGCCTGCCGACCTCGGCCGCGCTGATCGCCTTGCCCTCGAACACGCCGCCCTTGATGATCAGCAGCGGGTTGGCCTTCGCGAACTCGCGCAGGCTCTTCGCCGCCTCGACGGGGTCGCCGGAGACGAAAGCGAGTGCGGTAGGACCGGTGAACAGTTCGTCGAGGCCGGCGATGCCGGCGTCCGCCGCGGCCCGCTTCGCGAGCGTGTTCTTGGTGACCGAATAGGTCGTCGTGCGGCCGAGCGAACGGCGCAGGTCGGTGATCTGCCGGACGGTCAGCCCGCGGTACTCGGTCAGCACGGTCGCCGACGACGCGCGGAAGTGCTCGGTCAGCTCGGCGACGGCGGTGGCCTTGTCGGCTCGAACCTTGTCCGCCATGTCCCTCCTCTCGGTGCCTAGGAGCTGGTTGTCCAACGCCCCGACAACGAGAGAAGCCCCGGCGCAGGGGTGCGCGCGGGGCATGGCCAAGCCATTCCTGACACATCCTGCGCGGGTCGTCCGCTCGTGGGCGGAGCCTTCGACCAGGGCGAACCCTGGTGACCAGCGGTCTTCGGGTGGATTTGCTCGACCAGTGTAACAAGTGCGTCAGGCGCGGCTGCGACGCAGCCATCCGTACCCGGCGACGGCCACCGCCGCCCAGGCCAGCGCCCAGACGCTGAGCCCGCCGACCGCCGCGGCGGTTGCGGTCCCGTCCAGCGTGCGGGCCGTGGACACCAGGGGCGGAGCAAGCCACGGTACCGGTGACCCGCGCAGCCCGATGACGAACGCCAGGACCAGGGTGGTGGTCAGCACCGCCGTCGCCCGGCCGGCACTGCCCGAGATGACCCGGCTGCTCCACGCCCCGATCCCGATCGCCGCCGGGGTCACGATCGCGTGCACCCAGAGTCCGAGGAGTACCCCGGCACCGGCGTCGTTCGTGGTGACCGCGTCGAAGATCCACGGCAGGACGAGCGCGATCAGGATCAGCGGTACCGCGGCCAGCACGGCGGCCAGCAGCCCGGCCGTCACCTCGCGGCTACGGGACCCCAGCGCGGTCAGCACCAGCCGGCGCTGACCGTCGGGTTCGGTGTCCAGCAGCAGCTTCGTCTGCCAGGCCAGGATCGGGAACAGCAGCAGGGCCGAGGTGCCGTACGCCGACGCGGCGCTACTGCGACCGCCGCCGTACGAAGCGCTGAGCACCACCAGGGCGGCGATCAGCGGCAGGATGAACCGGCCGGACCGGAGGTACCCGAGCAGCCGCATCTTGATCAACGGGATCACCGGGTCACGCCTCCGCCTCGCGCTTGTCCTGGCTGCGCTTGCCCGGCCGGACCACGCTGACGACACCGTCGACCACCGCCCACTCGATGACACCGGGCAGGTGTCCGGTGTCTCCGCTGTGGTCGCTGACCAGTACCGCGCCACCGGCGTCGAGGACCTCGTCGATGATGTCCGGGACGAGTTCACGGGTGTCGATGTCCAGTCCCTCCCACGGCTCGTCGAGGAGGAGGAGATCCGGGGGTACCAGCAACGCCTGCGCGAGCCCCACCTTCTGCGCGGTGCCCTTGGACAGTGCGGAGAGCCGCTCGTTGCGCAGCGGGGCGAGGCTGAGCCGGGACAGCCAGCGCTCGACCGCCGCCTGGCCCACACCGCGCAGCCGGGCCATCGTGGACAGGTACCCGGCGACCGTGAACGGCTGCTCGGTCGGGAACCGTTCCGGTACCCAGCCGATCCGGGCCGGCTGGTCATACACCTCGCCCACCACCGGGCGCAGTACCCCGGCGAAGAGTGCGAGCAGGGTGGACTTGCCGGCGCCGTTGCCACCGCGGGTCACCACAATGTCGCCGGGTTCGATCCCGACGTTCACTCCACGAAGCACCCAGGCGCCACGTCGGCTGTATCGGTAGCCAACCTCGTGCAGGCGCATGGCGCCTACCCTGCCATACGACAACGGCGCCGGGAACCCGTTGTTTCCGCGGGATCCCGGCGCCGGACAGTGGCCGTCACGACTCGGCGGTGGCCTCGGCGAGGTTGCGGGTCACGTTGGGGTCGACCGGGATACCCGGACCCATCGTGGTGGTCAGGAAGATCTTCTTGAGGTACCGGCCCTTGGCGGCCGACGGCTTGGAGCGCAGCACCTCGTCGAGTACGGCGGCGTAGTTCTCGATCAACCGCTCCTCGCTGAACGAGGCCTTGCCGATGATGAGGTGCAGGTTGGCGTGCTTGTCGACCCGGAAGTTGATCTTTCCGCCCTTGATGTCCTGCACGGCCTTGGTCACGTCCATCGTGACGGTACCGGTCTTCGGGTTCGGCATCAGGCCGCGCGGGCCCAGGATCCGCGCGATCCGGCCGATCTTGGCCATCTGGTCGGGCGTGGCGACCGCCGCGTCGAACTCGAGCCAGCCGCCCTGGATGCGAGCCACCAGCTCGTCGGTACCGACCTCATCGGCACCGGCGTTGACCGCCTCGTCCGCCTTCGCACCCGCCGCGAAGACGATCACGCGGGCGGTCTTACCGGTACCGTGCGGCAGGTTGACCGTGCCGCGGACCATCTGGTCCGCCTTGCGGGGGTCGACGCCGAGCCGCATCGCGACCTCGACGGTCGGGTCGAACTTGACGGTGCTGGTCTGCTTGGCGAGCTTGATCGCGTCCAGCGGGCTGTACAGCCGGGACCGGTCGACCTGCTCAGCCACCTTCCGGTAGTTCTTGCCGTGCTGTGTCATGTCAACTCCCTGTGGTCATCGAGCGCCGTGCGCTCTCCCACGTGTAGGCGTCATTCCTTGATCGTGATGCCCATCGACCGGGCGGTGCCGGCGATGATCTTCTCTGCCTGCTCGACGTCGTTGGCGTTCAGGTCGGACATCTTCTTCTCGGCGATCTCGCGCAGCTGCGCCTTGGTGATCGAGCCGACCTTGTCCTTCTGCGGTACGCCGGAACCCTTCTGCACGCCCGCGGCCTTGATGAGCAGGCGCGCCGCCGGCGGCGTCTTGAGCACGAACGTGAACGAGCGGTCCTCGTACACGCTGATCTGCGCGGGCACGATGTCGCCGCGCTGGGACTCCGTCTCGGCGTTGTACCGCTTGACGAACTCCATGATGTTCACGCCGTGCTGGCCGAGCGCGGGGCCGACCGGCGGCGCCGGCGTGGCCTGGCCCGCCGGCAACTGAAGCGTGAAGGTCTTGACGAGCTTCTTCTTCGGAGGCATGGCTGTGTTCGCTGTCTTCCTGGGCTAGTGATGAATGATCAGATCTTGGCGACCTGGTTGAAGTTCAGCTCGACCGGGGTCTCCCGACCGAAGATCGAGACCAGTACCTTCAGCTTCTGCTGATCGGCGTTGATCTCGCTGATCGTGGCCGGAAGCGAGGCGAAGGCGCCGTCGGTGACCGTGACCGAGTCCCCGATCTCGAAGTCGAGTACCTTGACTTCCGGCTTGGCCTTCGACTTCTCCGTGGTCACGGCCGGGGCGAGCCACTTGATGACCTCGTCGAGGGACAGCGGCGCCGGCCGGTCGGCCCGGTCGGTGGCACCGACGAAGCCGGTCACGCCCGGGGTGTTGCGCACGCACGAGTACGACTCCGGAATGAGCTCCATCCGGACCAGGATGTACCCGGGGAACACCTTGTTCTGAACGTTGACGCGCTTGCCGCTCTTGTTGACCTCGATCTCTTCCCGGGTCGGTACCTCGACCTGGAAGATGTAGTCCTCCATGTCCAGGCTGCTGATCCGGGTCTCCAGGTTGGCCTTGACCTTGTTCTCGTACCCGGCGTACGAGTGGACGACATACCATTCGCCCGGCGCGAAGCGCAGCGACTGGCGCAGCGCCGCAACCGGGTCCTCGTCCTCGTCGGCGTCGACGGTGGCAACCGCAGCGCTCGGCCGGGCCGGGTCGGTCGAACCGGCCGGCGCGGTCTCATCGAACTCGGTCCCGTCGTCGGGCGTCCGGGCGGTCTCGTCGTACTCAGGCACGCTCTAGCTCTCTCTTTCCTCACTTACCGCCGAAGACCCGCAGCACTGCCCAGGCAAAGGCGGTGTCCAGCAGGGCAACGATCGTCACGATGCAGGCGACGAAGATGACCACGACGGTCGCATATGTCAGAAGCTCTTTACGGGTCGGCCAGATGACCTTGCGGAGCTCAGCCACCACCTCGCGGATGAACCGTACGAGCCGGCCGAAGATTCCGACCCGCTCGTCGCTGCGGACCGCGGTCAGCTTGTCGGTGTCGCTGTCGGCCTTCTTGACCTTGATGGCCGTGCCGCCGCGCCGCCGGCTGACGACCGGCTCGTCCTCGTCCTCGTCGTCGACCTCGTCCACGACATCGTCGACCGGGTCGTCGACGACCTCGTCGAGTTCCTCGTCCACGGCGTCTCGGCCCCGCCGCCGCTTGCTCTGCGCCACTTCGCCCTCTTCCGTGTCGCGGGGTGGTTGGTCACGCGTTGCGCGCTTCCCGGCAGCCGTCCGGCCACGCCGGCGCGGGCGGACACAATCCCAGTTTCGTCGGCCGCAGGGGCGACAGGACTCGAACCTGCAACCTGCGGTTTTGGAGACCGCTGCGCTGCCAATTGCGCCACACCCCTGTGCGGGAGGCGAGTTTTCCGGCCGCGCTTTTAGCCGGGATTCACTCACCCCACGGGCGACCAGTGTACGGGTAAGCGCGCAGATTTCCCAAGCCGGGCTCGTCAGGCACGTACCGTTGCCCGGGCCTGGGCCAGCACCTTCTCGCCCTGGCAGGTCGCGGTGAGGTCGAGGACCCGGGCCCCCTCCTCGGTCGTGGACTTCACCACGCCGGTGACGACCAGCTCGGTACCCTCGTCGGTGTCGGGTACCACGACCGGCCGGGTGAACCGCACCCGGTACTCGATGATCGCGGCCGGGTCGCCCACCCACCCGGTGACCGCCCGCGCGACCAGCGCCATCGTGTACATCCCGTGCGCGATCACCCCGGGCAGCCCGACCGACCTGGCGATCCGGTCGCTCCAGTGGATCGGGTTGTAGTCGCCGGAGGCGCCCGCATAGCGGACGAGATCGGTACGGGTGATCCGGAACGTACGGGCCGGCAGGTCCATCATTCCCCCCGCACCACGAACATCAGCCACGCCGTGACGACCAGCTCGCCATCGTCGGCGACCATGTCCGTGCGGGTGTTCAGGAAGTGGTTGCCGACCCGGAAGGTGATCTCCTCGATCGTGGTCGTCCGGGTCACCCGTTCCCCCGCGTGCAGCGGTCGCACGTACCGGAAGCGCTGCTCGCCGTGGACCACGCGGTCGAAGTCCAGCCCGAGGCCCGGATCGCCGATCAGCGTCTCGATGCCCCACTGGCACAGCACGATCGCGAACGTCGGCGGCGCGATGACATCCGGGTGACCGGCCGCGCGCGCCGCCTCGGGATCGAGGTATACGGGATCGTCGGCGCCGATCGCGACCGCGAACTCACGGATCTTCTCGCGCCCCACAAGGTAGGGCGGCGCCGGCGGGTAGGTCTTACCGGGTCTTACCGGCGTACGCCGGGTCCAGCGGCATCCGGCGGCGGACTAGCGCGTCTCGCGGTGCAGCGTGTGCTTGCGCTCGCGCGGGCAGAACTTCCGCAGCTCCAGCCGGTCGGGGTCGTTACGCCGGTTCTTCCGCGTGATGTAGTTGCGCTCTTTGCACTCGGTGCACGCCAGCGTGATCTTGGGACGGATGTCGGTCGCCTTGGCCACGGCGGAGTGCCTTCCTCGCTACAGTCTGATACTCGGCGGTCCAGGATAGTCGCTCGCCGGGCCCGCCCGCAAAACGGGGGTCGTACCTATGTTCGTAGCGGTGGCCGGACTTGAACCGGCGACACAGCGATTATGAGCCGCTTGCTCTGCCAACTGAGCTACACCGCCGTGGAGCCCGAGCCCCCTTACGGAATCGAACCGTAGACCTTCTCCTTACCATGGAGACGCTCTGCCGACTGAGCTAAGGGGGCCTGCGCGTCCCACCCGGAAACGCACCCGGGTAAGAGTACACAACCACCCTACCGATCGCGAACCGGGTTAGCCGGCGCGTTACGGCACCGCGCGCAGCCGCCGTACCTCCCCGCCGACCGAGGTCGGCTCGGGCTCGGTCTGCGCGGCGAACCAGGCCTCCAGCCGGTCGTACGACAGCGGCCGGCTGAAGAAGAAGCCCTGCCCGATGTCGCAGCCGATCTCTTCGAGCAGGGTCAGCGTCAGTTCGCTCTCCACGCCCTCGGCGACCACGGCCAGCCCGAAGTGCCGGGACAGGTCCACCACGGCCCGCACGATCGCCAGATCACCAGGGTCGGTCGCCATCCCCTGCACGAACGTCTTGTCGATCTTCACCTCGTCGACCGGCAGCCGGCGCAACTGCGACAGCGACGAGTACCCGGTACCGAAGTCGTCCACCGCCAGCCGGATCCCCAGCTCGTGCAGCCGCCGCAGGCTCGGCATCGGCCGCTCGTTCTCGCTGGTCACCCCGGCCTCGCTGATCTCCAGGGTGAGCTGGTCCGCCGGTACCCCGTACTCCTCCAGCAGCTGCGCCACCCGGTTGGGGAACTCGGGGTCCACCAGCGTCCGCGACGACAGGTTCACCGCGACGTTGAGCGGCCGGCCCGCGTCGGCCCACTGCCGGCACCGCCGCAGGCCCTCCATGAGCACGGTCTCGGTCAGCCGGCCGAGCTGGCCGGTGTGCTCGGCCACCGCGACGAAGTCCTCCGGCGACACCGTGCCGTGGGCGCTGTGCTCCCAACGGGCCAGGCATTCGACGCCGACCAGCTGCCGGCTGCCCAGCGTCACCTTGGGCTGGAAGGCGACGTCGACCTCGCCGTTCTCCAGCGCCCGGCGCAGGTCGCCGGCCAATCCCAGCCGCCGCGCCGAACGCGACTCCAGCCCGAGGTTGAAGACCTGCACCGCCGAGGACATCGACTTGGCCGCCTGGTTGGCCACATCGGCCCGCTGCAGCAGCGCGGCCGGTTCCGATCCGTGATCCGGGTGTACCGCGATCCCCACGGCGGTGTCGACGTCCAGCGTCAGCGAACCGAGCTCCATCGGATCCTGCAGCGACCGGCGCAGCTCCGTCGCGAGTTCGACGGCTTCCTCGGTACCGGCCATCCGCAGCGTCATCGCGAACTCGTCGCCACCGACCCGGGCGATGAGCGCTGCGGGCGGCGCGAGGCTACGCAGGCGTCGGGCCACCTCGGCGAGCAGCTTGTCGCCGGCGGCGTGCCCGAGCGACTCGTTGACGTCCCGCAGCCCGGACACGTCGAACTGGACGACGGCGACGACCTCGCCCGGCGCCCGTACCTTGACCGCCTCTTCGAGGGAGGCAAGCATCCGCCGCCGGTTGGGCAGGCCGGTGAGCGCATCGTGCTGCGCATCGAATCGAGCCGGGAGTTCTCCACCGCGACGGCAGCATGCGCCGCAACAGTCTCCAGCAGCCGCACATCGTCGACCCCAAACGTCGCCCGATCGCCAAGCCGGCCAGCAACCTCGAGCGTTCCGATTACGGCGGAGCCTGAGCGCATCGGGACCACAATTGCGTCCTTGACTTGCGTTTCCGCTAATTTGACGCGCAAGTCGTCCGTCCCAAGCCGAGGCCCGACTGCGACGGTCCCCGCAGTTGCGACCGCATGCTGCCGGAGCGCACCAGGGGTTGCCGAGATGTCGATCAATCCGGTGTCGTCGACGCGCGCAGAGAGCAACGTCTCCGGATAGCGCCCCTGCACAGGCAGCCACAGCGTCGCCGATTCCGCCTGCAACAACTCCCTGACGCGGCCGAGGAGCACATCCGCCAACGTGCCGTCACTACGGGTCTCCGTGATGGCCTTCGTGAGCTCGTAGATCTCTGTCAGCGACTTGTGCTGGCGTAGAAACTGTGCGTACGTTCGATACACCAGGACGACGGCAGCCGCTATCACGGCGATCAACAACACGGCCCAAGGGCTGCGCCGCACAGCCAGCAACAGGACGAGGCCGATCGTCGTATTCGTTCCGCCGACGACCAGACTGGGTGTCGCCGTCCGCAGTACACGTCGCGTAGACATGCCGCCTTGAATCAGCGCAATTACGCCGATGACGGCCGCGACCGTTGAGACGACGGCCGCGCCAACCGCGCAATAGACGACGACCCAGCTAGAAGGCCGTGTGTCGACCAGTGGACCGAATGCGAAGACTATCAATACGGCGGCGGCGTTGGCCGCCACGATATTGGCAAGGTTGAAGGCGAGCGGGACGGTGGTGGTAGGCCGCTGGAGGTGAATCGCCGATAGAGCGACTATTCGGACGATCAGGACTGAGAGAGGGGCGAGATAGAACAGCGCGAAGACGAGCGGTATCTCGGTCAGAGTGATGCTCAGTCCATGCCGCCGAATCTCGACACTGAGATCCGTCGCCTCGGCCGCCACAAACAGAGCCAGGAACAGCAGCGTAAGAGGGAACGGCGAGAGTACGTGGCGTGTTCCGCTAAGTGTCGGCACGACAAGGACGACAGCCAGCGCTGCCAGCGGTGCAGTGATCAGCCACGCAACGCTCTCACGTCGCCCGACGGTCCGAGGACGAGTCACTTCAGCTGCCGCGTCACCGCGGGATCATTGCCAGATGGTCTCGGCGGGGGCGCTGACGCCGGCCGGGTTTTGGATGACCTTGCCCACGGACGACGTGCCGGGGCCGGTCACGGTGTCGGCGTGGGCGATCCCGCCGGCGGTGATGATGAGAGCAACCCCGAGCGACGCGGCCGCGAGGACTCGCAGCGCGTAGCGGCGCAGTCTGCCTCGGTTCATCGGAGACTCCTGTTTTGCGTAAGCGGCCCTAACAAATGACTGGGGTTACCGACGATCGTGCCATACCCGGGGGTCAGCGCAAAACATGAGAGGTCACGGCGGTCCACATGGCCGCCATTTGCCAACCGGAAGGGACCGGATCCTTCCTGCCACCTCGTGCGAATGCGGACCGTTGGTCCAGGTCGACATCCTCCAAACGGACAGTACATCAGACCCGACCGGACGACAGCCCCTGGGGGAGGCCCAGCGGAACCGGTTTCCCGCCCGGTCGATGCGCCATGATCACCCGTACCGTGCCATTGTTTTCGTGTGGACGACAAGGCCGGTGGCGCGCAGGAGCGCTCGGGGCTCGACTGGGCGGCCCGGGTACAGCGCCTGGAGGCCGAGGTCGACGGGCTGCGCCGGGCGATGCGCAGCCGGGCGGTCATCGAGCAGGCCAAGGGGTTCCTGTCCGCCGCGCTGAACTGCGGCCTGGACGAGGCGTTCGGGCACCTGGCCCGGCTGTCCCAGCACGAGAACCTGCGGGTGGCGGAGGTGGCGGCGCGGATCATCGGGTCGGGGGTGCCCGGTACCGCCGAAGAGCCGGACCAGCCGACCCCGGTCGACGCGCGGCTGTTCGATCCGCTGACGTACCTGCATGGCGGCCCGATCGGTACCGAAGATGAAGAACCGCCGGAGTCGGTCGATCTGCCGGTACTGCCGGCGGAGACGCGGGTGCGGCTGCAGGCCGCGGCCGCCGCGGTCCAGTCGGCCGCGACGCTGACCGAGCTCGCCGACCGGCTGCTCGACGAGGGTACCGGCTGGCTCGGCGCCGAAGCCGTGATGATCTGGACGTCCGAGCCCGACGGCGCGCTGCGGCTGGCGACGTGTGCCGGGCTCGCGCCGCAGGTCGCCAGCGACTGGCAGCGGATACCCTCGCGGGTCCGGGCGCCGGTACGCGACGCGATCTCGAAGGACGAGCCGGTATGGCTCGACGGGCGGCGACGGTACGACTACACGATCATGCGGGAGGGGTCGGCCGCGGCGAGCCTTCCGCTGCGCTACGGCGGCCGGCCGTTCGCCGGGCTCGTCGTCCTGTGGGAGGGACACCACACGTACCCGGACACCGAGCGCCGGTACCTCACCGGGCTCGCCGCGCTGGCCGGACGGCGGTTCCGCAAGCTGGCCCGGTCGGCGGACGTCGGTACGCCACCGGGGCACTGGCTGCAGGGGATGCTGGACGCGCTGCCGGTCGCCACGCTGTTACTCGCGCCGCTGCGGGACCAGGGCACGATCATCGACTTCGTCATCGACTACGCCAGCCCGCTCGCCGGGGAACCGGAGCAGCAGGTACCGCCGCAGCTGACCGGGCGCCGGTTGCTGGACGTGCGCCCACAGCTGGCCAACACCGGGGTCTTCGAGGCGTACCGGCAGGTCGCGCTCGCCGGCGGTACCTGGCGGCGGTCCGCGCAGGCGGAGACGGTACTCGTCGACGGCACCCCGGAGCAGCGGATCATCAGCCGGTCGGCGGTGCGGCTCGGCGAAGGGCTGCTGGTCTCCTGGCGGATCCACGACGCCGAGGCGCAGCTGACCCGGGTCGGCCGGGTGGAGGACCTGGCCAGCGTCGGGTACCTGGAATGGGATCTGCTGTCGGACAGCCTGTACTGGTCTCCCGGTACCTATAAAATCTTCGACCGCAGCCCGCAGCGTGGCCCGGTGACCCTCGACCACCTGCCGGAGCACGTCGTACCCGAGGACCTGCCGGCCCTGCAGAGCAACCTGCGCCAGGTGCTGGAGGAGCACGAGCCGGCCGAGCTGGTGCTGCGGTTGCGGGTCGGCGGCGGGGAGCGGTTGGTCCGGGCGGTTTTCCGGCCGGTACCCGACGAGCACGGCGACCTCGTCGGCCTCTACGGCGTCGTGCAGGACCTCAGCGAGCTGCAACGGCGCAGCGAGGCGCAGCGCCGCAGCGAGCACGCCGCGAAGATCCGCCGGGTGCACGGCGCCGTTTCACCGAGGCGGGACTGGTGACCGGCTTACCGATCCCGAACCCGCCGGCAGACCGTATCGTGCAGGGTATGGATCGACATTCGTTGGCATTCCGGGCGAACCGCGAGGCCGATGAGGCGTCCCTCGCCGTTGCCGGCGAGATCGACATGTTCACCGCGGAGAGCCTGTACCAGCAGGCCCGGCGCCTGGTCGACACCTCGGTGTCCCGGCTGGTCCTCGACCTGGGCGAGGTGACGTTCTGCGACTCGCTCGGGGTGGCCGCGCTGGTGCGCATCTACAAGTACGGAGCGGCGGTGGACTGCCGGCTGCGGCTGACCAACCTGCGCCAGCACGTCGCGCACATCCTGCAGATCAGCGGACTTGACCAGGTGTTCGAGGTGGAACTGGCCTGAGGCCGAGGTACCGCGCCAGCAGCAGTTTCAACTCCGCCGGTACCGCCGGGTCGCCGTCCGGGTCGTGGTGACACGAGCCGTTGACCTTCGAAGACCCGGGCACCGCGGATCGCGAACGAGTTCGGCGGGGCGGTCGGGCGGCCCGGGGTGGTGCAGCCGGCGGCGACCGCGGCGGCCGCGCCGGCAACGAGTACCGTCCGACGGCGTATCGGCGTGTTTTCGCTGGTAGATCCTGTTTCTGCCGGGCACTGCATGATAGTCGGCTTTCCTATTGCCGGTTCGGCTCGGAAGGGATACCTGCCGGGTCAGGGTGCTTGACCTTGGGGTACCCGCGCACCTACCTTGCAACTCCTCGCCTGATCCACGATGGAGCAGGCTCAGCGGAGGGCTCTCGGAGGAGCATCGTGAACTGGTACTTGGCGGTGCTGAAGAACTACGCCGGTTTCACCGGTCGCGCTCGGCGCACGGAATACTGGATGTTTGCACTGTTCAACTTCGTGATCACCATTGTTCTGGAGATCATCGGAGTGCTGATCCACACGCAGATCATCACCTACCTGTACACCCTGGCGGTACTCATCCCGTCGCTGGCGGTAGGGGCACGCCGCCTACACGACACGGGGCGCTCGGGGTGGTGGCTGCTGATCGGGCTGATCCCGATCGTGGGCACGATCATCCTGATCGTCTTCTTCGCCACGGAAGGGCAGCCGGGCAACAACCAGCACGGGCCGAACCCCAAGCTGGCGCCGCAGCCGGCCTGAGGCACTGACGCAGGCGGCCCCCGTACCGGCTGGTGCGGGGGCCATCTGCTCTCCAACGTCGGGTCGAGGATTCGGACCGGGGTGGCTTTGCCGGTCCCGCGATCACTCCACTCGGACCCTCAGTTGACTTTGAATACGAACACGCTGCGATCGAGGTAGGTCGCCGGGTCGTGCCAGGTCGACTGGAAGAGGAAGGAGTTGCCGAGGTAATTGGTCTGCTCCACCGGTGGGATCGGGACCGTGAAATCGAGCTGCTCGGTGGTACCCGCCTTGATCGTGAGTCCGGCGAAATCCGGCTGGGTCAGCCGGACGAACCGGTCGTCCACCGCGGTGACCGCTTCGCTGACGTCCGGGGCGATGTTCGCCGGTCCCACGAAAAGATGGACGAACAGCCAGACGTAGTCGGTCGGGTCAGGGTTGCTGATCCCCACGCTGTAGGTCAGATTGCCACCTACCGGCGCGCCGCCGCTCCAGCCCTGGTACACGATCATCGGGCTGTTGGCGCGCTTGAGCTTGCGCTGGAGTTGTTCGGGTGTGACCGCGGTGAACAGGTCACCCCGGCGCTCGGCGTCGCGCCTGCGCCCCTCAATGGTTTCGGCGACGCTCTTGATGAAGGTCGCCTGTCGGTCCGCGAAATCGGACACAGCATGCTGGAACTCGGCCATCTTTGGCCTCCCACCTGTGACGCCCGTTCCGGGCTGGCCAGTGCCGTATGGCTAGACCTACGCCGCTTGTCCACCAAACGCCAGCAGTGTGTCCTTGGTCTGACTGGCTCTGCGTGCACAGACTGAAGCGGCCCGCCCGATGACAGGAACCGCCGAAGATCAACCGCCGACACGTATCCGACGCGACCGGTGGGATCGACCGGTTCCGGGCGGCACCCGGTGGGACAGATGCGGACGGCCCCCGTACGGGCGTTTCGCTGGTACGGGGGCCGTCTGCCCTCCATGTGGCGGGTCAAGGATTCGAACCTTGGTAGCTTTCGCGACGGATTTACAGTCCGCTCCCATTGGCCGCTCGGGCAACCCGCCTCATGGGTACCGCCGCACCGGGGCGCGACAGCGCAAGTAAGGATAGCGGTACACGACCCTGGCGGTGCAAACGGGTACCGTCGGCACGCCGAGGCATTCGAGTACGGGAGAAGCGACGTGGCAGACCCATCGTTCGACATCGTCAGCAAAGTCGACCGACAGGAGCTGGACAACGCGGTCAACCAGGCCGCCAAGGAGCTGTCCACGAGGTTCGACTTCCGTGGTACCGGGGCGCAGATCAGCCATGGCAGCGAGAACGCGGTGACCATCCAGGCGGACAGCGAGTCCCGGGCGCGGGCGGCCCTGGAGGTCTTCAAGGAGAAGCTGGTCAAGCGCAACATCTCGCTCAAGGCGCTGGACGCCGGTGAACCGAAGGTGTCCGGCAAGGTACACCGGATCGAGTGCAAGATCATTCAGGGCATCGACTCGGACAAGGCCAAGCAGATCAGCAAGAAGATCCGGGACGAGGGGCCGCGCGGCGTCCAGGCGCAGATCCAGGGCGACCAGCTGCGGGTCAGCGGCAAGAAGAAGGACGACCTGCAGAGCGTGATCGCGCTGCTGAAGCAGGCGGACTTCGGGGTCGCGCTGCAGTTCATCAACTACCGCTAGCGCGCAAGATCGCTGTCTCCCGGCAGATCCCCGAGGAAACCGCGGGATCCGCCGGGAAGTCGCGATCATCGCGACGAAACCCGCGAAGCCGCGACGAGGCCGGCGCGCGGGCTCGCCGCGTACAGCGCCGCCAGCCCGACCGCGGCCGCCGCCACCACGAACGGCCAGCCGGTACCCGCATGGTCGACGAGTACCCCGGCCAGCGCGCCGCCGAGGGACCCGGCCGCGATCGAGGTGGTCACGATCCAGGTGTACCCCTCGTTGATCATCCTCCCCGGCGTGACCAGCCCGACCAGCGAGTTGTGCACGGTGAGCACCGGGGCGATCGTGGCGCCGCCGAGGATGAGCGCCACCCCGAGCGCGGTCGGGTTCGGCATGACGGCCAGCACGGCGAGGCTGGCCGCGAGCGCACCGAGCAGCCACGGGAACTGCCGGGCGAGCGGCCGGGCCGGTGGCCGGCTGGCGAAGACGAGGCCGCCGACCAGGCTGCCGATGCCCCAGACGGCGAGCAGGAACCCGCCGAGGCCGCGCGTCGCCGGGGAGTACCCGGTGGCGAACGCCGGTACCGCGACTGCGCACACGCCGAACGCGCAGCCGCACCCGGCCGCGGCCGCGACGAGCGCGGAGAACCCGGCGACCCGCAACGGCCCGAGCCCCCGCGTGCGGTCGAGGCGACCGTCGCGGGTGAAGTCGCGCAGCACCGGCGCGCGGGCGACGACGACGGTACCCACGAGGGTCACCAGCGCCGAACCGAACAGCGCGGTGGCCGGGGTACCGGCGATCAGGAACACCGCGACCGCGGCCGGCCCGACGATGAAGACCAGCTCCAGCAGGATGGTCTCGGCCGCCATCGCGGTCGCGTGCAGGTGCTCCCGGCCGGTACCGGCGGCGGTCAGCGTGTTCCACGCGCCCCGGACGGCGGCGGTCAGCGGCGGGTACCCGGCGCCCGCGACCGCCGAACTGGCCAGCACCGACCAGAACGGCAGGTGCCGGGTCGCGGTCCCCACGAGCAGGACCAGCGCGACCGGGTGGATCACCGCGGTCACGAGCAGTACCGGCGCGGCGCGGTACCGGTCGGCGAGGCGCCCCGCGACCGGCGAGGCGGCCGCGCCGGACAGCGCGTAGGCGGCGCTGGCCACCGCGGCCGTCGTGTACTGCCCGGTCGTGCGCTGGACGAGCAGCAGCAACGCGAGCGGGGTCATGCTGACGCCGAGGCGCGCCAGTACTCCGGGAATCAGGAGCACCGGCGCGCCGGGGATGCGCCAGACGTCGCGGTACCGGGCGAGGGCCGCCACTTACCGCAGGTACTGGATCGGGCCGGTGTTGGCCGCCATCTGCTCAAGCCGGGCGACGCGCTGCGCCATCGGCGGGTGGGTGGAGAAGAGGTTCGCGATGCCCTGCGCACGGAACGGGTTCGCGATCATGAGGTGCGCGGTGCTGGTGAGCTGGCCCTCGGCGGGCAACGGCAGTGCGTGGGTACCGATGTCGATCTTGCGGAGGGCACTGGCCAGCGCGAGCGGGTCGTGGGTCAGCGCGGCGCCGGACGCGTCGGCCTGGTACTCCCGGCTGCGGCTGATCGCGAGCTGGATCAGCGTCGCCGCGATCGGGCCGAGGATCAGCAGGAGCAGCGCGCCCAGGAAGCCGCCGCCCTCGTCGTCATCGGAGTTGCCCAGCGGGATGAACCACGCCAGCTGCGCCAGCATCGTGATCATGCCGGCGAGCGCCCCGGCGACCGACGAGATGAGGATGTCCCGGTTGTACACGTGGGACAGCTCGTGGCCGATGACCGCGCGCAGCTCCCGCGGGGTGAGCATCTGCACGATGCCCTCGGTCACCGCGACCGCGGCGTGCCGCGGGTTGCGCCCGGTGGCGAACGCGTTGGGCTGTGGCGTCGGGCTCACGTACAGCCGCGGCATCGGCTGGTTGGCGGCCTGCGACAGCTCCCGGACCATCTGGTACAGCGCCGGGAACTCCGCCTCGCTCACCGGCCGGGCGCCCATCGCGCGCAGCGCGAGCTTGTCGGAGTAGAAGTACGAGACGGCGTTCATGATCAGGGCGACACCAAAGGCGATGACCAGGCCCGTGCTGCCGCCGAAGAACCAGCCGACCGCGAGGATCAGGCCGGTCAACAGCCCGAGCAGCGCCGCGGTCTTCAACCCGTTGAAGTGCCGGTGCACAAGAGGCTCCTTAGTAGGTTTCCCGGGTCAACAGCCTCACCCGGCTTTCATCTTCCCGGATCCGGCTGGGAATCACCTGGGTACCGGCTGCGTCAGGGCTGAGTCGCCGCCAGTACCAGCTGCGGGGCGAAGCCCACCACCACGGCGGCCACCGTCGCGCCGACCAGGGCTGCCGCGACGGGCCAGGGTACCCGGGTGCGCGCGGCCGCCGGCGTGGGCGCGAAGAGGGTCGCCGCGGCACGCAGGTAGTAGGCCAGGCCGAGCACCGCGTTCAGCGCGACCACGACAGCGAGCCATCCGGTACCGGTGGCCAGCAGCGCCCGTACCACGACGACCTTGGCGAACAGCCCGGCCAGACCCGGCGGCAGCCCGGCCAGCCCGACCAGCGCGAGCGCCAGCGCACCGGCCGCCCACGGTGCCCGCCGGACGGCGCCGGCGTAGTCGGCGATCGCGCCGCCGTCGTCATCGCCGCGCAACGCGATCACCGCGCCGAACGCGCCCAGCTCCAGCACCAGGTACAGGAAGGTGTACCCGAGCGTGGCGGCCGCACCGGCGGCACCCGGTACCCGGGCCGCGAGCGGAGCCAGGATGTACCCGGCCTGCGCGACGCTGGACCACGCCAGCAGCCGTACCATCCGATCCTGCCGCAGCGCGACCAGGTTGCCGACGGTCATGCTGAGCACCGCCAGTACCGCGATCGTCGGCGCGACGATGTCGTAGGCCGGCCGCAGCGCGTCCAGGGCGACGTAGAGGATCGCGATGACGCCGCCCAGCTTCGAGGCCGTGGACAGGAACGCGGCGACCGGTAGCGGTGCGCCGTCGTAGGCCGGTGGCGCCCAGGCGTGGAACGGTACCGCGGCCACCTTGAACGACAGCCCGGCCAGCAGCAGCACGACGCCGGCCGTGGTGAGCGGGAGCCGGTGCCCGGTTTCCAGGGCGGCCACCAACCGTCCGAAGTGGACGGCGCCGGTACCGGCGTAGAGCAGCGCGGCGCCGAGCAGCGCGACCGCGGTCGACACCACGCTCACGATGAAGAACGTGACCGCCGCGTCGACGGTGCCGCGCTTCAGGGCGACGAGGATGTACAGCGGCAGGGTCAGCGTCTCCAGCGCGACGATCAGCGTGATGAGATCCCCCGCGTACCCGAGCACCACGCCGCCGGTCATCGCGCAGCCGAGCAGGAAGTAGTACTCGCCAAGGCGCGGTACCGGTACCGACAGCGCGACCACCGCCAGGGTCAGCGCGGCGAACAGGGCGGCGACGAGCGCGGCCCGGTGGTCGGCGACGTAGGAGCAGTCCGCGGAGCAGAACGTGCGCCGTACCGGTCCCCGGCCGACGAGGATAGCGACCACCCCGGTCGCGAGGGCCCCGACCGCGGTCACTCCGGCGACCGCGGAACCGCGACCGGGCGCGATCAGATCCGCGAGGAACGCCGCGACCGCCGTGGCCGCCGCGAGGTAGGCCGGGAGGAGCGCGACGTGATCAAAGCTCATGGCGCCATCACCTGTACCGCGGTCTGCGCGACCCCGAGGACGAGAGCCGGTACCAGGCCGACGGCGAGGGCGAGCACGACCAGTGGCGCCCAGGCGACCAGCTCACCGGGGACGGGTTCGCCGATCCCGACGACGGCCGGGCGGGCGGCGCCGTGGGTCACCCGGTACAGCAGGCGCAGGAAGTACGCGGCCGCGAGCGCGCCACCGAGGGCGGCGAGCACCGCCAGCACCGTCCACAGTGGACCACCCCGGCGCAGCGCGGCGATGACCGCGAACGCCTCCCCCCAGAAGCCGGCGAGGCCGGGCAGCCCGAGCGAGGCGATCGCGGCGTACCCGAGGATGCCGGACAGGTACGGCGCCGTCTCGCGCAGCCCGCCGAGTTCGGACAGGTCCCCGGTGTGGGTCCGGTCCTTGATCGCACCGGCGAGGAAGAACAGCAGGCCGGTGATGATGCCGTGCGCCACGTTGCCGATCAGCGCCGCCTCGAAGCCGGTCGCGGTGAGCGTGGCGATGCCGAGCAGGACGAAGCCCATGTGCCCGACGCTGGAGTACGCGATGAGCCGCTTGAGTTCGGTCTGCGCCAGGCAGACCAGGCCACCGACGAGGATCGCGGTCACCGCGAGCACCCCGAGCACGGGCGCCACCCGGCGGGCACCGTCGGGCAGTACCCCGACCGCCACCCGGAGCAGGCCGTAGGTGCCCATCTTCAGCAGTACCCCGGCGAGGATCACCGAGCCGACCGTCGGCGCCTCGGTGTGCGCGTCGGGCAGCCAGGTGTGCAACGGCCACAGCGGACTCTTCACCGCGAACGCGATCGACAGCAGGATGAACGCCGCCAGCTGGGTATCCGCCGGCAGCATGTGCTGCGCCGACAGGACCACGAGGTCGGCGGTGCCCGCGCGGGACACCACGACGAACACGCCGACCAGCAGCAGCACCGAGCCGAACAGCGTGTACAGCACGAACTTGCGCGCCGCCGGCCGCCGGCCCGCACCGCCCCAGCCGGCGATGACCGCGTACATCGGCAGCAGCACGATCTCGAAGAACACGAAGAACAGCACGAGGTCCAGCGCCAGGAACACCCCGACGATGCCGACCTCGATGACCAGCAGCAGCGCCGCGAGGGTACCGTCGCCGTCCGTCCACAGTAGATAGACGCAGCAGAGCAGGGTCAGCAGGGTGGTGAGCACCACCAGCGGGTACGAGATGCCGTCGACGCCGAGGTGGAAGCGCAGGTTCAGGCCGGGCACCCAGGACACGTCGAGCTGGTGCCAGGGCCGGATGGGTCCGGTCAGCCCGCCGTCGGAGCGCCCGGTCGCGAGCGCGACGCTGAGCAGGAACGCGATCGCGGCAGCGCCCGCCGCGACTGCGCGCGACCGGAACACCGCGCCGACCGCCGGTACGGCAAGCACCGCAACGAGAACCCAGGTCATCGCAACCCCACCAGCACGATCGCGGCGATACCGATGAGCAGCGCGCCGCCGAGTACCGCGGTCGCCGCCCGGGGCAGCGCGGCCCGGTGCCAGCGTGCGACGAGCGCACCGAGACCGAGCGCGCCGCCGCCGGTACCCTCGACGGCACCGTCCACAAGGGACTCGTCGGCCCGGCGGACGGCCGAGGCCAGCGCGAGCGTCGGGCGAACCACCAGAGCGTCCTGCACGTCGTCGAGGTAGAACGCGTTGGCGAGCACCGCCGGCACCGCATCCGCGCCACGGCGCCACAGCCGCCACGCCCCGGCGCCACCGGCCACCGCGAGCAGCAGCGCGCCGATGCTCAGCCAGTCGAGCCCGGGGAACGTGCCGGCGAACTGGACGACGAGGCCCAGCAGCGCCGACGGTACCGCCAGCAGGATGATGGGCCAGCCCATCAGCGCGGGCGGGTCGTGTGCCGCGCCCAGCAACGGGCCGAAGAAGACCCGCAGCCACAGCCGCGTCGCGTACCACCCGGTGACGGCGACCGTCGCGAGCCCGGCCAGCAGGACGACCACGGCGACCCAGCGCGGCGCCGGCCCGGCGTGCCGGACGGCGCCCCATGCGCCCGCGAGGATCTGGTCCTTGCTGAAGAACCCGGACAGCGGCGGTAGCCCGGCGAGCGCCCCGAGCCCGACCGTCATCGACCAGAACGTCACCGGCATCGCGGCGCGCAGCCCGCCCATCCGGGTCATCAGGTTGCTGCCGACCGCATGGATGACCGCCCCGGCCGCGAGGAACAGCAGCGCCTTGAACGCGGCGTGGGTCAGCAGGTGGAACAGCGCCGCGGCGGGTACCCCGACCGCCAGCCCGCCGGCCATGTAGGCGACCTGGGAGACGGTGGACCATGCGAGCACCCGCTTGATGTCCAGCTGCGCGGTCGCGGCCAGCGCGCCGAGCAGCATGGTGACCGCCGCGATGACGCCGAGGACGGCGAGCGCGACCGGGGTGAAGACGCCGTACAGCCGGGCGACCACGTAGACACCGGCGGCGACCATCGTGGCCGCGTGGATCAGCGCGGAGATCGGGGTCGGGCCGGCCATCGCGTCGGGCAGCCAGGTGTGCAACGGGAACTGCGCGCTCTTGCCGGCCACCCCGGCCAGCAGCAGCAGCGCGGGGATCGTCGCCGGCCGCGCGCCGGCCGTCGCCACGTCGAACGAGTGGCCGGCCAGCGCCAGCAGCGCGATGCCGAGCAGGAAACCGACGTCGCCGAGCCGGGTCACCACGAACGCCTTGACCGCCGCGGCCGGCGCCTCGGGCAGCGTCCGGTCGTGGCCGATCAGCAGGTACGAGCAGATGCCCATCACCTCCCAGCCGACCAGCAGGAGGATCAGGTCGCCGGAGACGACCACCAGCAGCATGGCCGCGGTGAACAGGCTCACCTGGGCGGCGTAGGGCGGGTACCGGCCGTCGTCGTGCAGGTAGCTCACCGAGTACACCTGCACGGCCAGCGCGACCGTGCCGACCGCGACCGCGACCACCGCCGCGGCCGGGGTCAGCAGGTAGCTGACGTGCACGACCAGGCCGCCGCCGAAGTCGACCAGCCGCCAGCCGCCGGTCGTCGGGCTCTTCACCCGCGCGGCCAGGGCGACCGCGTCGGCCAGGGCCACCGCGGCGCCCGCGATGCCGAGGGCGGCCGCGGTCCGTCGGGCGCGCAGCGGCAGCAGCAACCCGACAAGAGCAACCAGCAGGGGTACCGCCGGCAGCGCGCCGGCCAGCACCCCGTTCACGCGTTGACCTCTTCGCTCCGGTCTTCGTTCTCGGCTTCGTTCAGCGGGATCTCGTCGACGGCGATGCTGGACCGGCGGCGGTACAGCGCGAGGATCAGCGCGAGCCCCACACCGACCTCGGCGGCGGCCAGCACGATGACGAACAGCGCGAACACCTGCCCGCTGTCCGGCAGCGCCGCGCGCACCGTGGCGTCGGCGGTGACCAGTACCAGGTTGACGGCGTTGAGCAGCAGTTCGATCGCCATCAGCAGGAGTACCGCGTTGCGCCGGGTCAGCACACCGTAGACACCCAGCCCGAAGAGCACGGCGGCGGTCAGGTACGGGATGGCGGGGTGCATCAGGTCTCCGGCCGGCTCACGACGATGGCCCCGACCAGCGCGGCGAGCAGCAGGACGGAGAGCACCTCGAACGGCAGTACCCAGTGCTGGAACAGTTGCGCGCCAAGGGCTTCCGCGGTACCGGGGGCGGGCAGGCCGACCTTCTGCCAGCGGTACCCGTCGACGAACAGCGCGCCGAGGCCGAGCGCGGCACCGCCACCGACGAGCGCACCGGCCCAGCCCGGCCGGTCCAGGTCGGCGGAGGCGCCGATCGGTGCCCGGGTGAGCATCACCGCGAACAGCAGCAGCACGACCACCGCACCCACGTAGAGCAGCACCTGTACCCAGGCGACCAGCTCGGCGGCGAGCACCAGGTACACCCCGGCGACCGCGCCCAGCGTGACCACCAGCCACAGCCCGGCCCGGACCAGATGCGACGTGCGCACCACCCGGAACGCCGCTCCGATCGCGACCGCGCCGAGGGCGAGGAGGAGGATGTCGGCGCTGGTCACTGCGCGGCCTTCTTGGCCGCGGTGGCCTCCTCTTTGGCCGGTTCGCCGTTCGGGTCGTGCGCGGGCGGCGCCGGTACCGTCGGCATCCACTCCCCCAGCCGGCCCTTCTCGTGCAGCAGTTCCCGGATGTCGTACTCGGCGTACTCGAACTCCGGCGACCAGAACAGCGCGTCGAACGGGCACGCCTCGATGCAGATGCCGCAGTACATGCACAGCGAGAAGTCGATGGCGAACCGGTCGAGGACGTTGCGCTGCCGCGGCCGGGCCGCACCGGGTACGACGACCTCTTCCTTATGGGAGTCGATGTAGATGCACCAGTCCGGGCACTCCCGGGCGCACAGCATGCAGACCGTGCAGTTCTCCTCCAGGAGCGCGATGACGCCACGGGAGCGGGGCGGCAGGTCCGGCTCGACGTCCGGGTACTGCCGCGTGGTGGACCGGCGCGTCATCGTCCGCAGCGTGACGGCCAGCCCCTTGGCCAGCCCGGATCCGGGTACGCCGCTCATGAGCATCATCCTGCCCGGTCCGCGCCCAGGATGCGAGCACCCGTGCCCGCTAGGCGACGCGGACGGCCGCGGTCAGTACCAGCTGCGCGAGCGCCACGGGTACCAGGACGAGCCAGCACAGCCTCTGCAGCTGGTCCTCGCGCAGCCGGGGGTACGCCACTCGGAGCCAGATGATCACGAAGCTCACCGCGAACACCTTCAGCAGCGTCCACAGCCAGCCGAGCTGGGCGTCGAACGGACCCTTCCAGCCGCCGAGGAACAGCACCGTCGTGAGCGCGGCGATCACCACGATGCCCACGTACTCGGCGAGCAGGAAGAACGCGAACCGCAGCCCGGTGTACTCGGTGAGGTACCCGAAGACCAGCTCGGAGTCGGCGACCGGCATGTCGAACGGCGGCCGGCGGATCTCGGCGAGGCCGGCCACGAAGAACACGACCAGAGCCGGTAGCTGCCACAGCAGCCACCAGGGCCGCCAGGCGTTGACGATGCCGGACAGGGACAGGGTACCGGCGGCCATCGCGACCGACGCCGCGGCGAGCACGAACGGCAGCTCGTACCCGAGCAGCTGCGCCGCCGCCCGCAACCCGCCCAGCAGCGAGTACTTGTTCGCGCTCGACCAGGCGGCCATCAGCACCGCGACCACGCCGACGCCGACCACGGCCAGCACCACGAACAGCCCGACGTCCAGCGGCTGCCCGACCAGCGTGTCGCGCGGCCCGAGCGGGATGAACAGCAGGGCCACCAGGTACGGCAGCAGGGCGACCAGCGGCGCGACCCGGAACACCGGCCGGTCCGCCGCGCGCGGCGTCACGTCCTCCTTCTGCACGAACTTCACGCCGTCGGCGATGAGCTGTGCCCAGCCGTGGAACGCGCCGGCGTACATCGGCCCGAGCCGGGCCTGCATGTGCGCCATCACCTTGTGCTCGGTCTGCCCGACGATCAGCGGCAGGGTCAGGAACGCGGCCACGACACCGAGCACCCTGACAATGACGGCGATCACGAAGGTCCCCACTCGCCGGGCGCCGGTACGCCGGGCGGGCGCATCGGGTTGCGCCGGGCGGCGTGCGTCTCGGACTCGCCCGGCTCCTTGGCGCCCGGCCACGCCTTCGCGACCCGGGCGGCGAGGACGAACTCCTTGCGCAGCGGGTACCCCTCGAACTCGGGCGGCAGCAGCAGCGGCTTGAGGCCGCCGGGGTGGCCCGGGAAGTCCACGCCGAACATCTCGTGCGTCTCCCGCTCGTGCCACGCGGCGCCCGGGTACACGTCCACAATGGACGGCACGGCCGGCGCATCCCGCGGTACCACTGTGCGCAACAGCAACCCCTGCCTCTCCGCGACCGACCAGACGTGGGCGACCACGGTGAACCCGGCGTCCAGCTCGTCAACCGCGGACAGCCAGTCGAAGAAGTCGTACCCGAGGCCACGCGCCTGCCGCAGCGTCACCGCCCAGTCGGCGACCGGCACGTCAACGGTCAGCCGGGCGAACTCCCCGCCGCCGCTGGTCGACATGCTGCCACCCAGGGTCATGCGGCGATCCTAGGCCTACCCTGATGGGGTGGGCGAGCCGCGCGAGCCCGGCGTGCCGACCCCGGAGGACGGGGCCGCGCTGGTGGCGCTCGCCGTCGCCGCCGTCGCCGCGCGGTTGCGCGGGCTGGAACACACCCCGGAGGTACCGGCATCCGTGGTCCTCGCCGCGCCCGGTGCCTCGTTCGTCACGCTGGAGCGCAAGGGGTACCTGCGCGGCTGCATCGGTACCCTCGACGCCCGCCGACCGCTGTACGTCGACGTGGTCCGCAACGCCCGCAAGGCGATGACCGACCCGCGGCTGCCCCCGGTGACCGTCGTGGACTGGCCGGAGCTGGAGGTGAAGGTCGCGGTGCTGACGTCACCGGTGTCGATCGAGGTCGCCGGGCTGGACGGGCTCGTCGCCGCCCTCAAGCCCGGCATCGACGGGCTGCTGCTGACCGACGGCGAGCGGCGGTCCACGTTCCTGCCGGCGGTCTGGGGGAAGCTGCCCGACCCCTACCGGTTCGTCGAGGCGCTGCTCGCCAAGGGCGGATGGCCGGCCTGGACCGACGGGATCCGGGCGTTCCGGTACGCCAGCGTCGACTTCGCCGACCGCTCCCCCCGCTCGCCGCTGTAGGCCCGGCGCGAGCGCAGCGAGCGCCAAGAACTGTAGGCCCGCGCGAGCGGAGCGAGCGCCGAGAACTCTAGAGTGCAGGCATGCACCCGCTCGTCGAGGAGGCGATGAAGAAGGCCGCCATCGTGTGGCTGTCGACCGGCGGCCGGCCGTACGGCGTCTGGTGCCTGTGGGTCGACGACGCGCTGTACGTGGTCAGCGGACCCGGTGAGCAGCCGGCGCCCGGGTTGGCCGAGGCGACCGGGGCGCTGGTGACCGCGCGCGGCGACCACGGCGGGCGGATCGTCACCTGGCCGGCGGCGGTGAGCCGGCTCGCACCGGGTACGCCGGAGTGGGACACGGTCACCGCCCAGCTGGCCGGCAAGCGGCTCAACGCGAGCGGTACCGTCGAGGAGACCGCCGCGCGCTGGGCCGCCGAATGCGTGGTGAGCCGGCTGGCCCCGGCCGGGGATCCGGTCGAGGCGGCGTCGACGCTGCCGGACGCGTCGGGCGCGGCACCGCCCCCGCCGACGCCGGCCACCCGCCGCACCCGCAACCCGTTCCGCCTGCACCGCGTCCGCCGCCCCCGCTAACCCCCTCCTAGCCCGCCGATCTTGGACTTGTGGTGCCCGACTCGCGGAACGACGCGGCTTTTGTCGCCGACACAACACCAAGATCGGCGGGGTCCTGCGGCGGGTGCGCGCGCCGCGCGGTGCGCGCCGCGCGCGGAGCCCGTCAGCCGACGAAGGGTGGTACGGCGATCTCGCCGCGGGCGATCGGTACCACGTGACCGCTGACGGTCGCGGAGACCGCGACGCCACCCGTGGCGGTCACCGTGCAGGACAGCGTCGACGGGCGGTGGATCTCCATCCCCTGCCGGATCGTGTACTCCGACTGCCCCTCGCCGGGCAGCAACCCCGCGGCGACCAGCCACAGCCCGAACCCGAGCGCGGCCGATCCGGTGGCCGGATCCTCGGGTACCCCGCGACTGGGCGCGAAGACCCGGGCATGCCCGACCCGGTTCTCCGGATCCCAGGCGAAAACGCTGACGATGCCGGGCTCGATGCTGGTGTTGCCCCGGGCTCGCACGACGGCATCGGGCCGGACGGACAGGTACGGCCACTCCAGGCCGCAGCCGGCCATCCGCGGCGCCGGGCCGGCGAAGTCGTCGGCCGCGAGGCCCGCGACGGCCAGCAGCGGCGCCGGGTCCAGGGGCGGGCCGACCGTCGGCGGCCCACCGGTCAGGGTCGCCGCGCCATCCGGGTGTACCGCGATCGGCAGCAGCCCCGCGCCGCACTCCTGTACCACCTGCCCCGCCCCGGTACCGTTGCGGCGCGAGTACGACACCGCGGCGCCGACGCTCGGGTGCCCGGCGAACGGTAGCTCCTCGTCGGGCGTGAAGATCCGGGCCCGGTAGGTGGCCTCCGACCGGGTCGGGGTGAGCAGGAAGACCGTCTCGGAGAGGTTGAACTCGCCGGCCAGCGCCTGCATCTGGTCGGTACCCAGGTGGTCGGCGGCGTAGACCACGGCGAGCGGGTTGCCGGTGAAGGGCCGGTCGGTGAACACGTCGACGATCTCGTACGGAAGGGTGATCACTCGTCCAGCCTAGAGGCGTTCTAGGCTGGGTCTGTGACCACGGCGACCCGGATATACGTCGCCCGCCTCGCCGGCCTGCCGGTCTTCGATCCCAATGGTGACCAGGTCGGACGGGTGCGGGATGCGGTCGCCCGGCTGCGTACCGGCAACCTGCCGCCCCGGGTGGTCGGCCTGGTCGCCGAGATGCCGATGCGCCGGCGCATCTTCCTGCCGATCGGCCGGGTGACCGCGATCGAGCCGGACTCCGTGGTGCTCGGCACCGGTACCCTCAACCTGCGCCGCTTCGAGAAGCGCGCCGGCGAGCTGCTGGTACTGGAGGAGCTGCTGGACCGCCGGGTGACGATCGTGGAGAGCCGGCACCCGGCGACCGTCGTCGACGTGGCGATGGAGGCCGAACGCACCGGCGAGTGGCCGCTGACCCGGGTCGCGGTACGGGAGGCGACCGGCCGGCTGAGCCGGCGCGGTCACCTGAGCCAGCTGGAGTGGACCGAGGTCAGCGGGCTCATCGGCGAGACCGACAAGCGGGGTGCGGCGAACCTGCTGGCGGCGTGGGACAAGATGCGCCCGGCCGACCTGGCCAACGTGCTGCAGGACCTGTCCGACATCCGCCGCGTCGAGGTGGCCACCGCGCTGGACGACGAGCGGCTGGCCGACGTGCTGGAGGAGCTGCCCGAGCACGACCAGGTGGAGATCCTCGCCGCGCTGAATCCGGAGCGGGCCGCCGACGTCCTGGAGGAGATGAACCCGGACGACGCCGCCGACCTGCTGGCCGAGCTGCCCAAGCCGGACCAGGAGGTACTGCTTGACCTGATGCAGCCGGAGGAGGCCGACCCGGTCCGGCGACTGCTGGACTACCAGCCGGGTACCGCCGGATCGGTGATGACCTCGGAGCCGATCGTGCTCACCCCGGACGCCACCGTCGCCGAGGCGCTGGCCCGCATCCGCGAACCGCAACTGGCGCCGGCCGTCGCCGCCCAGGTCTTCGTCGCCCGGCCGCCGATGGCCACGCCGACCGGCCGGTACCTCGGCACCGTGCACTTCCAGCGGCTGCTGCGCGAACCCCCGGCGGAGATCCTCGGCGGCGTGGTCGACAACGACATCCACCCGTTGCGGCCGGACACTCCGCTGCCCGAGATCACCCGGCGGATGGCCACCTACAACCTGGTCTCCCTGGCGGTGGTCGACCAGAACGACCGGCTCGTCGGCGCGGTGACCGTGGACGACGTCCTGGACCACCTGCTGCCGCGCGACTGGCGCGACCGTGACCCGGCCGCGCCGGACGGCAATGGCTGAGCCGCGCCGGCAGTCCCGGCTCGATCTTCCCCGCGAGCCGCGCCGGGTCCGGTTGCCGCGGATCAGCGGCGAGACGTTCGGGCACTTCGCGGAGATGTTCGCGCGGTTCATGGGTACCGCGAGGTTCATCGCCTACATGACGGTGTTCGTGGTCGTGTGGATCACCCTGAACATCGTGGCGATCTTCGGGTTCCGCTGGGACCCGTACCCGTTCATCCTGCTCAACCTGTTCTTCAGCACCCAGGCGTCGTATGCCGCGCCGCTGATCCTGCTGGCCCAGAACCGCCAGGCCGACCGGGACCGGCTGGGCATGGACGAGGACCGGCGGCGGGCGGCGATGCAGAAGGCGGACACCGAGTACCTGTCCCGGGAGATCGCGGCGCTGCGCATCGCGGTGGGCGAGGTGGCCACACGTGACTTCATCCGCTCCGAGCTGAGCCGGGTGACGGAGGAGCTGGACGAGACCGCGCAGCGGCGGCAGAAGCTGGAACGCAAGGAACAGCGCAAGGCGGCCAAGCGCGCGGCGGCCGAATTCGACGAACCGCTCGACGAGTTGGACAGCGACCTGCTCGCAGAGAAATCGCCGCGCACCTCAAGGGGCTAGGCGCGCGGCGTTACCTAACGATTGTCGCATCTATCGGGTACGTCCGTCCAGCCGGCTTCGAGCTCCCGGAGTACCCGGACGTAGCATGGGGCGCATGTCAGCCCCGGCCACATCCATGGAATCCGCCATCCGCGACGCGCTCGCCACCGTCGAGGATCCGGAGATCCACCGGCCGATCACCGATCTCGACATGGTCGAGTCCGTGGCGATCGACCGCACCGGCGCGGTACGGCTGGGCATCCTGCTCACCGTGGCCGGCTGCCCGCTGCGCGACAAGCTGCGCGCCGACATCACGGCGGCGGTGGCCGCGGTACCCGGGGTGACCGGCGTCGCGGTCGACTTCGGCGTGATGACCCAGGAACAGCGCCAGCAGTTGCAGGCCAAGCTGCGCGGGCCGGGCGCCGCGGAACCGGTCATCCCGTTCGCCCAGCCGGGCTCGCGCACCCGGGTGTACGGCATCGCCAGCGGCAAGGGCGGCGTCGGCAAGTCCAGCGTCACGGTGAACCTCGCGGCCGCGCTGGCCGCCAGAGGACTGTCCGTCGGCGTGGTGGACGCGGACATCTACGGGCACTCGGTACCCCGGATGCTCGGCGTGACCGGCCAGCCGACCCAGGTCGAAGACATGATCATGCCGCCGGAGGCGTACGGCGTGAAGGTCATCTCGATCGGCATGTTCACCCGGGGCAACGCCGCGGTCGTCTGGCGCGGGCCGATGCTGCACCGGGCGCTGCAGCAGTTCCTCGCCGACGTGTACTGGGGCGACCTCGACGTCCTCCTGCTCGACCTGCCCCCGGGTACCGGCGACATCGCGATCTCCCTCGCCCAGTTGCTGCCCGGCGCGGAGATCCTGGTGGTCACCACACCGCAGGCGGCCGCCGCCGAGGTCGCCGAGCGGGCCGGCGCGGTCGCGCTGCAGACCCACCAGCGGCTGGTCGGCGTCGTGGAGAACATGTCCTGGCTGGAACTGCCGTCCGGGGAACGGATGGAGGTCTTCGGGTCGGGCGGTGGGCAGACGGTCGCCGACTCGCTGACCCGGCTCGTCGGCGCGTCGGTGCCGCTGCTCGGGCAGATACCGCTGGACACGCGGGTACGGGAGGCGGGCGATGCCGGTACCCCCGTGGTGTTGACCGACCCCGACGCACCCGCAGCCGCGGCGATCCGCGCGGTGGCCGACCGGCTCGCGCTACGGCGCGAGTCCCTGCTCGGCAAGCCCCTGGGCCTGCGCCCCGCGGGCCGTTAGGTCGCGTCGGCGTCGAAGGTGTGCCGGCGGCCGTTCGGGGACGGCGCCGGCTCCGGCGCGGCGGTCGCCGTGGACTTGAGCCCGTCGGCCACCCCGCGCGCCTCGCTGCCGATGCCGGTGACGTCGTTCTTCACGTCGCGGTAGAGGTCTTCCAGCGGCCGGCGCAGGGCCTGCTCGTCCTCCTCCGACAGCAGGTGCTTGCGCAGCAACGTCTTGGGGTGCAGGTCTTCGAGGGTGATCTCGGTGCCCAGCTCGCGGCTGAGGTCACTGGTCGCGTTGCGCGCCATGTTGCGCACGTTGCGCAGCATCCGCACGCCGTCGGCGATGGCCTTGGGCAGCCGGTCGGGGCCGAAGATGAAGATGCCGAGCAGCGCGAGCACCATCAGGTGCCAGCTGTTGAGGTTCTCCAGCCCGAACATGGCGCCAGGCTACTTGCTGTCCGACGTCAGTGTCACCTGTGCGGTGCGCGCGGCCCCGTCGCGCTGGTAGTCGACCCGCACCGAGGCGCCGGGGGCGAACTTGCGCACCAGCGCGATCAGCTCACCCGACTGCTCCAGGGGTACCCCCTGCAACTTCGTCACCACGTCGCCCGCCTTGAGTCCGGCGTTGGCGGCCGGGCCACCCGCGCTGACCGAGGTGATCTCGACGCCGCCGTTCGGGTTCTGGTACGAGGCGGACAGCTGGGCGCCGATGACGGTGCGCCGGGCGTGGCCGGTGTCGACGATGTCCTGCGCGACCCGGCGTGCCTGGTTGATCGGGATCGCGAAGGCCAGGCCGATGTTGCCGGCGGTGTCGGCGTCGGAGCCGATCGACTTGATGACCGAGTTGACGCCGATGACCCGGCCGGCCGAGTCGACCAGCGGACCGCCGGAGTTGCCGTGGTTGACCGCCGCGTCGGTCTGGATGGCGGCGTAGTACCGGGTCGGGCCGCCCGGCTCGTCGGCCTCGATGGCGCGGTCGAGCGCGCTGATGATGCCGTACGTCACCGTGTTGCTCAGCGCCAGCGGCGCGCCGAACGCGAGTACCGGATCGCCGACCACCAACTGGTCGGAGTCGCCGAACTGCACCGGGGTCAGCCCGGTCCGGTCCAGCTTGAGCACCGCGATGTCGGACTCCTGGTCGGTGCCGACCAACTGGGCCGCCGCGTTGCTGGCGTCGCTGAAGATCACCGTCGCGGTGCCCTTGAGCCCCTCGATGACGTGGTCGTTGGTCACGACGTACCCGTCGCCGGACACGATGAAGCCCGAGCCGAGGCTGGTGCCGCTGCTGGTGCCGACCCGTACCGTGACCACGCTCGGCAACACCTTCTTGACCGCCCCGCCGAGCGAGTCCGGCGGCCGCTGGGCCGCCGGTGCCGGGCTCGCGCCACCTCCGGCGCCCAGGATCGGGTGTCCGCCGCCGCCGACGCCGCCACGCTGCGCGAAGACGTACCCCAGCGTGCCGCCCAACCCGCCGGCCAGCAGCGCGGTGACGACCGCGACGAGGAACACCAGGCCCAACCCGCGCCGGCCCGGCCCGCCGGACACCGGCTCGGGACCGGGCAGCCCCTCGACCGTCCCGGTCGGGCGCATCACCACGGCAGCCGGTGAGGCCGGGTCGCGCCACGGGTCCTGCAGCGCGTCGGACCACCAGACGTCCTGGCGACGCCGCCAGCCTGAACCGTCTGTCACGATCGGCACCCCTCACTTCGTCATGTACCAGGATTACACGCTGCGCCCGGTCCCACCCCGGCCGGTGCGCCAGCCGGCTCAACCGGCCAGGTCGGCCTAGGCTGCTACCCGTGCAGGCCATCGACTTCGCTGAGGCGTACCTCCCGGAGGACCGGACCATGCAGGTGGCCCGGTCGCTGGCTCAGGAGGTGGGTCTGGCACCCGTCGCGCCCGGCGCCGGGGCCGCGCTGCGCCTGCTCGCGGCGGCCGGCGGCGCCCGCGCGGTGGTCGAGATAGGCACCGGTACCGGCGTCAGCGGCCTCTGGCTCCTCGGCGGCATGCTTCCCGGCGGGGTACTGACGACGATCGACGTGGAGGCCGAGCACCAGCGGATGGCGCGACGGATCTTCCTCGAAGCCGGGTACCCGGCGTCGCGCACCCGGATCATCACCGGCCGGGCCCTGGACGTGCTGCCCCGGCTCTCCGACAGTGCCTACGACCTGCTGTTCGTCGACGGTGACCGGGAGGAGCACGCGAACTGCGTCGGACCGGCGCTGCGGCTGCTGCGCCCCGGCGGGGTACTGGCCCTGGGCGGCGCCCTGGCCGGCGGACGGATCGCCGACCCGGTCGCACGGGACCGGCCGACCGTGGCGCTGCGGGAGCTGGCCGGGACGCTGCGCGAGGCCGAGGAATGGGTACCGGCACTGCTGCCGGTCGGCGACGGCCTGCTCGTGGCCGTGAAGCGGCCGTAGCCGCCGGGCGCCGGCTAGCGGCTAGCCAGGCGTTGTTGTCATACCCCGCGCGCATGGTGGTGCCATGGCTGCTGAACTTGTCCACACCGCTCTGCTGCCGGCCGTGCCGCCGTTCGCGCTGGGCGCCGCGCTGCGGGCGATGTCGGGGTTCGCCCCGTGCGCCGGGGATCAGCTTGTCACCGCCGACCGGGTGCGCAAGGCCTTCCCGGTGTCCGGCACCGAAGCGGCGGTCGTCGAGGTGGCCGGCCGGCCCGACGGGGCGCCCGGCGTGGCGCTGTCCGTCTTCGCCCAGCGCGCCCTGTCCCCGCCGGAGACCGGCGCGCTGGAGTCGCGGATCCGCCGCTGGCTGAGCCTCGACGACGACCTGGCGCCGTTCTTCTCCATCGCGCGGCGCGACCCGGCCATGCGGCCGATCCTGGCCGCGACGCACGGGCTGCACCAGGTCCGCTTCGCCTCCCTCGCGGAGGCGACCGTCTACTTCACGCTGACCCAGCGCTCCACGCAGTGGTTCGCGGCGGCGCGCAAGCGGCGGATCGCGGCCGAACTCGGGCCGCGGCTGAGCCTGGACGGGGTCGACTACGTCGCGTTTCCCGACTTTCCCGCGCTGGCGTCGGTCGACTTCGACGGGTTCGCCGGCAACCCGGCCCGCGGCCGCCGGGTCGCCGAGGTGGTGGCCGGGGTCGCCGCGCTGGACGAAGACTGGCTGCGCACCGCACCCTACCCGGAGGCCCGCGACGTGCTCCTGCACGTGCGCGGGGTCGGCACATTCACCGGGCACGCGCTGCTGCTGCGGGCACTGGGCCGGCCCGATGCGGTACCGCTGGAGATGGCGCAGTTCACCGGTGTGGCGAGGGCGGTCTATGGCGACGATCCGCCCGGGCCGGTGGAGCTGCGCGACTGGTACGGGCCTTATGTCGGCTGGTGGGCATACCTGTCGCGCACCGGCCTGGGCTGGCTCAACCAGGACTCCGTGGCCTCGGCGGCCTGAGCGGAACCGATGATGAGCTCAGTTGAGCGCGACGGCGTCCAGCCAGCGCAGGAGGGTACGCACGCCCCAGCCGGTTGCGCCCTTGACGAGTTCGGCCTCGGCGTTGTCGGTCCACGACGGCGCAGACATGTCGATGTGCGCCCAGCGGCCGCGGGCGTCTCCGGTGAACTCGCGCAGAAACAGCGCCGCCGTGATCGAGCCGGCCCCGGCCTCGGACACGTTGGCCAGGTCAGCCACCTCGCTGGCCAGGTTCTCCAGGTAGTCGTCGGGCAGCGGCAGCCGCCACACCTTCTCGCCGGCCGCGGTGGCCGCCTGGGTCAGCTGGTCGGCCAGTTCATCCGACTCGCTGTACAGCGCCGCCGTCCGCTTGCCGAGCGCAACCGCGTTGGCGCCGGTCAGCGTCGCCACGTCGACGAGCAGGTCGGGGTTGAGCCGGCGGGCGGCATAGGCCAGGGCATCGGCGAGCACCACCCGGCCCTCCGCGTCGGTGTTGAGGATCTCACTCGTCCGGCCGCCGTAGTGGCGCACCACGTCGCCGGGGCGCACCGAGGTACCGCTGACCATGTTTTCCGCCATCGGGGCCAGCGCGGTGACCCGCACCGGCACCTTCAGCTCGGCCGCGGCCAGCGTCGCGGTGACCACCGCGGCGGCGCCGGCCATGTCCTTGCGCATCAGCTTCATGCCGTCGCGGGACTTCAGGCTGATCCCGCCGCTGTCGAAGGTGATGCCCTTGCCGACGAGCACCACGTGCCGGCGTGCGTTGCGGGGGCGCCAGGACACCTCGACGAGGCGCGGACCCCGGGCCGACCCGCTGCCGACCGCGAGGATGCCGCCGAAGCCCTCCGCGGCCAACTGCTCCGGGTCGCGCACCCGCACGGTCACCCCGGTGTGCCGGCCGGCCTCCCGGGTCACCCGGCCGGCGAACCAGGCCGGCGACTTCTCCATGCTCGGCGTGTTGGTCAGGTCGCGGGCGAGGTACGTCGCCGCGGCGGTGACCTCCGCCCTACGGACCGCGTCGGCGAGCCGGTCCGCGTCGTCCACGAGCACGTCGACCCGGCGCAGCGCCGGAGCGCCGTCCGCGGGTTCGGCGCCGAGCCGGAACCGGTACCGGGCCAGTTGCAGGCCCTCGACGAGCCCGCGGACCGCCGCCGGGTCGGCATCGGCGGGCAGCGCGACGGTGAGCCGCTCGTCCTTCTGCGCCGCGCGGGTCAGGCCGGCACCGGCCGCCCGCCATCCGGCCTCGTCGCCGGCCCCGACGCCGACGAGCAGCAGCCGGCGGGGCACCGCACCGGGCCGGGGCAGCGCCTGGACGACCCCGGCCGCCCCGGTGTGCTCCGTGTCGGCCAGGTATGCCGTGGCCGCGTCGAGGACGTCAGCGGGTACCGGGGGATTGACCGGCAGCAGCCCGGCCTGGTCGCCACCCACCGGCAACGCGAGTACTCCAGGTCGGTGCCAACCGGATCCGAGACGTATACGCAGCACCGATTCCACCTTTACAACAGCTTGACGCCACAATGGCCCGTATCAGGATCTGATCATCATTCCGGACACGGGCCATGTGGCCTCACCAAAAAGAACTATCAGCCCGCGGCGGACTTGAGCGCGTCCCCGAGCGCGTTCGCCTCGTCGGGCGTCATCTCGACGACGAGCCGGCCACCGCCCTCCAGCGGAACGCGCATGACGATGCCGCGGCCCTCCTTGGTGACCTCCAGCGGACCGTCGCCCGTCCGCGGCTTCATCGCCGCCATGTTGTCTCCCCTCAACTTGCCCCGGGTCGAAGCGGCTCCCTCGACCCGTACGAACGTCGGCACGCCCACCCCGGGGAGCCATCCCGAGGAGTGCCGACTAATGATTTTCCCTGATGGACGGCGGCAGACCCAAACCGGGCTGTGGATCGTGTGACAGACCTCTGGAACATTGATCCAGAAGCTGTCACAATGGGCGGCATTTCCGCCGGTCCCGGGGTTGGGCAACGGGGGACGGTACGGTCGCGGAGTACCCGGAAGGAGTGGCGATAGGGCCATGCAAGCGCGCTCCGCGCTGTTCGACCTGTACGGCGACTACCTGCGTCCCCGTGGCGGGCGCGCACCGGTGGCCGCGCTGGTCCGGCTGCTCGCGCCGCTGGGCATCGCCGCGCCGGCCGTGCGCACCGCGGTCTCCCGCATGGTGCGCCAGGGCTGGCTGCACCCGTTGCGGCTGTCCACCGGCCCGGGGTACCTGCTGACACCGAAGGCCGCCCGGCGCCTGGACGAGGCGGCTGCCCGGATCTACCGGACCAACCGAGTCAGCTGGGACGGCACCTTCGACCTCATCGTGCTCGACGCGCCCGGCCCGCGCCCCGACCGGGTACGCCTGGGACAGAGCCTGGCCTTCCTCGGGTACGGCAGCATCGACGACCACACCTGGGTGGCGATCCGGCCGGACGAGGAGGTCGAGGCGCTGCTCGCCGAGGCGGGGCTGCGGTACGAGCGGTTCACCGCCAGCCACGCCGCCGGTACCCCGGGGGCCACCGCGCTGGTCCGCCGGGCCTGGAACCTCGACGAGATCGGCGCCGCCTACGAGCAGTTCGTCCGCGAGCTGCGCCCGGTCGTCAACGCGGTCACCGACGCCAGTACCGAGGAGCAGGCATACTCGGCGCGCTTCCGGCTGGTACACGCGTGGCGGACATTCCTGTTCCGCGACCCGCAACTGCCCCCGACGCTGCTGCCCGACCGGTGGGCGGGCCTGGCCGCGGCGGCGTTCTTCGACCGGCACGCCAGCCGGCTGCGGCCGGCGGCCGACCGGTACGTCGACCGGTGCCTGGAGCAGAGCACCCGTAGCCTCGCCGCCCGCCACCTGTCCCGCACACCCGTCAAGGGGGTAAGACCGTGAGTGACTCGCTGATCGTCGAACGGGACAACGGCGTCGTGACGCTGACGCTGAACCGGCCGGACTCGCTCAACTCCCTCGACGCCGAACTGCGCGAGGCGCTGCGGGACACGCTCGGCGAGCTGGACACCGACCCGGACTGCCGGGCGGTCCTGCTCACCGGGGCCGGCCGGGCCTTCTGCGTCGGCCAGGACCTGCGCGAACACGCGAACATCCTGGACAGCGGCACCGACGACCCGCTGCGTGCGGTACGCGAGCACTACAACCCGATCGCCGCCCGGCTCGGCGCGCTGAACCGCCCGGTCGTGGCCGCCGTCCGGGGCATGGCGGCCGGGGCCGGCGCGTCGATCGCCTGCCTCGCCGACTTCCGGATCGGCGGCCCGTCCACCCGGTTCCTGATGGCCTTCGCCAACGTCGGCCTCGCCGGGGACACCGGGGCCTCCTGGTCGCTGCCCCGGCTGGTCGGCCACGCGAAGGCCACCGAGCTGCTGATGCTCGCCGAACCGGTGGACGCCGCCGAGGCGCTGCGGATCGGGCTGCTGGGCCGGCTCGTCGAAGACGACGACCAGGTAGTCCCGGCGGCGCGCGAACTGGCGGCACGGCTCGCCGCCGGACCGACCACCGCATACGCCGCGATCCGCCGGCAGCTGGCCATCGGCGGCGCGGGCAGCCTCGCCGACGCCCTGGCCGCGGAGGCGGCCGCGCAGCAGCGCTGCGGGGTGACCACCGACCATACGGAGGCCACCCGGGCGTTCCTCGCCAAGCGCCGGCCCACCTTCACCGGCCGATAACTGACCACACCTTTACCGTCATCGAACATTGCCGGCCTAGCCTGTCCGGCATGGCGACGCGAGCACAGCTTGCCCACCTGCTGCGCCGGGCCACCTTCGGGCCGCGCGCCGACGAGGTGGACGCCGCGGAGCGGGCCGGGTTCGACGCGACGCTGGCGAACCTGCTCTCGGGTCCGGCCAGCGCCCCGATGCCGGCGCTCGGCGCCGACCCGCTCGCGGCGCTGCCGAAGGACGCCGACCGGGCCGCCCGGCAGGCCGCCCAGCAGGCGGTACGCCAGCAGGTCGAGGACAGCGTGCTGTGGTGGCTGGACCGGATGGTGGCCGCGGAGCACCAGTTCGCCGAGAAGCTGGTGTTCTTCTGGCACGGGCACTGGGCGACATCGGTGGAGAAGGTCCGCTCCGCCGCGGCGATGCTGCGGCAGCAGCAGACGTTCCGCGACCTCGGCGCCGGCGACTTCGGGCCGTTCCTCAAGGCGATGCTGCGCGACCCCGCCTTGATCATCTGGCTGGACGGCCAGCAGAACACCCGGGCCGCGCCCAACGAGAACCTCGCCCGCGAGTCGATGGAGCTGTTCACCCTCGGGGTCGGCAACTACACCGAGGCCGACGTCCGGGCCGCCGCCCGCGCGCTGACCGGGTGGCAGGTCCGGCGCGGCGACCTCACCGCGACGTTCAACCCGCGGCGGCACGATCCGGGCGACAAGACGGTACTGGGGATGACCGGCGCGTACGACGCCGACGGGTACGCCGACGTGCTGCTCGCCCAGCCGGCGAACGTGCGGTTCCTGGCCGGGCGGCTGTGGTACCGGTTCGCGTCCGGTGCGCCGGTTCCGGCCGACGTCGCGGCGCGGATCGCCGCCGCCGGGGCGAACGCCACCGCCCTGGCGAAGGCGATGTTCACCGATCCGGCGTTTGCCGGTACCACCGCGCAGCTGGTCAAGCAGCCGGTCGAGTGGGCGGTCGGTGCCATGCGGCAGCTGGGCATCCGGCCGGCGCAGCTGCCGGCCGCCGCCCGTACCCAGCTCACCCGCGGGCTGACCGCGCTCGGCCAGACGCCGTTCGCCCCGCCGAGCGTGGGCGGCTGGCCGGCCGGCGCCGCCTGGCTGTCCACGTCCGCGACCGAGCACCGGGTGGCGCTCGCCGCACTGCTCGCCGGCCAGGCCGCGAGGCCGGTGCTCGACGGGCTGTCCGCGGGTGGGATCGACGGGCTCGCGCGGCTGCTGGTCGTGGACGGGTTCACCGACCGTACCCGGGCGGTCTTCAAGGACGCCGGTACCGATCCGAAGAAGCTGCTGGCCCTCGGCCTGGCCAGCCCCGAGTACGCGGTCTGCTGAGGGGGCCGGCATGGATGCCTTGACGCGGCGGAAGTTCCTGATCGGGTCCGGGGTCGTCGGCGGGGCGGCGCTGGCCGCCGGTACCGGGGCGTTCACCCTCGCCGAGATCCTGAAGACGGCGAGCTGGCAGGACAAGCCGGCCGACGCCCGTACCCTCGTCCTGGTCACCCTGTACGGCGGCAACGACGGCCTGGCAACGGTCATCCCGTACGCCGACCCGGCATACCACGACGCCCGACCGGAGCTCGCCTACAAGCCGGAAGAGGTACCGCACCTCGACGACACCCTCGGGCTGAACCCCGGCATGAAGGGCTTCGCCGGCCTGTTCAAGGACAAGCGGCTGGCGATCGTGCGCGGTGTCGAGTACGCCCGGCCCGACCACAGCCACTTCCGGTCGATGGACATCTGGCAGACCGGCTCGCCCGGCAGCCCGTCGACGACCGGCTGGCTGGGCCGGTGGCTGGACGCGACCGGGGGCGATCCGCGACACGCGGTGTCGTTCGAGCCGGTGCTACCGGTGGTGCTGGCCGGTGCCAACACCGCCGGGGCCTCGGTACCCACCGGACCGAGGGCGACCACCGCGCGCCCGGCGCTGGCCGGCTTCGGCCACCCCGCTGCCGGCGAGCCGGCCCTGCAGGCGCGGGCCGCGCGCTCGTTCGCGGACCTGGTCGAGGTCGACGCGATGATCAACAACCTGCCCGCCGCCAAGGCGAAACCGCAGGGTACCCTCGCCATCCAGCTCGACCTGGTCGCGCGCTGCGTCGAGGCGGGCGTGGCGACCCGGGTGTTCTCGGTGTCGCTGGGCGGCTTCGACCTGCACGCCGCGGAGAAGGCGGCGCAGCAGCGGCTGCTCACCGAACTGGACACCGCGGTGACCGGGTTCGTGCAGCGGATGGCCGGTACCGCGGCCGGCCGCAAGGTGGTCGTCGCGATCTACTCCGAGTTCGGCCGGCGGGTCCGGGCGAACGCGTCGCAGGGTACCGACCACGGCACCGCGTCGGACGTGTTCCTCCTGGGTGCCCCCGTCAAAGGCGGCTTCTACGGCGGCCAGCCGAGCCTGACCGACCTGGACAACGGCGACCTCAAGGTGGGCATGGACTTCCGCGACGTGTACGCCACCCTGCTGCGCGACGTGCTCGACACCGACCCGGGCAAGGTGCTGCCCGGCTGGTCGACGCACCTGGTGGGTCCGCTGTAGCCGCCGGCCCGCCGCAGCGGATCAGTCCTCCTCGGGGTCGAGGGCGGCCTCCTGGCCCATCACGTACGCCTGCATGGCCAGTTCGTCGTCCAGCGGCGCGACGTAGGCGGGCAGCTCGGTCGGGCCGAGGTCGCGCACGTACGACCAGTACCGGCGGACCGCCTCGGCCGCGCTGTCCGCCTCGATCGGCAGGTCCACCCCGACGATCCAGGTGCGTACCGGTTCGGCCGGCCCCGCCTGCGCGGCCAACGCGGCGAACACGTCCGCCGGCAGCGGGCCCGCGGCGAGATCGTCCGCCGGTAGCCGCCGGCCGTCGCGCCCGACGGTGCCGAGCCCGAAGACCACCGGCGGCTCGACCCCGGCCACCAGCGCCACCTGGTCCCCCGGCGCCGGCCCGGGTACCGCGGCCAGCGAGACGTTGCCGACCAGCCGCTCCTGCGCGTACCGCTCCGCCGGTACCACCACCGTCCAGTACCCCATGAGGTCATCTCATCACGCGGCGGCGACGAAGCAGCCGGCCAGGTGGTCGTCGACCATCCCGGTGGCCTGCATCATCGCGTACGCCGTGGTCGGGCCGACGAAGCGGAACCCGCGCCGCTTGAGTTCCTTGGCCATCGCCTTCGACTCCGCCGTGGCCGCGGGTACCTCCGCGAACGACACCGGCCGCCGCGCCCGCGGCGGCGGGGCGAACGACCACAGCAGGGCGGCCAGCCCGTCGGGCAGCCCGGCGGCGGCCCGCGCGTTCGCGATGGCCGCGTCGATCTTCGCCCGGTTCCGGACGATGCCCGGGTCGGCGAGCAGCCGCGCCTCGTCGTCCGGGCCGAACCGGGCCACCGTGTCGATCGCGAAGCCGGCGAACGCGGTCCGGAACGCCGGGCGCTTGCGCAGGATGGTCAGCCAGGACAGACCCGACTGGAACGCCTCCAGGGTCAGCCGCTCGTACAGGCCGTCGTCGGTGCGGACCGCGCGGCCCCACTCGCGCTGCCGCCCCAGCGGCACCGCGACCGCCCGTCGGCGCCGACGACGAGGTCCGTCACTGTGCTACCCGGGCTACCCGGTTCGCTACGTTCACGGGAGGACGCCGGTCTCGACCAGGCGGGCGAAGCGGCGCAGCGCCTGGGTGAGGCTGACCTTGGAGCCCGGCCACAGTACCGGCCAGGCGATCCGGCCGACCACGCCGGCGGGCAGCTGGAACCACTCGTGCCAGACGACCTGGGTGCGCCCGCCGTCCATCGGGGTGGCCCGCATGATGCCGGGGCCGTGCAGGATCCGGCCGGTGTGCAGGACCCGCACCTCGTACGGCGGGTCCAGCCGCACGACCCGCATGACGTCGCGCAGCACGGCCGGCCCGACGGTGGTGACCGCCTCGATCGTGCTGCCCTCGCCGCCGTCGCCGTCGACGATCCGCACCTGGGTGAACGGAATCCATTCGCCCTGCCGCTCCCAGTCGGTGAAGGCGCGGTACACCTTGTCGGCCGGGGCGCGCACGATGACGGTCGCGGTGACCTCGCCGGCACCGGGCGGGGCCGGGGTCGGCTGGGGCCCGGTCACTTCTCTGCGTCCGCCGGCGGGGCGGCTGCCGTGCCGGTACCCCGCGCGCCGCTGGCCACCCACTCCTCGACCGTGTCGTCGGCCGGGGCGGGTTCCTCGTCCGGCGCCGCATCGTCGTCGACCGCATCGTCGTCGACCGCGTCGTCCGGCTCGGGCTCGGCGGCCGCGGCCTCCGCCGCCGCGGACTCGTCGACCGCTGCGGGCTCTTCGACGGCTGCGGGCTCTTCGACGGCTGCGGGCTGTCGCGCGCTGGCGCCGCGGGGCCGCTGCGCGGCCTCCCGGGCCTGCCGCAGCGCGTCGGCGTCGTCCAGGCGGCCTTCGCGCAGCGCCGCCACCTCCGCCTCAAGGACCCCGATCAGCTCCTCCTTGTACCCGATGTCGTATGCGACCCGGCGCAGCGCCTGGTCGACCTGGTCCATCCGGTACCCGCGGGCAACCGCGTCGAAGCGGACGGCGCCGACGTCGGACTCGGTCAGCGGGCGCGCCGTGGGCAGCGGGATCGCCCGCCCGTCCGGCTCTGCCGGGTCCAGTCCCTGGTCACGTCCCATGAGCAGGACGGCCACGCCCCAGGCGAGAGCGGCGGCGACAAGCGCCACAGCGAGCAGGATCAACAGCTGGCCCATCCCGGAATCGTGGCACGCTTACCGGGCACCGGCGACCCCGGGGGGACCTGCTGACTGGCGAGGGAGCAAGCGTGCTGCGACTGGGTGGGCGGAGCTTCGCGCCCGAGGAGTACGCCGTCATGGCGATCGTGAACCGCACTCCGGACTCGTTCTTCGACCGCGGCGCGACCTTCGCCCCGGATGCCGCGCGGCGGGCGGTCGAGCGGGCGGTACTGGACGGCGCCGACATCATCGACATCGGCGGGGTCAAGGCCGGCCCCGGCGACACCGTCGACGTACCCGAAGAGATCGCCCGTACCGTCTCCACCGTCGCCGCCGTCCGCGCCGAGTACCCGCAGATCGTGATCTCGATCGACACCTGGCGCGCCGAGGTGGCCCGGGAGGCGGTGGCCGCCGGTGCCGACCTGATCAACGACACCTGGGCCGGTGCCGATGCCCGCCTCGCCGAGGTGGCCGCGGCGACCGGGGCCGGTCTGGTCTGCTCGCACGCCGGTGGGCTGCGGCCGCGCACCCGGCCGCACCGGGCCGCGTTCCTCGACGTGGTGACCGACGTGACCGGTACCGTGACCCGCCTGGCCGACCGTGCGGTGGCCGTCGGGGTACGGCGCGATGGCATCCTGATCGACCCGGCACACGACTTCGGCAAGAACACCCGGCACTCGCTGGAGCTGACCCGCCGGCTCGGCGAGCTCGTCGACACCGGCTGGCCGGTACTGGTCGCGCTGTCGAACAAGGACTTCGTCGCCGAGACGCTGGCCGAGTCGCTGGACCCGCTCCCGGTCGGCGACCGGCTGGAGGGCACCCTGGCCGCGACGGCGGTGTCCGCCTGGCTCGGCGCCCGGGTGTTCCGCGCGCACCACGTCCGGCAGACCCGGCGGGTACTGGACATGGTGGCCGCGATCCGGGGCGCGCGGCAGCCGGCGGTCTCCCGGCGCGGGTTGGCGTAATCAGGTCAGGTCAGGTCCAGCGCAGCACGCGCTTGCGCCAGGCGTACAGCAGCCCGAGCGCGAGTACCCCGACGAAGATGCCCATCTCGACGACGGCGGTGCGGCCGAACCCGGGCAGGGCGAACACGACCGCCCAGGGGAAGAGGAAGACACTCTCGACCGCGAACAGCACGTAAAGATATGCGTACAAGTAGTAGCGGATCTGTACCTGTGCCCAGTCGCCGCCGACCGGGTCGAGGCCGCACTCGTAGTTGGCGAACTTTCCGGCCGGGTCGCCCGGCCGGCCCGGCCGCAGTAACCGGTTCACCCCGAATGCACCGGTCAGGGCGGCAGCGCCGACGACCAGCAAGAGCCCGAGCGTCGCATACGACCCGAGGTACCCCCTCATACACCGGAGCGTACCCACAATCAACCGCATACCCGTACTGCGCATGGGTGATCCCAGGAGCAGAATGGGGGGCGGCATTGGGGGCAATGCATAGGAGGCGTGCGAGGTGGTCGCTCGTCCGCTAGCGCGGCGCACTGTCATGGCGTCCGCAGCGATCATTCTGGCCGCGCTGGCAGGCGTCGCCCTACCCGCCGCCGCGGCCGCACTGCCCGACACCGGTACCGGCGCCACGCTGAGCCTGCCGCCGCCGGACACCGACAAGCACAGCCACGACCCGCGCTGCCACCCCAAGCCGGACTGCCCCTCGGACGGCCCGACGACGACGCCGCCGACCCCGCATCCGACCGGTCCGGCGCCGACGCCGACCGGTACCGACGGTGCGCCGGCGCCCGGCGGTTCGCAGCCGGCGAACGGCGGTGCCGGTCCCGGCGCCAGCCCCGGCGCACCCGGACAGCCCGGGCAGCCGGGCCAGAACCCCGATGTCTCCGGCGGCGCGGGCGGCGCGCGGCCGGGCATCGTGCCCGGCCCGCCGGGCGCGGGCGGTGGCACCTCAGCCGATCCGGCGACCGGCACCGGCGGCGACAGCCAGGTGAAGGAGGCCGGCCCGACCTCGCTGGCTTCCGCGGCGCGCCCCTTCTGGCCCATTCTCGGCGGCGGTACCATATTGATAGCCGTCATTACCGCCGTACTGTTGATCAGCCTGCGCGACAAGACCGACCGGCTCGTCACAGCCGAGCCGGTCGGCTCTGTCGAAGGGCTTGACCAGGCGGTAGTGTCGCCCCGCGGTCCGATCAAAGTGGACTGGGTGGAAACGCCCGGGAATCGAGTTGACCTCGAACCATGAGCGTAGATCCACCGTGTTCCATCAGTCGGACGCAGGACACGGCGGTACGGGGCCGCCGACGTACGCTCAAGGTGATATGACGCATTAAGCGGGCCGGCGACGACGACGTTAGACACCCGCCCACCGCGCGAGCCGCCCGCGAGGAGGTCACACGTGGCCAAAGACATGGCCAAGAAGGTCCAACAACTGGATCAGGTGGTCATCCGGTTCGCCGGCGATTCCGGTGACGGCATGCAGTTGACCGGTGACAGGTTCACCTCGGAGACCGCCCAGCTGGGCAACGACATCTCCACGCTGCCGAACTTCCCCGCCGAGATCCGCGCGCCCGCCGGTACGCTGCCGGGGGTTTCCAGCTTCCAGATCCACTTCGCCGACACCGACATCCTCACGCCCGGCGACGCCCCCGACGTTCTCGTCGCGATGAACCCCGCCGCGCTGAAGGCCAACCTGTCGGAGCTGCCCGGCGGCGCGCAGGTCATCGTGAACACCGACGAGTTCAGCAGGCGCAACCTGGCCAGGGTCGGATACCCGGACAACCCGCTGGAAGACGGCACGCTCGACGGGTACGTGGTGCACCCGGTCGCGCTGACCAGCATGACCCTCGGCGCGCTGGCCGAGCTCGACATCTCCAAGAAGGACGCCGAGCGGGCCAAGAACATGTTCGCCCTCGGCATGCTGTCCTGGCTGTACTCGCGGCCGTACGAGTCGACGATCGCGTTCCTGGAGCGCAAGTTCGCCAAGCGGCCGGACCTCGTGGCGGCGAACATCGCGGCGTTCAAGGCCGGCTGGAACTTCGGCGAGACGACCGAGGACTTCGCGGTCCGGTACGAGGTGAAGCCGGCCCGGATGCCGGCCGGCAGCTACCGCAACGTCACCGGCAACACGGCGCTGGCGCTGGGCATCGTGGCCGCCCGGGTGCGGTCCGGCCGGCCGGTCGTGCTCGGCGCGTACCCGATCACCCCGGCCTCGGACATCCTGCACGAGCTGTCCAAGCACAAGCGGTTCGGCGTGACCACGGTGCAGGCCGAGGACGAGATCGCCGCGGTCGGTGTGGCGCTGGGCGCCTCGTACGGCGGCGCGCTCGGGGTCACCTCCACCTCCGGGCCCGGCGTGGCCCTCAAGGGCGAGACGATCTCCCTGGCCGTCGCGCTGGAGCTGCCGCTGGTCGTGATCGACGTGCAGCGGGCCGGCCCGTCGACCGGTATGCCGACCAAGACCGAGCAGGCCGATCTGAACATGGCGCTGTTCGGCCGGCACGGCGAGGCACCGGTCGCGGTGATCGCGCCGAAGTCGCCGGTGGACTGCTTCTACGCCGCGCTCGAAGCGGCGCGCATCGCGCTGACGTACCGGACTCCGGTGCTGCTGCTGTCCGACGGGTACATCGCCAACGGGTCGGAGCCGTGGCTGCTCCCCGACGTCGACGAACTGCCCGACCTGCGGGTGGAGTTCGCGACGGCACCCAACGGCGCGGACGGTACGACGTTCCTGCCCTACCTTCGCGACCCGGTCACGCTGGCCCGGCCGTGGGCGATCCCCGGTACCCCCGGACTGGAGCACCGCATCGGCGGCCTGGAGAAGGCCGACCAGACCGGGGACATCTCCTACGACCCGACCAACCACGACTTCATGGTGCGCACCCGGGCCGCCCGCATCGAGGCCATCGAGGTACCCGACGTGGAGGTCGAGGACCCGGACGGCGACGCAGCGGTCCTGGTGCTCGGCTGGGGGTCCACCTACGGTCCGATCGGCGCGGCGGTACGGGCGCTGCGCCAGCGCGGCCTGCCGATCGCGCAGGCGCACCTGCGCCACCTGAATCCGTTCCCGGGCAACCTCGGCGCCGTGCTGAAGCGGTACGAGAAGGTGGTCATCCCGGAGATGAACCTGGGCCAGCTCGCCCACGTCATCCGCGGCCGGTACCTGGTCGACGCGATCTCGTACAACCAGGTCCGCGGGCTGCCGTTCACCGCGGTGGAGCTGGAGAGCATGCTGGAAGAGGTCGTCAAGAATGCCTGAAACACCGCTCAAGCTCACCCTCAAGGACTTCAAGTCCGACCAGGAGGTGCGCTGGTGCCCGGGCTGCGGGGACTACGCGATCCTGGCCGCGGTACAGGCGTTCATGCCGGAGCTGAACATCCCGCGCGAGCGGATCGTGTTCATCTCCGGCATCGGCTGTTCGTCGCGGTTCCCGTACTACATGAACACGTACGGCATGCACTCGATCCACGGCCGCGCCCCGGCGATCGCGACCGGCCTGTCGATCTCCCGGCCGGACCTGTCGGTCTGGGTGGTCACCGGCGACGGCGATGCGCTGTCCATCGGCGGAAACCATCTGATCCACGTACTGCGGCGCAACGTCAACCTGAAGATCCTGCTGTTCAACAACCGGATCTACGGACTGACCAAGGGGCAGTACTCGCCGACGTCGGAGCTGGGGAAGGTCACGAAGTCGACGCCGGTCGGCTCGGCCGACTCGCCGTTCAACCCGCTGTCGCTGGCGTTGGGCGCGGACGCCACGTTCGTCGCCCGTACCCTCGACACCGACCGTAGGCACCTGCAGTCGGTACTGCGGGCGGCCGCCGACCACAACGGCTCCGCCTTCATCGAGATCTACCAGAACTGCAACATCTTCAACGACGGCGCCTTCGACCCCCTCAAGGAACCGGAGACCCGCGACGACTACCTGATCCGGCTGGAGCATGGGGAGCCGATCACCTTCGGCGCCGACCGGCAGTGGTGCGTGGTGCACCCGCCGGGGGCGTTCGGGCTGGAGGTGCAGCGCACCGCCGAGACACCGGCCGACCACATCCTGGTACACGACGCGACGGTGCCCGAGCCGGCATACGCGTTCGCCCTGTCCCGGCTGCCCGACCTCGACCTGCGGCACACGCCGATCGGGGTGTTCCGCAAGGTCGACCGGCCGTCGTACGACGACCTGGTCCGTGGCCAGATCGAGTCGGCGCAGAGCAAGCTGACCGGTACCCCCGAGGAGGAGCTGGCCGGCCTGCTGAACTCCGGCGACACCTGGTCGATCGCCTGACCGCGGGTGCGGCGGACCGACGCCGGCGATGGCATGCCGCGCTTCCGGCGGTGCTCGCCAGGTGCGCGCAGAAGTGGTCGCTGCGGCTCGGGCCGCCGTACCGGGGCGGCGCAGTCGGGTATGCCGTGCCGGCGGTCCGGCCGGACGGGTCGACCGTCGTGCTGAAGATCCCGTACCCGGACCGGGAGTCCCGGTACGAGGCAGCCGCCCTCGCCTGCTGGGCCGGTGACGGGGCGGTCCGGCTGCTCGACCACATCCCGGCCACACAGGCGATGCTGATCGAGCGGTGCATACCGGGCCAGCCACTGTCCACAGTGGACCCGAAGGAGGCGCTGGACGTCTTCGTCGGGCTGCTTCCCCGGCTGTGGAAGCCGGCCGGTGCGCCGTTCACGTCGCTGGCGGCCGAGGCGGAACGCTGGTGCGCCGAACTGCCCGGCGAGTGGGCTACGGCGGGCCGGCCGTACGAGCGGGCACTGCTCGATGCCGCGGTACAGACCCTGCGCGAGCTGAGCGCGAGCCAGGGTGAGCCGGTACTGCTGCATCAGGACCTGCACGCCGACAACGTGCTGCGGGCGACCCGGCAGCCGTGGCTGGCGATCGATCCCAAGCCGCTGGCCGGCGAGCGGGAGTTCGGCATCGCCCCGATCGTCCGGTCGAGCGAGCTGGGCCACGGCCGGGCGGCGGTCCGGTACCGCTTCGACCGGCTGACCGCGGAGCTGGGCCTGGACCGGGAGCGCGCCCGGGGATGGACCTTCGCCCAGACGCTGGCCTGGGGCTTCGACGGCGACGGGAGGGTGCTGCCCGGACACCTCGCTGTGGCCCGGTGGATGAGCAGCTAGGACGCGTCGGAGAAGCGCAGCGAGTCCGGTGCCAGGTCGGGGTGCTCCACGGCGAGCGCGGTCGCCACGGCCTGGTCGAGGGTGAGCGCGCTGCCCTCGGCGTAGGCCGCGTCGAAGCCGGCGTCGCCCAGTTCCGTGCGGACCCGGCTCTGCCAGGCGGTCCAGTACCCGGCGCCGAGACCGCTGGCCGGGCCGGGCCCGGGTCCGGCGGCCCGCGCCGCGCCGAACAGCCGCGCGGCGGTGGTCAGGTCGCCGGCCAGCGCGCAGCGCACCGCGAAGGCGTTGATGACCTCGCATGCCCGGGTATGGAAGCCGTACCCGACGCGCCAGCGCAGCGACACCGCCAGGTGCTCGTGCGCGGCGACCAGGTCGCCCCGGCTCAGCGCCACGAGACCGAGCAGCAGATCGACGGTACGGCGACCGCGCTCGGCCGGCCGCGCCGCCTCCACGGGTCGGGCCGCGGCGAGCACCTCGGCCGCCTCGTCCAGCGCGCCCCGCCGCCAGAGCAGCTCGGCGAGCCCGTAGACGGCCGGCAGCGCCTCGGCGAGCACGCCGTTGTGCTGCGCGTACCCGATGACGGTGCGGCAGATCCGCTCCGACTCGGCGTACTCGCCGACGTTGCGCAGGTGTGCCGCGTACCCGGACCGGACCCGCGCCATGAGCCCCGGCTCGCCGTGCCGCTGGGCGGCCGCGTCGGCCGCGTGCGCGAACCGCAGCGCCTCGGCATGCTCGCCGTCGACGCAGGCGTGCAGCACGTGGACGTGGTACGCGGCGGCGAGCTCGTCGTCGGGGATCCGCTCGCCGGCCGCGCCGCTGCGCTCGTACAGCCGGAACAGCCACATCCGGCCCTCGCGGGCCAGGCCCCGTTCCCGCCACCACTGGTCCAGCCCGACCGCGATGCGCAGGCCCTGCCGGGCGCTGCCGGCGGTGCTCGCCCACCGCAGCGCCGCCCGTACCTCGTCGGCCAGCGGGTCGAGCCCGTGCAGCGACAGCGTGACCGGCCGCCGGTCGGCGCCCCGGTGGGCGCTCTGGACGGCGTGCAGTGCCCAGTCGGCGTGGCGGTCCCGCGCGGTACCCTCCTCGCCGGCCTCGACCAGGCGCCGCGCGGCATACCCGCGGACCGGGTCGAGCATCCGGTACGTGGTACCCGACGGCGTCACCTCGGCCTGTACCAGCGACTTGTCCACCAGGACGGACAGCGCGCCGAGCGGGTCCTCGTCTAGCAGCCACTCCACCGTCGCCAGTGGTACCCGGCCGGCGAACACCGACAGCCAGCGCAGCAGCCGGGCGGCCTGCGGCGGCAGCGTCCGGTACGACCAGGTGATCGTGCCGTGCAGCGTGGCGTGGCGCCCACCCTCCACAGTGGACGGTCCGGCCAGCAGGTCGTCCAGCCGGCCGGCCAGCTCGGGCGCGGACAGTACCCGCAGCCGCGCGGCGGCCAGTTCGAGCGCCAGTGGCAACCCGTCCAGCCGCTGCGCGATCCCCGGCAGGCTGTCCAGCTCGGCCCCCTCCAGCTGGCGGCCGCCCCGGGCCGCCGCGGCGCGCTCGGCCAGCAGCCGTACCGCCTCGCTCGCGCCACCGTCGCGGTCCGGCCGCAGCGACAGCGGCGGGATCCGCCAGACCACCTCGCCGGGCCGGCCCAGCGGCTCCCGGCTGGTGGCAAGGATCTTCGCCGCCCGGCTGGCGGACAGCACGCGGTCGGCCAGCGCGGCGGCCGCGACCGGCTGCGCCTCGCAGGTATCGAGGACCAGCAGGAAACGCCGGTTCACCGCGTACTCCACGATGGTGTCCAGCACCGGCCGGCCCGGTTCGGGACGCAGCCCCAGCGCCTCGGCCACGGCAAGCGGTACCAGCTCCGGGTCGGTGACCGCGGCCAGATCAGCGAACCAGGCGCCGTCCGGGTACTCGTCGGCGACCGCGGCCGCGATCTCCACCGCCAGCCGGGTCTTACCGGCGCCGCCCGGCCCGACGACGTTGACCAGCCGCCGCCCGCCCACCAGGTCGGCGAGTTCGGCGCGCTCGGCCGCCCGGCCGACGAAGGGGGTCACCGCGCGCGGCAGGTTGTGCGCCGCCTCGGTCACCGTGCGCGGCCGGGGAAACTGCCGCGACAGGCCGGTGGAGACCAGCTGGTACAGCCGCTCCCGGTCGTCGAAGCCGCGCAGCTGGTGCAGGCCCAGGTCGAGCAGCCACGCCCCGTCAACCAGGTCGCCGGCGTGGCGCGCGGTGGACGCCGAACACAGCACCTGGCCGCCGTGCGCCGCCGCGGCGATCCGCGCCGCGCGGTGCACCTCCGGGGTGGCGTACTCGCCGCCGCTCGGGTGCGCGAGGCCGGTGTGCAGGCCCATCCGGACCAGCGGGCGGGCCTCCGGTACCGACCATGTATGGTCGGCCAGTGCCCGCTGCGCCTCGGCGCACGCGGCCAACGCGTTGCGCGCGTCCGGGAACGCGACGAACAGCGAGTCGCCCTCGCTGAACAAGGGGGTACCGCCGCAGGAGGACAACGCGCGACGCAGCAGCCGGCGGTGCTCGGTGAGCATGCCGCGGTACCCGGGACCGAGCATCCGCGCCAACCGGGTGGAGCCCTCGATGTCGGTGAACAGGAACGTCACCAAGCCGTGCGGTAGGTTGATGCATACGGACACTGGTGAACCTCCGCCCCCAGAGGTAGTCGTGCTTCATGCTTTCGCAGGCCACTGGCTGCCACATCATCAGAACGGGCCGGCACGGACCACCCCAAGGTCGAACCTTGGGCGTGATGGACGATGGACACCGTGACGAGCGGAAGGCCGCGAGGTGTTACGGGTGGCGTAACGAGATCCGATCGGCCGGGTTGCGGTCCTTCAGGGCAGAACCGGACACCGTCCGGACCGGACACCGTCCGGATGGGGTGACGCCATAACGGATACCCGGTGCCGGACCGGCCTAACTGCCGCAACCGCAGGCGCCACCGCAGCAGCCGCCGGACGCGCGCGCGGGTCCTCCGGCCGAGCGGGCACCCAGCGCCACCGTGGACAGTAGCTTCACCGTGTCGTCATGGCCACCCGGGCACCGCGCCGGCGCACCGGCCTCGCTCATCGGTCGGTTCAGCTCGAAGGTGTCGCCGCAGGCGCGGCAGCGGTACTCGTAGCGCGGCATGCGAACAGATTACGACGACTGGGAGGCTTCGGGGAATCGGTGCAATACTCGACCGCGTGACCCAGCGTCCGCTCCTCCGCTCGGCCACTCCGGAGGTATCCGTTCCGGTACCCCGGCCGCGGCACGCTGCCGGGAAGGCGTCGGCGCAGCCGCACCGGGATCCGCCGCAGGGATCCATTCTCGGCGGCCGGTCGATCCTGGGCGGTCGATCTCTCCTGGGTGGGCAGTCGGTCTTCGCGTCCCCTCCGGCACCGCCGGCTGCGCCCGCGGTACGGCCGGCCGCGCCGGTACGGCACCGCCGCCCGGCCCGCATCCTGGCACCGGCCCGGGTCGCCGGCCGCGTCGCCCGGTCGGCGGGCCGGTCGACGCTGGTCTGGGCGGGCCGGCCGAGCGGGCGGTTCGTGCTGCCGCTGGTGGCGATCGTCGGGCTGCTCGCGGCGACCGGAGCCGTGGGCAACTATGCGACCCGGGCCAGCGTGCCGCCGGTACACCCGAGTGCCTCGCCGTCGGACCAGGCGCCGAGCGCGGACTCGGCACCGGACCCCAACGGGGCGAACCCGGACGCCCCCAGCGACCCGAACCTGCCGGCCGGACCGCCACAGAACGTGGTGGCGCAGTGGGCCAAGCGGATGTCGCCGGCGGTCGGCATCTCCGAGACGGCGCTGAAGGCGTACGGGTACGCCACGCTGCGGGTCGCCGCCGACGCGCCGGCCTGCCACCTGGCGTGGACCACGCTGGCCGCGATCGGCAAGGTGGAGTCCGACCACGGCACCGCGAACAAGGCGACGCTGCAGCCGGACGGCATGACCCAGCCGCTGATCGTCGGTGCGCCGCTGGACGGCCAGGGCGGGCGGCAACTGGTACCGGACTCCGACAACGGGCGGTACGACGGCGACCGGGTCTACGACCGCGCGGTCGGGCCGATGCAGTTCCTGCCGAGCACCTGGCTGCGGTACCAGACCGACGCCGACCAGGACGGCCGGTCCGACCCGAACGACATCAACGACGCGGCCCTCGCCGCCGGCGAGTACCTGTGTGCCGGCGGTAAGGATCTGGCGACCGTGGGCGGCTGGTGGGGCGCCATCTACAGCTACAACCAGCTGCAGGCGTACGCCAAGAGCGTGTTCGACGCGGCCAACGACTACGGCTTGCGGAGCCGGTCTGTCGCGTAGCGTTGTGACAATCTCCCGTAGCGTAAAGTTCGCATGCGCTAGTACTTTCGCGGAACCCGCTTTGTATGCAAGCTAGACGGGTGATGGTACGCGAGTGGGATCCTCGAACCGCGCCGTCCGTCGAGATCGAGGCAGTGCTCACCACACTGAACGCAGCCATCGCAACAGATCTCCCGGACGACCCGACGTGGCGGATCGACTCCTTCCGTGAGTACCTCGCCGTGACCATGCCCGGCGAGCGGCGGGTCTGCTGGCTGGCCGAGGAGGAACCGGGCGCGTCGCACCACGGCAAGCCGCCGCTCGGGATGGCCAACATAGTGCTGGTCGCCGACCTCGGGGTACTGGAGATCACCGTGGATCCGGCGGTCCGGCGCAAGGGCATCGGGCACGAACTGCTCGGTGCGGTGGCCCAGCGCGCCTACGCCGAAGGGCTGCCGTCGGTCGCGGTGGAGGTCGTCGGCGACACACCGGCCGTGAAGTTCTACGAGCACTACGACTTCCAGTGCGCGTACGTCGAGTTCCGCAACGTTCTGCAACTGTCCACAGTGGACTGGTACCGGCTCGGCGAGATGGCCCGCGGCATCGGCTCCGGATACCGCATCGAGTACTACCCGGGCGGCCCGCCGGAGGAGCTGTACGAGGCGTACGCCGAAGCCAAGGCGATCGTCCGGGAGTCCTACGACTCCAGCGACCTGGAGCTGCGGCCGGCGTCGTACGACCCGGAACGGCTGCGGGCCAGCCTCGCCACGCTGCACGCCCGCGGGCTGCGCCCCTACATCGTGGTCGGCATCCACGAACCGACCGGCAAGATCGCCGGGCTCACCGAGGTCGTGGTGGCCGCGCAGCATCCGTCGCGGGCCGACCAGTACGACACGGTCGTGGTACCGGCGCACCGCGGGTACGGCCTCGGCCGGGCGCTGAAGGCGCGGATGCTCTTCGAGCTGCGCTCCGCCGAGCCGCGGCTGACCGAGGTGCAGACCTGGAACGCGTTCGAGAACGAGCCGATGCTGAAGGTCAACGCCGAGCTCGGGTTCGAGCCCGACCGGCAGTGGTCGGAGTACGAGGCCGACGTCGCCGAACTGGTCCGCCGCTTCGACAAGGACGACTGAGCGTCCCGTCCGTTCGCTTCGCGGCGGCTCAGACGTTCACCTCCGCGGTCCGTTTGGTGAGCGCGCCGCCGGCCCGCCAGGACCAGATCTCCTCCCGCTCCGGGTCGGTGCCGCCGAACCGTAGGAAGCCGGCCGACTCCACGTCGACCGCGAAGCAGTGGTACGGCTCGTGCGGCCGCCAGGCGATCCGCTTGAAGATCGCGTCTTCATAGGCCCGCTTGACCTCCGGATCGGTCACCTCGACCGCCCGGCCGTAGAGCTTGACGTCGCCGTCGGGGTTGTCCTTGCCGGGCGGCCAGCTGTGTACCGTCGCGCGCGGATCGCGCAGCAGGTCCCGCGCCTTCACCGACCGGTGGATCATGCCGATGAGCAGGTTGCCCGCCGCGAAGTCACACTCCACCGCGCTGATGCGCGGGGTGCCGTCCGGTCGCAGGGTGCCGAGCAGGACCAGCTGGTCGCGGGCGAACCGGGTTTCGGCCAGCGCCGCCAACTCCGCGCAGTGTTCCGAGAACTCTTTCCAGTGCATGTCAGGACGCCTCGCGCAGCAGGCGGGCCGCCTCGACCGCCCAGTACGTGAGGATGATCTGCGCGCCGGCCCGGCGGATCGCGGTCAGCGTCTCCAGCATCACCCGGTCCCGGTCCAGCCAGCCGTTCGCGGCCGCCGCCTCGACCATCGCGTACTCGCCGGAGACCTGGTACGCCGCGACGGGTACCTCGACCGCGGCCGCCACCGTGGAGATCACGTCGAGGTACGGCAGCGCCGGCTTGACCATCACGATGTCGGCGCCCTCGGACACGTCCAGCGCGACCTCCCGCAGCGCCTCCCGCCCGTTGGCCGGATCCTGCTGGTACGCGCGGCGGTCGCCGGTCAGCGTCGACTCGACCGCGTCGCGGAACGGCCCGTAGAAGCCGGAGGCGTACTTCGCCGCATACGCCAGCACCACCACGTCGGGGTACCCGGCGGCGTCCAGCGCGTGCCGGACCACCGCGACCTGACCGTCCATCATCCCGGACAGCCCCACGACGTGTACCCCGGCCACCGCCTGCGCCACGGCCATCACCGCGTACCGGGTCAGCGTCGCGTCGTTGTCCACGCTGCCGTCGGCGGCCAGGACGCCGCAGTGCCCGTGCGAGGTGAACTCGTCGAGGCACAGGTCGCCCATCACCACGGTGGCTTCGCCGACTTCGGCCGCCACGTCACGGATCGCGACGTTGAGGATGCCGTCGGGGTCGGTCGCGCCGGAGCCGACCGGGTCGCGGGTCTCCGGTACCCCGAAAAGCATCAGCCCGCCGACGCCGGCCTCGACGGCCGCGGCGGCCGCCTTGCGCAGCGACTCCCGGGAGTGCTGCACGACCCCCGGCAGCGAGGCCACCGGCCGCGGTTCGGTCAGGCCCTCCTTGACGAACATGGGCAGGACCAGCTCCCGGGGGCTGACCGTGGTCTCCCCCACCAGCCGGCGCAGCGCGGCCGTCTGCCGCAGTCGCCGCGGCCGGACGTCTGGATAGGTCACCGTCGTGCTCCTCTCCGGGCCAACGACGAAAAGGGTACGCTCACCGCCCGTGACCGCACGCCCGGCCGATGCCGTCCAGTACCACGGTCGCGGCCTCCCGCAGGCGTTGCCGGTCCACGCTCAGCCGCGGGCCGACGGGTAGTTGATGCCCTGTTCGAGCAGGGACAGCGCGCGGTCGGCGAGGGCCGACGCGGGCGTGTCCGGTTCCGCGGCGCGCCACGCGGCCATCGCCGTCTGCACCGCGGTGGTCGCGACCGCCGCGACGAACACCGGCCGCGGGTCGGTGGCCGGGTCGACGCCCATCCGTTCGGCGATCCGCCGGCCCAGCTCGTCCAGCCGCGGGGTGCACGCCTCCAGGCTGCGGGCGTAGACGGCGGGGTTGTCCCGGATCATCTGCTGCACGCAGCTGAACCGCTCCGCGTCGAATCCGGCGGTACCGTTCTCGCACGCCTGGACCGTCGCGACGGTGGCGTGCCGCAGCGCGGTGACCACCGGCTCGTCCGGCGGCCGCGCGGCGAACGCCGCGTACAGCGTGTCGAACTGCTGGTCCTGCAAGGTGAGCGCAACGTCCTCTTTGGACTCGAAGTACCGGAAGAACGTGCGCGGCGACAGCTCCACCGCCTCGGCGATCTCGTCGACGGTGGTGGCGTCGAAGCCCTGGCGCCGGAACAGCTCGAACGCGGCGTCCACCAGCGCGTCGCGGGTGCGCTGCTTCTTGCGCTCCCGCAGCCCGGCAGCGGGCTGCGTCGATACCCTGGCCATGCGGGCAGTCTAGCGCACCAGACAGGACGTGACAGGAGTCACTCTGCGCCGGAAGTCAGTTGACGACTCATGTCATGAGGTGACAGATTCGCCTCATGACTCAGCTCCAAGACACCGCCCCGGCGCCCGCAGCGCGCGCCGGCGCGGGTACGGGCGACCCGCGGCGCTGGCTCGCCCTCCTGGTCATCGCGATCGCCCAGCTGATGGTGGTACTGGACGCCACGATCGTGAACATCGCCATGCCCTCGGCACAGCAGCAGCTGCACATCTCCGACGCCAACCGGCAGTGGATCGTCACCGCGTACACCCTCGCGTTCGGTGGCCTGCTCCTGCTCGGCGGCCGGATCGCCGACTACGTCGGGCGCAAACGGATCTTCCTCATCGGCCTGCTCGGCTTCGCCGGCGCCTCCGCGCTCGGTGGTGCCGCCGGCAACGCCGGTACCCTGTTCGCCGCGCGCGGGCTGCAGGGCCTGTTCGGCGCCCTGCTCGCCCCGGCCGCCCTCGCGCTGATCACCGTCACCTTCACCGAGGAGAAGGAGCGGGCCAGGGCCTTCGGCGTGTTCGGCGCCATCTCCGGCGTCGGCGCGGCGATCGGGCTGATCATGGGTGGCCTGCTCACCGAGTACACCAGCTGGCGATGGTGCCTGCTGGTGAACATCCCGATCGCGCTGATCGCGTTCGCCCTGGCGCTGCCGATCGTCAAGGAGAGCCGGGCGCACGGCAACACGCGGTACGACGTGCCCGGCGCGGTACTGGCCACCGGCGGCCTGCTCGCCCTGGTGTACGGGTTCACCAAGGCGGCCGAGGACGGCTGGACGGCCGGCGTCACGCTGGCGTTCTTCGCAGCCGCCGCGGTAATGCTGGTCGGCTTCGTGGTGGTCGAGGCGGTCGCGGCCAACCCGCTGCTGCCGCTGCGCGTCGTGGCGCACCGCAACCGGGGCGGCTCGTTCCTCGTCTCGGTGCTGATGGGCGCCGGCATCATGGGCATGTTCCTGTTCATGACGTACTACTTCCAGGGCACCCTGCACTACTCGCCGCTGCGCACCGGGATCGCGTACCTGCCGTTCTCCGGCGCGCTGATCGTCACCGCGATCGTCGGCAGCGGGCTGCTGCCCCGGGTCGGGCCGCGGGCCATGATGACCACCGGCGGGGTACTGGCCACGATCGGCATGGTGTGGCTGACCCAACTGAAGATCGACTCGTCGTACCCGACGTTCATCCTGCCGGCGTTCCTCATCATGGCGGCCGGCATGGGCCTGGTCTTCGTACCGCTGGGCAACACCGCGCTGACCGGGGTCGCCGACCACGACGCCGGGGTGGCCAGCGCCATGGTGAACACCACCCAGCAGGTCGGCGCCTCGCTCGGCGTGGCACTGCTCAACACCGTGTTCACCAACGCCACCACGTCCTACGTCACCGCGCACGGTCCGCAGGCCGCGCAGTTGGGCGTGGTGCACGGGTACAACGTGGCGTTCACGGTGAGCGCGGTGCTGCTGGCCGCCGCGGCGCTGACGGTGTTCCTGCTGATCCGCCGCAACCGGCGCGACCGACCCGCCGAGCCGGCCGTGCCCACGCAGACGCCGGAACTGGCGGCGACCGCCGCCTGAGGCGCGTCGCGTCCTGCGCTTGCGCTGACCGACCCGGTCAGCGGAAGCGCAGCGCCGTCGGGCCCTGGACCTTCGAGCCGCGCCGCTGCTTGGCCGGCATCGTGGCCAGCTTCTCCCGCAGTTCCACGGCGTACTGGGCCAGCGCCTCGACCAGGTCCGGTACCGACGCGTGTGCCGGTTGCACGTCGACCCGCAGGCCGAACTCCACGGCGGTGTCGGCGGTCTTCGGCCCGATGACCGCGACCACCGTCCGGGCATGCGGCTTGCCGGCGATGCCGACCAGGTTGCGCACGGTCGAGGAGGACGTGAACAGCACCGCGTCGAACCCGCCGGACTTGATGGCGTCGCGGATCTCAGCCGGCGGCGGCGCGGCGCGCACGGTGCGGTAGGCGGTCACGTCGTCGACCTCCCAGCCGCGCTCGGTCAGCCCGGCCGCGAGCGTCTCGGTCGCGATGTCGGCGCGCGGCAGCAGTACCCGGCCGACCGGGTCGAGCACCTCATCGTGCGGCGAGAACTCCGCGAGCAGGCCCTCGCTGGACTGCTCCCCCGCCGGTACCAGTTCCGGCTGGATGCCGAAGTCGCGTACCGCGGCGGCGGTCGCCTCGCCGATGCACGCGATCTTCACACCGCCGAAGTGCCGGGCGTCCAGCCCGTGCTCGGCGAACTTCTCCCACACGGCGCGCACGGCATTCACGCTGGTGAAGACCACCCATGCGTAGCGCCCGTCGACGAGCCCCTTGATGGCGCGCTCCATCTGGGCCGGGGTGCGCGGCGGCTCGACCGCGATCGTGGGTACCTCGCACGGGATCGCGCCGTACCCGCGCAGCCGCTCGCTCATCGCGCCGGCCTGCTCCTTGGTGCGCGGTACCAGGACCTTCCACCCGTACAGCGGCCGGTTCTCCCACCAGGACAGCTTGTCCCGCCCGGCCACGGCGGCGCCGAGGGTCAGCACCACCCGCCCGGCGAAGCCGAGCGCGGCGGGCACCATGCTGTCCACAGTGGACGTCGAGGTGTGCTGCGTCTCACCGGTACCGTCGCCGGTGATGGCGACCGGCGTGGCCGGGTCCAGGCCGGCGGCGAGCAGCCCGTCGCGTACCCCCGCCAGTTCCCCGGCCGCCACGGACAGCGCGGCGCAGTCCCGCGCCGCGGCGGCGGCCAGGGCCGCGAAGTCCACAGTGGACAGATCATCGACGTCGGCAGCCGCGCGTACCCCGGTCAGCGGTACCCCCGCATAGGTGGCCACCCCGACGGCCTGGCCGATCCCCGGTACCACCTCGAACGGCACCGCGGTCCGCGCCACGGCCTGCACCTCGCGCACCACGGCCTCGTGCCCGAACGGGTCGCCGGCCACCAGGTGTACCGCGTGCAGCCCGGACCGGGCGGCGGACAGCAGCACCTTCGCCACGTCGCCGGAGCCGCCCTCGGCGGGCGAGAACTGGGCGTCCGGGCGGGCGTCGGCGCGCAGCGCCGCGAGCAGCGGATCGGGTACCCCTCGATCGAAGACCACCTGGTCGGCACTTGCCAGGGCGTCCTGCGCCCGCCGGGTGAGCAGGCCCGGGTCGCCGGGGCCGGCCCCGACGAAGCTGATGTGGCCGGTGGACTTGCGGGTACGGGTCATCGCTGTACTCCCAGTACTGTGTCGGCGCCGGCGCGCAGCAACTCCTCGGCCAGTATCCGGCCGGTTGCTTCGGCGTCGGCGAGCGTTCCGGTGCGGGAGAGCCGGACGACCACGCGCCCGTCCGGACTCAGTACCGCACCGCGCAGGTGGATCTCCCCGTCGCCGGACGCTTCGGCGAGCCCCGCGACGGGTGCGCTGCAGCCGGCTTCCAGCGTGGCGAGCAGCGCGCGTTCGGCGGTCACCGCCGCCCGCGCGGCCGGATCATCCAATGTGGACAGGATGGCGGACACCGGGTCGTCGTCCCGGCACTCCACCGCCAGCGCACCCTGGGCGGGCGCGGGCAGCATCAGCGCCGGGTCGAGGATCTCGGTGGCTTCGTGCGCCCGGCCCAGCCGGGCCAGTCCGGCACGGGCGAGCACGACCGCGTCGAGCTCGCCGCCGGAAACCTTGCGCAGCCGGGTGTCCACGTTGCCGCGGATCGGCACGGTCTCGATCGGCAGGCCCAGCGCGGCGAGCTGCGCGATGCGCCGCACCGCGCCGGTGCCGACCCGCGCGCCGGGCGGAAGCTGCGCGAGGGTCAGGCCGTCGCGGGCCACCAGCGCGTCGCGGGGGTCCTCACGCGGGGGTACCGCGGCGATGACCAGCCCGTCGGCGGGCGCGGTCGGCAGGTCCTTGTACGAGTGGACGGCGAGGTCGATCTCCTTGGCCAGCAGGGCGTCGCGCAGTGCGGAGACGAAGACGCCGACGCCCAGCTGGACGACCGGCGCGCTGGACCGGTCGCCGCTGGTCGCGATCGGTACCAGCTCGACCGGCTCGCCGGTCTGCGTCTGGATGGCGTGCGCGACCAGGCGGGCCTGCGCGAGCGCGAGCGCGCTGCCTCTGGTGCCGAGCTTCACGACTCAGCCTCCGGGGTCGTTGCGCTCATGACTCGACCTCCGGGATCTCGGTGAGCGGGCCGGAGGACGGTACGTCGAGGTCGAACAGTTCGCGCAGCAGTTCCGGGTACCGGTCTCCGCCGGGCGTGGCGGCCAGTTCCCGTACCCGTACCGTCGGCTGGTGCAGTAGCCGCTGGACCACCCGGTGCAGCGTGTGCGCGACGTCCGCGCGCTGCTCGGCGGTCAGCTCCGGGCGGCGCTGGGCCAGGCGACGCAGTTCGGTCTCCACGAGCTGGTCGGCCCGGCCGCGCAGGGCGGCGAGCGTGGGCGCCACGTCGAGCCCACGCAGCCAGCTGCGGAACGCCTCGACCTCGGTCTCCACGATGACCTCGACGGCGGCCCGGTCGACGGCCAGCCCGTCGGTGTCGCGCAGGGTCGCGCCGAGCAGTTCGAGGTCGATGATCCGCACGCCGGGCAGCGCGGCGACCGCCGGGTCGACGTCCCGGGGTACCGCGAGATCGACGATCGTCACCGGCCCGGTCACGTCGGCCGGCCCGATCACATAGCCCCGCGAGGTGGTCGCGGACACCACCAGGTCCACTGTGGACAGATCGAGCGCCGGCAGCGCCTGCGCGCCGTGCAGCTCGGCCAGCCGGGTCGCCCGGTCGGCGGTGCGGTTGGTGACGTACAGCGGCCCGGCGCCGGCCCGGCGCAGCGTGGCCAGCGCCAGCGCGCCCATCGCACCGGCGCCGACGACCAGCGCCGCGCGCCCGGCGAGTTCGCCCTGCGGCGCGGCCAGGTCCAGCGCGGCCGACACGATGCTCTGCCCGGCCCGGTCGATCCCGGTCTCCGCGTGCGCCCGCTTGCCGACCCGCAGCGCCTGCTGCATCAGCTCGTGCAGCAGCCGGCCGGTGGAGTCCTGCTCGGCGGCCACGGCGTACGCGTCGCGCAACTGCCCGAGGATCTGCGCCTCGCCGACGACCATGGAGTCCAGGCCGGTGGCCACCCGGTATGCGTGCCGGACCGCCTCGGTGTCGTAGTGCACGTAGGCGTACGGGGCCAGTTCCGTCGGGGTACAGCCGGCGCGGCGGGCCAGCACCGCCACGATCTCGGTGAGCCCGCCGTGGAACCCGCTGACCCCGGCGTAGACCTCGACCCGGTTGCACGTCGACAGCACCAGCGCCTCGCCAATGAACTCGCCGGTCAGCAGGTCGGCGAGCAGGTCCGGGACGTCGCCGGGGGACGCGGCCAGTTGCTCCAGCACCGGTACCGGCGCGGTCCGGTGGGACACGCCGACGGTGAGCAGGTTCACGCTACCTCCTCGCGTTCCGCTCGGAGGCCGCGTTCCCGGTCGCTGCTGAGTTCATGATTCACTCGCTGGCGCTCGCTCATGAGCCAACCACCGTTCCGGGTAACGCGGTCAGGGTGGACTTGCGGTGTTCGTGGAACGACAGGATCTGCAGCTCGATGGCGAGGTCGACCTTGCGCACGTCGACGTTGTCGGGTACCGACAGCACGCACGGAGCGAAGTTCAGGATACTGGTGACACCGCAGGAGATGAGCAGGTCGGCGACGGGCTGCGCGGCGAACGCCGGGGTGGCGATCACCGCGATCGAGATGCCCTCCTCGGCGACGACCTCGGCAAGCTCGTCGATGTGTCGCACGACCAGTCCGTTGATCTCCTCGCCCACCCGGGACGGGTCGGCGTCGAACAGCGCCGCGATGTGGAAGCCGCGGGTGCCGAAGCCGGCGTACCCGGCCAGCGCGTGGCCCAGGTTGCCGACACCGACCAGGGCGACCGCGCGGTGCTGGTTCAGCCCCAGCACGTGCTCGATCTTCTCGATCAACTGGGCCACGTCGTAGCCCACCCCACGGGTACCGTTCGAGCGCAGGTATGACAGGTCCTTGCGCAGCTTGGCGGAGTTGACCCCGGCGGCGTTGGCCAGCCCCTCGCTGGACACCACGTCGTTGCCCGTCCGGGACAGCTCGTGCAGCGCGCGCAGGTACTCCGGAAGGCGGGCCACGGTCGCGTCGGGAAGGTCCGGGAAGTCCGCCGACGGCTTCAGTGGCCGCTCGTTGCGCTGCTGGCTCATCAGGCTCCGTGCCACGTACTGACGGGTTCTCCGTCACAGAGTAAGCGCTTGTGAAGTGGTGCACAAATCGCGATCTTGGACGGTCCCACGGACGGGGTATGGCCACCCCTACCAGGAAGAGGCCGGCCGGCGGGCTGGGTACCCGGGGCGGGCGGTCCCTACCGTTGTGCCATGTCGAAGCTCGTGCGCCGACTCGGCGTGGACACCGGGTACCTGATCCTCGGGTTCCCGATCGCGATCGTCGCGTACACGGTGATAGTGACGCTGTTCTCCACCGGTACCGGCATGCTCGTCACGATCGTGGGCATCCCGATCCTGGTGGCGTCGCTCTACGTGGCCCGGGTCTTCGCGGACATCGAGCGCGCCCGCATCTCCGCGGTCCTCGGCCGACCGGCGCCGCGGCCGCGGTACCGTCGCGCCCCGGCCGGTGCCGCCGCCTGGCGCAGGCTGTTCACCCCGCTGACCGACGGGCAGTCCTGGCTGGACCTGCTGCACGCGCTGTTCCACTGGATCCTGGTGACGGTCGGCTTCTCGTTCGCGGTGACCTGGTGGGCCGGGGCGCTGGGCGGCATCACCTACGGCGCCTGGGACTGGGCACTGCCGCGTAGCCCGGACAACGAGGACCTCACCGTGCTGATCGGGCTGCCGGACACCGCGGGCGCGCGGATCGGCCTGTACACCCTGGCCGGGCTGTTCTTCCTGGTCACGCTGCCGGTCGTGGTGCGGCTGTTCGCGCTGCTGTGCGCCCAGTTCAGCCGTGCCCTGCTCAGCGGCGTCGCGGAGATGCAGCAGCAGGTGACCGAGCTGTCCGAGCAGCGCGACTCGGCGGTCTCCGCGGAGGCGACCGCGCTGCGCCGGCTGGAACGCGACATCCACGACGGCCCGCAGCAGCGACTGGTCCGGCTCGCCATGGACCTCGGCCGCGCCCGCCAGCAACTGGACACCGACCCGGCGGCCGCCCGGCTGATCCTCGACGACGCGCTCGGCCAGACCCGCGAGACGCTCGACGAGCTGCGCGCGCTGTCCCGCGGTATCGCCCCGCCGATCCTAAGCGACCGCGGCCTCGCCGCGGCGCTGGCCGCGCTCGCCGCCCGCGGCGTGATCCCGGTCAACCTGTCCGTCGACCCGAAGCTCGGCCGGCTGCCCGCGATCGTGGAGAGCACCGCGTACTTCGTGGTGGCCGAGGCGCTGACCAACGTCGCCAAGCACAGCCGGGCCAGCACCTGCGCCGTCGCCGTCGGCCAGGTCGGTGCGCGGCTGCAGGTCGCGGTCGTCGACGACGGCCAGGGCGGCGCACACCTCGCCAAGGGGCACGGGCTGGCCGGGCTGGCCGACCGGGTACGGGCCACGGGTGGCACGCTGGACGTGGTGAGCCCGGCCGGCGGGCCCACCGAGATCCGAGCGGAGCTGCCATGCGGGTAGTCGTGGCCGACGACGCGGTACTGCTGCGGGAGGGCCTCGTCCGGCTGCTGACCGAGAACGGGCACGAGGTGGTCGCCGTGGTCGGCGATGGGCCGTCGCTGGTACAGGCGGTCGTCGCGCACCGGCCGGACGTGTCGATCGTGGACGTGCGGATGCCGCCGTCGCACACCGACGAGGGGCTGCGCGCGGCCGTGGAGGCGCGTCAGGTGGTACCGGGATCGCCGGTGCTCGTGCTGTCCCAGTACGTCGAGGTGTCCTACGCCGACGACCTGCTGGCCGATCGGCGCGGCGGCGTCGGGTACCTGCTCAAGGACCGGGTCGCCGAGATCACCGACTTCCTCGACGCGCTGGCCCGGGTGGCCACCGGGGGTACCGTGCTGGACCCCGAGGTGATCGCCCAGCTCGTCGCGCGCCGCGGCCGCGGACCGCTGGACGCGCTGACGCCGCGCGAGCGGGAGGTGCTCGCGCTGATGGCCGAGGGCCGCTCGAACACGGCGATCGCCCGGCGGCTGGTGGTCACCGACGGCGCCGTCGAGAAACACGTCAAGAACATCTTCACCAAGCTGGACCTGCCGCCGGACGAGGAGCAGCACCGCCGCGTCCTGGCGGTGCTGGCGTACCTCGGCGCATGATCTTCTCTCGGCGGCGGGCGCGGCTGGCCGCCGCGCAGGAGGAGCTGGCCGCTGTGCTGGGCGGCATGGTTCTTCCGGTACGGGAGGCCGGCGTGCCGGTCGTCGAACTCGACCGGCCCGGCCTGGTGGTCCGCACCGGTGTCGCCAGGGATTCGCGGCGGTGGATCCGCATCCCGGCGCCGGACGGGAAGCGTTTCGGCGGGCGCAGGCCGGCGCGCGGCGTGGACCTGCGTCCGGACATGCTGACCGTGTGGGTGTCGGCCGACCTCGATGCGGCCGCGGTGGGTACCGCGGTCGACAACGCGGTCATTCTCGCGCGGACGCTGGCTCTGCCGGCGTGATCGCCTGCGCGAGGCGGACCGCCTCGGTCAGCGTGTGGGCCACCGGCCGGCCGGTCGCGCGCAGCCGGTCGATGTCGGTGAACCCGCCGGAGTACAGCACGCAGCCGGCCCCGACCGCCTCGGCCGCCTCGGCGTCGTCGACCGAGTCGCCGACCAGTACGCAGTCGGCGCCGTCCAGCCCGAGCGCTGACAGGTGGGACACCAGGTGCGGAGTCTTCGAGCCGCCGCCGATCTGCGCGCGCAGCCCGTCGACGCGCACGAAGTACCCCGCCAGGCCGTACCGGTCGATCGTCGGTACCAGCCGGTCGTGGAACCACATCGACAGCAGTGACTGGGTGCCCGGCCAGCCGGTGAGCGCGTGGTGCGCGTCGGCGGCCAGCGCGCAGGCGGCCAGCCCGGCGCTGTAGGTCTCGTGGAAAAGCCGGTCCAGCCGGGCGAAGTCGGCCGCGTCGACGGCGCGGCCGAGGGCGACCTCGTAGTAGGCCGACACCGGGCGGCAGAACTCGCGGCGGTGCTCCTCGGCCGTGGTCGGCCCGCCGCCGAACAGCGCCAGGCAGGCGTTGGTGGCCTCGACCACAAGGGTCAGATCGTCGAGCAGCGTGCCGTTCCAGTCCCAGACGAGGTGTGCCACGGAAACCGAGACTATCTCGCGAGATCGCGGCGCAGCCGCTCTTCCTCGACCCGCCAGTAGCCGTGCTCCCTGCCGTCCAGCAGCACCACCGGTACCCGGTCGCCGTATTCGCGCTCCAGCTCGATGTCGGACTCGACGTTGAGCTCGGTCCACGGCTCGCCGATGCGGTCCAGCGCCTGCGCCGCCTCCTCGCACAGGTGGCAGCCCGGCCGGGTGACCAGTGTGAGCCTAGCCACGCAGCGCCGCCTTGCGTACCTTGCCGGTCGCCGAGTGCGGCATCGACGCGACGAACTCGATCGCGGTCGGGCACTTGAACCGGGCCAGGTTGCGCTCGCAGTACCCGAGCAGGTCCTCGGTGCTGACCGGTTCGCTGGTGACCACGAACGCCTTGACGGTCTGCCCGGTGTACGGGTGCGGTACCCCGAGCACCGCGGCCTCGCTCACCGCCGGATGCTGCTGGAGCACCTGTTCCACCTCGTACGGGTACACGTTGAAGCCGCTGACCAGGATCAGCTCGCGCAGCCGGTCGACCAGGAACAGGTCGCCGTCGGCGTCGGCGTAGGCCACGTCGCCGGTCGGCCACCAGCCGTCGGCGGCGGGGCCGTCCCGCCCGTCCGGCCAGTACCCGGAGAACAGGTTCGGGCCGCGGGCCACGATCTCGCCCGGGTCGGTACCGGGTGAGCCGGGCGCGTCGTCGTCGAAGTCGTCCTCGGTCAGCTCGATCTCCTCGCCGCCCGCGGCGACCAGCTTGATCGACACCCCCGGCAGCGGCTGGCCGATCGAACCGGTCTTCGGTACCGGCGAGGCCAGCGTGGTGGTGAGCACCGGCCCGGTCTCGGTCAGCCCGTACCCCTCGAAGACCACGTGCCCGGTCGCGGCCAGGAAGCGGCCCGAAGCGGTCGCGTCCAGCGGCGCCGCGCCGGACACCGCGACCCGTACCGTCGCGAACGCCTCCCCACAGTCGGGCAGCAGCGACCAGGCGACGATCATCTGCGGTACCGCGACGACGACCGTGATCTGGTGCCGGGCGATCAGGTTCATCGACTCGGCCGGGTCGAAGCGCTCCAGCAGCACCCCGGTCGCGCCGTGCCAGGCCACCGCGCCGAGGCCGGAGTTGAGGCCGTAGGCGTGGAACAGCGGTACCGCCAGCAGCAGCACGTCGTCGGCGCCGATCGGCGGCGGCTTGATCGCGGCGACCTGCTCGTGGTTGGCCAGCAGCGCGCGGTGCGACAGCATGGCGCCCTTCGGGTCGCCCTCGGTGCCGCTGGTGTAGATCAGTACCGCGAGGTCCTCGCCGCCGGTGTCCGCGTCGACCGGCTCGCCGGGCTCCTGCGGCGTCTCGGTGTACCGGTGCGCCACCGGTACCCCGACGGTGGCGAGGACGCCGGCCGTCGCGATCAGCACCGCGGCACCCGAGTCGGTCAGCAGCTGGTCCACCTCACGCTGGGTGTACCCGGGGTTGATCGCGACCACCACGAGACCGGCGCGCAGGGCACCGAAGTAGGCGACGGCGAAGTCGGGTACGTTCGGCAGCGCGATCGCCACCCGGGCCGGGTGGCCGGCGCTGTCCGGCAGGCTGAGCCCGCGTAACGCCCGCGCCGCCGCGTCGACGCTGGCGTCCAGCTCACTCCATGTGATAGAGCGGTCCTGCCAGATGAGCGCCGGCTTGTCGGCGGTCGCCTCCCGGGCGGCTCGGCGGACCAGGTCGGCTACGTTGCGCGGCACCTGCACGGTGGCTGAGTCTGGCACAGGACCCCGTGCACCGGTAGGGCAATGACGGCTAACCAGCCAGGTGTCGCAGTAGGGGACATTGCCCGTCGTCACGAACAGGACGCACACCGTGTGCGACGCCTCGCGCACGGGACGGGAAATACTTCGCCCCTGTGTAACGGACTTGGCACGCGTCAGTGACGTGCGCCCTATTATCGCTTGGTCGGCTTACCCCGTTTTGCCCTAGTCGACACCCCTCACCCAGAGGAGGCCGCAGTGCCCGATAAAGCACCGCATCGGCTGGCGCCGACCCGCACGGAGATAAGGGGGGCGCGGTGACCGGGTACGAGTTCACCCCCGAGGTGTTCGCCGCCCGGACGGCGCTGACCGACGGCCTGGCCGGGCTGCGCGCGACCGTGCTGGAGATGTTCAGCGTCGGGCTGCGCGGCGACGGCAGCGGTACCTCGCGTACCCGCAACCGGCCGCCCACCAACGACCGGCACCACCCGGCGCCCGTGGTCAAGCCGGCACCCGGCCGGCCCAGACCGATACCGGCCCAGCAGCCGGAGCCGACCGGTACCGTCGCCCTGTCCGACGACACGACGACGATCCTGCCGGTACCCGAGACCGCGCCGGCCCCGTCCGGTCCGCCGCGGCAGCCCTCCCGGCCCGACCCGTCCGATGCCGCGGCCGAGGTGTGGGCACTGGTCGAGCGCGCCCAGGCCGGCGAGTCGGAGGCGTTCGGGCTGATCTACGACCGGTACGTGGACACCGTGTTCCGGTTCATCTACTTCCGGGTCGGCAACCGCCAGCTCGCCGAGGATCTGACCTCGGACACGTTCCTACGGGCGCTCAAGCGGATCGGCAGCTTCACCTGGCAGGGGCGCGACCTCGGCGCCTGGCTGGTGACGATCGCCCGTAACCTGGTGGCCGACCACTTCAAGTCCGGCCGGTACCGCCTTGAAGTCACTACGGGTGACGTACTCGACGCCGACCGCGAGGACCGTGGGCCGGAGGGCAGCCCGGAGGCGGCCGTCGTCGACCACATCACGAACGTGGCGCTGCTCGGCGCCGTCAAGCAGCTCAACCCCGAGCAGCAGGAGTGCATCGTGCTGCGCTTCCTGCAAGGGTTCTCGGTCGCGGAGACCGCGCAGGCCATGGGGAAGAACGAGGGAGCGATCAAGGCGCTGCAGTACCGGGCCGTCCGGGCACTCGCCCGGCTGCTGCCCGAAGGCTTCCAGCCGTGACCTTGATCACTGATGGTGACAAAACCCGGCGCGCGCCCGTAACCGGCGCTAGTGCCCGCCCGTTGGATCCGGTGCGACCGGCGTGGGCCGGCGCGACCGAGCAACTCGAAGGGGGGTGGGCGCGGTGACCACCTCTCTGTTCCACCGGCGCCGGGCCGAGCGCCTGGCGCAGCTGCTGGACGAGGCGACCGGCCGGCCGCGGCACCACGCCCGGGCGGTACACGACGAGGAGCTGGCCGGGTACGTCCGGCTCGGCACTGGGCTCGTCCGCACGGCCGGTGTGGTCGCCGGCCCGAGCGACGAGTTCCGGACCAGCCTGCGGGCGATGCTCGTGGCGACCGCCGAGCGGGACGGCATCGGGGTCCTCGACGAGGTACCCGCGACGGGCGGCAAGCGTGCCCGGCCGAGCGCGCCGGTGGTCGGTGGCAAGCGCGCCCGCGGTGCGGTGCTGGTCGGGCTCGCCGCCGGTACCCTCGCACTGTCCGGGATCTCCGCGGCCAGCGGCGACGCGATGCCCGGCGACGCCCTCTACAGCGTCAAGCGCTCCACGGAGAGCGCCCGCCTCGCGCTGGCCGGCTCCGACGTCAGCCGCGGCCAGCTCTACCTGGAGTTCGCCCGCAACCGCCTCGCCGAGGCCGGGGAGACCGGCGCCCGCGGCGGCAACCTCGCCAGCATGCTCGCGGACATGAACAACGAGACGCGCGCCGGCATCCGGCTGCTCACCATCGCGGCGCTGAACCGGCGGGACACCACCGCGCTGGACGTCATCGACACGTTCGTCCACGGCCAGCGGACGATGCTGAGCCAGCTCGCCGACGCCGGGCCGACCGGCCCGTCGGCGGCGCTGCTGGACCGCATCGCCACCCGCTCGGCCGACCTGCGCACCGGGCTGGGCTGCGGCGGCGGCGCGACCACCACCGACGACCTGGGTGCCCTCGCGCCGACCTGCGCGGCGCCGCGCACCACGACACCGCGCCCCGGTGGCGCCGCGCCGGCCGGCCGGCCGGAGACCGGTACCGTGCCCCACCCGGCCACCGGTGGCCCCGCCCCGGCGAGCCCCGCGCCGTCGCCCTCGGCGAGCGGCCTTCTGGGCGACCTCGGTCGCCTGATCGGCGGACACTAGACATACGTAGGTATCCGGTCGGGGACTTCGGCGCGATGCTGAAGTCCCCGATCCATCTCCGTGTGCGGATACCCTCGCAGGGGCAGGGAAGGAGGGCCGCGGTGGCCGGAGCGTCCGAACACGAGGTACTCGCCGGCTGGGCGGCCGCCGAGCTGGAGACCGCGCTCGCGGTGCCGCCCGACCCCACCGCGGCCGCGTTCTTCGACGTGGACAACACGATGATGCAGGGCGCGTCGATCTACTGGTTCGCCCGCGGGCTGGCCGCGCGCAAGTACTTCACCACCGGCGACCTGGTGCGCTTCGCCTGGGGACAGCTCAAGTTCCGGCTGCTGGCCACCGAGCACAAGGGCGACATGTCGGAGGCGAAGCAGGCGGCGCTCGCGTTCATCACCGGCTGGCGGGTCGACGACATCCACCGGCTGGCCGAGGAGATCTTCGACGAGCTGATGGCCGAGCGGATCTGGTCCGGTACCCGCGCCCTGGCCCAGCTGCACCTCGACGCCGGCCAGCGGGTGTGGCTGGTCACCGCGGCGCCGGTCGAGCTGGGCCGGGTGATCGCCTCGCGGTTGGGCCTGACCGGGGCGCTCGGCACGGTCGCCGAGGTCCAGGACGAGGCGTACACCGGCCGGCTGGTCGGCGACCTGCTGCACGGGCCGGCCAAGGCCGAGGCGATCACCGCGCTCGCCGCCGAGGAAGGGCTGGACCTGGCCCGCTGCACCGCCTACAGCGACTCGGCCAACGACCTGCCGATGCTGTCGCTGGTCGGGCACGCGGTCGCGGTCAACCCCGACTCCGCGCTGCGCCGCGAGGCCCGCCGGCGTAACTGGGAGGTGCGCGACTTCCGGACCGGGCGCAAGGCCGCCAAGGTCGCGGTACCGGCAACCGCCGGCGCCGGTCTGGTACTCGGCGCGGTACTGGCGACGGTCGCCATCCGCCGCAAGGTCCGCCGCTAACCCGCCCCCCGCGCGCGCCGCCCCCCGCGCGCCGCCCCCCGCGCGCGCCGCCCCCGCCGATCTTGGACTTGTGGTGCCCGACTCGCGGGGTGACGCCCCTTATGTCGGCGACACAACTCCAAGATCGGCGAGCACTCGGCTAGCTTGCGGCTTCCGCGTCGCGCACGTCGAGGAGCTGGTGCAGGGTCTGCTGGATCGTCTCCCGTACCTGGTCGGCCAGGTTGAAGATGACCAGCGGATCGTCGGCCATGTCGGCCACCGGCTCGGTCGGCACCGGCTTGCCGAACTCGATGCACCACTTCGACGGCAACGGGACCAGCCCGAGCGGCCCGAGCCACGGGAACGTCGGCGTGATCGGGAAGTACGGGGTACCCAGCAGCCGGGCCAGCGGCTTGAAGTTGCCCAGCATCGGGTACGTCTCCTCGGCGCCCACGATGGACACCGGGATGATCGGTACCCGGGTGTGCAGCGCCGCCGACACGAACCCGCCCCGGCCGAAGCGCTGCAGCTTGTACCGGTCCCGGTAGAGCTTGCCGATCCCCTTGAACCCCTCGGGGAACACGCCGACGAGCTCACCGGCCCGCAACAGCCGCTCGGCGTCGGGGTTGCAGGCGAGGGTGCTGCCGTGCTTGCGGGCCAGTTCCGACACGAACGGGATCCGGAACACCAGGTCGGCGCCGAGCAGCCGCAGGTACCGCTTCTCCGGGTGCTCGTCGTGCACGGCCAGCGCGAGCATCAACGCGTCGAGCGCGACGGTGCCGGAGTGGTTGGCCACGATCAGCGCGGCGCCCTTGTCCGGGATGTTCTCGACGCCGCGTACCGACACCCGGAACCAGTCCCGGTACAGCGGCCGCAGCAACGGGTGCAGCACCGTGTCGGTCAGCTCACGGTCGAAGCCGAACTCGTCGACCTCGTACTCGCCGGTGAGCCGGCGGCGCAGGAAAGCCAGGGCATTGGCCACCCGGCGGTCCCACAGGTCGGATTCCGGGTGCTCCGGTGGCGGCGGCGCGACCTGGCGCAGCCCACGGAACGGTGCGTTACCAGGAGCAGGAAAATGCGGACGGGATTCGAAGTCGCTCATGTGTACTCACCTCACGGCGGCCCGGCTGCGCCGCAGCCCGGCCAGGATGCGCTGCTCGACGGCGCCGATCGCCTCACGGGGCAGGACGCCGCTGATGCCGCGCAGGAAGTCCTCGAACGCGACCGGCGTCGGTCGCGGGATTACGCCGAACTCGCGGATCAGCCGGCCGGTGTCGACCACCCGGCCGTGCACGAACAGGTCCAGCTGGTCGAGGCTGAAGTTCGCGCCGCCCCGGCCGATCGCGGACAGGGCCGGCTCGGGGATGGGTACCCCGATCCGCCCGGCCCGCCGGACCGCCTGGGACAGCATGATCACACCGGCGCCGGCGACGTTGAAGGTGCCCGGGTGGTCCTCGGTGACCGCGCGGTGCAGGATCTCCAACGCGTCGTCGACGTGGACGAACTGCAGCCGCGGGTCGCGGCCGAGCACCGTGGGTACCACGGCGCGGCTGAAGTACCGGGTCAGGCTGGTGTTGGCGCGCCGGCCGATGAGCGGCGCGAAGCGCAGGACGGTGACCGCGACGTCGGACCGGCGGCGCCTGAAGCCGCGCAGGTATCCCTCGATGTCGAGCACGTCGCGGGCGAAGCCGCCCCGGGGGGTGTCGCGGGGTTCGGTGTCCTCGGTGAACACGGCCGGGTCGCGGAACGACACCCCGTATGCGGCCGTGGACGAGCGGAACACCACCTTGCGCAGCTCCGGCGCCTGCTGGCAGGCGGCCAGGAGCTGCATGGTGCCGATGACGTTCTGTTCCTTCATCGCCGCCCGACCGCCGGCATTGGGGTCGGCGGCGGACGCGATGGCCAGGTGCACCACCGTCTGCACCCGGTTGTCGGCGATCACCGCCGCCGGTTGCGCGGTACGGATGTCCGCCCGGACGAACTCGACGCTGTCGGCGAGTATCGTCGCCTGCTCACCGGTCGGCTCACGGTCGTCCAGGCCGATCACCCGCTCGATGCGGGAGTCGGCGGCCAACCGGGCGGCGACCTGTGCGCCCAGGTACCGGGAGACACCGGTGACCAGCACCACCCGTGGCGGGTGGGCACCGGACACCGGACGGGAGCTCACTTGCCGAGACGGCGACGCTGGACCCTGGTCTTGCGCAGCAGCTTGCGATGCTTCTTCTTGGCCATGCGCTTGCGGCGCTTCTTGACCACCGAGCCCATACGACGTGTCCCCTCGAGACCGGCCTACCTGCGATTGCGGGGTCCAGCGTAGCCGCCGTCGGGCGCCCGGCGGAAATCGGGTCTTACGCCGTCTCCTGGAAGGCTTCCCGCAGATAGGTGTGTACGGCATGCTCCGGCACCCGGAACGACCGGCCGACCCGGACGGCGGTGAGCTCGCCGGCGTGCACCAGCCGGTAGACGGTCATCTTCGACACCCTCATGAGCTCGGCCACTTCGGCCACCGTCAGGAACTTCACGTCCGCCAGCTTGGCCTCGGAGTGCGGTGCTGCACTCATGATGCGCCCCTCCTGATTCGCTCGCGCAGGGCGACTCCCGTGTTACTAGAACGGTACCGGTACGTGAGTGAACCGCGCGATCCTTCCGCGGAATTGGTCAGGACGCGCCGATTTCAGTTCCTTGACTTCAGTGCGCGGAGGAAGAAGGCGAGGTTCGCGGGGCGCTCCGCGAGGCGCCGCATGAGGTATGCGTACCACCGCGTGCCGTACGGAACGTATGACCGGACCGTGTACCCGAGTCCGGCAAGCCGGAGCTGTTCCTCCGGGCGCACCCCGTACAGCATCTGGAACTCGAACGACTGCGGCGCGCGGTCGAACCACTTCACCCGGTCTTCCGCGATCGCGATCAGCCGCGGGTCGTGGGTGGCGACCATCGGGTACCCGGGCCCGGGCATCAGGATGTTCAGGCACCGCACGAACGACTTGTCCACGTCGACCGCCGACTGGAAGGCGACCGACTCGGGTTCGGCGTAGGCGCCCTTGCACAGCCGCACCCGGGAGCCCTCCGTCGCCAGTTCCCGGCAGTCGCCCTCGGTGCGGCGCAGGTATGCCTGCAGCACCGCGCCGGTACCCGGGAAGTCCGCCCGCAGCCGGCTCAGCACGTCGAGCGTCGCGTCGGTGGTCTCGTGGTCCTCCATGTCCAGCGTGACCGTGGTACCCGCAGCGGCCGCCGCGGCGCAGATGTCGTGCGCGTGCTCGTAGGCCAGCGTCTCGTCGAAGACCTGCCCGAGCGCGGACAGCTTCACGCTGACCTCCGCCGCCCCGGCGAGCCCGGCGTCGGCGAGCGCCTTGAGCAGGTGCAGGTACTCGTCCTTGGTGGCGGCCGCCTGGTCGGCGGTGAGCGTGTCCTCGCCGAGATGGTCGAGGCTGACCGCAAGGCCCTGGCCGACAAGCTCGCGGGTGGCGCGCAGCGCATCGTCGGTACCGGTGCCGGGAACGAACCGGCGTACCACGCCCCGGCTGATCGGGGCGTGTTCCACGATCCGCTCGATCCGGGACGACCCGGCGGCGGCGAGAATCACGGATCTGAGCATGGGGCGAGCCTAACGCCGCGGGGAAGGCCAGGCCCGGCAACCACCCGAGGTGCGAACTCGGTACGCTCGCGCATCGAGGCGGGTCACAGCCCGCCCCGGCGGGGGCACGGGTTATCAGCGGGAGGCTGGCTCGATGCAGCGGATCAGCAGCGCCCCACGGGCCGGGTGGCAGGACATCCTGCGCGAGCAGGCGCTGGTCTACGCCGAGGCGGACGTGCCGCAGGCGCTGCGCCGCTGGGACGAGTCCGCCTGCTACGTGCTGACCCTGTCCGAGGTACGCGCGCTGGAGGCGGCCACCGAGGAGCTGCACGGGCTGTGCGTGGCCGCGGCGCGGCACGTGGTGACCAACGCGCGGTGGGCGGAGTTCGGCATCCCGGACTGGGCGGCGCCGGCGGTCCGGCGGTCGCTGGCCAGCGGCGCGCCGAGCCTGTACGGCTGCCTGGACCTCTGGTACGACGGCCGGTCACCGCCGAAGCTGCTGGAGTACCGCGCCGAGACGCCGCCGGCACTCGTCGAGGCCGCCATCTGCCAGTGGTACTGGCTGGAGCAGGCCCGACCCGCGCAGGACCAGTGGAACCAGCTGCACGAGCGGCTGGTCAACGGCTGGTACACGATCGCCGGCCGGCTCGGCGAGAAGTCCCTCCACTGTGGATGGTCGGATGCGGAGGCCACCGGTGTCGACCGGGTGACCATCGGGTACCTCGCCGAGACCGCCCGGCAGGCCGGCCTTTCGGTGCGGGTACTGCCGATGCGGGCGATCGGCTGGGACGGCGCCCGGTTCGTCGACGACCGGGGCGAGCCGATCCGCACCTGCTTCAAGCTGTACCCGTGGTCGTGGATGGTCACCGAGCCCTACGGCCCGCTGGCGCTGAACCAGAACACCGCGGTCAACTGGCTGGAGCCGGCCTGGAAGCTGCTGCTGGCCAGCCCCGCGCTGCACCCGCTGCTCTGGGAGCTCAACCCCGGCCACCCGAACCTGCTGCCCGCGGCGCCGGACCAGCCGCGGGAGGTACCCCCGCTGCCGTCCTTCGACGGCCAGTCGGTGGCGGTCAGCAGCTGGGTGGTCAGCGACACGGCCGGTCGGGGCCGGCCGGCCGGGGTCGGGTTCCGTGAGTCGACCGGGCCGGCCATGGCGGGGTACGCCCGGTTCGTGCCGCACATAGTGACGAGCTGACCCGCGAGCGTCTACGTTTGTCGGGTGAACTTCGACGCGTACGCCCACCGCGCCGTTGAGCTCGTCAACGCGCCGATGGACGGGCTCGACGACCTCAAGAGCCTGTTACGGGACGAAAGCTGGATGCACGAGGAGGCCACCGAGCGCGACGTCGCCGGGTTCCGGCGGGCGCAGCGCAAGCTGCGCGAGATTTTCCAGCTCGGCGCCGGCCACGAGGACAGCACCGCGGTCGCCGCGCTCAACGCGCTGCTGGAGACCTACCCGGTGCAGCCACGCATCTCCGGACACGACGCGGGCGACTGGCACATGCACGTGGCCAGCCGGGGTTCCTCGGTGGCGGCCGAGTACCTCGCCGGCGCGGTGTGGGGGCTCGCGGTCTGGCTCTGCGAGTACGGCAGCGCCCGGTTCGGGGTCTGCGCCGACGACCGGTGCGGCAACGTCTACCTGGACACCTCGTCCAACTGCTGCCGCCGGTTCTGCTCGGAGCGCTGCGCGACCCGCTCGCACGTGGCCGCGCACCGCGCCCGCAAGCGCGCCCTCACTCCGGTTTAGGCGTCGACTTTGCTTGATGCGGCCAGGTGGGTGCGGGCGAAGGCCAGCGCCTCGGCCAGGTCCGCCTCGCGCTCGGCCCGGCTCGCCGCCTTGCGGGTCGACACCTCGACCGCGATCGAGCCGCGGTACCCGCGACCGGCCAGCGACTCCAGCAACTGCGCGCACGGCTGGTTGCCCCGGCCGGGTACCAGATGCTCGTCGCGGCCCTCACCGGTACCGTCGCCCAGGTGCACGTGCGCCATCGCCGGCCCCATCGTGTCGGCCATCGCGAGCGCGTCGTTGCGCGCCGCGGCGCAGTGCGACAGGTCCAGCGTGTACGCGTCGAAGCCGGCCTTCGTCGGGTCCCAGCCGGGCGAGTACGGCACGAACAGCCGCCCCGCCATCCGTACCGGGAACATGTTCTCCACCGCGAAGCTGATCCGCGGGTACGTCTCCTGCAACCGATCCAGGCCCATCGGGAAGCCGCGCGCGTAGTCGCGTTGCCAGGAGAACGGCGGGTGTACCACGACCGTCGGCGCGTCCAGCGCGTCGGCCAGAGCGGCGGCGCGGCGCAGCCGCTCCCACGGGTCGGGGCTCCACACCCGCTGGGTGACCAGCAGGCACGGCGCGTGTACCGAGCGGACCGGTACCCGGTAGTGCGTGGAGAGCCCGCGCAGCGCGCCGGCGTCCTGGCTGACCGCGTCGGTCCAGACCATGACCTCCACGCCGTCGTACCCGAGCGCCGCGGCGGTCGCGAAGGCCGCCGAGGTCGGCTCGGGAAACACCGACGACGTGGACAAGAGCACAGGTGTCACAGCGTCAGGGTAGCCCCGGCCCGCCGGGCGGGCCGGTGTCGGACACGACAAAGCGGGATTAACGTCTGGCCACGGCAGGTCCGCGAACAGGCCGCCGAGGTCCGAGGCCGCGACCCGGCTGTACGACCTCCTGCTGCGCGAGTGCTGCGCGTACACCATCGAGGTGGCCCGGACGCTCTCGGCGCTCGCCGGCAGGCGCGACCTCACGGTCGTCGTGCCCCGGGACGGTGTCGTCTTGGCGGAGCACCGCCTTGGGACGGGCAGCCGGGTGCAGCGGATGCGACCCTGACCGGTCAGCTCTCCAGGATGTCCAGGCGACGCAGGATCACGCCCTCGCGCAGCGCCCACGGGCAGAACCGCACCGCCTCGATGCCCAGCCGCTCCATCGTCACCTCGGCCACGATGGCACCGGCGAGCAGCTGGAGCGCCCGGCTGGCGCTGACCCCGTCCATCTCGGCCAGCTTCGCCGACGGGATGTGCTGGATGAAGGTGCGTACCTGATGCAGGCCGGTCAGGGTGAGTTCCCGCTGCACCAGCGGCCCCCGGTCCGACGGCGCCGCACCGGACAGGCGGGCCAGGGTACGCAGGGTCTTCGAGGTGGCCACGGGACAGTCCCAGCCGGCCGCGAGGAGGGCACGCGCGGGCTTCTCGATGGTCTTCTGCGCGTACTCGATGAGCGCGTCGATCTCCTTGCTGCTCGGCGGGTCGCCGTGCAGCCGCTCGCGGGTGAGCCGGCCGGCTCCCAGCGGTACCGACAAAGCCAGGTCCGGTTCCTCGTCGATGCCCGCGGCCAGTTCCAGCGACCCGCCGCCGATGTCCAGTACCAGCAGCCGCCCGGCCGACCACCCCAGCCACCGGCGTACCGCGAGGAAGGTCATCCGCGCCTCGCCCTCGCCGGACAGCACCCGCAGCTCGATCCCGGCCTCGTCGCGTACCCGGGCGAGCACCTCGGCCGAGTTGGTCGCCTCGCGTACCGCGGACGTGGCGAACGCGAGCAGGTCGTCGGTCTGCAACCGTTCCGTGGACCGGCGTGCCTCCTTGACCGCGGACACCAGCGCGTCGGCCCCCTCCCTGGACAGCCGCCCGTCCGGCTTGATCTGTTCGGACAGCCGCAGTACCGACTTCTCCGAGTGCGCCGGCCACGGATGGGCACCGAGGTGGGCATCCACCACCAGCAGATGCACCGTGTTGGAACCCACGTCGAGCACGCCCAGTCGCATAGGGCATACGCTAACCCGATGCGCATCCACGTCGACGTCGACGACCCGGCCGACCCGCGGAGTCGTGAGGTCGGGCTCGACTTCCCCCGGGAGTGGGTCGAGTTCGTCGACCCCGCGGACCCGCAGCACCTCATCCGCGCCGACATGACGTGGCTGCTGTCCCGCTGGACGTGCGTGTTCGGCAAGGCGTGTCACGGCATCATCAAGGGCCGGGCGGCCGAAGGCTGCTGCTCGCACGGTGCGTTCTTCACCGACGCCGACGACGAGAAGCGGGTACGCGCGGCGGCCCGCCGGCTGACCCCGGAGACGTGGCAGCACTACCGGCGCGGGTTCAAGAACTACACCGAGCTGGACACCGTCGACGGCAGCACGCCGGCCCGGCGCACGGCCACCCGCGACGGCGGTCCGTGCGTGTTCCTCAACGACGCGGACTTCCCGGGCGGGTGGGGCTGCGCGTTGCACGCGCAGGCGCTGCGGGACGGGGTACACCCGCTGGAGTACAAGCCCGACGTGTGCTGGCAGCTGCCGATCCGCCGGGACCAGGAATGGGCCAAGCGACCGGATACGACGAAGGTACTGGTCACCACGATCAGCGAGTTCGACCGGCGCGGCTGGGGCGAGGGCGGGCACGACCTCGACTGGTGGTGCACCTCGTCGCCGGAGGCGCACGTCGGCGGCGAGCCGCTGTACCAGTCGTACGAGCCGGAGCTGACCGCACTGCTCGGCAAGGACGCCTACGGCAAGCTGCGCGAGCTGTGTGAGGAGCGCAGCCGGCTCGGGCTGGTCGCCCCGCACCCGGCCACCCCCGCCGACCCGCCCGACCATCCCGAGCCGGCCGGGCTGGAACCCGCGTCACCACGCGCGCCGCGGAAAGCCAAGCGCCGGTAGTCCTCAGGTGCGGCGGGGCGGTTGCCGATGTGACCGGCCATGAGCGAGCGCCAGCGAGTGAATCAGAGTTGCCGCGCGGTGGAGCCTCATGCCGGACCGCAGCGCAGCGAGGATCCGGCATGAGCTACGAGCAGCCGTCCCCGGTGTTGTACCCGTACCTCGTGACACCGCCGCCGGTACCGCACCGGCGCAAGTGGCCGGTGATCCTCGCGGTCGCTGTCGTGCTCGGCGTCGGCGTCGTGGGTGTCGGGGGCGCCGCCGCCGTCAACGACTTCGCCAAGCGCAACATCTGCGGATCCCTCGCGAAGATCAACGATGACAAGCCCTCGTCGGCCGACCAGAGCGACAGCAGCGACCCGGACCCGGCGCAGCTGCGCAAGGACCTCAACGACATGCGGACGATGGCCCGGCTGCTCGTGTTCGACGGCAAGCTGCGCACCGCCGTCCTCGCGGTGGCCGACGATGTCGAGCGCGCCGCCACGATGGAACAGCAGGCCAAGGACGCCGGGCCGGATCAGGCGATGAACATGCTGCCGGCGCTGATCGCCCTGGCCGGCCAGCTCGACCTGCACGTGCGTGACGCGCAGGAGGCCTGCGGCCAGAAGCCGACCGGCATCATGAAGAACTAGGGCTCGAACTTGTACCCGAGGCCGCGCACCGTGACGATGTAGCGCGGGTTCGAGGGCTCGGGTTCGATCTTCGAGCGCAGCCGCTTCACGTGCACGTCGAGGGTCTTCGTGTCACCCACGTAGTCGGCACCCCAGACCCGGTCGATGAGCTGGCCGCGGGTCAGCACCCGGCCGGCGTTGCGCAGCAGCATCTCCAGCAGCTCGAACTCCTTGAGCGGCAGCGGTACCGCCGATCCGGACACGGTCACCACGTGCCGGTCGACGTCCATCCGGACCGGGCCGGCCGCCAGTGTCGGCGGGCTATGCTCACCGGTGTCGCCGCCGAGCTGCCGGCGCAGTACCGCGCGGATGCGGGCGACCAGTTCGCGGGGCGAGTACGGCTTGGTGACGTAGTCGTCCGCGCCGATCTCCAGGCCGACCACCTTGTCGATCTCCGAGTCGCGGGCGGTGACCATGATGATCGGCACGTGCGAGCGGGACCGGAGCTGGCGGCACACCTCGGTACCGGACATCTCCGGCAGCATCAGGTCCAGCAGGACGATGTCCGCACCGCTGCGGTCGAACTCGGTCAGCGCCGAGGTACCGGTCGCCGCGACCGACACCTCGAAGCCCTCTTTCCGCAGCATGTAGGACAAGGCGTCGGAGAACGACTCCTCGTCTTCCACGACCAGCACGCGGGCCACTAGGCGCTTCCCTTCACTCCGGCGGATTCTGCCGCGATCTCAATGGACAGGGGTAGCGGCAGTGCGGCGTCCGGTGGACGGGCCGGCAGCCGCAAGGTGAACGTCGATCCCACGCCGACGGTGCTGGCCACCTCGACCTGACCGCCGTGGTTGGTCGCGATGTGTTTGACGATCGCCAGGCCCAGGCCGGTACCCCCGGTGGCGCGGGAGCGGGCCCGGTCGGCGCGGTAGAAACGCTCGAAGATCCGGTCGAGGTCCTTGGGTTCGATCCCGATCCCCTGGTCACGTACCGCGATCTCGACCCAGTCGGCGTCACCCTTCGCGGTGATGGTCACCCGCGGCGGCGGCTTGCCCTCCTCGGCGTCCGGCGAGTAGGCGACCGCGTTCTCGACCAGGTTGGCCACCGCGGCGACGAGCTGGCTCTCGCTGCCGTACACGGTCAGCCCGCGCCGGCTGACGAAGCGGACCTCCAGCCCTTTGGCGGAGGCGGGGGTACGGGTCCGGTCGATGACCTCGGCGATGATCCGGTCCACGGAGACCGGCGCCGGTTCCGGCAGCGGCTCGCCGCCCTGCAGCCGGGCCAGGTCCAGCAGCTCGCTCACCAGCCGGCCGAGCCGGGTGGACTCGTGCTGGATCCGCTCGGCGAAGCGGCGCGCCGCGGCGAGGTCGTGCAGCACGTCGGCCTCGTGCAGCTCGTCGGGGGTCGACCCGGCGGCCTCCGCGGTCGCGTCCAGCAGCGCCTCGGCCAGCAGCTGTACCGCGCCGACCGGCGTCTTCAGCTCGTGGCTGACGTTGGCGACGAAGTCCCGGCGTACCCGGGCCACCCGGTGCGCCTCGGTCACGTCGGCCGCCTCGATCGTCACGTGCCCGTCGCCGAGCGCCACCGCCCGGATGTGCACGCCGAGCGGATCGCGGCCGTTGCCGCGGGGCAGGTCCAGTTCGACCTCGCGGCGGGTACCGGTGCGCCGGGCCTGTCCGGCCAGGGTCCGTACCACGGTGTGCGCCACCGGTGTACCGCCGACCGCGGTACCGGCGCGCAGCAGCCCCATCTCCTTGGCCGCGGGGTTGACCAGTACCGGCCGGTCCTCCGCGTCGAGCACCATGACCCCGACCCGCAGCGCGTCCAGGCTGCGCCGGCCCAGCCCCTTGGCGCCGGCGCGGCGTACCTGCGGCGGCAGGTCCGGCTCGGGATCCACCGGCTCCGGCGGGTACCCGACCGGCCGCGCGGGCTCCTCGTGGTGGACGGCGCGACGACGCATGGCGACCAGACTCCCTGCCGCTCCGACGGCGACGCCTGTCGAAGCGGCCATGAGCAGCCCTCCGGCAAGCGCCAACCCCACGAGCAGATCGTAGAGGGGCTCGTTAACCTAAGCATTACGCGGCGCCGGACAAAGCCGGCGACCGTCGTTGAATGTTCACCCTCCGTCCCGGCGTCGTTCATGCGGGTTCACCCGCAGGACGCGTTGGGGGAAACTAGCGTGAGGCAGCATGCGGGAGGAGTACCGGGCCGAGCTGGCCGAGGTCACACAGACGCTGGTCGACATGGCCGAGGGCGTCCGGGACGCGATGCGGCAGGCCAGCGCGGCGTTACTGGAGGCGGACGCGACCGGGGCCGAGGAAGTGGTGCTCGGTGACGCGGAGACCGACGCGCGGTACCACCAGGTCGAGGAAAGGGTATACGACCTGCTCGCCCGGCAGGCCCCGGTCGCCTCGGACCTGCGGCTCGTGGTGACCGCCCTGCACATCGGCGCCGATCTGGAGCGGATGGGCGACCTGGCGTGCCACGTGGCCAAGATCGCGCTGCGCCGGGTACCAGAGGTCGCGGTACCCGAGGAGCTGCGCCCGGTCGTCGGCGACATGGCGACGACCGCCGACCGGATCGCCGGCAAGATCGCCGACATCCTGCGCACCGCCGACGCGGCCCGGGCGGCCGAACTGGAGCGCGACGATGACGAGATGGACGAGCTGCAGAAGCAGCTCTACGGCCTGATGCTGGGCACCGCGTGGCGGCACGGCGTCGAGCCCGCCGTCGACGGCGCACTGCTGGGCCGGTGGTACGAGCGGTTCGCCGACCACGCCGTCAACGCCGGCCAGGCGGTGCTGTACTTCGTGACCGGCGAGGCGGCGGCTCCGGCCGTCTGACGGCGGCGGCGCCGCGGATCACCGTCCCTGGTTGGCGACGGCTGCGGCGGCTGCCACCGCGGCCTCGGGGTCGAGGTACTCCCCGCCGGCGGTGACCGGTCGCAGCGTGGCCGGATCGAGGTCGTACCGCAGCGGGATGCCGGTCGGGATGTTCAGCTTCGCGATCGCCTCGTCGGAGATCAGGTCGAGGTGCTTGACGAGGGCGCGCAACGAGTTGCCGTGCGCGGCGACCAGGACCGTCTGCCCGGTCAGCAGGTCCGGCACGACCGCGTCGTACCAGTACGGCAACGCCCGTTCGAGCACGTCCTTGAGGCACTCGGTGCGCGGCCGCGCCTCCGGTGGCAGGCTCGCGTACCGCGGATCGGCGAACTGCGAGTACTCGTCGTCCTCGGGCAGCGGCGGCGGAGGCGTGTCGTAGGAGCGGCGCCAGAGCATGAACTGCTCCTCGCCGTACTGCTCCAGGGTCTGCTTCTTGTTCTTGCCCTGCAGCGCCCCGTAGTGCCGCTCGTTGAGCCGCCAGCTGCGCCGTACCGGGATCCACGCGCGGTCGGCCGCGTGCAGCGCCAGTTCGGCGGTGCGGATGGCGCGCTTGAGCACCGAGGTGTGTACCACGTCGGGCAGCAGGTCCTTCGCCCGTAGCAACTCACCGCCGCGGCGCGCCTCGTCCTCGCCCTTCGCCGACAGGTCGACGTCGACCCAGCCGGTGAAGAGGTTCTTCGCGTTCCACTCGCTCTCGCCGTGCCGCAACAGCACCAGTGTGCCGATGGTCATGCGTTCATCGTGCCGCACCAGCCCGATCTTGGACGCGGGTACCCCCTGCAGGGGGCACAAACGTCCAAGATCGGGCCGGAAGCCCGCGCGGCGGGCCGGCCGGAAGCCGGCCAGGTCCCGGCCAGGTCCCGGCCGGAAGCCGGCCAGGGAAGAACAAAGCGACGGCGGCCGGGACCGTGCGGAACTTGTCCGCGCCGGCCTCGTCCGCCGTCCGGTGGCGTACCCCACGTCCCCCAACGCTCCGCCACCCCCGGACTCCAAGGTCCGATCGAGAACAAACCTACGACCCCGGCGCAGGCGGCTCAAGCGCTTTATCTGTCGCATCCCTCACAGACGAGCCGGGCAACCGTCCACAGTGGACGGTCACGACGGGTTCACCAGATGCTCGAACGCGCGCAGGTTGTCCAGCGGCTCACCACGCTTGACCCGCCACGCCCACTCCCGCCGGATCGCCTCGCCGAAACCGATCGCGAGCATCGCGTCGAAGTTCTCGTCGGCGTACTCCAGCACCGCGCCCAGAATCCGGTCCAGCTCGTCCGCGGTGACGGCATGCAGCGGTACCCGGCCGGTCAGGTACACGTCGCCGACCTTGTCGATGGCGAACGCGACCGCGTACATCCGCGCGTTGCGCTGCAGCAGCCACGCCCACAGGTCCTCGCGCCGCTCGTCCGGCTGGCGCATCACGAACGCCTCGATCCGCAGCGCATGCTCGCCGACGATGAGGTTGCAGCTCGTCTTCAGCTTGTGGACGCCGGGCAGGGTCACCGCGAACGAGCGCGGTCCGGTGCGCTCCCAGGACAGCCCGCGCTCGGTCAGCGTGGACTCGATCAGCTCGGCGGTGTTCACCGGGCGGCGACCAGTTCGGCGACCCGGCTGCGGTGCTCGGTCACCGCATCACGGTAGACCGCCAGGAGGCGCTGCGCGGTGCGGTCCCAGGAGAACCGCCGGGCATGCGTGATCGCGCCCTGCGCGAGGCGGTGCCGCCGGCCGGGCTCCGCGAGCAGGTCGCCCAGGACGCGGCTCCACCGCGCCGGGTGGTGCCCGTCGACGAGGACGCCCGAGGTCCCGTCGCGCACCGCGGTCACCAGGCCGCCGACGGCGGCCGCCACCACGGGGGTACCGGATGCCTGCGCCTCCAGCGCCACCAGCCCGAACGATTCGTTGTAGCTCGGTACGGCGACGAGATCGGCGGCGCGGTACAGGTCGGGCAGCCGGTCGCGACCCATCGGCGGCAGGAACCGCAGCACGTGCCCGATGCCCAGCGCGCTACCCAGTCCGGCGAGGTCCAGCCCGCTGCCGCTGTTGCCGCCGACGACCGCCACGGTGAGCCGGTCCAGTACCGCCGGCGGCAGCTGGGCGACCGCGCGCAGCAGCACGTCCGGCGCCTTGAGCGGCTGGATGCGTCCCACGAACGCGATGAGGTACCCGCGCTCGGGCAGCCCCAGCCGGCGCCGGGCCCCGGTCCGCACCGCCTGCTCCCGTCCGAGCGCGGCCGGCGTGAACCGGTCGAGATCGACACCGGGCGCTACGACGGCCACCCGTTCCGGCGGGGCGCCGTACAGGTCGATGAGCTCGCGGGCCTCGATCGGCGTGTTCGCCACCAGCCGGTCCGCCTCGCTCGCCACCTGCTCCTCGCCGATCACGCGGGCGATCGGTTCCGGCTTGTCCCCGTCGGCAAGGCGGCGGTTCTTCACCTTGGCCAGGGTGTGCGCGGTGTGCACCAGCGGTACCCCCCAGCGGTCCTTGGCCAGCCAGCCGACCTGGCCGGACAGCCAGTAGTGCGAGTGGATCAGGTCGTACCACCCGGGCGACCGGACCGCCTCCGCGCGCAGCACCCCGTGCGTGAAGTCGCACAGCTGCGCGGGCAGGTCCTCCTTGGCCAGGCCGTCGAACGGACCGCTGGCCACGTGCTTGACCAGTACCCCCGGGGCCATCTCGACGCACGGCGGCAGGTCGCCGGACGTGGCGCGGGTGAAGACCTCGACCGCGACGCCCGCCTCGGCCATCCGGCGGGCCACCTCGACGATGTAGACGTTCATCCCGCCGGCGTCGCCGGTGCCCGGCTGGTGCAGCGGGGACGTGTGGACCGAGAGAACGGCGACCCGGCGCGGTAACCCCGTATCGATCCCCCGCGATCCCCGCGACCGTGTCACATTCGCTCCCTGCGCCGACTGCCTACCCCGTGCCCGGTACCAATCGGCTCAACCCGATGCCCCACGGCATTCTTCCCGCGCCCCCGGGGACGGCGCCTTCGGGAGTGACCAAGATCCCAGGAAGCTAGCTGAGCACGGTGATCCGGTCGAAGTCCGGGGCCCAGCCGTTGGGGTTGGTGAACGCCAGGCTGTTGGTACCCGCCTTGAGGGTGACGCGGACGGCGAGCCAGCCGGTGGTGCTCCAGTCGGCGGTACGGGAGAAGCTGAGCGTGGTCGCAGCGCCACCATTGACGCTCAGCTGTGCGGTCCGGACACCCGACCCGCCGTTCACGTAGCCGATCACGATCATCACCGAGCCGCCGGCGGCCGCTTTGACCCCGTTGAACCGCAGCGAGCCCGCGCCCTTGCCGATGTCGCCGACCTTCCTGCCGCCGGAGCAGCCGGAGCAGCTCATCACCCGGGCGCCCGGCATGGTGTTCCCGGAGGACTCCGCCTCGTAGGTGACCGGGTTCGGCGACGGCGGCGGCGGTGCCGGGGAGGGACTCGGCGACGGCGAGGGCGACGGTGTCGGGCGCCCGGGGACCGGTACCGGAGCCGGAGCCGGCGGGAGGACCGGCACCAGGACCGGCGGGGCGGCCGGTGGCGCGAGCGGGTCGGCCGGGGGTACCGCGGGAGCGGCGACCGGGGCGGCGCTCGGGTCGTCGGGCTGTGTGGCGGCGTCGGACGGCCCGGCGTCGGAGGGCCCGGCGTCGGTCGAGCCACCGTCGGTGGCCGCCGCGGCGTTGCCCTGCCCGTACGAGTAGATCGACGACCCGGACGTCGCGCCCTGCGGGTGCAGGGTCTGCGTGACCAGTACCGCGAGCACCGCGACGATGCTGCACAAAGCGGTTACCGTCAACGGTCGGAGGCCGCGCGCCACCCGGGCGTCGGTGAAACGCATCCGATGACGACCGGCCACTCGGGCCTCCTCCGTGGCGCCGCGTCGCGGCGGTGCGGAAAATTTTACGAGGTCGAGCCGATAAATAGAAGATCTCCTCCGTCTGACAGGATAGGACGTATGCCGTCAAACCCCATCGCATTGATCACCGGAGGATCGAGCGGGATCGGTGCGGCCACGGCGCGCCGGCTGGCCGCCGAGGGCTTCCACGTGATCATCGCGGCCCGCCGCACGGACCGCCTCGAAGCGCTCGCCAAGGAGATCGGAGCCACCGCGGTGACCGCCGACGTCACCGACCCGGCCGACGTCGCGACGCTGGTGTCCACAGTGGACTTCCTCGGCGGCGAGCTGACCCTGCTGGTCAACAACGCCGGTGGCGCCCGCGGCAGCGAGGACATCGCGGCCGCGAAGATAGCCGACTGGCAGTGGATGTACGAGGTCAACGTGCTCGGTACCGTCCGGGTCACCCAGGCGCTGCTGCCCGCGCTGGAGCGCTCCGGCGCGGGTACCGTCGTCGTGCTCAGCTCCACGGCCGGGCTGATCGTCTACGAGGGTGGCGGCGGGTACGCGGCAGCCAAGCACGCGCAGACCGCCGTCGCCGAGACGCTGCGGCTGGAGCTCAACGGCCGGCCGATCCGGGTCGTCGAGGTCGATCCCGGCATGGTGCGCACGGAGGAGTTCGCGCTCAACCGGTTCGACGGCGACGCGGCGAAGGCGGCCAAGATCTACGAGGGCGTCCCCGAACCGCTGACCGCCGAGGACATCGCCGACTGCATCGCGTGGTGCGCCACCCGGCCGCACCATGTGAACATCGACCGGCTCGTCGTGCGGCCGCTCGCCCAGGCCGCCCAGCACAAGGTGCACCGGGTGACGTGAGACCGCTGGGTGCGGCCACCCGCGGCACGACCAACCCGAACCGGTTGCGCCGGGTCGACGCGTGGATCGCCGCCACCCTCGGCGGTGCGCTGCGCGCCGCCGAGGATCCGCTGGTCGTCGACCTCGGGTACGGCGCGTCGCCGGTCACGACGGTCGAGCTGCGCGGGCGGCTGGCCCGGGTACGCCCGGACGTCCGGGTGGTCGGGCTGGAGATCGATCCGGTGCGGGTGGCCGCCGCGGCGGCCGCCGCCGACCCGCCGTGGCTGGCATTCCAGCGCGGCGGCTTCGAGCTCGCCGGGCTGCGCCCGGTGCTGGTACGCGCGATGAACGTGCTGCGCCAGTATCCGCTCGACGCGGTCGGGCCGTCCTGGTCCGCGCTGCGCGCACGGCTCGCGCCGGGCGGCGCCGTTGTCGAGGGTACCTGCGACGAGCCGGGCCGGTTGGCTTGCTGGACAAGGCTTTCCGTCGACGGGCCGGTGTCGCTGACCCTGGCCGCGCGACTGTCCACACTGGACAGTCCGGGTACCCTCGCCGAGCGGCTGCCCAAGGCGCTGATCCACCACAACGTACCCGGACAGCCGGTACACGATTTCCTGACCGCGCTCGACGACGCGTGGCGGGACGCGGCGCCCTACGCGACGTTCGGCGCCCGGCAGCGCTGGATCCGTTGCGTGGCAACGGTTCGCGGGGCGGGCTGGCCGGTGCTCGACCGCGCGCCGCGCTGGCGCCTCGGGGAGGTCACCGTCGCCTGGGAAGCGGTGGCGCCTCGTTGTCGGAGCGCTTGGCCAGCAGCACCTCGCCCGCCTCGTTGACGACGACCGCGCTGGCGATGTACTCAGGAACGGCCATGCGGGGACCCTACCGAGGGTCAGGAACGGCGAACGTCTCCGGGATCGGAGGCGGGAGTACCGCCCCACCGGTAGGCGCCTCGCCGGGGCGCATGTCGTGAACGCCAACCCGGCCACCCTGGCCGCGCCGGTCATCACCGGCATCGGGTTCCTCGGCGGCGGCGCGATCCTGCGCGAGGGTACCGGCGTGCGCGGCCTGACCACCGCCGCCTCGCTGTGGGTGACCGCGGCGGTCGGCGTCGCGGTCGGCCTGCGGCAGTGGCTGCCCGCCAGCGCCGCGACACTCCTCGCGATCGGCGTGCTGCTGGCGGTGAAGCGGCTGGAGCACGACACGCTGCCGCACCGCCGGCCGCTGGAGCTGACCCTCACGCTCAGCTGCGACGCGTCGATCGACGCGGTGGAGCAGGCGGCCACGGCGATCCTGCGGCACAGCCGGGTGCTGCGGATCAACTACACCGGTACCGAGCAGCAGATCCTGATGGTCGCCCGGCCCAAGCACCACCACTCGCTCGCCGAGATCAGCGAGAACCTGCGCAAGCTCGACGGCGTGCGCGGCGTGGACATGGTGCGGTAGTTACAGCGCGCAGTTGACCAGCACCGGCTCGGGTACCAGGGTGACGCCGAACCGCTGCGCCACCCCGGCCCTGATCTCGCGGGCGAGGTCGAGCAGCGCCGCCGTGGTACCGGTGCCGCGGTTGGTCAGCGCCAGCGTGTGCTTGGTCGAGATGGCCACCCCGTCGCGCCCGTACCCCTTGGCGAAGCCGGCCCGTTCGATCAGCCAGGCGGCGCTGGTCTTCACCGTGCCGTCCGGGTTCGGCCAGGCCGGCGCGCCGGCCGCGCGCAGGTGCCCGAAGCCGGCCGCGGGCAGGACGGGGTTGGTGAAGAAGGAGCCGACCGAGAACGTGTCGGGGTCGTCCGGGTCGAGCACCATGCCCTTGCCGGCGCGCAGCTTGAGGACAGCCGCGCGGGTCTCGTCGAGGGGTACCCGGTCGCCGACCGCCACACCCAGCGCGCGGGCCAGTTCCGGGTACCGGATCGGCGCGGACCGGTCGCTGACCGCCAGCCGCAGCACGACCTCCAGCACGATCCAGCGGTCGGCGTGCTTGAACCGGCTCGTCCGGTACCCGAAGCCGCAGTCGGCCGGCGCCAGCACGGTGTCGGCGTCGCGCTCCCGGTCATAGACCCGCACCGCCTCGATGGTCTCGGCGATCTCCTGCCCGTATGCGCCGACATTCTGGATCGGGGTGGCTCCGGCCGAACCCGGAATGCCGGACAGGCACTCGATGCCCGACCAACCCTCCGCGACGCAGCGCGCGACCACCTCGTCCCACGGCTCCCCGGCCGCGACCCGCAGGCGGACCCCATCACCCTCACGGGTTACGGTGCATCCCCGGGTGCGCAGCAGCACCACGGTCCCCGGGTACCCGTCGTCGGCCACCACCACATTGCTCCCGCCGGCCAGAACGAGAAACGGCCCGGCAGCGCGTACCATCTGGGGGATTTCGTCGGTAACTGTCGCAATGCTGAGCCGCCCGGCCGGACCGCCGAGGCGCAGTGTCGTCCGGGATGCCAGATCGCGGCTGCCTTTTCGCACCCGATAACCCTAGGCTTTACTCTGGTTGGCATTCCGCGCCGGGGGAGACAGTCATGAGGGCCCATGGCAACAAGGAGTTCTGGCTCGCCGCCCTGCGGGCCGACGGTCCGTTGTTCCGGGCCGCGGTTGCCGAGGCGGCGCCGGACGCTCCGGTACCGTCGTGTCCCGAGTGGACGGTCGCGCAGCTGACCGGACACCTGGCGTCCGTGTACGGCTTCGTGACCGACCACGTCGGCCGTGGGGTGACCACGGCGCCGCAGCGGCGCTCGACCGAGCCGGTGGCCGCGTCGGTGGCGGAGTTCGACGAGCGGTTCGCCGCGCTGGTGAGCCTGCTCGACGCGCTCGACCCGGAGATGCCCGCGTGGAACTGGGCGCCGCAGTCCAAGCGGGTGTCGTTCTGGCACCGGCGGATGGCGCACGAGACGGCGGTGCACCGGTGGGACGCGCAGATGGCCGCCGGACTCGCCGAACCGGTGGAGGCCAAGCTCGCCGCCGACGGTGTCATCGAAGTACTCGACACGTGGCTGCCCGCCGGCAAGGGCCGGTGCCCGTCCGCGGTGCAGGGCATGGTGGCGCTGTCCGCGAGCGACCTGGAGCAGACCTGGTACGTGCGGCTGCGGCCGAACGGCGGCGTGGCGCTGCTCGACACCGACACGCTGCTCGACACCGACGACCACCACGAGCGCGCGGTCGCCACGGGTACCGCGAGCGACCTGCAACTGGCGCTGTGGGGCCGGATCGGCCTCGACCTGCTCACCGTCAACGGCGAGCAGCGCCTCGTCGAGTGCCTGCAGGTCGGTTAGGACACGCAGAACTCGTTGCCCTCCGGGTCGGCCATGGTGGTCCAGGTGTGCGGGCCCTGGCGGCCGCGGTACAGGGTGGTGGCGCCGCGTGCGGTGAGCGTCGCGACCACGGCCTCCGGGTCGTCGGTACCGACCCGCACGTCCAGATGCATACGGTTCTTCACCGTCTTCGGCTCGGGCACCACTTGGAAAAGCACGCGCGGCCGGCCCGGGTACCGGATCGCCGCGCCCTCCTTCCACACCAGCGTTCCGTTGTGCACCTTGGTGTCGCTGTCGGTCGCGTGCCCTTCGTCGATCATGCGGCGGATGAACGCCTCGTCGGACGGTTCCACCTCCCAGCCGAGCGTCTCGGCCCACCAGTCGGCGAGCGCGTGCGGGTCGGCACTGTCCTGGACCACCTGGAATTCGTAAGCCATCCCCGAAGGCTAGGCGGGTGGTCGCGGACCGGTTGGCCCGCGCGCACCGGGATTCGCTACCGGTCGAGGCTCAGCACGAGCTGCGGCCGGGCGATCTCGTGGTCCGGCCGGATCGGGCGGACCGCGGTGCCGATGGCGAAGAACTCCGTCGTGTGTGAACCCCAGATGTGGTTCTCCTGCTGGAGCTGTACCCCGACGATGCCTTCGGCGTGGAGCGACTCGGCCTCCTTCTGCATCCGCGCCATCGCGAGTTCCCGGGCGTCGTACAGCGCCTGGGTGAACTGCGGCAGCTCGGTGTTCTGCCCGAGGTTGGACAGGATGTTGCCGAGGGTGCGGTGCGCGACGTGGTACACGCACACGCCCATCACCATGCCCAGCGGCGCGTAGCCGGCCTGCAGCAGCGTCCAGAAGTCCTGACCGCTCAGGTCGGAGGTGAACGGCTGGCCGTGGTCGTTGCGCCAGGACTTGCCGTCGTCGGCCTTGACCGCGGTGCCGACGGCGAGGAACTCGGCCGCGTCCGAGCCCCACTCCTTGAACTCCACGACGAGGCGTACCCCGACGATGCCGTCGGCGCCGAGCATGGTCGCCTCGGCCTGCATCCGGGTCATCGCCAGCTCCCGGGCGTGGTACATCGCCTGGGACAGCACGGACATCTCCTGGTTCCTGCTCCACCGGGTGACCTGGAAACCGCAGTGGTACACCGAGGTGCCCAGGACCAGACCGAGCGGCGTGAAACCGGCCTGCTTGACCAGAAGGAACTCGTTGACGGTCAGGTCCGAGGTGAAGATGTGGCCCTTGGTACCGGGCTGGAGCTCGGCCAGCCGGTCCATCGCGTCCTGCGGGATCCCGAGCGCGGCGGGGTCGACGGTCATCGCGTTCCCTTCATCGGTCAAGGCGCAGCATCTGCAGCGGAGTCTCGGATACGGCGGCGCGGCGGTACGGCACGATCGCGGTACCCCACAGGTAGGCGTTGGTGTGCTGGTCCTCGCCCTCAGAGCCGCTGGCGCACCGGCTCTCGAAGACCTGTAGCACGGTGTCGCGCAGCACGACGGTGTGCCCGCCGGCCTTGCGTGCGTCGGCGGTGAGCGAGTCGCGGGCGGCGGCCCGCGCCGCCTGCACGAGTTTGGTCGACCCGACCAGCTCCTGGTTGAACCAGGACGAGCCCCAGGCCAGCTGCAACCGGTCCTTGTGCCGCACCATGGCGCCGACACCCTGCACGAGCGCGACCGGTACCCAGCCGGCGCGCAGCAGCTTGGCGAAGTCCTGGCCGGACAGGTCGGAGGTGAACGGCTTCTTCGGCCGCTTCCTGCCGTCGGCGCGCACCGCGGTGCCGATCGCGAAGAACTCCAGCCCGATGTCGTGGAACCGTTGCACCGCAAGGCGTACCCCGACCACGCCGTCGCCGTCGAGCGCCTGGCACTCCTGGCGCATCCGGTTCACCGCGCGGTGTCGGGCCTGGTTCAGCAACTGTTGCGTGGCCGGTACCGGTACCACCGGCGCCATGCCGTAGCCGTAGTACCCGTAGTACCCGCAGCCGCTGTACGCCCAGCCGACGTTGTACACCGCGCTGCCCATCACCTGGCCGACCGGCGAGAACCCGACCGACCGGATTGCGGCGAACTCCTCGATGGTCAGGTCGGAGGTGAACGCGCCGGGCTCGCCGCGCTCGGCCCGGCCGCGCTGTTCGGCCAGCCGCCACTGGGCGCGCATCGGCAGCCGGCCGGCGCTCAGCTCCGCCGCGCTCGCCGCGGCGATCTGCTCGTCCGTCCACTCAGGACTCGCGGTCATGGAGACGTCAACCGCTGCAGGGCGGCGGCGGCCGCCGCGTTCGTGTCGGCGATACCGGCCAGCGCCGCGGCCAGGGCGTGCGACCACTCGTCGGCGCTGACCGCCTTCGTGGACAGCACGACCCCGCCGGACTGGTGCCGGATCTTCGCGGTCGGATGCGCGCCGACCCCGGACCGCTCCAGCTCGTACCGCCGGTCGCCGATCGTCACCGCGACCGCCAGGACCGCCGGGTCCCGCCCGGCGAGCTTCGCCTTCCACCTGCCTTCGCGGGTCACCTCGACCAGTTCGGCGGGCAACGCCGCAGAGAGCACATTGAGCAGGAACCCGGCGTACATCGACAGGTCGTCGCTGTGCCGGCGCAGCTGGGCGGCGAGCATTTCGAGGTCCAGGTGCGAGCCCGGCGTCCCGTCGGTCATGAAGGTCAGTCTACGAGGGCCGTGCTCTCCGCAGCCGCGGTCGCGAACCGCTCGTGGATCTCGAAGCCCAGCGCCCGCCGGCCGTGCGCCGACGCGACCGCGAGCGCCCGTCCGGTACCGCAGAACGGGTCGACCACCAGCCCGCCGGGCGGGCAGCAGCTGAGGATCCGCGGCTCGATGAGCTGCTTCGGGAATGTCGCCGAATGCCCGTCCTGCCCGGCCCGCGCGGCGCTGGTCACCACGTCGCGGGCGCCGTCCTCGACCGCGGAGATGTCGTACCAGTACCGCGGCCGCCCCTGCGTCGGCCGCTTGACGAAGTGGAAGAAGTGCTCGTGGGAAAGGCGCAGCCGGTCGCGCTCCGGCCGGGGCGGCACGTTCGGCTTGTACCAGATCAGGTCGTTGCGCAGGATCCAGCGCACCTCCTGCATGGCGATGGCGAACCGGGCCGGGATGAGCAGCAGCTGCTTCTCCTGCCGGTACCCGCCCATGGGTACCCGCCGGCGGGTGCGCGCGTTGTCGCCCAGCCCCTGCCGGCCGCCCTGGCGGATGCTCGACCAGCGGGCGAAGTACGTGTCGCCGATGTTCACCCACAGGCTGCCGCCCGGCTTCAACGCGGCGGCACCGCGCTGGAGGATCTCCACGAGGTGCGCGACGAACCACTCCGGGGTCAGCTCCAGCCCGAGCATGCCGCCGCGGTCCCGGTACCACGCGTACGGCGGCGGGGTGGCCACGTCCCCGCCCGCAGCGACCCACTCCCGCAGGATGTCCTCGTTGTGGCTCTGGTCGTAGGTGCGCAGCCCCCAGTACGGCGGCGAGGTGAGGAACAGGTCGACCGACCCCGGCGGCAGCTCGGCCAGCAGGTCGTACGCGTCGCCCGTGCGCACGCACGGCGGCGCGCCGAGCACTAGCCGACCACCTCGTCCACGAAGCACCACCGCCACTTCTCGCCCTCCTCGAAGGAGCGCATGACCGGGTGCCCGGTCTCCCGGAAGTGCAGGCTCGCGTGCTTGCGCGGCGAGGAGTCGCAGCAGCCGACGCTGCCGCAGGCCAGGCAGAGCCGAAGGTGTACCCAGTCGTCCCGGCCCTCGGCCACGCACCCGATACAGCTGTCCGGGCTCAGCGGCTCCGGGTCGACGTCACCGGCCGCTTCCAGATGGGCGCACGCTGCCATGTCACTCCTCCCGTTGCAACAGCGACTCTTCCAGATCGAGGTCGCGCTGTGCCCGGCGGAGTACCTCCTCGGGAATCGTCCCCTCGTCGCGGGCCTGCCGGAACACCTCGCGCTCGGCCTCCAGCATCGCGCGGCGCAGTCGCGAGTACACCTCCGAGGGCGTCTCGCGGCGACGGCCGCCCAGGCGCTCCCACGCCAGGTTCGTGCGGTCGTTCAGCTTCGAGCGCAGCCGCTCCACGACAGCCTCCGGTACCTCGCCGTTGCGCGACAGTTCCGCATCCAGCCGCTGCTGCGCGGCGCGGCTGGCCGCCTGCTGCACCCCGGCCTCGGCGAGCGCGTCGTCGCGCGGGTCGTCGGGTTGGATGCGCAGCCGGCGGGCCATCCACGGCAGCGTCAGGCCCTGCAGTACCAGCGTCGCCACGATCACCGAGAAGGCCAGCCAGACGAACAGCGAGCGCGGGTAGCTGCCGTGCGCGACGGTCTCGGGCAGGGCCAGGGCGGCGGCGAGGGTCACCACGCCGCGCATGCCCGCCCAGGAGATCAGCGTCGGTACCCGCAGCGGCGGCGCGGGATCCCGGACGCGTACCCGGGGTACCAGCCGGACCAGATACGTCGCCGGGTACATCCACACGAACCGGGAAGCCACCACGACGCCGACGACCGCGATGGTCGCCTCGACGGCGAGCAGCGGCGGCGTGTGCAACTGCTCCAGGATCCGGCGCAGTTGCAGCCCGACGAGCAGGAACACGGCGCCTTCGAGGAGGAACTTGACCATGCGCCAGAACGCGTCCATCTGCAGCCGGGACCGGGCCGACATCAGCGACGGGTACCGGTGCCCGAGGTACAGCCCGGCGACCACCACGGCCACCACCCCGGATGCGTGTACCGTCTCGGCCGGCGCGTACACGACGAACGGCGCGATCAGCGACACCGAGTTGTCCAGCAGCGGGTTGGTGATCTTCCGGTGGATCTTCGCGAGCAGGATGCCACCGGCCAGGCCGATCAGCACACCGCCGACCGACGCGCGCACCGCGTTCTCCACCACACCCGCGACGCTCAGCGTCTGGCCGATCGCCGCGGCGACCGCCACCCGGAAGATGACCAGCGCAGTGGCGTCGTTGATCAGGCTCTCCCCTTCCAGGATCGCGACGGTGCGCCGGGGCAGGCCGATCCGCCGGGCGACCGCGGTCGCGGCGACCGCGTCCGGCGGGGCCACCACCGCACCGAGCGCGAGGCAGGCCGCCACGGGTACCCCCGGCATCAGCCCCCACAGCGCCAGCCCCACGCAGGCCGTGGTGAAGATGACCAGGCCGACCGCGAGCAGCAGGATCGGCCGGATGTTGTACCGGAACGCCGGCACCGAGGTCTCCACGGCGGCGACGTACAGCAGCGGCGGCAGGATGCCGACGAGCACCACCTGCGGCTCCAGCCGGATCTCCGGTACCCCCGGAATGAACGACAGCCCGACCCCCACGACGACGAGCAGGATCGGCGCGAGTACCCCCAACCGCCCGGCCACGGCCGACACCACCACCACGACGGCCGCGAGCCCCACCAGGACCAGCAAGGTTGCCACGCGGCGAGCCTACGTCCCGGCCACCCGCTGAGCCGTGCCGAGCAGTTCGGCCGAGTACAGCACGAGCAGCGCGTGACCGACGCGTGTCCACGCGCCACGCAACCCGCGTCCGTAGCGCGACGCGCGCAGCGCCCGGCACTCAGCGAGCAGCGACGAGTTGGCCGGGTTGACGACGGCGTCGACCCGCTGGGCGGTGATGTCGCCCTGGACCAGGTCCAGCTTCACAGCCGTACCGGCAGCCCGTGCAGGTGTCGGGTGAGCAGGGTCGCCCCGATGACGGCGGCCGGCATCACCAGTACCGCGCCGAGCGGGATGAAGAAGCACACGAACACCGACACGCCGAAGCCGAGCGTGAGCCAACCGTGGCGGCGCAGCGTCCGGCGCCGTTCCCGCAGCCGGATCCCGCGGCGCGCGAACGGGATGCCGGTCAGCTCGACGGCGAGCGCCCAGCCGCCGATGAGCGCCCCGATCACCGGTACGACGGTCTGGCCGACGGCGGGCAGCAGCCCGGCGAAGAACAGCAGGACGCCGACGACCGCGGAGAACAGGATCAGCCGGACGGCGTCCCCGGCGCTGCGCAGCAGTTCCTTCCAGAACGGCAGGTTCACCGCGTTCGGTACCCCGCCCAACTGGTCCTCGACCCGTTGCGAGATCTTCTCGTAGAACGGGTCGCCGATCAGCAGGGTCAGGCCGGTGTACACGATGATCACGAGGAACACGCTGACCACGACGATGGCGGCCTCGGCGAGCGCCTGCACGAGTTCCCGCGCGCCGGCCGGCCAGCCGTGGGCGAACCCGGTCAGCGCCCGCGACTCCGGACCGAGGAAGTACAGCACCGCGCCGAACCCGGTGACCAGCACGACGAAAGCCATCAGTGCCGGCAGCATCCCGAGCAGTACCAGGCCGGGGTTGCGCGCGTAGACGGCCAGCCCTCGACCGAGGAAGCCGATGCCGGTGAGGAAGTCGCGGGGACGCGAGGGGGCGGTCACGGTCAGTCGCCGAGTCGTACCCGGACCCGCCGGTTCGCCTTGCCCTTGCTCTCCACCTTGACGACCCGGACCTTGCCGATCTGCGCGGTCGACGCCACGTGGGTACCGCCGTCGGCCTGCACGTCCAGCCCGACGATGTCGACGATGCGCACCTCGGTCTCGTCCGGCGGGATCAGGTTGGTCTGGGTACGGATGATGTCCGGCAGCGTCAGCGCCTCTTCCCGGGGCAGGACCCGGGTCGCCACCCGGCGGTCGGCGCCGACCTCGGCGTTGACCTCGGGCAGGTTGAAGTCCATCCGCGCCTCGCCCGGTTCCATGTTGCCGCCGGTGACCAGCGCGCCGAAGTCGCGGAACACCACGCCGCACAGCACGTGCAGGCCGGAGTGGGTACGCATGAGCAGGGTGCGCCGCTCGTCTTCGAGCGCACCGGTGACCGTGGTGCCGGCCGGCGGCACCGGGTCGCCCTCGGCGGGCAGCAGGTAGAGGTCGTCGCCCTTGCGGGTACCGACGATCCGGGTCTGCACCCCCTGCCACAGCAGCACACCGTGGTCGGGCGGCTGGCCGCCACCGCCGGGGTAGAAGGCCGAACGGTCGAGCACGATGCCCTGCTCCGGGTCGGCGGACAGGACGGTGCACTCCCATTCGCGCAGGTCCGGGTCGGCCAGGTCGAGGCGGTGCGTGCGCCCGTGCTGCGTGACACCCATGGGAACGGAGCCTACGCGGTTACGCGACCCCGCTCACCAGGAGCCGTGGCCGTCGACGGCGTCGCGCAGGGCGGGCCGGACGTCGAGCAGGTACACCAGTGCGGCGGCGACGGCCACCATGGCGATCAGCGGGAACAGGAGCCCGATGAAGAACGTGAAGAACAGGGCGCCACCGGTCAGCAGCAACCAGCCGCCCTTGGGGATGGAACCGACGACGGGGAACGCCTCCGCCCGCTGGGTGAGGCAGTTGACGAACGCGACCAGTTCCACCACGAGCATGACCAGCCAGAGGATCTGCTCGACCCAGCCCTGGATCTGCAGAGCCATTGGCAGGTGGGCGGCGAGGAACATACCTGAAAGACTACCCGGACGGGTACCGCGTCATGCGGTACCCGTCCGGGCGTTCGGTCCTACCTGGCAGCCGGCTGACCGGCGGCCGGGTTACTTGCGGCCGGCTTACTTGGCGACCGTGGCGCGCGGGGCGCGCTTGACGGGCTTGGCGTCGGCGTCGGCCGTGGCCGCGATCTCGGCAGCGGCCGACTCGGTGGCGCGGGCGCCACCCTTGACGACCTTCTCGCCCCGGGCGACCAGGTCGGTGTACAGCGCGACGGCCTTCTCCTGGGCGGCCTGGGCACCGGCGACGAACGCGGCGGCGTTGCGCTTGGCCACGTTGCGCAGCCGCTCGATGTCCAGCTCACGGCCGACGTTGATGCCCCGCTGGTCGGCAACCTTGGCCTGCAGGTCGCGCAGCTTCTCGTACGCCAGGTCGGCGGCGCCGGCCGCGGCGTAGAACGGGGCGGGGATGGTGCGGGTCTTGGTCTGGGTGGTGGTCACGAGGTCTCCTCCGAACTCGAGGCGACCGGGCGGGCCGCCTTCCTGCCTTGTTTCCTTGATGTGGGTGGTGCTTCTTCTTCCGGTTCCGGCTCGTCGGCCGGTGTCTCCCGCGCGTTGTCGCGGCGGAACGTCTCGTAGATCTGGATCAGCGCCTGCTTCTGGGCGGTGGTCAGGTCCGGGTCGGCCGCGACCGCGGCGATGACCCCCTGGCCGTCCTTGGCGTCCAGCGCGTCGAGCAGGCCGGCACGCAGGTACATCATCGGCGTGGACACACGCAGCGCGGTGGCCAGTTGCTGGAGTACCTCCGCGCTGGGCTTGCGCAGGCCACGCTCGATCTGGCTCAGGTACGGGTTGCTGACCCCCGCCTGCGCCGCGAGCTGGCGCAGCGAGATCCGCGCGTTGCGGCGCAGGTCCCGGATGAAGTCCCCGACGTCCTTCGAGCTGGCCATGCGCCAACACTATGTCGGGATGCTTGCAACAGCAAGCGGATGCTAACGAACGCTAGCGTGTCGTCTACCACAGGGCGCGAACGGCGCCCACTGGACGGCCGCCGCCGTGCATCACCACGCCGGGCGCCTGTTCGGCGAGCTCGGCCAGTACCGGCACGGACACCCCGAGCTTACCGAAGGCGCTGGCCACGACCGGCCAGATCGCCCGGGAGGCACCGTCGTCGATCTTGATCGCGATCGCGCCGACACCGGGTACCGCCGCCGCGAGCACCCCCTCCGCACCGCCCTTGACCAGCGCGCCGGGCAGCCCGCGCATGAGCCGCGCCTCCGGCTCGACGGCACCGGAGACCAGTTCCGGGTATGCCCGCATGGCGGCCGCCACAGCCGCCTCCGGGGTACCGTCCGGCGCCGTGACCAGCCGCAGGTACGAGCCGGCCAGCGCGGCCAGCGATATCGCGAACACGGCGGCGCCGCACCCGTCGACGCCGACCGCGGCGGCCGGCTCGCCGGCGATCTCCTCGACGGTCGCCTCCAGCGCGAACTGCAACGGATGGTCGGCCCGCTCGTACCCGATCGTCGGCCAGCCGGCCGCCTGACAGGTACGCAGCATCGCGGTGTGCTTGCCGGAGCAGTTGGCCAGGATGCGCTCCGGCCCGCCGCCCGCGGCCAGTACCGCGTCCCGCGCGGCGGCCCCGATCGGCAGGTCTGGCGGGCAGGCCAGGTCGTCCTCGGTGAGCCCGGCGGCGCGCAGCATCGCCCGTACCCGCGCGATGTGCATCGGTTCGCCACGGTGGCTCGCCGCCGCGATCGCCAGGTCCGCGGGGTCGTGCAGGACCAGCCCGGCGCGCACCATGCCGACCGCCTGCATCGGCTTGTTCGCCGAGCGCGGGAACACCGGCCCGGTCAGGTCGCCGGCACCGGCCACCGCCCCGCCGGTCGCGTCCAGGACCGCCACCGAGCCGCGGTGGTACCCCTCGACGAAGTCCGACCGGACCACCTCGGCGAGCAGCTCGCCGCCGGCGTACGCGTCGTGAGCCAGCACTTGGGCTGGATCAGCAAGGCGGCGCTCGTCGTGAGCCAGCACTTGGGCTGGATCAGCAAGGCGGCGCTCGTCAGCCACGGGGCTTCACCCCCAGCAGCGCGCGGGCCTCGTCCGGGGTCGCGGGCGGGCGCTGCGCCAGCCGCGCGAAGCCGACGGCGCGGGCGACGAGCTGCATGTTCGACTCGACCGGCTGGCCCTTGGCGTAGGTGATGGTGTCCTCCATGCCGACCCGCAGGTGCCCGCCGGCGGACAGGCTCGCCAGCAGCACCGGCAGCGTCGCGCGGCCGATGCCGGTCGCCGAGAACGTCGCGCCGTCCGGCAGGTCGCGCAGGCAGGCGACGAGCGCCTCGGCGGTACCGGGCATGCCGCCGGGTACCCCCATGACGAGATCGACGTGGACGTGGCCGCCGGCCGGCAGCCCGTGCTTGTCCAGCAGCCGGTGCAGGGTGGTGAGCTGGCCGAGGTCGAAGATCTCGTACTCCGGCACGATCCCGCGCTCCTGCATCCGGGTGTGCAGCTCGACGATGAACTCCCAGCGGTTGAGGAAGACGTCGGCGCCGAAGTTGACGGTACCCATCGTGCACGACGCCATGTCCGGACCGGCCTCCAGCACGCGCAGCCGGTCGGCCTCCGGGTCGGTGACCGCACCGCCGGTGGAGAGCTGGACGATCAGGTCGGTCTGCTCGCGCAGCGCGGCCACGGTCTCGCGCAGCCGGCCGAGGTCGAGGGTCGGCTGCGCCTCGGCGTCGCGGACGTGGACGTGGATCACGCTCGCCCCGAGGGCGGCGCTCTCGCGCGCGGTGGTCACCAGCTCGTCGAGGGTGACCGGCAGGGCCGGTACGTCGGCTTTGGCCGACTCCGCGCCGGTGGGCGCCACCGTGATCAGCGTCGTTGCTGCCATGGCGGCGATCCTCCCACGACGTCGTTTGTGACGCCCAGTGGGTAGACACCGGCCGAAGCCTTGCCCGGTGGGCTGCTTGCAAAGCTTTCTTTGCAAAGCTATGTTCGCATCATGACCGAGCCTGCCGAGTCCATCGAGCTGACCGATCCCCGCGCGCTGCGGGCGATCGCCCACCCGCTGCGCATGCGCCTGATCGGCCTACTGCGCCTGGAAGGGCCGCTGACCGCCACCCGGGCCGGACAGCTGCTCGGCGAGAGCTCCGGAAGCTGCTCGTTCCACCTGCGCCAGCTCGCCAAGTACGGCATGGTCGAGGAGGCCGGCGGCGGCCAGGGCCGGGAGAAGCCGTGGCGGGCCACCGCGATGTCCACCTCATGGCCGGCGATCCCGGACACCCCCGAGGCCACCGCGGCGGCCCAGCTGTTCAGCACCGTCGTCGCCGACCGGTACCTGGAGCTGATCCGCACCTGGATCGCGGTCAGCCCGGACGAGCCGGACGAGTGGCGGGAAGCCGCGGCGATCGGCGACAGCATCATCTACGCCACCCCGGACGAGCTGGCCGAACTGATGCGCCGGATGGTCGCGCTGGTCGAGCCGTACTCGGAGCGGGTCACCAGACGGGAGACCCGGCCGCCGGGTGCGCGCCCGATCTCGGTGCTGCACGTGGCCGTCCCGAACGACCGGAGGCACACCGATGCGTAAGCTCGTCCCTCCGCTGCTGCGCGACGTCACGTTCCGCCGGTTCTGGTCGGGGCAGACCGTGTCGCTGTTCGGCGACCAGATCGCACTGCTGGCGGTACCGCTGACCGCCGTCCTCGTCCTGCACGCCGACGCGGCGCAGATGGGTCTGCTGATGGCGGCCGAGCTGCTGCCCAGCCTGCTGTTCTCGCTCGTGGCCGGCGCCCGGGTCGACCGGCGGGGCCGGCGGCGGCGCACGATGATCATCGCCGACGTGGGTCGCGCGGTGCTGATGGCCACCGTTCCTGTGGGGTACCTCCTCGGCATCCTCAGCCTGCCGCAGCTGTACCTCGTCGCCTTCCTCACCGGTACCTTCGATGTGCTCTTCTTCGTGTCCTACAACACGCTGTTCGTGTCGATGGTGCCGCCGGACCGGTACGTCGAGGGCAACTCGCTGCTCAACGGCAGCCGGGCCATGTCCTTCGTGGGCGGCCAGAGTGTCGCCGGTGTCCTGGTGAGCCTGCTGACCGCCCCGGGCGCCCTGCTGCTCAACGGACTGTCGTTCGTCGCCTCCGCGGTCGCGCTGGCACGCATCCACCCGGACGAACCGCCGGCCGCCGGGCCGGGACCGGGCCAGCTGCGCGCGGGCGTGACGTTCATCGCGCGCTCGCCGGTGGTACGGGCGGCGCTCGGCGCGACCGCGACGGTGAACTACTTCAACTTCGTGTTCTTCGCGATCTTCGTGCTGTACGTGACCACCCGGTTGCACGTCAGCCCGACCGAACTGGGCCTGGTGCTCGGCGCCGGCGCGGTGGGCGGGCTGATCGGCGCCGCCGTCACCACGCCGCTGACCCGCCTGGTCGGTGTCGGGCCGGCGTTCGTGCTCAGCTGCGTGGTGTTCCCGGCGCCGCTGCTGCTGGTACCGCTGGCCGCCGGCAGCCGCCCGGCCATCCTGGCGCTGCTGTTCCTCGCCGAGTTCGGCTCCGGCCTCGGCGTGATGGTGCTGGACATCAGCATCGGCTCGATCTTCTCCGCGGTCATCCCGGACGAGCTGCGGTCCCGGGTCTCCGGCGCGTACCGCACCGTCAACTACGGCGTCCGTCCGCTGGGCGCACTGACCGGCGGGGCCCTGGGTACCGTCCTCGGGCTGCGTACGACGCTGTGGATCGCCGCGGCCGGCGGCCTGCTCTGCGTGCTGTGGACACTGGCCGGCCCGCTGCGCCACCTGAAGACACTGCCGGCCACCCCGGTCGCGGTGGCCGCCGAATAATATGCCTACAACTCCCGCCAACCGTCTATTTTGGACAGGGTGATGAGGTCACGGACGCAGTCCAGCGCGTGATCCTCGTCAGGCAGTTCGAACCAACGGCTCTTTCCGTCGGCACCGCCGTCCCGGGCCTCGACGACCCAGGTGCCGGCATCTTCGAAGACCAGGATGTCCATCCGGGCCAGCCGGCCCCACCGGCCGTTCCAGTAGTGCTTGCGCCGTTCCACCCCGCCGACGCTACTCGTACACACGTTCGACAATCAAGATTTCCGCAGGTCACGCCGGTTTACTGCCCGAGTTTCCGGTTGCTGGCCGGCCGTCCGCTTACGGCGGCCGGCCCGGCCTCAGGTCGGGTCGATCGCCGCCGCGGACTCAGCTACCCGCAATGGTTCCTCGTCGGGTACCGAACGCTTCACCACCGCCAGCGCCACCATGCCCAGTTCGTGGTGGCGCACCGCGGTGCCGACGAACCCGACCACCCGACCGTCCACTGTGGACACCGGGGTACCCGGGGCGGGCAGCGTGTCGGTCGCGATGCCGTCGAGGTGCAGCAGGACCAGGCGGCGGGGCGGCCGGCCCAGGTTGTGCACCCGGGCAACCGTCTCCTGGCCGCGGTAGCAGCCCTTGTCCAGGTGTACCGCCGCACCGAGCCAGCCGACCTCGGCCGGGATCGTCCGGTGGTCGGTCTCCAGCCCGTACCGCGGCCGCCGGTCGGCCACCCGCAGCGCCTCGAACGCCCACACGCCGGCCCACGGCACACCGAGCCGCTGCGCCCACTCCGTGCCGGAACCGCGCGGTACCAGCAGGTCGTACCCGTACCCCATGCGGCGCACCCAGCCGCCACCGGGCAGCGGGGCGACCGCGTATGCGACCGTCGGGCGCGCCGGAACGTCCGCCGCGGCGAACTTCGGCCCCGGCACGGGTGACGCGGCGGGCGGCGCCAGGGCCACACCGGGTACCGCCGCGTCCGGCCCGACCAGCGACAGCAGTGCCCAGTCGGCGGTGACGTCGGCCGGTTCCACCCGCATCAGGAACCGCATCTTCGCGAGGAACTCCAGCAGCGGCCCGGCCTGCCCGGGTTCGGTGTCCAGCCACGTCGTCGTACCGTCGTCGGCCACCACCGCGTGGTGCTCGACGTGCCCGTGCGGTGACAGCACGAGCAGCTCGGTGCCCTCGGGCGGGTGCAGCTCGGTCAGGTGCTGCGTGGTGAGGCTGTGCAGCCAGGTCAGCCGGTCCGGACCGGGCACCGCCACCACCCCGCGGTGCGAGCGGTCGACCAGCCCGGCCGCGGTGGCCAGCAGACGCTGCTCGCGCATCGGATCGCCGTAGTGCGCGACGGCGCCGGCGTCCAGCGAGTCCGGTTCGATCGCGGCGACGGGTATCTCAGCCACGGTTGTCCCCGCATCCGGCGCAGATGCCGAACAGCGCCACGTGCCCGATGTCGAGCAGGAACCCGTGTTCCCGGTCCAGGCTCTCGGCCAGCGGCGCGAGGAACGCGGACGGCAGCTCGCTGACCTCGGCGCAGTTCTGGCAGACCAGGTGCACGTGCTGCGCCTCGCCGACCGGGTGGAACGTCGGCGCGCCGTGCGTGAGGTGCGCGTGGGTCACCAGACCCAGCTCCTCCAGGAGTTCGAGGGTCCGGTACACGGTGGTGATGTTGACCCCGGCGGCTACCTCGGCCACCTTCGCGTGCACCTGGTCGGGCGTGGCATGGCCCAGCTCGTGTACCGCCTCCAGTACCAGTTGGCGCTGCGCGGTCAGCCGTAGTCCCTTGGCCCGCAACACGGCGGCGAGCGACGCATCGGTCACAGACGCGAGCCTACCCGCGGGTCGGGTAGCCTCGCCTTTCGTGCCTGACCGTGTGGTGGCCGTGCTCGGCCGCGGCGTCGTACCCGCCGAAACCCCCATCCTGCGCGCCGACGACCTGGGTGCCCTGCGCGGCGACGGGATCTTCGAAACCATGCACCTGCGCGCCGGCCGGCCCTGGCTGCTCGACCAGCACCTGGCCCGGATGTCCCGGTCCGCGGCGCGGCTGGAGCTGGCGCTGCCGCCGCGCGCCGCGCTGGTCGAGCTGGTCGACCAGACCGCCGCCGCGTGGGACCCGGCCGAGGAGGGCGGGCTGCGGCTGGTCTGCACGCGGGGCCCGGAGACCGGCGGGCCGGTCACCGTGTTCGCGACCGCCTTCGCGATCGCGCCGGCGATCCGCCGCGCGCGCCGCGAGGGGGTCGCCGTGGTCACCGCCTCGCTCGGCTACCCGGTGGCCGCGCGGGAGGCCGCGCCGTGGCTGCTCGGCGGCGCGAAGACCGTGTCCTACGCGGTCAACATGGCCTCGCTGCGCTGGGCCGCGGGGCAGGGCGCCGAGGAGGTGCTGTGGCTGTCCAGCGAGGGGTACGCGCTGGAGGCGCCGACCGCCACCCTGGTCTGGCTGGCCAGAAAGATCCTTTGGACGGTACCCCCGGAGCAGACCGGGATTCTCGCCGGTACCACCGCCAGATGGCTGCTCGACCACGCGCCCGCACTCGGCTACCGCGCCGGGGAACGGCTGGTCCGCCCGGCCGAGCTGGCCGACGCGGACGGTGTCTGGCTGGTGTCCTCGGTGCGCGGCGCCGCCGAGGTGCGCTCGCTGGACGGCGTGGCCCGCAAGCCGGCCGCGGACACCGCCGCCCTGCTGGACCTGCTCGGTTACGGAAGGTAGCTACCCCGCGACGCGGTTGAGCTTGGCCGACAGGTGCGGCGACAGCGGCTGCCCGACCGCGGCCATCTCGAAGGCGTACAGGAGGGCGCCGTCCACGATGCCGTACAGCCGCTGGCCGGAGTTGATCTCCTTGGCGGTGACGGTGCGGACGACGGCGTCGGTGACCAGCTCGACCTTGAGCCCGTCGACCCGGCCCACGTACAGCTCCATCACCCCGGTCGGCGCGCTCAGCAACACCTCCAGCTCCCCGGTCGGCTCGCCGTCCTCGTGCATCGGCCGCCACCAGCCGACCTCCCGGAAGGCCGGGCGGATCGCGGTACCGTCGTCGTTCAGCAGCCAGGCGCGCGACTCGTAGAACAGGAACGGCCGGCCGTCGTGGCTGAACCGGACCTCCTGGGCGAAGCCGAAGCCCTCGATCGTCGGGTACTCGCCGCCGCCCCGGCCGCGCCACACGCCGACGAACGGCAGCAGGTCGCGCGCCGCGGGATGCAGCTGCGGGCCGCTGCGCAGGTCGTGTGACTCCTCGTACGGGTACTCCGGGGCCGGCGGTGCGTCCAGCCACGGCGGCACGATGCTCATGGTTACAGTCGCCCTCTCGATACCCGTACGGCCAGGTACGCCAGGCCGCCGGCCAGCGCGCCGAACGCGGCCACGAGCAGGCTGACGAAACCGATCTCGGTGACCATAGTCTCCGATCCTATGCTGACCGGTATGGCGCGCTCTCTGGTCATCAAGGCGACCGCGGGTACCGATGCTCCGGAACGCTGCTCGCAGGCCTTCACGGTGGCCGCCACCGCGGTGTCCGCCGGGGTACCGGTGTCGCTGTGGCTGACCGGCGAGTCGGCCTGGTTCGCGCTGCCCGGCCGGGCCGCCACGTTCGAACTGCCGCACGCCGCACCACTGCCCGACCTGCTCGCCGCCGTGCTGGCCGGTGGCCGGGTGACGCTGTGCACCCAGTGCGCCGCCCGGCGTGGGATCACCGCCGACGACGTCATCGACGGGGTACGCATCGCCGGCGCGGCGGTCTTCGTCGAGGAGGCGACCGGCGAAGGCGCGCAGGCGCTGGTGTACTGAACGGCATGACTCTCTTCGACGAGCCGGTCGATCCCCCGGCCGGTTGGCAGCGTGACCATGTCGAGCGGTACGTGGAGACCGACGGCGCCGACGGACATCACTGGCGTGGCGTGCCCACCCTGCTGCTGACCACGATCGGCCGGCGTACCGGCAAGGCCCGCCGCACCCCGCTGATCTACGGCCGGGACGGTGACCGGTACCTGATCGTGGCCTGTGGCCTCCAAGGGCGGCAGCGACGAGGCCCCCGAGTGGTATCGCAACCTGGTCGCCGACCCGCGGGTACGCATCCAGGTCGGCGCCGACAGGATCGACGGCACCGCGCACACCGCCGCGCCGGACGAGAAGCGGCGGCTGTGGACCGTGATGACCGGCATCTGGCCCTCCTACGACGACTACCAGGCGCGCACCGCGCGGGACATCCCGCTCATCGTGATACAGGCGACGTCCGGCTGAACTGGCAGCATTTCGATGGCCGCGGAAAGGACCGGAGCGCAGAATCGGTCCTGACGACGGCGACCATCGGGAGAGTTGATGTCACGGCGTGGCTGGCTGCTTTTCGCGGCGGTGGGAATCCTCTGGGGCGTCCCCTACCTGCTGATCAAGGTCGCGGTGGGCGCGCTGAGCCCGGCGTCGCTGGTCTTCTGGCGGACGGCTCTGGCCGCGCTGCTGCTCCTGCCGCTGGCCGCCAGCCGCGGCCAGCTCCGCCCGCTGCTGCGGCACTGGCGCGCGCTGCTCGTCTTCGCTGCCGTGGAGATCGCCGTCCCGTGGCTGTTCCTCGCCTCCGCCGAGCAGCGGCTGACCAGCTCGCTGGCCGGCCTGCTGATCGCCGCGGTACCCATGGTCGGCGCGCTGCTCGCCTGGGCCACCGGCGGCGAACGGCTCGGGCCGCTGCGCCAGCTCGGGCTGCTCATCGGCCTGGCCGGGGTGGCCGCACTGGTCGGGTTGGACCTGCACGCCAGCGATGTGTGGGCGCTGCTGGAGATGGCGGTCGTGGTGGTCGGGTACGCGGTCGGGCCGTTCCTGCTCACCCGGTACCTGTCCAGCCTGCCCAGCCTCGGGGTGACCGCGGCGTCGCTGGGCCTGACCGCGCTGGTGTACCTGCCGTTCGCGATCCTGCAACTGCCCGCCCGATGGCCGGCGTGGAACGTGGTCGGCTCGGTCGTCGGGCTCGCCGTCGTGTGTACCGCGGTTGTGTTCCTGCTGTTCTTCGCGCTCATCGCCGAGGCCGGGCCGGTCCGCGCGACGGTGATCACCTACGTCAACCCGGCGGTGGCCGTGGCGCTCGGTGTGGCCCTGCTCGGCGAGCCGTTCACGTGGGGGGTCGGGGTCGGGTTCGCGCTGGTACTGGCCGGATCGGTGCTGGCCACCCGCCGTACCCGCAGCGCCCGGCCGGCCGAACCGGTAGCGGTCGGCACCCCGGTCTCCGCCCGCGACTGAGCGGCCACGACCGAGCGGCCACGACCGAGCGGCCACGGCCAGGAACGACGCCGGCCCGGCCTGACGCTCAGCGACAGGTACCGGTGGTTGTGGTCAACGTCACGGTACCGGCGTCGGCGCGGGCGGCCAGGCCGGTCCGGTTGGCGTAGAGGTCTGCGGTGGCCACGACGGCACCGTCGCGCGGTAGCGAGCGCAGCGGCCGCCGCGCCGGCCCGGCCACGGCGACGGTACGCAGGCCGCAGGGCAGGGTGTGCACCCGCCACTCGCCGCTGACGCCGAGCGGATCCGGCCCCGGCGCGGTGGTCGGGTCGGCGGCCGGTTGGCGGCCGAGCGACCGGCAACCGGTACCGGCCCGGATGGCCACCAGTCCCGGCACCGCAACCGCACCCCGCACCGCGACGAAGAACCCGGCGTCGGCGGTGAACGTCGGCGGCGTACCGGCGTGGACCTGCGCGTTGTACCGTTCCGGCAGCCCCTGCGCGAGACGGTCCAGCAGGTCCCCCTCGCCACCGGCCGGGGTGAACAGCCAGAGCACCCGTTCGTAGGCGACCCCGCCACGCACCGGCGTGACGTCGCAGTCGGACACCTTGTCGAAGCCGAAGACGGCGGGTACCGCGGCCGGGCCGGCGGCCCGCACCGCGTTCTCGAGCGCCCGGTCGACCACCGGCCCGGCCTCGGCGATGGTGGTCTGTTCGCGGGCGGTCGGCCGCCCGTGGAACGAGTACCAGACGCCGCCGGCGGTGAGCAGCAGCCCCCACACCAGCGCAACGGCGAGCAGCGCCCGCCGCTTGCGCGGATCGCGCGGCGGGTTCGCCGGGACGTAGGTCACCGTCACGCGCTCCATGGTGACAGCCGGGCAGCTTCCGCGCCGCGGCGGTTGACGCGGTCGCCGGGGGCGGCGTGCTCTCTGCCGCACGCGGCGGCCGCGGCCAGGCGGCTCACCGGCCAACGCATGTCAGCGAACGGCCCCCGCCAGCCAGGGACGGGGGCCGTCGCGAACCGGATCAGGCGGCGGTGACGGTGACCGCGACCTGGTTGAGCCCGCGCTCCGCGGACACCGTGGCGTCCCCGTTGCCGGCGCGGGACAGCGCCCGCAGCGTCCAGTTGCCGGGCGCCGCGAAGAACCGGAACTGGCCGCCCGCCGAGGTGACCACCTCCGCGGTGAACTCACCGGTGGCGTCCAGCAGCCGGACGTAGGCGCCCGGTACCGGTTCGTCGCCGGACCGGACGCTGAGCGGCAGCGCCGTGTCCTGGTCGGGGGCACCGCAGCCGAGGGTGTACTCCTGTGTCATCACGCCTCCCCGGGGGTGTCGCCGAGCGCGACCGGTACGCCGACCAGCGAGCCGTACTCGGTCCACGAGCCGTCGTAGTTCTTCACCCGGGCCTGGCCGAGAAGCTCGTGCAGGGCGAACCAGGTGTGCGAGGAGCGCTCGCCGATCCGGCAGTAGGCGATGGTGTCCTTGCCATCGTCGAGGCCGGCGGCGGAGTACAGCTCGCGCAGTTCGTCGTCGGACTTGAAGGTGCCGTCCTCGTTGGCGGCCTTGCTCCACGGCACGCTGATCGCGGTCGGGATGTGGCCGGCCCGCTGCGCCTGCTCCTGCGGCAGGTGGGCGGGGGCGAGCAGGCGGCCGGCGTACTCGTCGGGCGAGCGCACGTCGACCAGGTTCTGGGTGCCGATGGCGGCCACCACCTCGTCGCGGTATGCCCGGATCGAGCGGTCCTGCTCGCCGGCGGTGTAGCTGGTGGCCGGGCGGGACACCGGGTCCTTGACGAGGGTACGGGCGTCCAGCTCCCACTTCTTGCGGCCGCCGTCGAGCAGCTTGACGTCGCGGCGGCCGTAGAGCTTGAAGTACCAGTAGGCGTATGCGGCGAACCAGTTGTTGTTGCCGCCGTAGAGGATCACGGTGTCGTCGTTGCCGATCCCGCGGCCGGACAGCAGCGCCTCGAACTGCTCCTTGTTCACGAAGTCCCGGCGCACCGGGTCCTGCAGGTCCTTCTTCCAGTCCAGCTTGACGGCGCCGGGGATGTGGCCGTTGTCATAGGCGCTGGTGTCCTCGTCGACTTCGACGAAGACCACGCCAGGGGTGTCGAGATTCTTCTCGGCCCAGTCGGCCGAAACGAGTACCGAGTCGCGACTCATGGGTTACCTCTCGAATGGGACGGGCCGCGCGCGGTCACGGAGCGACGGCCCGGTGGGCGATCAGGGACTACGTCGGAAGCGCGCCGCGGAACTGAGCGCCAGCGCGGTTACCCGAGGCGACACAGGCAGGTCGCGACCAGGCCGAAATCGATCGGCCGGCGCTTGGTGAGCAGCATGACGCGGCCAGGCTGCGCGGTGTGCGGCGCGCGGATGACCGGCTGACTCATAGCTGCGCAGCTTAGCACCGTGTTCACCAGGCGGACAGGCCGTCCCAGGGCTCGGTCAGGAGCCGGACTTGCCGTTCGAGATCGGCACGTTCGCGGCGACCGCGGTCACCGCCAGGCCGCTCACCGACGCCTTGACGTCGCGCACCTGGAGGTTGTACGGCAACTGCGGGATCTTGATGTCGACCGAGAGGCTCTGCTTGATCGAGCCGACCAGGCCGGAGAGTACCGACGGGAGCGTGCCGCCCTCGGTGCTCACCTTGTTGATCTTCAGATGCACGGTACCCTGGCCGACCGACAGGTTCCCCGTCGCGACGATGGTCGTGGAGATCCCCGCCACGGACACCGGTACCTTCACCTGGACCTGGCCGTCGGGCAGCGCGGACGCCGTCGCGCCGGCCCCGCCGAACCCGGACGTGTTCATCAGCTTGTTCACCCCGGCCCAGCTCAGCTTGGTCGAGCCGGTGACGTCGTCGGCGGTGATCTTCCCGGTGCCGTTGACCAGCGCGCCGGTCGACGCGTTCACGCCCCGGGCGGTCACGTCCAGTGCGTCCAAGGTCACGCCCTGGCTGCTCGGCTGGTCGACATGGATGGTGATCTGGTCGTACCGGCCGCGCGCCACCTGGGTCAGGAACGGAAACCCGCTGACCGCGACGGTCGGGTCGCTCGGCGAGGTGATGTTGCGCGCCACGAGTTCCTTCTTGGCCTGATCGGCGATGGTGCGCTCGGCCGCGAACGCGGCGATCCGGTCGGCGGCCACGAACAGCCCACCGAGGACTATCAACACGATGACCAGCGCAATCCAGACCCTCCGACCCCGACCGGCCGCCATGCCATCCCCTCCCGCTAGCCCGGCGATCCTACAGGCCGGGGACCAGAACCATCACGCTGAGCACGTACGCGGCCGGCGCGGCGAGCGCGTACCCGCCGAGCGGCCCCTGCATGTGCCGTGCGATCCATAGTGCCGAAGGCTCGCCAGCCAGCTCGCGGCCGGTCTCCGCATAGGAGACCGCCAGGTCGGCCATGATCGCGGCCATCGCGGTGACCAGCCCGGCGATCGCGGTCTTCTCCGGGTGCAACCCGGCCAGGACCGAACCCGCCACGGCGGCCGCCGCGGTACCCGTCATGGCACCGAGGATCACCCCGATCGTGCCCCGGGGTACCTCCGGGCTGGTGCGGGGAACCGGCAGCACCACGTCGGCGAGCCTGGCCACCACGAGGGCCACCGCCGCGGCGGACAGACAGGCGACGATGGATCGGGTACCCATCGGGTGCCGGTCCAAAACGAGCAGCGACGCGAACGCGACCACGCCGACGACCACGGCCAGGGTCGCGCCGAGCGACTCGGTCACGCCCTGCCGTCCGGCACCGCGGAGCAACTGCCCGAGTACCCCGAAGACGAACCCGGCCACGGTCACGTACCCCAGCGGTGCCAGCGACGCCTCCGCCGGCAGTACCGCCGCAAGGTCGGCACCGGCCGCCGCGGCGAGCCCCACCACGGCGACCACCCACGGACCGGGCGGCCGCAGCGCCACCGTCCAGGACAGGACGAAGAACAGCTGTACCCCGAAGATCACGAAGCTGTACGAGCCGGGCAGCGTCAGCGCGCCGGCGAGCAGCCCGAACCCGAGCAGCGCGGCGAACAGTGCGACCGACAGCGAGAGCAGGCGGCGTACCGGCGCCAGCGCCACCCCGCGCTCCTGCAGCCAGCTGGGCAGGTCGGACTGCAGTTCCGGATCGAGCCCGGTCTGCTGGCCGGCGACCGCGCGCCGCTTGTGCGGCCGGCGCAGCCGCGACCGCGCGCCTTCCACGAACCCGCCCGCGCGGCCGTTGCTCGGCGCGGCGAGGTCTTCCAGATTCATCTCACCGGTCGCGGTGACCGGGTCGCGCATCCCGGCCCAGCCGTACGGGTCGGTGTTCCCGGCGGCGAAGCCGTAGTCCGGCTCGTCGCGGCGCGGCCGGCGCACCGGCGGGCGCTCGGCCGGCCAACCGTCGTCGGGACCCGGGTCGCGGCCGGTGCCGTACGGGCTGCTGGGGGACACGCCTCCGATCGTGCCAGAGCCGGGCCGGTCATCGCGAATCGACAACCTGGTGAGTACCGGCGCACGCTCCGGTATCCTCGTCTGTTAACCCGCCCGTCAGCGCCGTCGGGTCCAGATCGACTTCAGACGGAGGTGACGCGTGGAGATCCTGCTCCTGACGGGTGTGAGAGCCGGCGAGCCGGCGAGCGTCCTACCCGCCCTCGACCTGCTCCCCCACTCCGTCCGCACGGCGCCCCGCGACGTGCGGACCCTCGTCTCCGGGCCGTCCCCCGACGTCGTGCTCGTCGACGCGCGCAGCGAACTGGCCGACGCGCGCGCGACCTGCCGGATGCTGCACGCCACCGGGCTCGGGGTACCGCTGCTCGCCGTGGTGTCGGAGTCCGGCCTGGTGGCGCTGTCCGCCGACTGGGGCGTCGACGACGTGATCCTCGCCTCCGCCGGGCCGGCCGAGATCGAGGCACGGCTGCGGCTGGCCGCCGGGCGGATCGGCGCGGCGACGTCCGGCGACGGCGGGCTGATCCGGGCCGGCGAGCTGACCATCGACCCGGACACCTACGCGGCGAAGCTCAAGGGCCGGCCGCTGGACCTGACGTACAAGGAGTTCGAGCTGCTCAAGTTCCTCGCCCAGCACCCGGGCCGGGTGTTCACCCGGGACCAGCTGCTGCGCGAGGTGTGGGGGTACGACTACTTCGGCGGTACCCGCACCGTCGACGTACACGTCCGGCGGCTGCGCGCCAAGCTCGGCTCGGAGTACGAGTCGATGATCGGCACGGTCCGCCAGGTCGGGTACAAGTTCGTCGTACCGCCGTCGCGCGCCCTGCCCGACAGCGAGCCGATCCCGATCACCGTCTGAGATCGATACCGTGAACGGGTGACCGCGACCACGCCCGTGCAGCGCAGCACCCACCTGACCCCGGACGAGGTCGACGAGGTGCTGGCGCTCGCCCAGGCCGCCGGGGACACCGACGGTGCCTACCCGCTGTCCGAGCACGTGGTGCTGCACGTCCGGCACGGTGGCGACCGGCCGGCGATCCACCTGTACGTCCGGGAGGCGGGGCGCCTGGTCGGGTACGCCCACGTGGACACCACTGACGTGATCGAGGGCGCGAGCGCGGAGCTGGTGGTACACCCGATGTTCCGGCGGCACGGGCTGGGCCGCGCGCTGGTCGTGGCGGCGACCGACGCGGCGGCCCAGCACGACCCGCTGGCCGCGCAGCCTGGCGGAGCGGCCACCAGCCAGCGATCGTCAGCACGGTTGCGGCTGTGGGCGCACGGCGACCACCCCTCGGCCAGCGCCCTGGCGCTGTCACTGGGCTTCCGCCGGGCCCGGGTGCTGTGGCAGATGCGCCGGTCGCTGTACGCGCCGCTGCCCGCGCCGGAGCTGCCGGTCGGGGTGACGCTGCGTGGCTTCCGCCCGGGAGAGGACGACGAGGGCTGGGTGGCGCTCAACGCGCGGGCCTTCGCCGACCTGCCCGACCAGGGCCGCTGGACGCTGCGGGATCTACGGGTACGGATGGCGGAGCCCTGGTTCGACCCGGGCGGCTTCATCCTCGCCGAACGGGACGGTGCGCTGATGGGCTTCCACTGGACGAAGGTGCACGGCAACGCCTCCCACGACCACGCGCCGATCGGCGAGGTGTATGTGCTGGGTATCGACCCCGCGGCGCACGGGCTGGGGCTCGGCCGGGCGCTGAGCCTGGCCGGCCTGCGGTACCTGCGCGGGCGCGGGCTGGACCAGGCGATGCTGTACGTCGACGAGGCGAACGTCCGCGCCGTGGCGCTGTACCAGAACCTCGGCTTCGCCCGGTGGTCCACCGATGTGCTGTTCCAGCGCGGTTGAGGGAGCGAACGAGAGCGGCGCGGCCCGGTCTGGACTGACGAGCGCAGCGAGGAGGGAAGACCGGGCGTCCAAGCGCCGCGAAGTGAGCGGACGGGGCAGGTTGAGGGAGCGAACGAGAGCGGCGCGGCCCGGTCTGGACTGACGAGCGCAGCCGGGCCAGCGTTCACGGAACAGACATCTCGGGCTCAGTAGAACGTCATACCGAGGCTTTGACCTGTTCACCGTGCGTTCACTCACGACAGAATCTTCGGCTACCTCGCGCTCATAGCGTCCGGTTGAGCGGACCATTGTGCCGCGGTCGCCGGCGCACCTGGCCGGCGGGACATCTGAAGGAAATTTCGAAAGGATTCCACGTGAAGCTCCAGCGGCACGGCATCCTGGCTTGCCTCGCAGTGACCGCGACGCTTGCGCTCGCCGCATGTGGTTCGGACAACAACACGTCTTCGGGCGGTGGAGGCGGCGCGAGCAGCGGCCCGTCCAGCGCCATTTCTTGCGCGCAGGGTTCGATCAAGGCACAGGGCTCGACGGCCCAGGGCAACGCGATGACCGCGTGGACCAAGAACTACCAGAGCGCCTGCGGTAGCGCGACCATCGACTACACCGCCAACGGGTCGGGCGCGGGGCAGCAGGCGTTCATCGCCGGTACCGCCGACTTCGCCGGCTCCGACTCGCCGCTGGCACAGGCCGACCAGCCCAAGGCCGACGCGCGTTGCAAGAGCGGCGCGGCTATCCACCTGCCGATGGTGGTCGGACCGATCGCGGTGGTCTACAACGTCAGCGGCGTCTCCGGCCTGCAGCTCAAGCCGGCCACCATCGCCAAGATCTTCTCTGGCAAGGTGACCACCTGGAACGACCCGGCGATCGCCGCGGACAACCAGGGCGCCACGCTGCCGGCCACGAAGATCCTGTCGGTACACCGGTCGGACAGCTCGGGTACCACCGACAACTTCGCCAAGTTCCTGTCCAAGACCGCCGGCACGGACTGGACGTACGGCAACGACAAGACCTGGAAGGCGCCCGGCGGCGACGCCGAGAAGGGCTCCGACGGTGTTTCGGCGGCGATCGGGAAGTCCGACGGCACCATCGGGTACGTCGAGTGGTCCTTCGCCCAGTCCGGCAACCTGAAGATGGCCAAGGTCGGCAACGGGGCCGGGGAGTACGCCGAACTCACCGGTGAGGCGGCCGGCAAGACCGTGGCCAGCGCCAAGACGGCCGGCACCGGCAACGACATGACGCTCGCGATCGACTACCACACCACGACCCCGGGGGCGTACCCGATCGTGCTGGTCACCTACGAGATCGTCTGCGAGAAGGGCACCCCGTCCAGCTCGCTTCCGCTGGTCAAGTCGTTCCTGACCTACACCGCCAGCGCGGACGGGCAGGCGGCCGCGGCGAAGGTCGGGTACGCACCGCTGCCCGACGAGGTACGCACCAAGGTCGCCAGCACCGTGGCGAGCCTGTCCTGACCGGTACCAGAAATCCATGAGTCAGTCACCGATCGCCGGCCCCGCCGAGACCGCACCGGTCACGGCGGGGCTGGCGGCGCCAACCGACCTCGGTCCCACCGGTCCCCTCGGTGGCGGCGGCGGACTTCCGTCGCGCCGCCGGTTCGGCCGGGAGAGCCTGTTCCGCTGGTTCACCACCGCCTCGGGGGCGGTGGTGCTCGTCGTCATCGTCGCGATCGCGATCTTCCTGATCGCCAAGGCCGTACCGGCGCTGCGCGCGGACAAAGCCAACTTCCTGACCTACAAGGACTGGTTCCCGGACGATCCGACCAATCCGAAGTTCGGCATCGCCGCGCTGGCCCTCGGTACCGTCGAGGCCTCGGTGCTGGCGCTGCTGCTGGCGGTACCGGTGGCGCTGGGCATCGCGCTGTGCCTGACCCACTACGCGCACCGGCGGGTGGCCAGCGCGCTCGGGTTCGTCATCGACCTGCTGGCCGCGGTACCGAGCATCGTGTTCGGTCTCTGGGGACGCGACTACTTCTACAAGCCGGTCCAGGACTTCTCCGCCTGGCTGCACAGGTACTTCGGCTGGATCCCGCTGTTCGGCAGCGGCGGCCCGTACGGCAAGTCGGTGCTGCTCGGCTCCGCCGTCCTCGCGATCATGATTCTGCCCATCATCACCTCGCTGAGCAGCGAGGTCTTCCGGCAGACGCCGAAGATGAACGAGGAGGCGGCACTCGCCCTCGGCGCCACCAAGTGGGAGATGATCCGGATGGCGGTCCTGCCGTACGGGCGGCCGGGCCTGATCGCGTCGGTGATGCTGGGCCTGGGCCGGGCGCTCGGCGAGACGATCGCGCTGGCGCTGACCCTGGGCGCCACCTACACCTTCTCGATCGACCTCATCGAGAACGGCGGCAACTCGATCGCGGCGAACATCGCCAACAAGTTCGGTGAGGCCAGCGAGACCGGCCGCGGCGCACTGATCGCCTCCGGCCTGGTGCTGTTCGCGATCACCCTGGTCGTGAACATGATCGCCCGGCTGATCGTGTACCGGCGCCGCGAGTTCATCGGGAGCGCGGCATGACGGCGGCAGTTGCCAACGCGCTCGAAGCCCGGCGGCTGCCCCGGTGGGCACCGGCCGCCACGGCGGTCGCCGCCGCGGCACTCGCCTACGTCGTCTTCGCGCTCGGCGGGGTACTGGGCGGCGGCCCGGTGCTCACCGTCGTCGGCGCCGTCGTGTTCTTCCTGGCCGGTCTCGCCCTCGCGTCCGGGATCGTCGAAGGCAGCCGGGCGGCCCGTAACCGGATCGCCACGGCACTGATCTACTCGGCGTTCACGCTCGCCCTGCTGCCGCTGGTGTCGGTGGTGTTCACCCTGGTGAGCAAGGGCACCGCCCGGCTGGACGCCGAGTTCTTCGGCCACTCGATGCGCAACATCGGGCCGCAGGACAACAGCGGCGGCGCATACCACGCGATCATCGGCACGCTGGAGCAGGTCGCGATCGCGACGCTGATCACGGTACCGCTGGGGACCGGCGGGGCGATCTACATCGTCGAGTACGGCCGCGGCCGGCTGGCGCTGGCCATCCGCTTCTTCGTCGACGTGATGACCGGCATCCCGTCGATCGTGGCCGGCCTGTTCATCCTCGCGTTCTGGGTACTGATCGTCAGCCCGCACCTGTCCCCGGACGGCCTGCCGTTCTACTCGGGCTTCGCCGCGTCACTGGCGCTCAGTGTGCTCATGCTGCCGACGATCACCCGGTCGTCGGAGGAGATGCTCCGCCTGGTACCCGTAGCGCTGCGCGAGGGGGCGTACGCGCTCGGGATCGCGAAGTGGAAGACGATCATGCGGATCGTCCTGCCCACCGCGCTGCCGGGTATCGTCACTGGTGTGATGCTCGCCGTCGCACGCGCGGCCGGCGAGACGGCGCCGGTACTGCTCGTGGCCGGCGGCGGCGCCGGCATCAACTTCAGCCCCTTCCACGGACTGCAGAACTCGCTGTCCATCTTCATCTACGACCAGGCCGGATCGGCGTCCAAGTACGCGCCGGCCCGCGCCTGGACGGCCGCGCTGACCCTGGTCGCGCTGGTACTCACCCTGACCATCGCAGCCAAGCTGCTGTCACGTCGCAACAAGCTGAGGTAGGGCACCATGGCTAAGCGCATCGAAGCGTCCGGGATCAGCGCCTACTACGGCGCGTTCAAGGCGATCGAAGACATCAACATGGTCATCGAGCCCAAGTCGGTGACCGCGCTGATCGGCCCGTCCGGCTGCGGCAAGTCGACGTTCCTGCGCTCGATCAACCGGATGCACGAGGTGCTCCCCGGCGCCCGGGTGGAGGGCAAGCTGACGCTGGACAGCCAGGACCTGTACGGCCGCGATGTGGACGTCACCGCGGTACGGCGGCTGATCGGCATGGTCTTCCAGCGGCCGAACCCGTTCCCCACCATGTCCATCTACGACAACGTGGTGTCCGGGCTGCGGCTCAACGGGGTACGCCGGAAGTCGATGCTGGACACCGCCTGCGAGAAGGCGCTGCGCTCGGCGAACCTGTGGAACGAGGTGCACACCCGGCTGAGCCGGCCGGGCGCCGGGTTGTCCGGCGGCCAGCAGCAGCGGCTGTGCATCGCGCGGGCGATCGCCGTCGAGCCGCAGGTGGTACTCATGGACGAACCCTGCTCGGCGCTCGACCCGATCTCCACGCTCGCCATCGAAGACCTGATCAGCGAGCTGAAGAACCAGTACACGATCGTGATCGTCACGCACAACATGCAGCAGGCGGCCCGGGTCTCCGACCGCACCGCGTTCTTCTCCATCGACAAGACCGGCGACCCCGGCCGGCTCATCGAGTACGACGAGACGAACAAGATCTTCACGAACCCGTCGGTGAAGCGGACCGAGGACTACATCACCGGCCGCTTCGGCTGACCGTCGAGGCTCCCGATCGCTGCCATGATCAGCGATCGGGCCGCCGCGTGCCATCGAGTCTCCCCTTGGTGGGGTTCCAATTGGTGACGCCGAGTCTGCGCTGAGATCCGCAGATATCTCAAGCCGCGTGCGCGAACGTGCGCAACCCGGCAAGGGCGCTTGCGTGTCTAGTAGACGAGGCGGCCGTCGACCACGCGTGGTGTCACTGGGGTGGCCACGTCCCGGTCGGCGGCCGCCGCCACCGCCGCGTCGATCGATCCGGCCGCGACCAGCTGCCCGAGGGTGGTCCGGGTCGGTGGCAGCATCGGCAGGTCCGCGGTCTGCTCCGCCGGTACCCACACCGCATGCGAAGCCTCGCCGCCGACCTCGCGGGTCCGCTGGCCCTCCGGTAGCCGGGTCAGGAAGAAGAACGTGTCGTACCGGCGCGGCTCGAACTCCGGCGTGATCCAGCGCGACCACGGTACGAGCAGGTCGGCACGCAGTACCAGATCCCGCTCGCGGAGCAGGTCGGCGAAGGCGACATCGCGCGCCTCCACCGCCCGGCGCGCCTCCTCCCAGTCCGGCGTCGACACGTCCGGCAGGACATCGCCGGCGGAGCGGCCGGCGAGCAGGACGCCGGTCTCCTCGAACACCTCCCGTACCGCCGCGCACGCCACCGCACGCGCCTGCGCGTCGGGCAGGCCGAGGCGGTGTGCCGGGGCGATCCAGTCGACGTCGGTGTCGCGCGGGTCGACGGTACCCCCGGGAAACACGTACATGTTCGCGGCGAACGCCATCGTGCGGACCCGGCGGATCAGATACACCTGCAGCGGCGGGCGCAGCAGCAGGACGGTGGCGGCCAGGCGCGTCGGCGCCGCAGCCGCCCCCGACTCGGCGAACCGGCGGGCGTGCTCGACCAGTTGCTGCTCCGGGTCCACCGACCGAGGGTACCCAGCCGCTCAGCTGAACAGCGGCCGGATGGCCACGTAGATCAGCGCGGCGATACCGGCCGCGGCCGGGAACGTGAGAACCCAGGCCACGAGGATGTTGCCGGCCACGCCCCAGCGCACCGCTGACAGCCGCTTGGTCGCACCCACCCCCATGATCGCGGAGGTGATGGTGTGCGTGGTGGAGATCGGCCAGCCCAGCCGCGACGTGACGAACAGCACCGTGCTCGCCGTGGTCTCGGCCGAGAACCCCTCCGGCGGGCGCAGGTGGATGACCCGGCGGCCGAGGGTACGGATGATCCGCCAGCCGCCCGAGTAGGTGCCCACCGCCATCACGGTGGCGGTGAGCACGAACACCCACCAGGGAATGCTCTCCTTGGCCCCGAGGAACCCGCCGGTGACCAGGGCGAGCCCGACCACCCCGACGGTCTTGGCGGCATCCTGCGTGCCGTGCCCGAGCGACATCGCGAACGCCGAGATCGACTGGAGGAACCGGAACATCCGGTTGAGCTTGCCGGGGTGGCCGTGCCGGAAGGCCCACACCACCGCCAGCATGACGAGGTACCCGAGCAGCAGGCCGACGACCGGGGACAGCAGCATCGGGAGGACGACCTTCTGCCAGATGCCGGTCCAGAGCACGACACCGTCGGGTACCAGCAGCGTCGCCCCCACCAGCCCACCGATCAGCGCGTGCGAGGACGACGACGGGATGCCGAAGTACCAGGTGATCAGGTTCCACACGATGGCGCCGCTGAGGCCCGCGAACACCAGCCCCAGCCCGCTGATCCCGTGCGGCGCGTTGATCACGCCCTTGCCCACAGTGGCCGCGACCTGGCCGCCGAAGAACGAGCCGATCAGGTTGCCGATGGCTGCCATGATCAACGCCACCCGCGGAGTCAACGCGCGGGTGGAGACCGAGGTGGCGATCGCGTTGGCCGCGTCGTGGAACCCGTTGGTGAAGTTGAAGCCCATCGCGACGACGATCACCACGATCGTCGCCACGGCGGCCTCGGTCACGATTCCTTCACCGCGATGGTCTCCACCGTGTTGGCCACCCGCTCGAAGGCGTCGCAGGCCCGTTCGAGCTCGTCGACGACCTCCTTCATCTTCAGTACCGTCAGCGCGTCGTACTCGCCGGAGAACAGCCGTACCAGCAGCATCCGGTAGGTGCTGTCGCCCTCGTTCTCCAGCCGGTTGCACTCGACCCAGTACTCTTCGAGGCCTTTCATCACCTTGAGCCGCGGCATCGCGTCGGCGGTCAGCTTTGCCTGCCGGTCGAGCACGTCCACCAGCTCGTGCATCTCGCGGGGCAGCGCCGGCAGGTGGGTGAGGCCGTACAGGTACATGAGGCTGCCGACGGCTTCGAGGTGGTCCATCACGTCATCGAGGCCGGAGCCGAGCCGGTAGATGTCCTCCCGGTCGAACGGCGTGATGAACGAAGAGTTGATCTTCTTGTACAGCTCGTGGGTGATCGCGTCGCTGTCGTGCTCCACCTCGACCAGGCGCTCGCTGACCGACTCCACATCAGCCTCGGGCAGGATCAGCTCGGACAGCAGCGCGGTGCCGCGCACCAGGTTCTGGGCGGCCCGGCTGAAGAAATCGAAGAAGGTGTCGTCACCGGGACGGAGCTTGATTCGCACAGGGACACCTCACGCTGGGCCGGGACAGGTAGGGGGAATGCTAGTTCACTCACCCGCCGCCTTCCGTTCAACCGGCGCGCGGGCTCAACGCACCAGGTCCAGCCAGGCGTGGTAGCCACCGGCGAACGGTTCCGTACCGTCAGCCAGGGCCCCGACCAGCCAGTGCGCCGCCTTCCACGCCTGTTCCACCACCTCGTCCGGGTACCCGAACCGGATCCGGTGAACCTCGAACTCCTCCTGATCGACCAGCTCGACGGTCCGGGTCACCCGGCGCCGCCGGACGTCGAGGTCGAGGTCGACCAGTTCGAGCCGGTCGTTGGTCGGCCAGCCGGCCGGCGTCGCGATGTCGCAGTACACCTCGGTGCGCCGGGGCGGCGCGTTGAACATCGCCGTGTACCACGCGTTGTGGGGTACCAGCAGCACGTAAGGTTCCTCGTACTTGAAGCTCGCCCCGTCGACGATCGCCTGTGTTACTCCCAGCCACACTCCGTGCTGATCCTCGCCCAGGCGCAGGGCGGGATAGCTGCGGTGCGGTCTACCGTCGTACTTCCGGTAGTCAACCCGCACGACATCGGGTGGCATGTTACGAACAGTAGCGGCTCACCGGACCAGATCCGCGGGATTGACGGACACCGGGTACGGCCGCGTGGCGTGGAACACCTCCGGCCCCGCGACATCGGCCACCAGCCGGTACGGTGCGTGACCGTCGAGCTCCCAGGCCATCAGCCGAGCTTCGGCTGGCCGGGCGATCGGATCGACCACCCAGTACGACGGGGTGCCGGCCCGCTCGAACCGTGCCCGCTTCTTGTTCAGGTCGACCATCCGGGTGCTCGGCGAGAGCACCTCGACGGCGAGCGCGGGTGGCCCGGGCAGCTCCTTGTCGGTCAACTGGTCCCGGCGGGCGACCAGGACGTCGGGTTGCAGTTCCGTGTCCTCGGCGAGGCCGATCGCGAACGGCGCGATCAGCACCTCGAACTCGTCCGGACAAGCCGCATGGAGAATCCGGGCGAGCGCGAAGGCGGCCCGCTGGTGTACCCGACCGGGCGCGGCGCTCACGATGAGCTCGCCGTCGATGAGCTCGTACCGGCGCCCGTCGTCGGGCAGGTACTCCAGGTCGGCCCGGGTGAAGCGTCGGTCTGCGGCAACTGGTTCGGCAGCCATGACTCTGACCATCCTCCTTCGGTTAGCACCCTGCCACGGTGAAGGTCGACCTGGTGGCTAGACAATGGCCAGATCTGCGGCTGTGGATAACTCGCCACGCTGTGGACGGAGTACGCGTCCCGTCGGGGGTACCGGGTAGCGTCTGTCCCCGTGAGTAGCCGGCCCACCATCGAGGAGCTTCTCGCCGCCGCCGTCGGCGCCGTCCCGGACGGCGTTGCCCGGCCCGGCCAGCAGGCGATGGCCGCCGCCGTCGCGAACGCCGCGGAGACCGGCGAGCACCTGCTCGTGCAGGCCGGCACCGGTACCGGGAAGTCGCTGGCCTATCTGGCACCCGCGCTGCTGGTCGACGGGCCGGTGGTGGTGTCCACGGCCACGCTCGCGCTGCAGTCCCAGCTGATCGACCACGACCTGCCCCGGCTGGCCGACGCGGCCGAACCGGTGCTCGGTCGCCGCCCGACCTTCGCGGTGCTCAAGGGCCGCCACCACTACGCCTGCCTGGCCCGCCTGGAGGGCAGCACCGAGGAGGAACCCGAGGACGCGCTCTTCGAGACCGCGAGCAGCGGCAAGACCAAGTGGCTGGGCGAGGCGGGCCGGCTCGGTAAGCAGGTCCAGCGGCTGCGCGACTGGGCGCTGCAGAGCCGGACCGGCGACCGCGACGAGCTGGACCCCGGCGTCGACGACTCGGCGTGGCGACTGGCGTCGATGCCGGCGCGCGAGTGTGTCGGTGCCGCCCGCTGCCCGTACGGCGCGGAGTGCTTCGCCGAGGCGTCCCGGGCCCGGGCACGCGAGGCCGACATCGTGGTCACCAACCACAGCCTGCTGGCGGTGGACATGCTGGCCGGCCGGCACATCGTGCCGCCGCACAAGCTGCTGGTCGTCGACGAGGCGCACGAGCTGGCCGACCGGGTGTCCAGCGCGGCGCAGGCCGAGCTGACCGCGGAACTGGTCGACCGGGCGGCCCGGCGGGCGCGGCCGTTCATCCCGCCGGAGCACTACGAGGCGCTGACCGAAGCCGGCGACGGGCTCGCGGCCGGGCTGACCGCGGCGCCGCCGGGCCGGATCACCGACGGGCTGCCGGGCCCGCTGCGGGAAGGGCTGACGCTGCTCAACCCGGCGTGCCGGCGGGCGCTGGACGCGATCGGCGACGTCAAGGCCGACGACCCGGATCCGGTACGCAGACAGCAGGCCAAGGCGGTCATCGGCGAGCTGGCCGAGACCGTCCAGCGGCTGCTGGCCGAGGCGGAGTTCGACGTCGCCTGGGTGGACCGGGACGACCGGCGGCGCGCGGTCGTGGTGGCACCGCTGTCGGTCGCCGGTACCCTGGCCAACCACCTCTTCGCCGACCGCACCGTGGTCGCCACGTCGGCCACGCTGGCGCTGGGCGGCCGGTTCGACAGCATCGCGCGGGCGCTGGGGCTGGTCGAGGGCGAACCGGACGACAGCGCGGGCACGTGGCGCTCACTCGACGTCGGCTCGCCGTTCGACTACGGCCGGCAGGGCATCCTGTACGTCGCGGCGAAGCTGCCCCGGCCCACCCAGTCCGGCCTGTCCGACGCTGCCGCGGAGGAACTGGTCGCGCTCGTCCAGGCGCTCGGCGGGCGCACCCTCGGGCTGTTCTCGTCACGGCGGGCGGCGGAGCGGGCGGCCGAGGTACTGCGCGCGAAGACCGACCTGACCGTGCTGCTGCAGGGCGAGGAGTCGCTGCCGCTGCTGGTACGCCGGTTCCGGGAAGACCGGGCGAGCTGCCTGATGGGTGTGCTGTCCCTCTGGCAGGGCGTCGACGTGCCGGGCGACGCGTGCCAGCTCGTCGTCATCGACCGGCTGCCGTTCCCGCGGCCGGACGAGCCGCTGGCCGCCGCCCGGGCCGCGGCCGTCGACGCCGCCGGCGGGTCGGGGTTCGCGGCGGTCAGCGTGCCGATCGCCGCGGTACGCCTCGCGCAGGGCGTCGGCCGGCTGATCCGCACGGCCGGGGACAAGGGCGTGGTCGCCGTGCTCGACTCGCGGCTGGAGACCGCCCGGGGGTACGGCGGCTACCTGCGTGCCTCGCTGCCGCCCTTCTGGTACACGACGAAACAGGAGGTCGTCCTGGGTGCCTTACGCCGGTTGAGCGGTTAGCCGCGCACCACGACTTCCGTGGGTGGACCCGGCTCGGGTTCGTCGCTGCGCCGGGCGGCCAGGTGCCGGATGCCGGTGTTCAGCACCGCGACGATCGGTACCGCGACCAGTGCGCCGACGATCCCGGCCAGCACCACGCCGGTGGCGATCGCCACGATCACCGCCAGCGGGTGGATCGCCACCGCCTTGCCCATGATCGCCGGCTGCAGTACGTGGCCTTCCAGTTGCTGTACCCCGATCACCAGCAGCAGCACCGCCAGCGCCCACACCGGCCCCCGGGCGACGAGCGCGACGAGGATGGCCACGGTGCCGGACAGGGTGGCCCCGACGATCGGGATGAACGCGCCGAGGAACACCAACGCGGCCAGCGGGAACGCCAGCGGGATCTGCATGATCACCAGCCCGATGCCGATACCGCTGGCGTCGATGAAGGCGACCAGGACGGTGGCCCGCACGTAGGCGACGAGCGTCTGCCACGACGCGTCACCGGCGCTGCCCAACGGTTCCCGGCCGCCGGCAGGCAGCAGCCGCACCAGGAAGCGCCAGATCCGCCGCCCGTCGCGCAGGAAGAAGAACGTGCAGAACAGCACCAGGAACGTCGAGGCGAGCACGTCGAACGCGGTCGTCGCGGTGGTCACCGCGCCGGTCGTCAGCGTCGAGCGGTGATCGGTGAGCCAGTGCTGCGCCTCGCTCACGATCGAGTTGAGCTGCTGGTCGGACAGGTGCAGCGGACCGCGCTTGAGCCATCCCTGGATCTGCTGGATGCCGCCCTGCGCCTTCTGGCTGAGGTCTTCCCAGCTCGACACGAACTGCGTGATGACCAGGGTCAAGGTACCGGCGACCAGGGCCAGGCCGCCGACCATGACGATCGCCGTCGCCAGCGAGCGGTGCAGCCGTACCCGCTTGCGCAGCCACACCACCGCGGGGCCGAGCAGGGCCGACATCAGCATCGCGATGGCCACCGGGATGACCACCTGGTGCAGCTTCGCGACCACCCAGAGCACCACGGTACCGGCAGCGGCGACGATCAGCATCCGCCAGGACCACGCGGCGGCGATCCGCAGCGGGTACGGCACCTGCTGGTCGGCGCTGCGCGAGCCGTTGACCGACGGTTCCGCCAGGGCGATCGGGTCGTCGTCGAGGTCCTCGTGGCTGTTCGGTCGCACTGTGGCCCGCCCGGCCAGGTATGCCCGCCGGATGTTCGCCCGCAACTGCTCCACGCGACCCATAACGGCTCCTCTTGTTCGCTCCGCCACGCGCTTCGGTGCGCCACCTTCCGTCGTCGCTACGCTCCTCGGTCCAGGCGGCGCCGCGCCCGGCTGCACTCACCCCATACCGTACCCAGCGGCGCCGCGAGGTCGTTGTACCGTTCCGACGTGACCACCACCGAGTCCGAAGTCGGACTGCCCATCCGCCTGCTGCACGACCGGGTACTCGTCCGCCAGGACGGGCCGGAGGGAGAGCGGCGCTCGAAAGCGGGCATCGTCATCCCGGCGACCGCCACGATGGGCCGGCGGCTGTCCTGGGCGACCGCGGTGGGCGTGGGACCGCACGTGCGCTCGATCGTGACCGGCGACCGGGTGCTGTTCGATCCGGAGGACCGTGCCGAGGTCGAACTGCACGGGCGGGAGTACGTCCTGCTGCGCGAGCGCGACGTACACGCGGTCGCGGCGAGCCGGGTGGAGATCGACGGTACCGGGCTCTACCTGTAGGTCGGCAGCAGCATCACGGGGACGGGTACCACCGGCTGCGCGGGCGGGTCGAGCGTGCGTACCGATCCGTCCGGGAACCGCACGTGGTACCGCTGGCCGTCCCAATGTGCCGGCGGCGCCACCGGATCGCGGCCGGTGAACGCGGCCCGGTAGGCGGTGATGCCTTCCAGCAGCGAGCGTTCCTCGGCGAGCGCCTCGGCCAGGTCGTCGGAGCTGAGGTGCAGGCCGCGGCGCAGCCCGTCGCGCAGCAGCGCCAGCCGGGTGGCGGCGTACTGGAAGCCGCGCATCGCCTCGGCACCCGCGTCGCCGGCCACCCGGCGGGCCCAGGTGCGCGCGGACTGGCGGCGGCCCATGGTCGCCAGCGCGGCCACCTCGGGCGGCGAGAGCCAGCCGGCGCGCACGTACTCGGGCAGGATCCGCTGGGTCAGCCGCCCTTCCCAGGAGCGCAGCCAGAGCGCGAAGGCGACCATGCCGAAGAAGATCGGCATCATCACCGAGAAGTACCCGTACAGCAGGATCAGCATCTGCTTGGTCTGGTTGGCCAGCAGCGCCATGAGGTTCCACGAGCCGTGCAGGATCATCGCGGTCAGCCAGCCGGCGATCGGCGCCAGTACCCGTACCCGCTTGTCCGCCGACCGGGCCGCCACCCCTAGCCCGATGCCGGTCATCGCGGTGAACAGCGGATGGGCGAAGCCGGACAGCGCGATGCGCACCACGAAGATGCCGATGACGTTGGCCACCCCGCCGGCGACCCCGGCCCGGTCGGCACCGGCGGCGTACCCGTACCCGCCCAGGTACAGGATGTTCTCCACCATCGCGAAGCCGGTCGCGGACAGTCCACAGTAGACGATCCCGTCCACCACGCCGGAGAACGCCTTGGGGCGCAACAGGAACAGCAGCAGCGGCCCGAGCGCCTTCATGGTCTCCTCGGCCACCGGCGCGGTCAGCACCGCGACCAGGCTGGTCGGCAGGTGCTCGTGCTTGGCCAGCGCCGCGGCGCCCTCGTTGAGCAGCAACGCGATCGCGGTCGCCACGCAGGCGCCCCAGGCGAGGCACGCGGCGAGGTACTTGATGGGTTCCGGCTCGTAGCGGTCCAGCCACATGAAACAGAAGACCAGCACCGGTACCGGGATGATGGCGGCCACGACACCGACGAGCAGCGCGGTGATGCCGATGTTGAGGCCGAGGTACACGAGCACGCCGATGCCGCACACCGCGAACCCGACGACCATGCTGACCAGCAGCACCGCCCGCTTCCACTGGTACCGCGGCGGCGCGGCGGCGACCACCGGCGCCGCCACCACCGGCTCGAAGCCCGGCGCGGGAATCGGGTTCACATCCGGCAGCCTATCGGCTGGGCAGCCGGCCGACCGCCCGTCGGACCGCCTTCTCCACGACCGGCCGGGGCAGCCCGCTGGCCAGCAGCAGGTCGGTCGCCATGGTGCGGACCTGGGCCACCACGACGCCACCGGAGAACCCGATCCCGGCGCGGTACACGTCGGCGGCGGTCCGGACCGCCTGCAGGGTGAGGGCGCGGGTGCGCTCCGGCTCGGTACCGCTGGCAAGTTCGTCACGCAGCGCGGTCACCGCGTCGGCGAGGGTGCGCAGGGCCTCGACCAGCCCGTCCGGTACCGCTTCCTGGTCGCGCAGCAGCGCAACCGTACGGCGGGCCAGCACCCGCCCGTTGCGCAGCGCGTGGTCGACGTGCTCGGCGGCGTCCAGGTACTGCGTGAGCGGCCCGCGGGACCGCCAGTACACCGGCGTCAGCGTGGCAGCTTCGCGCGCTCCGGCCAGCGCGTTGCGGAACGCCACCACGGACGCCTCGCCCGCGCGCAGCGTGGCGAGCGCCGCGTCGGCCTCCGCGCGGGAGCCGTGCCGCAGCGCCCCGGCACAGTCGCGCAGTCCCTGGGCGATGACGTCCAGCGCGGGACGGGCCGCCTTGCGGATCACCGTCAGCGGGTTCACCGGCAGCAGCAGCGCCATCACGACGATGCCGGTTACCCCGCCGATGAGCGCGTCGAGGAACCGGCTGTAGTAGATCCCGCCGGACGGCGGCGCGAGGGTCGCGACCAGTACCGCGGAGCTGGCGGCCTGGCCGATCACGATCGGGCCGCCGCCGAGGAACACCGCCACGAGGATCGCCGCGGCCACGCCGAGGGCGATCTGCCAGGCACCGGTACCGATGAAGTAGATCACCGTGTCGCCGACCAGGATGCCCAGCGCGACCCCGACGACCAGCTCGACCACCCGGCGCAGCCGCTGGCCGATGGAGACGTTGAGCGCGATGACCGCGGCGATCGGCGCGAAGAACGGCCGGGGGTGGTGCAGCAGGTTGTCGGCGACCAGCCAGGACAGGCCGGCGGCGAGCCCGGCCTGGGCGGCGAAGAGCAGGCCGGCTCGGGCCCGGCGGAACCGGTCGGCCACCGTGGCGCGGGACCGCTGGCTGAACTCGCTGATCGTGTCGACCGTGGTCAGCATGCGGTCCCGGGCGGTCGCCATGGTCAACAGGCTAGCGGGGTACCTCCGGCGGGCGCGGATATCCGAGCACCTGCGTGGGTTCCGGGCTGCTGGGGTAGAGCCGGTGCGTCGGGTACCCACCGAGTGGCGAGGTCACCGGCACCGGCAGCGGCTCGCCGTAGTCGTCGGGCGCACCGTCGCCGTAGTCGTCCGGCGCACCGTCGCCGCGGCGCATCCGCAGCACCACGAGCACAAGGATCACCACGCCGCCGAGCAGCAGGGCGCCGCCGAAGAACAACGCCACCCAGGTGAAGGTCGACGAGGACGACGCGACCTGCGGTACCGGCGGTGCGGCCGCGGCCGGGTTGACGGTCGCGGTGTCCACCGGCAGCGGCGGCCCGGCGTCGATCGACTGGTTGTCGGTCGGCTGGGTGGCGCGGCTGGTCGGCGTGGGCGTCGCGTCGCCGTTGGTGATCGTGAACGTGGCGCTGGCGTCCTGGCGGCTGACGAGATCGACCGCGCGTACCGTGTGCGGCCCCTGGTCCCGGCCGTCCTTCGGCGCCCTGAGGTGCACGGTCAGCGTGCAGGAGTCCGAGCCCTTCTGGCCGAGCGTGTGGTCGTCCCAGCGGAAGACCACCCGCATCCGGCAGCGCACGTTGTCCGGCGCGTTGAGCTGGAAGGTCGCGGTGATCGTGGTGCTCGCCTTGCCGGCCGGCGGGTCGAGGGCCAGGCTCGCCGCGAAGTTGGGCGCCGCCGTCGCCGGGGTGGCGCCGACCGTCACGGCCAGCGTGGCGCCGACCGCGACGGCGGCGCCGAGCAGGCCGGAGGGTAAGCACCGAAGGGCACGCATCTCGCCATGGTGCACAAGCGGCGTGCCCGGGGGCAAGCCGAGCCGGTTGGCCAGCCTGCCCCGGGGGTACCCGTCAGCCGCCGGCCGCCACGAGTTCGGTGGCCGGCTCCGTAGCCTCCTGACCAGCGGCTTTGCGGCCGGCGGGGAGCAGCGGCGCGAGCAGCGCGGCGGCGCCCAGGGCGAGCGCACCGACCTTCTGTGCGGCGGAGGTACCGGACACGAAGTCCGCCGCCCCGCGCACCGCCCCGCCCCGCGCACCGCCCCGCCCCACGCGCCGCCTACCCGCGTCGATCTTGGACTTGTGGTGCCCGAATCGCGGAACAACGCGGCCTTTGTCGCCGACACAACTCCAAGATCGGCGTTCGCGGGCGCGCGGGGCGGGCGGCGGTCAGTGGGGCGGCGCGCGGGGCGGGGCGGCGGTCAGGGGGGCGGCACGCGGGGGCCGCCATCGCACAGGGCGGCCAGCAGGTCGCCGTACTTGTCGACCCGCTTGAGCACCTGCCCCGCCTGTACCGGCCGCACCTTGCCGCTCTCCACCTCGTCCCAGGTCAGCGGCGCCGACGCGGTCGGTACCGACTCCGCGCGCAACGAGTACGGCGCCACCGTCGTCTTGGCCGCGCTGTTCTGACTCCAGTCGATGAAGACCTTGCCCGGCCGCAGGTTCTTCGCCATCTTCGCGGTGATCATCCGCGGGTACCGGCCGGCCAGTTCCTCGGCGACCAGCTTCGCGTAGGCCGACACCTCCTCCGCGGACTGCTCGGCGGCCAGCGCGCACATGAGCTGCATGCCCTTCTTGCCGGACGTCTTCGGGTATGCGACCAGGTCGTCGGCGGCCAGCCGGTCGCGCAGCAGCACGGCGACCTTCGCGCATTCGGCCAGCCCCGCCGGCGGCCCGGGATCGAGGTCGACGACCAGCCGGTCCGGTCCGGCCGAGCCGACCTTCCACTGCGGTACGTGCAGTTCCAGCGCGGCGAGGTTGGCGAGGTACACGAGGGTGGGCAGGTCGTCGCAGATGACGTAGTCGATGGTCTCGCGGTCCTTCGTCGAACCGGGTGCGGGCAGCGTCTCGACGCGTACCCAGTCCGGTACCCCGCCCGGCGCGTTCTTCTCGAAGAACCCGTTGCCGGCCACGCCGTTCGGGTACCGGATCCGGGTCAGCGGCCGGTTCTCCAGGTGCGGCAGCAGCACCTCGGCCATCCGCGTGTAGTAGTCGATGACCTCGCCCTTGGTGAAGCCCGCCGCGGGGTACAGCACCTTGTCGAGGTTGGACAGTTCCAGATCGCGGTCACCGACCCGGACGCGTAGGCGGTCAGGCATCGACGCACTCCTCCGGGCTCAGGTCCGGGCGCAGCCGCAGGAACCGGGGGAAGCGCAGCCGGCCGTCCGGCGTGCGCTGCCCGTACCTGACTTCCACCACAACCTCGGGAAGTACCCAGGTCGCGTCCTTCGCATCCTCGCGCGCCAGTTCGGTCGCGAACGGGGACTCCGGTACCGCGCGCGGCCGCAGCTCCGCGAGCAGGGCACGCTCGGCCGCCGCTGAGATGCCGCCCCCGACCCGGCCGCGGAAGAGCAGCTTGCCGCCCGGACCGGGTACCCCCACCAGCAGCGCGCCGAGCGTGCGTACCCCGGGCCGGAACCCGCCGACGACGAACTCGGCCGTGTCCTCGGCCTTGTTCTTGATCCAGTCGAGCGAGCGGACACCCGGCCGGTACGGCGAGTTCAGCCGCTTGGCCACCACGCCTTCCAGCCGCAGTTCCCGGGCGGCAGCGAGCGTCGCCGCGCCGTCGGTGAACGACGGCGGCGTCAGCCAGCGGTCGCCGGCCAGGTTGAGGCCGTCGAGCGCGGCGCGCCGCTGGGCGTACGGCAGGTCGAGCAGATCCGTCCCGCCGAGGCGGAGCAGGTCGAAGATCATGTAGGTCACCGGGCGAGTGGCGGCCAGCTTCGCGGCGCGGCCCGGCTCCCGGACGTGCATCCGCTCGGCGAGGATCGTGAACGACGGCCGCCCGTCGGTGTCCAGCGACACGATCTCCCCGTCGAGTACCGCGTCGTCCAGCACCCGGCCCAGCGGCGCCAGCTCCGGGTATGCGATCGTGATGTCCGCACCGCTGCGCGCCCGCAGCCGCAGCCGGCCGCCGTGTGCCGTGGCCAGCGCCCGTACCCCGTCCCACTTGAACTCGTAGGCCCACCCCGGCCCGACCGGCAGCGGACCGGTCGTGGCGAGCATGGGCGCGCCGGGCACCTCGCGATCGTATCGCGATCATGGAGGCCCGAACCCGCGTACGGCTGGCGCAATTCACTACTTCGCGTTGGAAAGGCTACCTAATGGCTGATGGCAGTCGATGGGAAAGCGTGCCAACATCGCTCAAATGAGCAGGTGGTGGCCGGCCCTTGCTGCGGTGGCGGTTGTCGTCGTGACCGCCCTGATCGGCCTTTTGGGTAACTGGTGGAAGCCGCCACCGTGGGTGGCCAGGTCGCCACGCACGCATCGCGTCGTGTTCGCCGCCGCGCTGGCTGTCCTGGTCGGTCTCACTCTCGTTCAGGTACTCGTCCTGCAGGGACCCGGTAACGCGAACGGCGGAAACGGCGGAAACACCCAGTCGCCGGGTACCCGGACAGCCGCGCCGTCGCAGTCCGGATACGACGTGTTCCTCGGTGATTTGCCGCCCAAGCTGGGTACCAGCAATGTCACGCAGGTATTGCCGCACGGGTTGGAGGGCCGTTACAGCCGTCCGCTGGTCGTCGCGTGCCCCACCGATCCGGCCACCGATCGCGTCCGGGACGTGACCTATTCACTGGCGAAGCGGTACATCGGTTTCCACGCGACGCTGCACGGATTCAACCCGACGCCGGACGAGTCGCTTGTTCAGGTCACGCTGTTCCTGGACAAGCAGGACGGGCGTGCCTTCCGGTTCGCCATCGGGCAGCCGCAGGACGTCGACATCGACGTCGACGTCACCGACGTGGACGACCTGCGTATCGAGGTCGGCTGCCAGAACCCGTCGGCCTCGGCCATTCTTATCGACCCCGAACTGCACCACCGATAACCGCATCCGACGTCAGTCCGAAAATAAGCGAGGCACGGTGAGCACACAGACCCCGCAGTCCCCCGACGCCCAACCGCCGTTCCCCCCGCCACCGGGGGCGTCTGCGCCGCCGGTACCGCCGAAACGCCGGCGCATCCTGGTGCTCGTGCTGATCTCGGTGGTGGCCACGCTCGTCGCGCTGGGTGCGGTCGCGTTCGCCGGGTACGAGGCCGGCCGGGCGTCCAACGCCGCGCAGCCCACGCCCACCGGAGGCACCACGCCGCCGGCCCGGCCGACGCCCACCGCGCAACCCACCGACCAGCCGACCGACGGCATCACCCCGACGCCGAACGCCGCGCCGAGCGACATCAACCCCAGCGCCCCGTTCACTCCGGCGTACCAGTCCCAGGAATTGAAGTTGCGGCCAGCCGACAGCTGCACGCAGATCTCCATCGACCTCGACGAGCCCCGGGTGAACCCGTCCAAAGGCGCGGACTTCCTGTTGCACAGCTGTAACGAGCGCCAGACCTTCCAGTTCGGCGACTCCACGGCGAGCGTCATCGACAATCCCAACGCCACCCCGGCCGAATGCGCCGACTCGATCCGGACCAGCTCGCTGAGCAGCAACGCCGCGCTGCCTATCCAGGCCAACCTCGTCGTATGCGTCGCGACATCGCTGCCGGCCGCACTGGAGCAGGGCATCAAGCGGAAAATCGCGGTCGTGGTGGTCAAGGCAATCGCGGCCGACCAAACCGTGACACTCGTCGTTTCCGCGTGGACGGTACCCGGCTGACGTCACCGGTTCAGGTTCGTTTCATCGGTGGAACCGGACCGGACCCGGTTTCGCCATAATGAATAGCGAGGCGCAATCGAAGACCGAGGACAGCGTGATCGTTCAAACTCCCGCAGGGCTGGCGAAGAACCGCCGGGTGCGGATTCCGGCTCTTATCGCGGTGGCGGTCGCGATTACCGGATCCACCGGCACCGTGTACCGGGTCGCGCAACCGGCCCGGGTGGCGCAAACCGTCGCGCCGGCACCGGTACCGGATACGGCATCCAGCGACCTGGCGCCCGATCCGCAATTCACCGCGGCGTATCCCATGCGGCAGCAGTTGCAACTGCGCCCGCGCGGGGCCTGCACATTGGCGGTGGACCTGGACGAACCGCGGGTCAACGTGGACACCACCGTGGCCGACCTGTCGCTGGACTCGTGCGCCGGCCATCCGGCGCTCACCTTCGCCGCCGGTACCGCCGTCAGCGTCACGAGAAACCCCGGCGCGACGGCGGGCGAATGCGCGGAGTCGATCCGGACCGGCGCGCTCGGCGGGCGGGTCCGCATACCGGTGCAACCGCGGACCGCCCTGTGCGTCGCGACGTCCGGCCCGGCCGCGCTGGCGGACGGGCTCACCCCCAAGATCGCGCTCGTGGACGTCGCCGCGGTGGCCGCCGACGGTACCGTCGTCCTCGTCGTCTCGGCATGGAACCAGCCCGGCTGACCAACCCACCACTGCTGACCTGCCAGAATCCAGGGACAGCCCGTATTCTGCGAATATGCGGGCCATCTGGAAGGGCGCGGTCTCGTTCGGCCTCGTGTCGATCGGCGTCCGCCTGTACTCGGCAACCGAAGAGAAGGACATCCGGTTCCATCAGGTGCACCGGACCGACGGCGGGCGCATCCGGTACAAGCGGGTGTGCTCGGTCGACGGCGAAGAGGTGTCCTACGACGACATCGCCAAGGGGTACGACCTCGGTGGCGGCGAGATGGTGGTCCTCACCGACGAGGACTTCGCCGACCTGCCGCTGACCACGTCGCGGGCGATCGAGGTGCTGGAGTTCGTGCCGGCCGACCAGGTCGACCCGATCCTCTACGCCAAGGCGTACTACCTGGAGCCGGAGGGCACCGCCACCAAGCCCTACGCGCTGCTGCGCGAGGCACTGTCCGATGTGGACAGAGTGGCGATCGTCAAGGTGGCGCTGCGCCAGCGGGAGCAGCTGGCCACCTTGCGGGTCAAGGACAATGTGCTGGTGCTCAACACGATGCTGTGGCCGGACGAGATACGCACGCCGGACTTCGACTTCCTCGACGAGGACACCAGCATCCGCCCGCAGGAGAAGGCGATGGCCGAGTCGCTGATCGACTCGATGTCCGGCGACTTCCACCCCGACACGTACACCGACAACTACCGCGAGGCCCTGCAGGAGGTCATCGACGCCAAGGTGGAGGGCCGCGAGGTCGTGGCGCCGCAGGAGGAGGAGCCCGCCCCGGCCGCCGTCGACCTCATGGCCGCGCTGCGCGCCTCGGTCGAGCGGGCCCGCGCCGCCCGCGGCGAAGCGGGGTCGGCCGAACCGACCCCGATCACCTCCGCCCGGTCCGCGCGCAAGGCCGAGCCGGCCAAGAAGGCCGAGCCGGCCGAGCCGGCCGCCAAGAAGACCGCGGCCAAGAACGCACCGGCCAAGAAGGCGCCCGCGAAGAAGACCGCCACGAAAAAGGCCGAGCCGGCGAAGAAGACCGCCGCCAGGAAGGCGCCGGCCAAGAAGACCGCCCGCAAGTCCGCCTAGCTCAGCGTCCGGACGTCCAGCTCCCCCTCGGCGTACCGGCTGCGCAGCACCTTCTTGTCGAACTTGCCGACGCTTGTCTTCGGTACCGCCTCGATGAACGCCCACCGCTCCGGCAGCTGCCAGCGCGCCACCTGCCCGGCCAGGAACTCGCGCAGCTCCTCGACCGTCGCGCCCGCCCCTTCCCGGAGCACCACGGTCGCGAACGGCCGCTCGCCCCAACGGTCGTCCGGTACCCCGACCACGGCCGCCTCCAGTACCGCCGGGTGCGCCATGAGGTGGTTCTCCAGCTCGACCGAGGAGATCCACTCGCCGCCGGACTTGATGACGTCCTTGGCCCGGTCGGTGAGGGTGATGAAGCCGTCGGGCGACAGGGTGCCGACGTCGCCGGTACGCAGCCAGCCGTCGCGGAACTTGCCCGGGTCGGGTTCCTCGTCGCCGAGGTAGGTGGCGGTGACCCAGGGTCCGCGCACCTCCAGCTCGCCGACCGCCTCGCCGTCGTCGGGCAGCACGTCCTCCATCGGGCCGACGATGCGGGCGGCCACCCCGGCCGGTACCCGCCCCTGGGTGTACCGGTACCGCCAGGCCTCCTCGCCCTCGGCGCCGGCCGGCGGGCGGGACACCGAGCCCAGCGGCGACGTCTCGGTCATCCCCCAGGCGTGGATGATGTCGATGTCGTACCGGTCCTTGAACGCCCGCATCAACGACGGCGGGCACGCCGAACCGCCCACCACGACCTCGCGCAGCGACGACACGTCGGCCGGGTGGTTGTCCAGGTAGGCGAGCAGATCGGTCCAGATCGTCGGCACCGCGGCACCCCGCGTCGGCTTCTCCGACTCGATCATCGCGGCCAGCGGAGCGGCCTGCAGGAACCGGTCGGGCATCAGCACCGAGCAGCCGGACATCAGCGCCGCGTACGGCAGTCCCCAGGCCATCGCGTGGAACATCGGCACGATGCCGAGCACCTTGTCCCGGCCGGTCAGCCCGAACGCCTCCGGCGAGCAGACCTGCATCGAGTGCAGCCAGATCGAACGGTGCGAGTACGCGACACCTTTCGGGTTCCCGGTGGTACCCGACGTGTAGCACAGCGCGGCGGCGTCCCGCTCGTCGACCTCCGGCCAGTCGTACGTCGTCGGCCTGCCGTCGACCAGCTCCGCCCACCGGTGTACCGCGACCGGGGCGCCCGACAGCGGCGCCGGATCCCCGTCGCCGACCACGACCACGTGCTCCACGGTCTTCATCTCGGCCAGGCTGCGCGCCAGCAACGGGATCAGCGTGCCGTCGACCAGTACCACCTTGTCGTTGGCGTGGTTGGCGATGTAGCTGAGCTGGTCGGGGAACAGCCGGATGTTCAGCGTGTGCAGGACGGCGCCCATGCTGGGCACCGTGCAGTACGCGGCGAGGTGCTCGGCGTTGTTCCACATGAACGTGGCGACCCGGTCGTCGCCGGTGACGCCCAGCTCGTCGCGCAGCGCGTGGGCGAGCTGCGCGGACAGCGCGCCCAGCTCCCGGTAGGTGCTCCGCCGGACCCCGTCGCCGGTCCACGTGGTCACCTCGGCGTTGCCGTGCACGGTGCGGCCGTGCTCCAGCAGGCGGGAAATCTGAAGGGGGAGGTCCATCATCGTGCTCCGCATGATCACCACCGTAGTGGCGCGCGTTACCCGGGGCTAGCCTCCGTTAAGGCCAGCTTCAGTACCGCCCCCGCTCCGCTCAGCCCACGCTGGCCTCGACGAGTTCGGCCGGGTCGACCACGTGGCCGCCCGGTTCCTCGTCCCGGCCACCGTGGCCGCGCCCGTGCAGTACCCCGTTGTGCAGCATCAGGCACAGCGCGACCGCGAGCAGCGAGACCAGCCCGGCCACCAGGAAGATCGGGTGCAGGGCGTGCACGAAGACGTGCTGGATCTGGGTGAGCGCGGCGGGCGGCAGCTTCCGCAGCGAGGCCGGGTCGTTGATGGACGGCGCAGCCCCCAGTTGGTTGCTGAGTACCGCGCCGAGCGCTGCCACGCCGACCGACCCGCCCAGCGAGCGGAAGAACGTGGCCGCCGAGGTACCCGCACCCATGTCCCGCAGGTCCAGGCTGTTCTGCGCGGCGAGGATCAGCGGCTGCATGGCCAGGCCCAGCCCGACGCCGATGACCAGCATGTAGCTGAACGACTGCCACAGCGGCGTGTCGACCTGCAGCAGCGTGAACAGGCCGAGGCCGCCGGCCATCACCGCGGTACCGGCGACGGTGAACCACTTGTACCGCCCGATCCGGCTGATCAACCGGCCGGACCCGATCGAGGTACCGATGATGCCGACCATCATCGGCAGCATCAGCAGCCCCGAGCGGGTCGGCGTCGCGCCCTTGACGATCTGCAGGTACAGCGGCACGTAGATGATCGCGCCGAACATGCTGAAGCCGAGCACGAAGGTGGCCGCGTTGGCCAGCGAGAACGTCGGCTTGCGGAACAGCCGCAGCGGCAGCACCGGCTCGGCCGCGCGCAGCTCGACCACCAGGAACGCGGCGGTCAGCACGGCGAACCCGGTGAACAGCCCGAGAATGCGCGCCGAGCCCCACGCCCATCCGGGCGAGCCGCCGAAGGACAGCGCCAGCAGGAGGCAGACCACGGCGCCGACCAGCAGTACCGCGCCGTACCAGTCGATGCGGTGCTCGCGGCGCTGATGCGGTACCAGGCGCAGGACCTGGTTGCAGACGATGATCGCGACGATCGCGACCGGCACGTTGATATAGAAGATCCAGCGCCAGTCGTGCTGCGCGAAGTACCCGCCGACCAGCGGCCCGGCCACGCTGGACAGGCCGAACACGGCACCGAACAGCCCCTGGTACCGGGCCCGGTCGCGGGGTGGCAGTACGTCGGACACGATCGTGAAGGCCAGCGTCATCAGCCCGCCCGCGCCCAGGCCCTGCAGGCCACGGGTGAGGATCAGCTGGGTCATGTTCTGCGAGGCACCGGCCAGCAGCGAGCCGAGCGTGAAGGCGCCGATGGCGAACATCAGCACCGGCCGGCGCCCGTACAGGTCGGACACCTTGCCGTACAGCGGCGTCGAGGCGGTGGCGGCGAGGAGGTACGCGGTGACGACCCAGGAGTAGTGGTTGATCCCGCCCAGCTTGCCGACGATGGTCGGCAGGGCGGTACCCACGATGGTCTGGTCCAGGGCTGCCAGCAGCATGCCCATCATCAGCCCGCTCATCAGCAGCAGGATCTGCCGGTGGCTGAGTACCGGTCGGGTGGCTGTGTTCATTTCCCCGTCTCCTTTTCCCGCCGGGCCATCGCCTCGTTGAACCGCCCGAACAACCGCGCGAACTCGGCGCGCTCGGCGGGGGTCCAGTCGGCGAGCAGCTCACGCAGTGCCGCGTGCCACCGCTCCCGGTTGCGGCCGAGTACCTCGTGACCGGCCCGGCTGGCCTCGATCAGGGTGGCACGCCGGTCGGTCGGGTCGGGGGTACGGCGCACCAGGCCGGCCGCCGCCAGCGTGGCGACCTGGCGGCTGACCGTGGACAGGTCGAGCCCGGCTTCCTCCGCCAGCGCGGATGACCGCCGCGGCGCACCGGATGCCAGCTGCGCGAGCAACAGGTACCCGCCACGATCGAGGCTAGGCCCGTCCGGTGCGACCCGCAGGCCGTTCCAGAATCGCTCGGTGCGCCGGAGGAACACGCCGAGCTGGCGTCCGATCTGGACGTGCTCGTCCGGATCTTCGGCAGCAGCCGGCATCGGTGTTCCTTCCCCCGTGATTACTTGCTTCGTACAAGCATTTCCCGACCCATCGGCGCCCGGCAACCGATATTGCGCGAATGTGGGCTACCGCACCTGCTGCCAGAGTTGGCCGATCCCGGACCGGTGCAGGCTGCGCAGCGCGTGGATGAACAGGCAGAGGTGGTGGTCCTCGGTCGGGTCGCCGGACGCGAGCGCGTCGAGTGCCGCCGCGACCTCCGCCCAGCAGCCGGCGGCCGCGAGGTCGGCCACCTCGCGGGCCGCGGCCGGATCGGCGAGCACGACCGACTCGGCCCGGCGCCGGAAGGCGCACCGGTGCCGGCACGGCGCGCACTCGTCGTACGGCGCCATCGCCTCGGCGAACCCGGGATCGGCGAGCAGCGCGGCGTGCCGGGCGCGCAGTTCGGCCTCGGTGACGGCCGGCAGGTCGGGCGGCTCCGGTACCCGCACCGGCACCACCCCGTCGAGCCCGCCACCGCAGACGGCCGCCCGGCCCGGCGCCCGGTACCGGATCCGCAGCCCTGGACCGTCGCCCGAGCCGATGACCACCCGGTGCCGGACGGCCCGGCGCAGCAGCAGCGTCACCAGCGCCCGCTCGCCCGCGGTGTCGCCGGCCCGGTCCAGCTCGACGACGACCGGCCGGTCGGCCAGCGCCGCGAAGTCGACCGAGCGCCGGCAGTCCAGCGTCGCCCCGGCGGGACCTTCGACCAGTGACTGCGCGCGCAGCCGGGTCGCCACGTCGAGGCCGGCCTCGTCCGCCGCATCGGTCAGCGCCGCCACGAAATCGGCGAGCACCGGCCAGGGTCCGGCACCGCCCGGCGTGTCCGGGTGGTACCCGTGGCGGCGGTACATCCGGGTCAGCGCCCGGCGGTACACCAGCGGCAGCGGCTCGGTCAGGCGGTACGCGGCGTCGAACGCGGCCACCAGATCGCCGAGGTGCCGGCCGACCGGCGTGCCGGCCGGTACCTCGAAAGGGTTGAGCCGCAACGGCGCGACCGTCTCGTCGCCGGCGGTGAACACGACCAGGTCGGCCAGCTCGGGCAGGGCGGCCAGCCGCCGGTACGCGCCGCCGGTGGGGTCGAGCACGAGGAACGGGACACCGTGGTCGGCCCACAGTTGCCGGCACAGGTCCAGCGCGGTGCCCCCGGCGACCGCGACGCGTTCCGGTACCGCGACCCGGACCTCAGCGCCGTCGTCGTCCCGCCACCCGACCAGCAGCGACGCCGGTGCCGACTCCCGCGCGGCCAGCACCGGAAACCCCGGCACGTGGCCCTCGACAGCGAGCGGCAGCCCGAACAGCGCCCCGGCCTCGGCCCGGTCGACCAGGCCGCGCAGTTCGAGCAGCCCGCGCCGGGCGGGACCGGCCCGCACGGCCGGCTCCGGCAGCTCGACCGGCTGCAGCGTGGCCAGCGCGTGCGCCAGCGCCTCGTACTCGGCCGGCCGGCCGGGCCGCGCCGTCGCGTACTGCCCGGCCGCCACCGTCCGGCCCAGCGCCTCGACGACCATCTCGTCCAGCGTCACCGGCGACGCCACGGTCATGCCGTACCGGAACGCGTGGTCCCGGTACCGCAGCGCAGCGTCCTGGAAAAGCTCGGCCAGCGCGGCGGCGGCACTGTCCGGCGGGAGGCGGACCCGCGCGGCGGCGTCGTCGTGCGGCTCGGCCAGCCGGGCGAACCGCGCCGCCTCCGCCTCGACCGTCCGCCGCACCTGCGCGGACACCCGCTCCGGCGCGAGCGTCACGGTCAGCGCCAGCGGGTAGGGGCAGGCGGCGAGCAGGTCGAGCAGCATCGACCAGTCGACGCCGTTGCGCGCGAACGGCTCGACCGCGAGGTACTCCTCAACCCCCGCGTCCGGCCGCTCCGGCGGCTGCGCGCGCACGCGCTTGCCGACCTGCGCCAGGCCGTCCGGCGCGGGCACGAAGGGGGTCAGCACACCCTGCACCGCCGCCGGGTCCGCAACGGGTTCGGCCACCAGATGCGGGGGTACCGCGGCCAGCTGCCCGGCCAGCGTGACGGCACGGGAAGCGGCGGTTTCCGGTACCGCGGCGCTGGTGCGGGCGAGCAGCCACAAGCGCAACCGGCCCGGCTCCGTGCGCACCCACCGCAGCGCCACGACCTCCCCCGCGCGTACCGCGAGCAGCCGGTCCAGGTATTCGGCCTGGTCGCGGGTGGCCCGGGCGGGATCGGCCCGGCTCAGGTCGTACCCGCCGGTGATCTCGACCGCGCTCCACGCCCAGGCGACGCCGTCCGCGACGACGACGAGCGGGGTCATCGACTACGACTTCCTACCGATCGGTGGATCCTTCGTGACGTAGACACCGACGCCCGGGACGCCCTCGACGAACCCCTCCGCCTTCAAGGTGATCATCGCGTTCCGGATGACGATCGTCGAGACTTTGTACATCGCGCACAGCTGCGATGTCGACGGCAGCTTGTCGCCCGGCTGCAACTCGCCGGCGGTGATCTGTCGGCGGATCTCGTCCGCCAGTGCCACCCACTTCGGTGGTGCCATGGTGCGCCCCCTTGCCCTCCGCGCACCATCGGATCACATGCGATCCCAGGCTGGCTAGACATAGCCTGACATCGCGAGTCGGGTAGTCCTACCGGATACCCAGGTCGTGCGCCTCGTCGTACCCGTAGTCGCCGCCCACCCCGGGGTCCACCACCGGCGGACCGGTGTGCGGCGGCTGCGGGGTCGCGCCGACCGGCCCGGCCGTCGCGTCGTGTGCCTCGTCGTACTCATAGTCGTCGCACTGCTGGACGTCCGGGTTCTCGGCGCCGACGTCGCGGGCGGGCTGGTCGTGTTCCATGTCCGGCCTCCGTTGCTGGGCGCCCGACGGGTTGCCGAACGCGGTCGCCGCAGCCATTGTCCCCCGCGAATTGACTCGTTGTGCGGACACACCGCAGGGATCTTGGACGTTCGTACCCCCGGCAGGGGGCACGCGCGTCCAAGATCGGCGGCGACCTGCGGCCGGGTCAGGGGCTTCGGCGGGCGCCCCTGCGCATCCAGAGGGGCGCGACGATGATGATCAGGACGGCCGCGACCCCGATCTGCAGGAAATGGCGGATCCAGTCGATGCCGCTGGTGTGGCGGACCCCGAACACGGTGGCGAGCCAGTTGCCCACCAACGCGCCGACGATCCCGAGAACGATGGTCAGCCAGAGCGGAATGGCCTGCCGGCCCGGGACGACGAGCTTGGCGAGCAGCCCGATAACCAGTCCGGCGATGATCGCCCAGATGATGTTGAGCATCACGTCCCTCCTCGAAGCAGTCGCCTGGTGGTCGGGGTAACGACGATATGCGCGAATGTGCCACGAGTCGAGATACGCGTCAGGGCCATGATCTTTGATCAAGGCCCTGACCACGTGAGCCGCCTGTCGGAATCGAACCGACGACCTACGCATTACGAGTGCGTCGCTCTGACCGACTGAGCTAAGGCGGCAACGTCGGTCAAGTGTACGCGATCCCCTCCGGACAGGTACCAGCGGATTCGGATACCCTCCGATCCCGTGACTGTCGACGCCGAGGAGCCCCGCCCGCGCAGCTTCACCCCCCAGCAGCTCGGGTTCACCCCGCGCGGCCCGGTACCGTGGCTGTCCCCGGGGCAGCTCGCCGTCACCGCGCTGCGCGTCGTCCTGTCCAGCTGGTTCGGTGCATACCTGGACAAGCGCGAACTGCAGCAGGCGCTGCCGGACACCGTCTTCGACGAGGGCGCCGACGATGGCGAGACGTGGTTCGACTACGTGTCCGACATCGGCGACGGGTTCGACCCGACGTACACGGTCGCCTACCTGCTCGCCCAGCCGGAGCTGACGGTCGCCGGTGCGCCGCCGCTGCCGCGCGGGCGGGTACTGGTCATGGGCGGCGACGAGGTGTACCCGACGCCGAGCAACCAGCAGTACGAGGACCGGCTCAAGGGACCGTACAAGGCGGCGCTGCCGGTACCCCCGAGGGGTGCGCCGGAGCCGTCGCTGTATGCGCTGCCGGGCAACCACGACTGGTACGACGGCCTGACCGCGTTCATCCGGCTGTTCGCCAAGTCCGGCAAGGACTCGTTGGGCGGCCGGCGCAACGCGCAGTCCCGTTCCTACTTCGCGATCGCGCTGCCGCAGCGCTGGTGGCTGTTCGCGGTCGACACGCAGTTCGGCGCGTACATCGACGAGCCGCAGCTGAGCTACTTCCGGCGGGCCGCCGAGCGGCTCGGTCCGGGCGACACGGTGATCGTGTGCCCGCCGACGCCGGGCTGGGTCGAGGCGGAGAACGACCCCGGCGCGTACGACGCGATCGACTACTTCGTCCGGACGATCATCGAGCCGACCGGTGCGCAGATCCGCCTGATGCTGTCGGGCGACCTGCATCACTACGCCCGCTACGCGGGGCCGGACCGGCAGCTGGTCACCTGCGGCGGCGGCGGCGCATACCTCTACGGCACGCACGGGCTGCCGAAGGACATCCCGGTACCGCCGCCGGAGAGCCTGTCCCGCAAGACCTCGCCGACGAAGGAGTACCACCTCGAAGCGACCTACCCCACCCGGCCCGACTCGAAGCGGTACGCCGCCGGGGTGTTCTTCCGCATGCCGCGGCGCAATCCCAGCTTCCTCGCGCTCACCGGCCTGGTGCACACGCTGTTCATGCTCGGCCTGGTGGACATCATCAACCACCCGGTGGGCGTCGAGCAGCACCTGATCACGGTACCGGTCGCCCTGGTCGGCCTGCTGATCCTGGGCAGCGCAACGGCTTTCGCGATGCCGAAGGTCGGTCCACGGCGTACCGAGCACTGGCTGTTCGGCATCGCGCACGGCATCGTCCACATCGGACTCGGCGTGCTCGGCGCGCAAGCCTGGGCGCACCTGCCGTTCGTGCACTGGCGCTGGCCGCTACCGCTGATCGCGGCGTTCATCATCTACCTGCCGGTGTCCGGCTTCGTGGCCGCCGAGGTGGTGGCGCTGTACCTGCTGGTCGCCAGTACCGCACAGGTCAACTTCAACGAGCTGTACGCCGGACAGTCCATTGTGGACTCGAAGAGCTTCCTGCGCTGCCACATCGGTACCGACGGCGCGCTGACCATCTACCCGATCGCGGTCGACCGCGTCTGTCGACAGTGGACGGTGCGGCCGACCGACCCGGCCGACCAGCCGTGGCTGCAACCGGCCCGGCCGATCGCCGTCAAGCTGGCCGAACCGCCGATCCGGGTAGAAAAGGCGCCAGTGCCGTAAGCACCTCCGCGTGTACCACGGCCGGCGCGCCCGCCGCGGACACCACCACGACGTTCGGCAGCCGTGAAGCCGCCGACAGGTACCCGTCGCGCACCCGCGCGAGCAGCCCGGCCGACCGCTCGTAGACGTCGTCGCCGTCGCCGCGGTGCGCCACCCGTTGCTGCGACACGTCCGGCGGCACGTCGAGCACGACGGTCACGTCCGGCCGGGGCAGTTCCAGTTCGGTGAACTCCAGGCTCAGCACCCAGTCGAACAGGTCCGGATCCCCCGAGCGCGCCGACTGGTACACCGCGTTGGACAGGGTGTACCGGTTGAGCAGCACCACGCCGTCCGACCCCGGCTTGCGGTCGCGCGCCCACTGCACCCGGTCCAGCGCGTACCACAGCGCCATCGAGCGCGGATCCACGGTCTGCGCGGACACCTCGCCCGCGCCGTCGAGCAGCGCCCGGATGTGCCGGCCGAAGAACGTCTCGTACCGCGGGAACGACACGACGTCCACAGTGGACAGTGCGGAGGCGAGCAGCGCCACCTGGGTACTCTTGCCGGCCCCGTCCAACCCCTCGACCGCGACGAGATGCTCACTCATGGGCAGCCTCGTACGCCTGCCGGGGCCCGCACACCGAGGCGCGACTGCAGGAGCAGCGCGATCCGTCGGCGTCCAGCCGCACCACGACCGCGTCCCGCGGCACGCTGTGCCCGACCACCCGGCCGTCACCGTCCGGTGTGGACACCCGCGCGCCGATCGACGGCGCCGTGGCGTGGAACTGTTGGTACAGCGGGTGTTCGTACTTCAGGCAGCACATCAGCCGCCCGCACGCACCGGAGATGCGCAGCGGGTTCAGCGGCAGATCCTGATCCTTGGCCATCCGGATGGTGACCGGTTCGAAGTCGGTGAGGAACGTCGCGCAGCACAGATCCCTTCCGCACGAACCGATCCCGCCCTGTACCCGCGCCGAGTCGCGCGCCGACAGCTGCCGCAGCTCCACCCGGCAGTGCAGCGTCGCACCCAGATCCCTTACCAGGGAACGGAAATCGACCCGGTGCGGCGCGGTGAAGTAGATGGTGATCCGGCCACCGGTGCTGCCCGGGCTCTCCGGCACGTGGTCGACCGCGACCACCTTCATCGGCAACTGGTGCTCGCGGATCAGCTTCTTGGCGGCCACCTTCGCGTCGGCCTTGCGCTTGCGCATCAGCTCGTCGCGGCGCAGGTCCTCCTCGCTGGCGAGCCCGGCGAGGACCGGGAAACCGTCCGTGTCCTCGGTGACCCACTGCGGCGCCCAGACGCACTCGGCCACCTCGGGACCGTCGTCGGTGGGTACGAGCACCTTGTCGCCCACGCTGACCTGGTGCGGGCCGGGGTCGAGGTAGTACAGCCGGCCGTACCGGTTGAAGCTCACGGCGCACAGCATGCCCATGAACACACCTTATCCCGTACCGATAACGGCTTTATCTGGAGAAAGCCGACACCCGCGTAACCGGTGCGAAAACCGCGCGTTGGGCCACGGCGAACCCCCATTCGCTGACCGGAGGCCCCCTGATGCCGGTGTCCCGCCTGTCCTACGCCGTGGCCGCGACCGCGCTAGCCGCCGCGGCGCTCGCGCCGGCGCTGCCCGCCGCCGCCGCACCCGCGCCGGCCTGCCCCGGCCTGTCCGGCGGCGCGAACGCCGACCTGGTCCGGCTGGCGACCGGGCTGCGGATCGCGTCGACCGCGGCACAGATGTCCGCGGCGCAGACCAGCGCGACGGCGCGCGCGCTGGACGGCCCGCTCGCGGCCGTGGTCCAGGCACCGCCGACCAACTCCGGCAAGCGGCTCGGCTCGCCCGCCATCGACGCCGGGGCTGCCCGGGTGGGTACCGGTGACCTGCGCGCCCAGGCCACCTGGCCGACCGGGTACCGGTGCGGCACACCCGGCCCGGCCGCCACGTCGTCGGTCGCGCTCGCCGAGGCGGCGGTACTGCCGGGCGGGTCCGGTACCGGCACGCTCCGCCTGGCCGGGAGCCCCAGCAGCGGAGCCGACGTGAGCCTGTCGACGCGCGACGGTCACCTGGCCAGCTCGGCGACCGCCCGGGTGGGGCTCGCCGACCTGCGGCTGTTCGACGGCAGCGGTTCCCCGGTGCGGGTCAAGGTGCTCAGCCAGCCGCAGCTGAGCGCGGTCGCCGGGGGTACCGTCGCGCGGTCCGCCGTGCGGTACACGGCGCCGGTCTACGAGGTGACCGGGCCGGCCGGCACGACCCGCCGGCTGGACGCGGCCGGGCAGCGGATCGACATTCCGTTGCCGGCGTCGGTGCTCCGGCTGTCCATCGGTACCGTGACCCGGCACGTGACCGCGACGGCCGTGACCGCCGAGGCCGCCACGCTGCGCGTGCAGCTGTTCGCCGGCGGCACCGCCGCGCCGTCGCTCGACCTCGGCGTCGGGGTGCTGCAGGTCAGCGCCAACGCGCCCGTCGAGGTACCGGTGCCGGTCACCGCGCGCCCGCCGGCGACACTGCCGCTGACCGGGGTCGACACCGGATGGCTCGTCGGCATCGGCCTGCTGACCGCGATCGGCGGCCGGCTGCTGCTCCTGCTGTCCCGGCGCCGTACCCGCAGCTACTGACTGTCAGAGCGTGGTGTCACGCTCCCGGTTGGTCCGCGTCCGTCAGCGGCCGGGTCCTGCCAGAACTCGTCCGGCAACGCGGCCACCTCGGTGCCGGACCGTTCCAGGTCCGCGGCCCACGGCAGCATGCGTTGGAAGGTCGGCTCACCACCGTCGGCGAACTGCCGGATCACCGCGACGTTGCGCTCGACCCGTCCGATGATCGCGTCGCGGATCGCGGTCCGGTCACCGGTGTATCCGTACACGTCCAGGAGCAGATGCAACCGCCGGTACCGGTCGGCCGGGTCACCGAACCCGACTGACTCGGCGACCTCCGCCGTCAGCAGCGGTACCCAGGTCAACGCCGAGAACGCCAGGTCATCCTCGCGCCGGGACGGGCTGGCGGTGTCCCAGTCGACGAAGCCGACCAAGGTTGCGTCAACGGCCCCGTCGACCCACACGGCGTTCCACGGCGACGCATCCAGATGAGCGATCAGAAGTCCCGGCCGCCACGGCCGGCCGGTGAACCAGACGGCGCCCGCGGCCGGCCGGAATGCCTCGGTCGCGTCGTGCAGCCTGCGCAGCCACGCACCGACCTGCCGAAGCGCGTGGTCGGAGCGCAACCAGTCCGGCCACGGCGTGCTCTCGCCCAACGTCTGACCGGGTAGGAAGGTCAGGCGTTCGCGACCCTGCTCGTCGAAGCCGCGGGCCCGCGGGGCGCCGTCGAAGCCGACGTCTTCCAGATGTCGCAGCAGCGTGTGCACGGTCGCCGTCCACGGCTGCGTGGGGCGGCGGACTTCATCGCCGACGCGTACAGCTCCGAAACTGCGCCCGCCGGGCAACCGTCGTTCGGTCATCCGCCGGTTCTACCCCGATCCGACGTCCACGGCGACCGAATAGTCCACGCCGTCGGCGGCGGCGTCTGGACCCCCGCGCGGGGAAGCGGACGACGCCGCCCGAGGAGCCTCGGTGCCGCGCCCGCAGGCTGGACCCCGCGGCCCGCGCAGCGGGCAGGACCCCGCGGCCCGCGCAGCGGGCAGGACCCCGCGGCCTGCGGGGCGGGCGCCGACTCAGCCGAGTCTCAGGTGGGACGAACCGGCCGGCGCCGCAGTGGGCGGCCGGTAGGTCAGCTCGCCGAGCCGGCCGGCCCACCGGTCGTGCAGCAGGCGACCGTCGTCGACGATCTCGGCAGCGGTCTGCAACAGGTGCGCCCCGAGGGTGGCGGCCGCCCGGGCCGCGGCGGTCGGCGACGGCACCCCGGAACCGGTGCCGCGACCGGCGAGCCAGTCCGCGGTGCTCGACGCGGACCGGAGCGTGACCGCCTCAGCGCTGCCGAGGCACTCGGCCACGGTGCCGGCGAGCGCCCGGCGGCCGCGGACCAGCCAGGCGCGCACGTCGTCGAGGTAGGCCGCGGTGTCGGTGAGCCGGCCGGCGAGCGTATCCGGACCGCTGCCGGCCAGGTGTGCGGACAGCCCCGACCATGCGGTCGCGTATGCGTCAGCGGCCGGCCCGGTCCACGCGGCCGGCATGGGTACCGCGTCGGCCCGCTGCCGGTACCCGTCGGCCTGCCGGTGCATCGCGTCCGACGCTGCGGTCAGCTCGTCGGGGGCGACCCCGGCCAGGTGTGCCACCACCTCGCCAGGCAGGGCACCGACCCGCCGTAGCAGCGGCCAGATCGGATGGTCGGCGGGTGCGCCACCGGAGAGCAGGGTCGCGTCGATCTGCCCGAGAAGCTCCCGGGCTACGGGGTGAACGCGGTCGAGGAGATCCATCAGCCCACCGCCCGGTGCCGGCGGTGCGCGTCGTCGTCGACCTGGCGGTACCCGTCGGCCGCCTGCCGCAGTGCGCCGGCCAGGTCGGTGAGCCGGGCACCGTGGCCGGCGGCCTCGCGTTCCCGGGCCGCGAGCGCGGCGCTCCACAGCCCGTGCAGGTCGCGACCGAGCGCGCCAAGCTGGCCGGGGCCGTCACCGGCGAAGCCGGCCGGGCCGGGCTGGACCAGCCCGAGCCGGGATCCGGCGCCGCTGACCTCGTCAGCAGCCGCGGCCAGCCGGTCGGCCACCTGATCGATCTCCATCAGCCCCACCTGCCCCGTCCGTTCGCTCGCGGCGGTCGCTTGCTCAGACCTGCCCCGTCTGTTCGCTTCCCGGCGTTCTCGGACCTGGCCCGTCCGCGCGCCCGCAGAGCCGGCCCGTCGGTGCCCTCAGCTCTCGCCGAGCGGCGTGTGCTCTCCGAACATCTCCGCGTGCAGCTTGCTCCGTGCCCAGGCGGCCGCGTCGGCAGCCGCCGCAACCGCCTGCCGGACCGAGCGGGACAGCTCCGTATTGGTGCGTCCGGTAAGGGCGCCGGTGATCGTCACGTCGCGGATCGTCCCGTCGGCGGTCACCAGTACCTCGACGAGCCCGTCCGGCGAGCTGACCGTCACCTCCACCCCGCGGACCGCCTTGTCGAACTCGGCGAGCAGACCGTCCAGACGCTGGTATCGCTCGACCGCCGCTTCGATGAACGCCTCGTCGATCTCGCGCGCCATATGCCTTCGGCCCTCCCCGCTCGCCACCGTACGGGACCTCACCGTAGCGGCGTAAGCCCCTGTGGATAACCCCGCCCTCCCGCCGATCTTGGAATTGTGGTGCCCGACTCGCGGGGCAAAGGGGCTTTTGTCGTTGGCTCGAGTTTCGGAGTTTTGGATCGGCAGCTTCCCAGGTCGCCGGGCAAAGCGTGTGGATCTTGCGGGTTGCCTGGTCAGGGCGATGCCGCGAAAACCCGCCGGCCGCCGGCCCCCGGCCGCTGGCCGGCATCGGGCGTCGGAGCGCGTCGTGGAGAGCGCGACGAGGAGGCAGCCGCCCGGTTCAGATGGTTTGTGGGTTTCGCCGGGTGCTGGTTGCGCCTGGTCTCCGAGATCTTGGACGCTTGCACCCCCTGCAGGGGGCACAAACGTCCAAGATTTCGCCACGGGAGCCCCGCCACACCCGCCACCACAGCGCAAACCGGCCAAACCGGGCCGCCCGCTCACCCCTTCGCCGCCGCCGGGACCGGGACCCACCCGCCAGCCGCAGAGAATCCGAAAGTCGAATCGTGGACACAACACCAAGATCGGCGGGAGAGGCCGTGGGGCGGCGGGTGAGGCCGGGGGGTGGTCAGCCGCGCCAGAGGTTGACCATCATGGCTTCGACCGCGATACGCGGCTTGACGTTGAGCTCGATCGCGTCGCGGCAGGCGAGCACCGCGGACAGCCGGCGCAGCGTGCTCTCCGGCGTCCAGCGCTCGGCCGCGCGTACCGCCGTGTCGGTGGCGTCGACGTGTACCGGCGGCACCGGCGCGCCCATCGTGCGGATGAGCACGTCACGGTAGAAGCCGGCGAGGTCCACCAGGGCACGGTCGAGCGCGTCGCGCTGTGCCCGGGTCGCCCGGGACCGCTGCCGGCGCTCCAGGTCCTTCAACGCGGCCGAGGCGGCCCGCGCCACACCCGAGGCGCCCCGGCCGGTACCCCCGGCGCCCAGCGCGGTGGACAGCTCGTCCTTCTCTTTGGCGTCCTGCTCGACGACCGACGCGGCGGCCTCGGCCTCGGCCGCCTCGATGAGCGCCGACGCGGCGTCGAAACACGCGCCGATCCCGGTCAGCTTGCGCGGCAATGCCAGTACCGCTTCCCGGCGCGCCCGGGCCTGCGGATCGCGCGCCAGCCGGCGGGCCCGCCCGACGTGCCCCTGCGCCGCGGCGGCCGCCCACAGCGCGTCCTCCCGAGCGATGCCGTCCCGCTCGACGAGTACCGACGCGACCGCCTCGGCGGACGGCTGGCGCAGGGTCACCACCCGGCACCGGGAGCGGATCGTGACGGAGATGTCGTCCGGGTGCGTGGACGGGGTGCACAGCAGGAAGACCGTGCGCGGCGGCGGTTCCTCGATCGCCTTGAGAAGCGCGTTGCCGGCCGCCTCGGTGAGCCGGTCGGCATCCTCGACCAGCAGCACCTGCCACCGGCCCTGGATCGGCGCGCCCTGCGCCCGCAGCACCAGCGACCGCATCTCGCCGACCCCGACGGTGAGCCCCTCCGGTACCACGAACCGCACGTCGGCATGGGTACCGGCGAGGGTGGTGTGGCACGCGGGGCAGCTGCCGCAGCCCTGGTTGGCGCACTGCAGCGCGGCGGCGAAGGCGCGCGCGGCGACCGAGCGACCCGAGCCCGCCGGCCCGGTGAACAGCCAGGCATGCGTCATGCCGGCGCCGGCCGCCGGCGCCCCGCCGGCCCCGCCAGCCGCGGCCGCGCCGCCCCCGAAGGCCCCGCCAGCCGCGGCCGCGGCCGAGACGATCGCGGCCGCCGCAGCAGCCGCCCGGCGCAGCGTCGCCACCGCCTCGTCCTGCCCGACAAGGGCACGGAACACGTCACTCACGAGGACCGGGTCTCCGCCGTCGACAAGTTCTCCGACTCCTCGTCCTCGGGCGGCGGGTCCACGCTCGTGGCCACACCGGCGATCAGCGGCGCGGTCATCAGCTCAGGCGGCGCCACGTCGGCCGGAGCCGGCGCCGCCGTCTCAGCCGGCGCCGCCGTCTCAGCCGGCTCAGCCTCGACCGGGGCCTGCGAAGGCTCCGACGGTACCGGCGGGATCAGTGGCTCGACCCGGTCGACGATGAGCGTCGCGACCGACTCGACCGGCCGGCTCGCGTCCAGGACGAGGTACCGCTTCGGGTCCTTCGCGGCCCGGTCCAGGAACGCGTAGCGCACCTTCTCCGCGAACTGCACCGCCGCCGGGTCGGGCTCCGGCGGGCGGTGAGCGGCCCGGCGCAGCCCTTCGGCCGGGTCGAGATCCAGCAGTACCACCAGATCCGGCTTGAGCCCGCCGGTGGCCCAGCCGGACAGCCAGGCGACCTCGTTGACCGGCAGCGTCCGGCCGGCCTCCAGATACGCCAGCGACGAGTCGACGTACCGCTCGCAGATGACCACCGCACCGCGCTCCAGCGCCGGTCGTACCACGGTGGCAACGTGATGCGCGCGGTCGGCCGCGTACAGCAGTGCCTCGGCCCGCGGTGCGGCCACCCCGAGCATCCCGCCGGTCAGTAGCAGGCTGCGGATCTGCGCGCCGAACTCGGTGGTACCCGGTTCCCGCGTCAGCACCACCTCGTGCCCGTCGGCGCGCAGCAGGCCGGCGAGCCGGTTCGCGTGCGTCGACTTGCCGGTACCGTCGCCGCCCTCCAGCACGATGAACACCCCGGCCCGGGCGACCCGGGCGACCAGGCTCAGCGGGCGGCCGCGTACCGAGCCGACGATGTCGGCCAGCAGCGGTACCCCGTGCTTGTCGTCCATCTGCCGCAGTGCCGTGATGCCGGCGAACACGCCGAAGATGCCGGCCCCGAGCAGCAGCAGCCGGGTGGTCGAGATGGGCACGCCGAACACGTCGCGGGACGACCCGTACCCGACGAGCACGCTGGACACCGACGTGGTCAGCAGCAGCGTGACCTGGGTACCGGCCTGGATGAAGGAGAACACCCGGCCGCGTACCTCGTCGCCGACCTCGGTACCGAGCAGCGTGGTGCCGGCCAGGAACGCCATCCCGGCCCCGACGCCGACGCCGAGCGCGAAGAACACCGCGATGACCAGGTGCCACGCGAAGGCGAGGATCGTCACCGACCCGGCCGCCATGATGATGGACAGCCCGAACCAGCGCCGCCGGGACAGCGCGCCGACCAGTCGCGGCCCCGCGACGATGCCGGCGCCCAGGCCGACGAAGATCACGGCGAACAGGATGTAGAAGGTGGAGTCGCCACCGCCGAGCGAGCGCGCGTAGAACTGCGCGGTGCCCACGACCACGCCGGCACCGGCGAACGCGCCGAGGATGCCGAGCACCAGACCGCGTACCAGTGGCGTCTTGCCCACGTATGCCCAGCCGGCCAGGAACTCCTTCCACAGCGGCGGCTTCTTGGCCGGTGTGGTGACCCGCCGGCCGCTGATCTCCGGGATGCCGAAGAACACGACCAGCGCGGTGGTCAGGAAGGTCAGCGCGTCGAAGTACAGGCCGACGTGGGTCGGGTCGAACGGACTCTTACCGGTGGTCGTGTGCAGCTCGTTGACGATCGTGGTCAACGCGGCCAGGAACAGGCCGGCCAGTACCGGGGTCACGCCGTAGGTGGTGGCGAGGGTGAGCTGGTTTGCGCTCTCCAGCCGGGCGCGCGGCAGCAGGTTGGGTACCGCGGCGTCCTTCGCCGGCCCCCACGCCATCTGCATCGCCTCGATGATGAACGTGGCGACCGCCGCCCAGCCGACGATGATCTTCGAGTTCGTGGTGATCAGCGTGATCGCCGGGATCGAGGCGAACATCACGAACCGGACGAGGTCGCAGACGACCATCGTGTACCGCCGGTTCCACCGGTCGGCCACGACCCCGGCCACCGGCCCGAGGACCAGCGCCGGCAGCATCCGGACGGCGACCACCGAGCCGAACGCCACACCCTTGGCCGCTGACCCGGTCACCTGGGTGGACGCGAAGATCGCGCTGGCCAGCAGGCCGAGCCAGTCGCCCATCGAGGACAGCCCGAGGACCAGCCACAGCCGGCGGAATGGCCGGATCCGCCACAGCGCCTTCAGGCTGTCGAGCCCGGTCAGCTCGACGCCGGCCTGCGGCGGCGGCGGATCAGCCTTGCGCCGGTCGGACTTCATATGTCCTCACTGTAGCGGCGGCTGCGCCACCGGGCGGTCCGCCACAAGCGAGGCCCGCCGGGCACGGATTACGCGAGAGAGTTTCACTTCTGCTCCGGTACCGATACCGTGCAGGCGTGTCCCATCGCGACCGGTACGAGCAGGCGACCGCCGACCTCGACCCGCCCTTCGGCATCGTCGACCTGGCCGCCTTCGACGCCAACGCCGCCGCCCTGGCCGCCCGCTCGGCCGGCAAGCCGATCCGGGTCGCGAGCAAGTCGGTGCGCTGCCGGAGCCTGCTGCGCCGCGCCCTGGCCACGCCCGGCTGGCACGGCGTCATGGCGTACACCCTCGCCGAGGCGCTCTGGCTGGCCAAGGACGGCATCTCCGACGACATCCTGGTCGCCTACCCGACCGCCGACCGCGCCGCGCTGCGCGCCCTCGCCGCCGACGAGGTACTCGCCGGCACGGTCACGCTGACCGTCGACTCGGTCGAGCACCTCGACCTGATCGACGCGGTGGCCGGGCACAAGCGGCCGCCGGTACGCGTCTGCCTCGAACTGGACGCCTCCTGGCGGCTGGCCGGCGGCCGGATCCACCTCGGGGTGCGCCGCTCCCCGGTGCACAGCCCGGCGCAGGCCGGCGCGCTGGCCCGGGCCATCGCCGCGCGGCCGGGCTTCCGCCTCGTCGGCGTCATGGCCTACGAGGCGCAGATCGCCGGGCTCGGCGACGCGCCGCCCGGCCAGCCGCTGCGCGCCGCCGCCATCCGCGCGATCCAGCGCCGCTCACTGCCCGAGCTGCTCGCCCGCCGGGGCGCCGCGGTGGCCGCCGTCCGCGAGCACGCCACGCTGGAGTTCGTCAATGGCGGGGGTACCGGCAGCCTCGCGGCCACCGCCGCGGACCCGGCCGTGACCGAGGTGACCGCCGGCTCCGGCCTCTACGGCCCGACGCTGTTCGACGCGTACCGCGCCTGGCGCCCCACGCCTGCCGCGTTCTTCGCGCTGTCCGTGGTCCGCCGCCCCGGCCCGGGCGTCGCCACGGTACTCGGCGGCGGCTGGATCGCCTCCGGCCAGACCAGCCGGATCCGCCAGCCGACGCCGTGGCTGCCGCCCGGCCTGAAGCTGACCGGCACCGAGGGCGCCGGCGAGGTACAGACACCGCTGGTCGGACCCGGCGCGGACGGGCTGCGGGTCGGTGACCGGGTGTGGTTCCGCCACGCCAAGGCCGGCGAGCTGTGCGAGCACCTCGACGCGCTGCACCTGGTCTCCAGCAGTTCCGTCACCGAGGTGGTGCCCACCTACCGCGGCGACGGCCGTGCGTTTCTGTAACGCGCCGAGGTTCAGCGCTGAGGCGGGCGGCGTCTGGACTGAGGAGCGCAGCGACGAGGGAAGGCGGCGCCTGGAGAGCCTCGGCGCCGCGCGAGCGGAGCGAGCGCCGAGGTTACCGCGAGACGGTGTTGACGTGGCGGTGCAGGTACTCGCGGATGAGCGCCTTGGCCTCGGTCAGCACCTCGGCGTCGCCGTCGGGGTCGCGGCGGAACGCCAGCTTGATCAGCGCGTCGCCGGCCTCCACCGCGATCGCCAGCGCGAAGTCCAGGCGCGGCCCGGCGGTGGCCCCGAAGTGCTGCACCAGCAGGCCGGCGAGCTGCTCGGCGATGATCGTGTTGTTGTCCCGCTCGGCGTCGAGCAGGTGCACGTCGACCACGTCGCCGAAGTGCAGCGTGCGGAACCCGGGCACCTCCCGGTGCATCGCGATGTACTCGTCGATCGCCGCGTCGACGATGTCCCACCAGTGGTCGAACTCCACCGCCTCGGACCGGGCGGACAGCCGGGCCAGGTACGCCTCAAGGTTGCGCAGCGCGAGCGCCTGCACGATGGCGCGCTTGTCGGGGAAGAACTGGTACACCGAGCCGATCGCCACCCCGGCCCGCTCGGCCAGCAGGGTCGTGGTGAGCGCCTCGTACCCGATCTCGTCGACCAGTTCGGCACACGCGTCCAGCATCCGCTGTACCCGGGCGACGCTGCGTCCCTGAACCGGTACCCGGCGCAGCGGGTTGGTCGAGGCCTGAGTGGTCACCTTCCGGCACTCCTTCGTAGCGCGGGGGCCCTTACCGTTAAACCTACTCAGAGCAACGAGCGGAGCCGACCGACGTATCGCCGTTCTGCCTGTCTTGACACCCTGGAGAGAAGCTCGTGATCGGACACGAATGGGCCAACTGGGCCGGAAACCAGCGGGACGGCGCCGCTGAACTGCGCCCGGCTTCGGTCGAGGAGGTCGCCGAGGCGGTCAAGCAGGCGCGGGCGGACGGGCGGACGGTCAAGCCGGTCGGCGCCGGGCACTCGTTCACCGCCGCCGCGGTCACCGACGGTACCCGGCTGCGCCTGGACCGGTTGTCCGGAGTCCGCTCGGTCGACCTGGAACGGAAGCTGGTCACGGTCGGCGCCGGTACCGATCTGGCGGTGCTCAACCGGCTGCTCGCCGGGTACGGGCTGGCGCTGCCGAACCTCGGCGACATCGACGTGCAGACGATCGCGGGCGCCACCGCGACCGGTACCCACGGCACCGGCGGCCGGCTGGGCTGCCTGTCCACGTTCATCGCCGGCCTGACCCTCGTCGACGGCACCGGCACGATCGTCCACTGTGGACCCGGCGACGACGTGTTCGACGCGGCCCGGGTCGGGCTCGGCGCGCTCGGCGTGGTGACCGAGGTGACCCTGCGGTGCGTGGACGCGTTCGTGCTGCGCGCCGAGGAACGCCCGGCCCGCATCGCCGACGTGCTGCCCGGCCTCGACGAGCGGATCGCGGCCAACGACCACTTCGAGATGTACTGGTTCCCGTACACCGACCGGTTGCAGACCAAGACCAACAACGTGGTACCGGTGTCCGACCGGCCGCTGAGCCGGCTCCGCGGCTGGCTCGACGACGAATTCCTGTCCAACACGGTCTTCGGGGTCGCCTGCCGGCTCGGCCGCCGGGTCCCGGCCACCGTGAAGACGATCGCCCGGATCGAGGCCGTCGCGCTGTCGCCGCGGGTGTACACCGCGCCGTCGTACGAGGTGTTCTGCACGCCGCGCCGGGTGCGGTTCACCGAGCTGGAGTACGCGCTGCCCCGCGCGGCGCTGCCGGAGGCGTTCGCGCAGCTGCGGAGGATCGTCGACCGGCTGCCGTTTCCGGTCATCTTCCCGGTGGAGCTGCGGGTGTCGGCCGGCGACGACATCTGGCTGTCCCACGGGTACGGGCGGGACAGCGCGTACATCGCGATCCACCAGTACGTCGGGATGCCGTACGAGCCGTACTTCCAGGCCTTCGAGAAGGTGGCCCGGGACCTCGACGGGCGGCCGCACTGGGGCAAGCTGCACTGGCGCACGGCCGAGGACCTGCGCCCGGCGTACCCCCGGTTCGACGACTTCCTCGCCGTCCGGGAGCGGCTGGACCCCGACCGGGTCTTCGCCAACGCCTATACCGCGCAGGTCCTCGGCAGCTAGCTCACGCCTCGCTGAGCGCCACCCGGGCGTATGCCCGGCGCAGCAGGCGCGGCGACCACCACGCGGCCGGTCCCAGCACCCGGATCGCCGCCGGTACCAGCACGCCGCGCACCAGCGTCGCGTCGATCAGGATCGCCAGGCCGCTACCGAGCCCGAACAGCTGCAGGAAGCTGACGGTACCGGTGACGAAGGCGAAGAAGCTGACCGCGAGCAGTACCGCGGCGGCCGACACGATGCGCCCGGTGCGAGCCAGCCCCCGGGTGACCGCGACCCGGTTGTCCGCGCCCTGGTCGTGCAGTTCCTTGATGCGGCTCATCAGGAACACCTCGTAGTCCATCGACAGCCCGAAGGTGATGCAGAACAGCAGCACGGTCATCGAGGTGTCCATCGGGCGGGCGGTGAAGTCGAGCAGCCCGGACAGGTGCCCCTGCTGGAAGATCCAGGTCAGGATCCCGAGCGTGGCGGACAGGCTGAGCGCATTGAGCAGCAGCGCCCGTACCGGTTGCACGATGCTGCCGGTGAACAGGAACAGCACCAGGAATGTGGTGAGCACGACCAGCAGCACGGCCACCGGCAACCGGCTGCCGATCGAGTGCGTGGTGTCGACCAGCTCGGCATCGGCACCGCCGACGAGGACGCCGGTGCCGTCGGGTGCCGGTACCTCCCGGACGTCGCGGACCAGTTGCTGCGCGGCGCCGGACTTGGTGACCAGGTTGCTGACCACGGTCAGCCGCGGCCCGGCCCGGTCGACGCGCACCACGCCGGGCAGGACGGACAGCCGGTGCGCGTAGTCGGCGAGCGCCGGCGCCGGGGCCGGGCCGGTGACCACGACATCGATCGGCGACGAGGCGTTGCCGGGGAAGTTGGCCACGAGCGCGTCGGCGACCTGTCGGCTGGCCGCGCCCGCTCGCAGTACCCCCTGATCGGGTGTGCCGAAGGAGACGCGCAGCAGCGGGCTGGCCGCGAGCAGCAGCACCGCGACGACCGGCAGCGCGACCAGCGCGGGCCGGCGCATCACCAGGGCGGCCAGCCGCCCCCAGCGGGCCGACTCGACGCCCGCCGGGCGCACCCACCGCAGCCGGCCGGCGTTGACCCGGCGGCCGAGGACGGCCAGCAGCGCCGGGGCGACGACCATCGCGCCCGCGGCGGCGATCGCCACCACGCCGATGCCCGCGTAGGCGAAGCTGCGCAGGAAGTACTCCGGGAAGACCAGCAGCGCGGCCAGCGCCGCGGCCACCGTGGCGGCGGAGAAGACGATGGTGCGGCCCGCGGTGGCGACGGTCCGCGCGACCGCCTGCGGCACGTCGTCGCCCGCTGCCAGTTGCTCGCGGTACCGGCTGACCATGAACAGCGCGTAGTCGATGCCGAGGCCGAGGCCGAGCGCGGTGGTGAGGTTGATCGCGAAGATCGAGACGTCGGTGACGTCGCCGAGCACCGCCAACTCGGCGAAGGTACCGACGATCGCGATGCCGCCGATCGCCAGCGGCAGCAGGGCGGCGACGAAGCTGCCGAAGACGAGCACGAGCAGGGCGAGGATCACCGGTACCGCGATCGACTCGGCGATCGCGAGGCTCGTGGTGACCTGGGTGTTGACGTCGTTGAAGGTGCCGCCCTGGCCACCGGCCAGGATCGTCAGGCCGTCGTGGTCGCCGGCGTAGCGACCGATGAGGTCCTTCGACCGGGTCACGAGCTGGCTCTGGTCACCGGTGATGTGCGCGAGCACCAGCGCCTGCCGGCCGTCGGTGGACTTGAGGCCGGGCGCCGGGACCGTCCAGTAGGAGACCACGCCGGTGACGTCCTTTTCGTTGCCCAGCGCGGCGGCGAGCCGCTTGCCGGCCGCGGCCCTGGCCGGGTCGTCGACGGTACCGTCGGGCGCGCTCACCAGCAGCACCAGGTTGGTCTGGCCGCCGTACTGGTCGTTGATCATCTGCTGCGCCCGGCTGGACGCCGTGTTCGGGTCGTTGAAGCCGCCGTTCTTGAGTTTGCCGAACGCGCCGGCGCCGAAGACCGCGGCGGCGATCAGTACGACGCCGGAGATGACCAACAGCAGTCTGGCCCGCCGGACCACGAATTCGCCATAGCGCTGAAGCATGGCATCCCTCCCGTATGTTTACGCCGTCAACTTGGTTTACGCTGTCAACATGCCACATGATGCTAACGGTGTCAACATGAGGCAGGATGGACCCGTGAACGAGCGGCGGCGGGCCTACCATCACGGCGATCTGGCCAACGCGCTGACCAACGCGGCGACCGAGCTGGCACGGCACGGCGGGCCGGAAGCCGTGGTACTGCGCGAGGCCGCGCGGCAGGTCGGCGTGTCGGCAACCGCCGCGTACCGGCACTTCGCCAGCCACGGCGACCTGATCCACGAGGTCAAGGAGCGGTGCCAGGCGTCCCTCGCCGAGTACATGCGCGCCGAGGTCGACGCCGGTTCGCCGCTGCCCGACCCCGGGCCCGAGGCGGTACGGCGGCTGCGCGCGCTCGGTCGCGGGTACATCCGGTTCGCCGTCGCCGAACCGGGGCTGTTCCGCACCGCGTTCTGCCAGGCGGAGTCGCCGCGCGAGAACTCGCTGGCGATGGTCGAGTCACCGGCGTTCACGATGCTCTCCGCCACCCTCGACGAGCTGACCGGGCTGGGCCTGATCCCGCGCGCGCGCCGGCCGTACACCGAGATGGTCGCCTGGTCGAGCGCGCACGGCCTGGCCGCGCTCATCGCCGACGGGCCGCTGGCCGCCTTCCCCGAGGAGGAACGCGAGGCGGCGATCAACCGGACGCTGGACGCGACCATCGAGGCGATCTGCACCGGAGCTTGACCTTGACGCGTTGAACAGGTTTCCTTGGCGACGATGAATCGAGGTACGCGAATCTGGCTCGCCGCGGGCGGCGCGCTGCTCACCGTCGGCGCGCTCGCTCTGGTGTGGACCAACGCGCCGGGTGCCCTCCGGCCGGCGGGTACCCACTGGGCGGCCGGCGCGTCGGGATCGTCGGCCGACGACGACGGCTCGGCCGGGCCGTCGGGGTCCGCGTCGGCCTCGGCGTCCGCGTCGGCATCGGCCGGCCCGTCGGCGCACAGCGGCTTCGTCCACCCCGGGGTACTCCTCGACCGCGCGCAACTGGACTTCATGCGCGGCAAGGTGCAGGCCGGCGCGCAGCCGTGGGCGTCGGCGTACAACGCGCTGCGGTCCTCGGCGTCGCCGTCCGGGGCGGCGACCCCGCGGGCGGACGTGGACTGCGGCTCCCACTCGGTACCCGACAACGGCTGCTCGGACGAGCGCGGCGACGCCCTGGCCGCGTACGGCGACGCGCTGGTCTGGTACGTGACGCGGGACAACCGGTACGCCGACGCGGCGATCAGGATCATGGATGCCTGGTCGGCGACGCTGAAGACGCACACCAACAGCAACGCGCCGTTGCAGACCGGCTGGGCCGGGGCCGGCTGGGCGAAGGCGGCCGAGCTGATCAGGTCGACGGTGCCGGCCTGGCCGAATGCCGGCCGGTTCGCCGCCATGCTGCGCAGCGCGTACCTTCCCGTGCTGCTGCAGGGTTCCGGCGCCAACGGCAACTGGGAACTCATCATGACCGATGCGCTGATGGGCATCGCGGTGTTCCTCGACGACCGGACGTCGTTCAACCGCGCGGTGTCGCTGTGGCGGGGTCGGGTACCGGCGTACATCTACCTCAAGTCCGACGGCCCGGCGCCGAAGTCGCCACCCGGACGCGCCAAGACCGGCGCCAGCCTGACCGGGTACTGGTTCGGCCAGACCACGTTCGTCGACGGCGTGGCGCAGGAGACCTGCCGCGACTTCGGGCACACCGCGATGGGCTTCAACGCCGCCTTCCACGCCGCGGAGACCGCCCGGATCCAGGGCGTGGACCTGTGGGGCGAGCAGAAGACCCGGCTCGCCGCCGGCCTGGAGTTCCACGCTTCGTACGAGCTCGGCGCGGCGGTGCCTTCGTGGCTGTGCGGCGGGCACGTGACGCTGGGCACCGGCGGGTACTGGGAGGTCGGGTACAACGCCCTGCACACCCGGCTGGGCATGGACCTGCCGAACACCGCCAAGCTGCTGGCCAGCCGCCGTCCGGTCAGCTCCGACAACCACTCGTCGGCCTACGAAACGCTGACGTCCTACGCCAACCCGGCGTGAGGTTGCGCCGGCGCGGCGCCCGCGGCCCGGCGCGGCGCGGTGCGGTGGCCCGGCGCGGCGCGGCGCGGCGCGGTGCGGTGGCGCGGCGCGGCGCGGCGCCCGGATCTTGGACGCGCGTTCCCCCTGCAGGGGGGACCCGCGTCCAAGATTGAGCCGATAGGGTGGGCTGGCGATGGAGCCGAAGCCCGCGCAGTGGGGCGCCGAGTTCGGCGCCTGGTTCACCGACACGGCGATCGCCGAGGCGTACTCCAACCGGCCGCCGTACCCGCAGGACGCGATCGAGCTGCTCGTCTCCCTCATCGCCGACCGGCCACGTGTCGTGCTCGACGCCGGCAGCGGTACCGGCGACCTCGCCCGCCGGCTCGCCCCGCACGTCGACCGCGTGGATGCCGTGGACGCCTCGGCCGCGATGCTCGACCAGGGCCGGCGGCTGCCCGGCGGTACCCATCCGCACCTGAACTGGCAGCACGCCACCGCCGAGGAGGCGGCACTGACGCCGCCGTACGCCCTGGTGACCGCCGGGGAGAGCCTGCACTGGATGGACTGGGCGGTGGTGCTGCCACGGTTCGGGCGGGCACTGGCGCCGCACGGAGTGGTCGCGATCGTCGAGCGCGACTGGGAGGGGCCGCCGGCGCTCACCGCCCGGCTGCGGCCGGTCTTCGCGCGGTACGGCACCGTGCGCGACTTCCGCGCGCTGGACGTGGTGGCCGAGATCGAGCGGCGCGGCCTGTTCACCCGTACCGGCGAGCGGCGCTGCGGCCCGCAGCCGTGGCGGCCCACCATCGAGGAGTACCTCGACTGCCGGCACTCGCAGCGCGGCTTCTCCCGTACCCACCTGGGCGCCGGGTCGGCACGGGCGTTCGACGAGGCGGTCCGCGCCACGCTGGAGGATCTCGTCGACGCGGGCGGGCTGCGGCGCACCCGCGGCCGGCTGGAGATGGCCGTCGAGGCCCGGGTCGCCTGGGGCGTACCCCGCCTGTGAGAACGTGTGACGATGCCAGCCGCATCGTCCGGGTACCGCCGCTCGACCGGGTCGGCGCGTGGCGAGGCGCGACGACAGCAGCTGCTCGAACGGGTCACCGACGACCTCGCCGCCAACGGGCTGGTGGACTTCTCGCTGCGGCGTGCCGCGCGGGCCGCGGGTACCACGCACAAGGTGCTGCTCTACCACTTCGACAGCGCCGACGACCTGCTCACCCAGGCGATCCACCGGCTGCGCGAGCGGCGCATCAGCAATGCGCTGGCGGCCGCCACCCGGGCCGACCGGCCGACGCTGGCGTCCCGGGTCCGAGCGGTGTGGCCGGCGCTCGTCGGTGAGGAGTCGCGGGTACTGGACCAGGCGATCGGGCTGATGATGTTCGACCCGGCGCGGTACGCGGAACTCGGCCGGGGCGCATCGCAGCAGTACCTTCCCGGGCTCCTGTCGATCTGCCCGCCGGACTGGTCGGATCGGCGCAAGTTCGAGGTCGCGCAGCTGATCCTGGCGACCCTGCGCGGGTTCCTCATCGACTGGCTGACCAGCGGGGACATGGCGGGGGCCGAGGCCGGGTTGGCGGCACTGGTCCGGGCGCTGGAGCGGGAGGAGGGGGTACCGGGGTAGACAGCGATGTGAACCAGGTGGTTCACTTTCGCCATGCCCCAGATCGAGCTGTCCGCCGGGACGATCGACTACCACGACACCGGCGCCGGACCCGTCATCGTCGCGCTGCACGGGCTGCTGATGGACGCCTCGCTGTGGGACGCGACCGTCGCCGGGCTGTCGGCGGACCACCGGTGCGTGGTACCCACGCTGCCGCTGGGCGCGCACCGCCGGCCGATGCGCGCCGACGCCGACCTGTCGCTGCGCGGGATCGCCCGGCTGGTCGCCGAGTTCCTCGACCGGCTCGACCTGCACGACGTCACGCTCGTCGGCAACGACACCGGCGGCGCGCTCGTCCAGCTGCTCATCGCGCAACCCGCTGCGCCGGGCGAGTCCGCCCAGCCGGCTGCGCCGGCCGAGCCGGCCGCCCGGGTCGGCCGCGTCGTGCTCGTCTCCTGCGACGCCTTCGACAACCTCCCGCCCGGCCTGCCCGGCCGGACGCTGTACCTCACCGGCAAGCTGCCGCCCGCGGGGTTCGGGCTGTTCATGCAGCAGATGCGGCTACGCCCGCTGCGCCGGCTGCCGCTCGCCTTCGGCTGGCTCACCCGCCGGGGCGACGCCACGACCGCCCGCGCGATGCAGCCGGTGCTGACGCTGCCGGAGATCCGGCGCGACCTGGTCCAGACGCTGCGCGCGGGAACGGCGGACGGCGCCGCGCTGCGGGCCGCCGCCGACCGCCTGCCCGACTTTCCCGGCCCCACGCTGGTCGCCTGGGCGTCGGGCGACCGGGTGATGCCGCTCGACCACGGCCGGCGCCTGGCTGCCCTGTTCCGGTCCGGGCAGCTGGTCGAGATCGACGACAGCTACACGCTGGTCCCGCTGGACCAGCCGGCGGCGCTCGCCCGGCTCATCCGGGAATTTGTCGGCGCACCAGCGCCCAGGCCTGGTCCGCCGAACTGACCGCGCGGACCTCCGGCAGCTTGCGCAGCCAGCCACGCTGCCGCCGGGTGTACCCGCGGATGTGCCCGACGACCCGCTCCCGCACCTCGGCCAGGTCCGCGGCGGTCAACTGCGCGACGGTACGGCCGCGCTCGCGTGCCACGTCGAACCACTCGCGGTACCCGTGGGTGTGCAGCACCTGGTTGGCGCTGTCCCGGCCCCGGCGGCGCAGCTCCCCATCCAGGTCGTACCGCTCGTCCAGCCCGACGATCTCCTCGGACAGCCCGCGCGCGACCTGGTCGTCGTAGGTCTGCGCGACCCGCCGGTCGACGGTGCCCACGCCCGGGTCCAGTCCACACAGGACGGTGGCGAACCCGGCCGGTACCCCCGATTCCCCGGCCATGCGCGCGGCCAGCGCGTTGATGACGCCGACGTAGTTGTTCGGGTGTACCTGCACGGCCGCGGCCCGGTCGAGCCGGCGCAGCATGGCGTGTGCGTCGGCCGCCATCGCGCGCGGGAAGTCGCGCTGCAACGCCGTGCGGGCGGCGCCGGTACGGTCGACCGCCCAGCCCTCCAGCAGCGCCCGCACGTACACGCCGGTACCGCCGACGACGAACGGGATCTCGCCAGCGTCGAAGGCATCGGCGAGGTACCGCCGCGCCAGCCGGGCGTAGTCCTCCAGCTCGAACTTGCGTACCGGCTCGGCGACGTCGAGCATCTCGTGCCGGATGCCGCCCATCTGCGCGACGGTCGTCTTGCTGGTACCGATGTCGAGGTACCGGTACACCTGCCGGGAGTCGGCCGACACGATCACCACCCGGCGGCCGGTCTCCCGCTCGACGCGCCGGGCCAGCTCGACCGACAGCACGGTCTTGCCCGACGAGGTCGGGCCGTACAGCGCGATCAGCAGCCGCGCCGCGGTCACGACCCGGTGGACTTGCGCGCGGTCGCCTTCTTCGGCGCCGCCTTCTTGGCCGTGGTCTTCTTGGCGGTGGCCTTCTTGGCCGTGGTCTTCTTCGCGGTCGTCTTCTTCGCGGCCGCCGCGGTGGTCTTCTTCGCCGCCACCGCGGTCGCCTTCTTCTCGGCTGCCGGCGCGGCCTTCTTCGTCGCCTTCTTGCGCGGCGCCGCCGGCCCCTTGGCCCGCTTCTCGGCGAGCATCTCGGAGGCCTGCTCGATGCTCAGCGTCTCCGGCGTCTGTCCACGGCGCAGCGAGGCGTTGACCTCGCCGTCGGTCACGTACGGACCGAACCGCCCGTCCTTGATGACCAGCGGCTTGTCGGTCAACGGGTCGGTACCCATGTCGCGCAGCGGCGGCGCGGCCGCCCGGCGTTGGCGGGTCTTCGGTGCCGCCAGCAGTTCCAGCGCCTCGGCCAGGCTCACGGTGAACAGCCGGTCCTCGGAGTCCAGCGACCGGAAGTCGTCGCCGCGCTTGACGTACGGCCCGTACCGGCCGGCTCCGGCGAACACCTCCGCGCCGGAGGCGTCGCGACCCAGCAGCCGCGGCAGGGACAGCAGCTTGAGCGCGTCCTCCAGGGTCAGCGAGTCCGGCGAGTGGGCACGCAGCAGCGACGCGTTGCGCTCCCCGCTGGACACGTACGGCCCGTACCGGCCGGACCGGACCACGATCGGCTCGCCGGTGTCCGGGTGCTCGCCCAGCTTGCGTTCGCCGTTGCCGCCGAGGAACAGCTCCTCGACCTTGTCCGTGGTCAGCTCGTCGGGTGCGATGCCGTCCGGGATCGCCGCCCGGTCGTCGTCGGCGGGTTCCTCGCCGGGCAGGGCGCGCTGCAGGTACGGCCCGTACCGGCCGACCCGTACCACGACGTTGCGTCCTTCGTCGTCCTTGAACAGCGGGATCGAGTTGACCCCGCGCGCGTCGATCGCGCCGAGGTTCTCGGTGACCATCTTCTTCAGGCCGCCGGCCCGGGCGATCGAACCCTCCTCGCCGACGCCGCCGCCGAAGTAGAACGCGGTGAGGAAGTCCACCGCCGACGCCTCGCCGTCGGCGATGTCGTCCAGCTCGTCCTCCAGCAGCGCGGTGAACTGGTAGTCGACCAGCCGCGGGAAGTGCTGCTCCATGAGGTTCACCACGGCGAACGCGATGAACGAGGGCACCAGGGCCTGGCCGCGCTTGAACACGTACCCGCGGTCCTGGATCGTCGCCATGATGCTGGCGTACGTGGACGGGCGGCCGATGCCCAGCTCCTCCAGTGCCTTGACCAGCGACGCCTCGGTGTACCGTGCCGGCGGCTGGGTCTCGTGCCCGACCGGCCGCAGCGCGTCGGCGCGCAGCGGCTGGTCCTTGACCAGCTGCGGCAGCCGCCGCTCGGCGTCTTCGGCCTCCGCGTCCTCGTCGTCGCTGGACTCGACGTAGGCGCGCAGGAAGCCCGGGTCGGTGATGGTCTTGCCGCTGGCGCCGAAGTCGGCCTCCTCGTTGGACGAGGACACCGCGCGGATCCGCACCGAGATCGAGGTGCCCACCGCGTCGGTCATCTGCGATGCGATGGTCCGCCGCCAGATCAGCTCGTAGAGCTTGAACTCCTCGGTGGACAGCTCGTTCGCGACCTCGCCGGGGGTGCGGAACGTGTCGCCGGCCGGCCGGATCGCCTCGTGCGCCTCCTGGGCGTTCTTGACCTTGCTGGCGTACCGGCGCGGCTGGGCCGGTACGAAACGGTCGCCGTACAGGTCCCGGACCTGCTGCCGGGCGGCGTTGATGGCGGACTCGGCGAGGTTGACCGAGTCGGTACGCATATAAGTGATGTACCCGTTCTCGTACAACCGCTGTGCCGTGCGCATCGTCTGCGCGGAGGAGAACCGCAGCTTGCGGGCTGCCTCCTGCTGGAGGGTCGAGGTGATGAACGGGGCGTACGGCTTGCGGCGGTACGGCTTCTCCTCGACCCGGGTGACCTTGAACGGCCGCCCGTCCAGCCGCGCCGCGAGCCCGCGCGCGGCCGCCTCGTCGAGGTGCACCACGTCGCCGCGCGCCCGGCCGGTGGTCGGCTCGAAGTCCCGGCCGGTGGCGACCCGGTCGCCGTCCAGCGCGATCAGCGTCGCCGAGAACGACCGCGGCCCCTCGACTGCTTCGAGAACGGACAGGTCCGCAAGGATGTCCCAGTACGTGGCGGTGCGGAACGCCATCCGCTGCCGCTCCCGCTCGACCACGATCCGCGTCGCGACCGACTGCACCCGGCCCGCCGACAGCTTCGGCATGACCTTCTTCCACAGCACCGGCGAGACCTCGTACCCGTACAGCCGGTCCAGGATCCGCCGGTATTCGTACGCGTTGACCAGGTTGCGGTCCAGGTCACGCGGGCTGGACACGGCCGCCTGGATGGCCGGCTTGGTGATCTCGTGGAACACCATCCGCTTGACCGGTACCTTCGGCTTGATCGTCTCCAGCAGGTGCCAGGCGATCGCCTCGCCCTCGCGGTCCTCATCGGTGGCGAGGTAGACCTCGTCGACCTCCTTGGCCAGCTTGGTCAGCTTGGCGATCTGCGACCTACGGTCGGAGCTGACGACGTACAGCGGCGCGAACCCGTTGTCGACGTCGACGCCCAGGCGTGCCCATGGTTCCTTCTTGAACTTCGTCGGCACGTCAGCGGCGTTGCGCGGCAGGTCGCGCACGTGGCCCAGGCTCGCCTCGACGACGTACCCCGGGCCCAGGTAGCCCGAAATCGTCTTGGCCTTCGCCGGCGATTCGACGATGACCAGGCGCTTAGCGGTGCTCGGCACGGTACTCCCATTACTCGCAGTCGTAGGTTGCCAACGTAACGTGGACAAGCGTCACGCTAGACGGCGCCACCGTACACCTATCGTCAACGGTGTGTTGCGTCACACGGCGGGCCACGCCCCTGCGGGGGCGGGTTCGGGCGGGTCGCCGACCAACTCCGCGAGCCGGGCGAGGCGGCGACGCCCAGATATACGGTACGCCGGGCCGCCGGCACGCGGGCTCAGCAGGGCCGCGGGCAGCCCCACCGCGGCCAGGGCCGCGCCGACCGGCGTCCAGGCCGGCTCGTCGGACGGCCCCAGGCGCAGGGTGAAACCCATCGGCTCGGGATACCCCGCGGCCGCGACCCACAGCCGCAACCGCCGTCCCTCCAGGGCGAAACCCTTCGGGGGTACCTTGACGGCGCCGCGCAACCAGGCGGCACCCAGCGGTGTCAGCAGGGTCGAATACGCCGTCCGTACCCCGATGTGCCGCTCCACAGTGGACACACAGGTCACCTGAAGCCCCCGGTCGCGCAGTTCCCGGTGCAGCACCTGGGCCCGCCACAGTTCCTCCACGACGACCGACACCCGGGCGGTACCGCCCATCCGCACGACCTGTCCCGGCCCGGCCAGCAGCCCTTCGAGGTCCTCGGGTACCGGTGGCCCCGCCTCGACCCCGAACAGCGACAGTTGCCGGCCTATGCGCACGCGGGGACCTCGTCGAAGTCCTTGCGCAGGTCGGCCGAGGCGAGCCGGCCGGTGTCCACCCCCGCGCGCGCGTAGTCCTGGTTCAGCGCGTCCATCGTGGTCTTGACGCCGGCGTAGAACGCGGTCTCGTTCCGGTCCGGCAGCGCCTGGATACCGTGCTGCGCCTTGGCGTAGGCGTCCCGCGCGGCGGCCAGCGCCGCGACGAAGCGCTGGGCGATGGTGGGGCCGTCGGCGACGTCGGGTACCCCCGCAGCCGCGACCTTGGCCCGCGCGTCCTCGGTGGCCTGGCGTGCCCCGTCGAGCAGGGACATCAGGCTGGCGCGGGTCTGCGCCGGGGTCTTCGCGGCCTTCATCTGTGCGGCGGCCTGGCCGTTGAGCGCGGTGATCCGGTCGCGCCACGGGGCGAGCGTCTGGCAGACGCTGGTCGTCCAGGCCCGGTGCGGTACCCCGCCGCCGCCGCAACCGGTCAACACGAGCGCGGCGAGCAGAACGGGGGCCAGCGCGCGATACATGCCGGTCACTGTACGGCTACCACCGGCGCGCGAGCAGGTAGCTGCGCCGGGACCGGAACTCGATGTCCGGCCAGGGTTCCCGGTCGGTGCGCGCCATCACGCGCACGACAATGGCGGCCAGCCCCGCGGCTGCGCCACGGTGTCGGAGCTGCCAGTCGGCGCCGGCCCTGGCGGGCCGGCGCCGACTGTCCACCCCGCACGCGGGCCGGCGCCGGCCGCGGCGTCGCGCGTCAACTCTGGACGCGTGCCTTCTTCGCCTCGGCGTCCTGCTGGGTCGGCGCGGTCGTGGCGGGGCCGCTGGTCACCGCCGCCGGCTCGGCCTCGTCGCCGGCCGACACCGCGATCGGCTTGCGCTTGCTGATCGCCACCGCGACCACCACGACGAGCGCGGCGACCACGGCGACCGTCACCCGCAGCGGGGTGTTCTTGGACGTACCGGTGCTCCACAGCACCACGGCCGGCGCGATCAGCAGCGAGACGAGGTTCATCACCTTCATCAGCGGGTTGATCGCCGGGCCGGCGGTGTCCTTGAACGGGTCGCCGACGGTGTCGCCGATGATGGTGGCCTCGTGGGCCGGCGAGCCCTTGCCGCCGAAGTTACCCTCCTCGACCAGCTTCTTCGCGTTGTCCCAGGCACCACCGGAGTTGGCCAGGAACAGCGCCATCAGCACACCGGTGCTCACCGCGCCGGCCAGGTAGGCCGCCAGGGCGCCGACGCCGAGCCCGAAGCCGACCGCGATCGGCGCCATCACCGCAAGCAGGCCCGGGGTGATCAGCTCGCGCTGGGCGTCCCGGGTGCAGATGTCGACCACCCGGCCGTACTCCGGCCGCTGGGTGCCATCCATGATCCCGGGGAATTCCCGGAACTGCCGGCGCACCTCGAACACCACGGCACCCGCGGAGCGGGACACCGCGTTGATCGCCAGGCCGGAGAAGAGGAACACCACGGCCGCACCGATGATCAGGCCGACCAGGCTGCGCGGGTTGGACAGGTTGAGCAGGTCACCCAGTACCGCCCCGAGCTGGCCGGCGCCGGTGCCGGCCTTGACGAGCGCCGCCCCGACGGTGTCGGTGTAGGAGCCGAACAGCGCGGTCGCCGCGAGTACCGCGGTGGCGATCGCGATGCCCTTGGTGATCGCCTTGGTGGTGTTGCCGACCGCGTCGAGGTCGGTCAGCACCCGGGCGCCGGCCTCGTCGATGTCGCCGGACATCTCGGCGATGCCCTGCGCGTTGTCGGAGATCGGGCCGAAGGTGTCCATCGCCACGATCACGCCGACCGTGGTCAGCAGACCGGTACCGGCCAGCGCCACCGCGAACAGCGACAGCACGATCGAGCCGCCGCCGAGCAGGAAGGCGCCGTACACCCCCGCGGCGATGACGAGCGCCGAGTACACCGCCGACTCGTACCCGACCGAGATGCCGGACAGGATGACGGTCGCCGGCCCGGTCAACGAGGTCTTGCCGATGTCCTGTACCGGACGCCGCCCCGGTTCGGTGAAGTACCCGGTCAGCGCCTGGATGATGGCGGCCAGCACGATGCCGATGACGACCGCGACGATCGCGATCACCCGCGGGTTGCGCGTCTGGTCGGCCAGCGGCGACGCGTTGAGCTGGCCGAACGTGGCGGGCAGGTAGGCGAAGGCGGCGATCGCGACGAGTACCGCCGAGATCGCGGCGGAGATGTAGAACGCGCGGTTGATCGCGGTCAGGCCGGTGCGGTCGGACCGGCGCAGCCGGGTGATGAACACGCCGACGATCGCGGTGACCGCCCCGATGGTCGGCACGATCAGCGGGAACACCAGGCCCTGCTCGCCGAACGCGGCCTTGCCCAGGATCAGCGCGGCGACCAGCGTCACGGCGTACGACTCGAACAGGTCGGCCGCCATACCGGCGCAGTCGCCGACGTTGTCGCCCACGTTGTCGGCGATCGTCGCGGCGTTGCGCGGGTCGTCCTCCGGGATGCCCTGCTCGATCTTGCCGACCAGGTCGGCGCCGACGTCGGCGGCCTTGGTGAAGATGCCGCCGCCGACCCGCATGAACATCGCGAGCAGTGCGGCACCGAAGCCGAAGCCCTCCAGTACCGTCGGGGCGTCGCCCTTGTAGATCAGCACGACCACGGCCGCGCCGAGCAGGCCGAGCCCGACGGTGAGGAAGCCGACCACGCCGCCGGTCCGGAAGGCGATCTGCATCGCCCGCTCGCGGCTGCCCTCGCCGGTGTTCGCGGCCGCTGCGACGCGCAGGTTCGCCCGGGTGGCCAGCGCCATGCCGGCCCCACCGATGAACGCGCTGAACACCGCACCGACCACGAAGAAGACCGACCGGCCGATCTTGACTGACGCACCGCCCTCGTTCACGGGCAGCAGGAACAGCAGCACGACCGCGATGACCACGAATACGCCGAGGGTCTTGAACTGACGCAAAAGGTACGCGCTGGCACCCTCCTGCACCGCCCCGGCGATGTCCTGCATTTTCTGGGTACCTTTACCGGTCGCGAGTACCGTCCTGACCAGGCCGCCCGCGAAGCCCAACGCCACCAGCGCGATCGCTGCCGCGACGATGACGTAGGTGAAATGAACACCGGTAAGGGACAGCTCGCTAGCCGCGAACGACGCCCCGGACATCTATGTCCTCCTGTACTGATCCACCGCCGTCGCCCATCGAATCGGCGAGGCGAACTCCCTGCGAGGAGTAGCCGCGCCCCGGCTCGGCAAACCCCGGGCAAGGGCGTAGTAGATAACCCGGGTACTCTAGCCGGCCCCTGATCGGGCGTTCACACCGCGTACCCGGTGAGCGGCTCAGCTTCCCTGCCCTACCGCTGCCCGCTCATCCGCATGGCGGCGCCGCCGTTGCGCCCGTGCTTGGTCGGCCAGGACATCAGCACCTCGGTACCGGGTCCCGCCTCGACCGGGCGCACCGACAGGTCGTCGACGATGCCGATCAACAACGCCAGGCGCATCCCGACCGCTACCGCCTCTTCTCCCGACGGGTCACCGACCGGCAGTTGGACGGTCGGATCGTCGAGCAGTGCCACCGGGTCGGGCGGATCCGGCAGTACCGGCCCGAGCCCGGCGTCGATCGGTGCCCGGTCGGTCACCCGTACCGTGAACCGGTCGCCGTCCACGAGCGCCACCTCGACCAGGTCGGGGATGTTGTGCTCGCGGTGCAGGGCAACCGCCCGGGAGCACGCCTCCCCGATCGCCAACCTGATCTCGTCGAACAGTTCGGTGGCCACACCGGCCCGCCTGGCCACGGCGACGCCGACCAGCCGGGCGGTCCTTACGTGTGCCGCGGCGGGAGAGAACGACAGCCGTACCGTCGGCATCCGCAACCTCAGCCAGCCGTGGCCGCGGGCGCACCGGAGGCACCCTCACCGCCGGCCGTGGCAGCCTCGACCGTCCCGTACAGGGTGAACACCCGGTCCAGGCCGGTGATCCGGAAGATCTTCAGCAGGCGCTCCTGCGCGCACACCAGGCTCAGCTCGCCGTCCACCCCGCGCAGCCGTTTGAGGGCGCCCACCAGAACGCCCAGACCCGTGGAATCCAGGAACTCCACCCGACCGAGGTCCACCACGACCTGCCGATCCCCGCCCTCGACCAGCGCTATCAGATGCTCGCGCAGTTGCGGCGCGGTGTACACGTCGATCTCCCCACCGACCTCGAGCACCTTGTGGCCAGCCACGGTTCGGGTCGACAGCGACAGTTCCATGCGGACCTCCTCCTCAGGCATCTAACCATCGCACGGACGGGAGAGTGGGGCACACCTTCGGTACGGCTGCCGGCCGGACATCGGGCTCGCCGAGGGCGGCCGGCGCGGCCTCGGCCGGACCGCCGCCGGCGGGAGCCGGTACCGGCCGCCCGCCGGAGCCGGTAGCCGCCGTCCGCGGCGGCGTCCGCGGCGGCCGCCGGGTTGCCCGGCCCGGGGCAGCCGCCACCGGAGCGGTCCGCTCAGCCCGGCACCGGGCCGGCGCGTGCCGCTGCCCGCGCCGGTCCGACTCCGGCGGTCACCACCAGGTCGAGCCCCTCCAGCCGGCAGTCGAGCAGCCGGGCACCGTTGGCGCTGACGATCTCGCCGGCCCGCGCGCAGGCGGTACCCGTGCCCGCGATCGCGTACCGGGCACCGGCCAGCGCACCGAGATCAGCCGCTGCCTGGGCGCGGTGCCGGTCGGTGCGCGCGACACCGACGAGCGCCGCCGCGGTACCGACGGACACGACCACGAACCCGACAGCGAGCAGCCAGATGGAAGCCGAGCCACGATCCGGACTCATGGCGGCCCGCCCGACGGTTCCAGGTCGGCGACCGCGCTGCCGGACACCGTCACGCTGGGCAGATGCGGCCCGAGCGGGTGCACGGTCACCCGTACCGTCGCGGTCGCCCGGTCGCCGTCCAGCCGCACCGCCACCGTCGCGCCCGTCGGCGCGCGGTGCTGACCGACCCCGGTACCGTCGCCACCTCGGGCGGTGGCCAGCACCGCATCGCGGGCCGCGTCCACGCACTGCATCCGGGCCAGTACCGCATTTACCGCGCCCAACGCGAACAGCAGCAGGAACACCAGCGCCGGCAGGCCCACGGCGAGTTCGGCCGTGGTCGAACCGCGGTCACGGCTCAATTGAGTGCCCGGTCGATCAGATGGCCCAGTGCGGCCTGGACATGTGCCGAGGTCAGCACCTTGAGTAGCACCGCGGCGAAGCCGACCGCGGCGAGCGTGCCGACCGCGTACTCGGCCGTGCTCATCCCGGCATCGCCGCGCAGGCGGCGCAGTACTCGTCTCATGAGAACTCCCAGCGACTCAATGGAGGACGTCGCCGAGTACGGCGACGATCACCGGCAGCACGCCGGCGACGATGAAGGCGGGCAGGAAACACAGGCCCAGCGGCAGCACGAGAAACACGCCGGCCCGCTGCGCGGCGGCCTCCGCTGCGGCGAGGCGGGCGGCACGGAGGTCGTCGGCGACCCGGCCGAACGCCCCGGCGAGCGCGGCACCCGAGTCGGCGCTGCGGGCGACCGCCGCGGCCAGCCGGGTACCCGCTGGCAGGTCCTGTACCGGTCGCCAGGCCGGTACCGGTGCCAGCCCCAGGCTCAACGACCCCGCGACGCGTCCCAGCCGGGTGCCGACCGGCCCACCCAGCGCCTCGGCGACCTCCCGAACCGCGCGGTCGGTCGGCAGCCCGGCACGCAGGGCGGCGGCGAGCAGGTCAGCCGCGTACGGCAGGTCCAGCGCCGCCGCCTCCCGTTCGCGGCGCTGCTCGGCGGGTTCCAGCCGGCCGAGGTACCGGTCGAGGAGCACCACGGTCACCAACCCCGCGACCGGGCCGGGCCAGCCGCCGACGAGCACCGCGACCGCGAACCCGCCGACGGCTGCCACGAAGCGCCGGCGCCTCATCGCGGGGTACCGCCGACCCGGCTCAGCCGGCCCGTCCAACCCAGGCCGGCGAGCTGGAGCAGTACCGCGACGGCGACGCAACCCGCACCGGGCCGGGTGTGCAGAAGCACGTGTACCGGGTCGGCGCCCATCCCGTACCCGACCCCGATGCCGGCCAGCGGCAGAGCAGCGAGCAGTGCGGCCGTGGCGCGGGTACCGGCGGCGTGCGCGGCCGCGGTCAGCCGTACCCGCTCCAGCCCGCGCAGGTCGACCTCCAGCCGGTCGAGCAGGTCCGCCAGCGGCGCACCCGTCCGGTCGGCCACGTGTGCGGCGGCGGCGACCCGGTCGCGGACGAGCGGTACCGCGTCGATCAGCGTCGCGACCGCCGACCGGGCCACCTGAGGCGGCAGGCCGGCGCGCAGGTCGGCGGCGAGCGCGGCGAGGGCGTCGAGCGCCCGGTCGCGGGCCCGCAGCCTGGCCCGAGCTTCCCGGTGCCGCTGCCAGAACCCGGCTGTGACCGCGGCGTACACCGCCGCGGCCACGCCGGCGACCGGCCCGGCGAGGAGTCCGGCGACGATCCCGGCGGCGGCGGCCACGACTGCGACCATGAGCCGGGGCCGGCGGAGCACGACCGCGGACCGCGGTCGCCGCCCGACCGGCCGTAGGCCACGAAGCCGCCGGCGCGTGCGCAACCTGTTCGGGGCCGGCCGGAGCCGGCGTAGCCAGCGGATGCCGCTCACGGCCGGCCACCCAACCCGGGCGGTACCGGTATCCCCCGGCGGTGGACCAGTGCGGCGAGCGCAGCCGCCGCGGGGCCGGCCCCGTCGGCGTGGTGCCAGGCCGGTACCGCGACGACCAGCCCTCGCCGGCTGTCCGGCAGCAGCAGGCAGACCTGCTCGACCACGCGTCCCCGCTGCGCTGTCCGGCACAGGTGCACAACGACCTGGAGCGCGGCGGCGAGCTGCGCGTGCAGCGCCGCGCGGGGTACCCCACCGAGCAGCCCGAGCGCTTCGAGCCGGGCGGGCACGTCGCCGGGGTTGTTGGCGTGCAGGGTACCGGCGCCGCCCTCGTGCCCGGTGTTCAGCGCGCCGAGCAGGTCGACGACCTCGGTACCGCGGCATTCGCCGATCACCAGCCGGTCCGGTCGCATCCGCAGCGCCTGCCGTACCAGCGACCGCAGCCCGACCTCGCCTGCACCCTCCACATTGGACGTCCGCGCCTGCAGGGCGACCACGTGCGGATGCGCCGGACGCAGCTCGGCGGCGTCTTCCACCAGCACGATCCGTTCGTCGCGAGGTACCAGCCCGAGCAGCGTCGCCAGTACCGTCGTCTTGCCCGCCCCGGTGCCGCCGGTCACCAGGTAGGCGAGCCGGGCGGCGACGATCGCATCGAGGATCTCCGCACCGGCGGCGGACACCGTGCCGCCGGCCACCAGCTCGCCGAGCGCGAAGGCGCGCTGCCGGAAGGTGCGCAGCGACAGGTACGGGCCGTCGACCGCGATCGGCGGCAGCACCGCATGCAGCCGGGTACCGTCGGGCAGCCGCGCGTCGGCGAACGGACAGCCCTCGTCCAGCCGCCGCCCCGCGGCCGCGACCAGGCGCTGGGCGAGCCGGCGGACGTCTTCGGGCGTGCCGACCGGTACCGCGGCGCGCACCAGGCCGGCGCCCCGGTCCACCCACACGTGCCGGCCGTTGACCAGCACGTCGGTCACGGCCGGATCGGCGAGCAACGGCGTCAGCGGCCCGGCCGCCGGAAACTCGTCCCGGATCCGTTCGGCGAGCGGCAGGACGCTCATGCCAGACTCCGCGACGCCGCCGCACCCAACTCGTCGAGGATCCGCTGGCACAACGCCGCGAGCGGACCCGCGCCGTCGCGGGCGGGTGGCTCACCGCGCTCCAGCCCGGCGGCCAGCCGAGGCTCGGCGCGCAGCGTTCCGGCCAGCGGTATGCCGATCGCCTGTGCCACGTCCTTCGCGCGCAGGCCGCCCGGCGCCGGTCCGCGCACCACGGCCGCGAGCGACGGGCAGTGCGGTCCGGCCACGGTGGCGACCCGGGCCGCGGCGGCGCAGGCCCGCAACTCGGCCGGCACGACGAGGTACCCACGGTCGGCGGTACCCAGTGCGAGCAGCGACGCGTCGTCCAGCCGGCGCGGCAGGTCCACGATCACCAGATCCCGTCCCCGCCGGCCGGCGTCCAGGGCGGTGGCCATGGCCTCGGCCGGTACCTCGACCACCTCGCCGCGGTCCCAGGAAAGGACGACGAGTTCCCCGCGTTGCGGCAGCGCGTCGACGAGTGCGGGCGGGCTCACCCGGCCGCTGGCCGCCGACAGCGCCGGCCAGCGCAGTCCGTCCAGCGTTTCCCAGCCCAGTACCAGGTCCACCCCGCCGCCCAGCGGATCGGCGTCGATGAGCAGCGTGCGCCACCCGGCCCGCGCCGCGGTCACCGCGAGACCGGTGGCGAACACGCTCGCACCCGCGCCGCCGCGGCCGCCCAGGACGGCCACCACCTGCCCGGCCGGCGCACCGTCGGAGAGCTTGCGCAGCCGGGTGGCGAGCCAGCTCTCGCCGGCCGGCAGCGCCACCACGTGCTCGACGCCGAGTTGGTCGGCCTCCGGCCAGTCCGGTGGCCCGGTGCCCGCGTGCCGGCCGACGAGTACCAGCGCCGGCCGGCGGCCCAGCCGTGCCCGCAGACACGCGGCCGCCGCGTCGATCCCGACCAGTACCAGCGGCGCCCGCCCGTACCACGGCCGTGCAGCCGCGGGATCGGGCGCGACGTCGATGAGCACGCCCACGTCGGCGGCGACCCGTACCAGGTCGTCGAGCAGTTCCGGGTCGGCGGTCACCACGAGCGGATGGCGGGCGGGCTCGGACGTGCCGAGCTGGACGGTACGGGCCACGGCGGTCTCCGGTTCGGACGGGTGAAGGGCGGCTGGCGAAGGTCGGGTGGAACCTGACCCGGACACCCTGGACCGCCGGGCCGCGCCGCCGCAGGCTCAACTGCCCGATCTGTGGATGGCGAGGGTGCCTGTGCACGACGGGTACCGGTACCGAGTTGATCTGCTATGTAGGGACACACCGCCCCGGCGGGCGAACCGCCCGCTCGAAGATCTTGGACGTCTGTCGCCCTTCCAGGGGGTGCAGGCGTCCAAGATCCAGCCGCCGCATGGCACCCAGCCGCCGCATGGCACCCAGCCGCGGCCGCGCACGGCCGGAAACCGGTGGCAGAAGAGGGGACGACCCCCGTCGGGGGGGTGACGGGGGTCGTCGGCGGGTCCGGCTCCGGGGGGGTCGAGCCGAACCCACTCAGCGGCTACGGGGGGTGCAACCGCCGAGGGCTGTGCCGCTCGCAACTGACGCGTCTTGTCTGACGTCAATCACAGCGTCACCTAAGCATGCCTGAATCAGCCGGTAGACGTCGAGTGGCGGAGAGCCATATCCCGACAGGAAATCGGCGCCGGTGTACCGGATCATCAGCCGACCCGGGTCATCCGGGTACCCGATCACCCTGCGCGGCCGCGTCCGGCACCGCCGGGTCGCTTGCTACAGCTAGACTTTCCGCCCGTGGGCCACAGCGCCGCCTTCTTCGACCTCGACAAAACCGTCATCGCCAAGTCGAGCGCCCTTGCCTTCGGGCGGCCGTTCTTCCGCGACGGCCTGATAACAAGGCGTGACGTATTCAAGGCGGCCTACGCCCAGCTGGTCTACAAGATCGGCGGCGCGGACGAGGTTCAGATGGCCCGTATCCGCGACTACATCGCGAAATTATGCAAGGGCTGGAAAGTCGAACAAGTCCGGCAGATCGTCAACGAGACGCTGCATGAACTGATCCACCCGTACGTGTACGCCGAGGCCGCCGCCCTGATCGAAGAACATCGAGCCGCCGGACGCGACGTGGTACTGGTCTCGGCCTCCGGCGACGAGATGGTCCGACCGATCGGCGAACTCCTCGGCGCCACCGACGTCATCGCGACCCGGATGGTCGTCGTGGACGGTCGGTACACCGGCGAGGTGTCCTTCTACGCCGCGGGAGAGCAGAAGGTCGCGGCCGTCCGGGAGATGGCCGAGCGGCGCGGGTACGACCTGGCGGAGTCCTACGCCTACTCCGACTCGGTCAGCGACGTCCCGCTGCTCGCCGCCGTCGGGCACCCGACAGCGGTCAACGCCGACCGGGGGCTGCGCCGCACCGCGGTCGAGCGCGGCTGGCCGTTGCTGGAGTTCCGCCACCCGATCCCGCTCGGCCGGCGGCTGCGCGACCGGCCGGCGGTACCGGTCGCCGCGGCCGCGGTCGCCTTCGGTGCGATCGTGGCGATCGGGCTGTTCTGGTACGGCAGGCATCGGAAGTCGCGAACCGTCACCTGAGTCAAGGTTCCGATGTGCCAAGTCCCTACCTGAACGGCCCCATTACCCACGGCCGTCACACAATCGCCGAGAGGCCTGGCGTCCGCCGCGCAACCGGCGTAGAAAGGGATAGCGGGCCTTCGGGCTCGGCACACAGCCACCGGGCACCCACGCGCGACCAGCCGCGGGAGGCACGTTGCAGCGGCACCGCGAGGACCGCTGACAACGACAAGGTGCACGCCTGGTAACCCGGCGGACGTGTGATGACGGCGCCTCCGAGTGAGGCGCCGTCCACGTGTACGGGCTGCCGCATCCATCGACCGGGCGGCATCATCATCACCATGACGACGGTCGGCATGCACGGCGCCGGGCACATGGGCGCGGGTCTCGGGTGGGCACTGCGCGAGGGCGGCGCCCGCGTCGTGACGACGCTGGCCGGGCGCTCCGCCCGCACCGCAAGGCTCGCCGCCGAGGCCGGGCTGGAGCCGCTGGACTCACTGGACGCGGTGGTCGAGGTCGCCGACACGGTACTCGTCGTGACGCCGCCCGCCGCCGCACGCGACGCGGCCGGCGAGCTGGCCGCCGCGCTCGACCGCACCGGCCGGCGCCCGCTGGTCGCCGACCTCAACGCGATCGCACCGTCCACTGTGGACGACATCGCGGGTACCCTGGCCGCCACGGACTTCGTCGACGGTTCGATCTCCGGCGGCCCGCCCACGGTCCGGCCCGGCGCCCGGATCTACCTCAGCGGGGACCGGGCCGGTGACGTGGCGGGGCTGCCGTGGCGGCACGTCCGGCCGATCGTCCTGCCCGGCGGCGCGGGTACCGCCAGCGCGCTCAAGATGTGCACGGCCAGCGTCTACAAGGGCATGACCGGGCTGTTCATGCAGGCGATGCGCACGGCCGCGCAGCACGGGGTACTCGACGAGGTGCTCGCCGACCTCGCCGAGGCGGGCCTCGCGGACCCGACCCGCAGCGTCGTGGTCGCGGCCACCAAGGCGGCCCGGTTCGTGCCGGAGTTCGAGGAGATCGCGCGTACCCAGCACGCCGCCGGGCTGCCGGCCGCGCTGTTCGAGGGCTTCGCCGAGGTGTACCGGCAGATCACCGCCGGCGAACTGGCCGCCGCCGACCCGGAGTCGGTCGACCGCGCGATGCCCGCCCGGGAGGCGATCCGCCGGCTCAGCCAGCGCTCCGGGTAGCCGCGGCGGCCAGCTCAACCGCAGTGGCGCAGTGCTTGATCCAGGCGCGGACGCCGTCACGGGTACCCGTCGCGAACGCGTTCGCCGCACCCAGGTACTCCGGCTCCCGCGCGAGGTGGCCGATCTCCGGGGCGAGCAGGCCGCGCGGGTCCAGGCCGCCGGCGATCAGGGTCAGCCGGGCCGCCGCCCGGGCCACGACCCCGGACGGGCCCGCGAAGGGCCGCAACGCGAGCAGCTCACCGTGCACGATCGAAGCCAGCAGCAGCGTCGGTACCGTCGACATGCCGGCCACCAGCGACAGCACGCCGGACAGCCGGGGTACCACCTCGGGGTTGACCGGTCGGCCCAGCGTGTCGTCGGCGACCACGTCCCGCCCGGCCAGCACGTGCACCCGGGCCAGCACCTGGCGCGGTACCTTCGGCCACAGCGACGCCATCCCCTCGGCCTCGCGGGCCACGCGCAGCGCGCCCTGCACGACCGGATCGGTGACGGTCCCCGCGCGTACCTCGTCCACCTCGTGCCGGTGCCCCTCCAGCGCGGCGCTGGCCACCGCGGACCGCAGGCTCATCTCGACCGCGACCTGACCGCCGGAGCGGCGCAGCGCCGGGTCGCCGAACGCCTCGTCGACCGCCGACCGCGCGTCGTGCAGCGCGGAGCGCACGTCGGCGAGATCGAGCAGCGGGGCGAGCGCGGCGACCGCTGAGCCGGCGAACGAGCCGTCCTCGGTCTCGAGGGGTAACTCCGTCACGGTGACACACAGTAGCTGGCGCCGGGGGCGCCGTCCAAGGGACCACACCGGTGCGCAAGACTGCGCAATGGATGCGCAGGCCTGTTTGCAACCCGCCGGAAACGGCAAGATGTTGACCGAGGGCTGACGAACGATGAGGGGGCTCGACCCATGAGCGAGACGCTGGAGAACCTGCTTCAAGAGACACGCCGCTTCGAGCCGCCGGCGGATCTGGCCGCGGCCGCGAACGTGACGTCGGAGGCGTACGAGCGGGCGGCCGCCGACCGCCTCGAATTCTGGAGCGAGCAGGCGCGGCGGCTGTCCTGGGCAACGCCCTGGGCCGAGGTACTGGACTGGTCGAAGCCGCCGTTCGCGAAGTGGTTCGTCGGCGGCCGCATCAACGTGGCGTACAACTGCCTGGACCGGCACCTGGAGGCCGGCCGCGGCGACAAGGTGGCGCTGCACTGGGAAGGCGAGCCCGGCGACACACGGACGATTACCTACAGTGATCTCCATCGGTCCGTGTGCCAGGCGGCCAACGCGTTGACCGGGCTCGGCGTCCGGGCCGGCGACCGGGTGGCGATCTACCTGCCGATGATCCCGGAGGCGGTCGTCGCGATGCTCGCCTGCGCGCGGATCGGTGCGCCGCACAGTGTCGTGTTCGGCGGCTTCTCGGTCGACTCGCTGTCCGGCCGCATCCAGGACGCCGACGCCAAGGTCGTGATCACCGCCGACGGCGGGTACCGCCGCGGCAACCCGAGCGCCCTCAAGCCGACCGTCGACGAGGCGGTCGCCCGCTGCCCGAGCATCGAGCACGTGCTGGTGGTCCGGCGCACCGGGCAGGACGTCGACTGGACCGACGGCCGCGACCTGTGGTGGCACGACACCGTCGAGACCGCGAGCGCCGAGCACGTCGCCGAGCCCTTCGACGCCGAGCACCCGCTGTTCATCCTCTACACCAGCGGTACCACGGCGAAGCCCAAGGGCATCCTGCACACCACCGGCGGGTTCCTCACCCAGGTCAGCTACACCCACCACGCGGTCTTCGACCTCAAGCCGGACACCGACGTGTACTGGTGCACCGCCGACATCGGCTGGGTCACCGGCCACTCCTACATCGTGTACGGCCCGCTGTCCAACGGTGCCACCGAGGTCATGTACGAGGGCACCCCGGACACCCCGCACCGCGGCCGGTTCTGGGAGATCGTGCAGAAGTACGGCGTGACGATCATCTACACCGCGCCGACCCTGATCCGCACGATGATGAAGTGGGGCGAGGACATCCCGGCCAAGTTCGACCTGTCCTCGCTGCGCCTGCTCGGCACCGTCGGCGAGCCGATCAACCCGGAGGCGTGGATCTGGTACCGGCACAACATCGGGCGCGACGCCACGCCGGTCGTCGACACCTGGTGGCAGACGGAGACCGGGGGCATCATGATCTCGCCGCTGCCCGGGGTCACCGTGACGAAGCCGGGTTCGGCCACCCAGCCGCTGCCCGGGATCGTGGCCGACGTGGTGGACGACAGCGGCACCAGCGTGCCGAAGGGCGGCGGCGGGTACCTCGTCCTGCGCGAGCCGTGGCCGGCCATGCTGCGCACGATCTGGGGTGACGACCAGCGCTTCATCGACACCTACTGGTCCCGCTTCGGTGCCGGCGCCGGCCACGGTGACGACTGGAGCTACTTCGCCGGCGACGGTGCCAAGCGGGATGAAGACGGCGACCTCTGGCTGCTCGGCCGGGTCGACGACGTGATGCTCGTGTCCGGCCACAACATCTCCACGACCGAGGTGGAGTCGGCGCTGGTCAGCCACCCGAAGGTGGCCGAGTCCGCGGTGGTCGGCGCGACCGACCCGACGACCGGGCAGGCGATCGTCGCGTTCGTCATCCTGCGCGGCGGGGTGGAGCCCGGTGACGCGCTGGTCAACGAGCTGCGCGACCACGTCGCCAGTACGCTCGGCCCGATCTGCAAGCCACGCCAGATCATGCTGGTACCGGAGCTGCCGAAGACGCGGTCCGGGAAGATCATGCGGCGGCTGCTGCGCGACGTGGCGGAGAACCGTTCCCTGGGTGACGTCACGACGCTGCAGGACTCGGCGGTCATGGACCTGATCCAGACCGGCATGCAGACCTCGAAGGCCGACGAGGACTGAGCTAGCCGAGCAGCTCGCGGTTGAACACGGCGGGCTGTTCCAGGTTGACCATGTGTCCGGCGCCGGGGACGGGTACCTTCCGGGCACCGGGTACCGTCGCCGCCAGCGCGTCGACGACCCGCTCGATGTCCACCGAGTCGAGGTCGCCGAGCAGCGCCACGAGCGGTACCCGCAGCTCGCCGAGCCGGTCCGCGGCACCGGCCTCGATCCACTCCGCGTCTCCCCTGCGGTGCGCGACGGCGGTCCGCATCGCCATCTCCCGGCAGCGCTCGCGGATCCCGGCGTCCACTTCGGACGGTGCCCGCCGCGGCCCGTCCACCCACTGCCGCAGGAACCCGTCCACGAAGCCGGGCAGGTCGCCGGCCTTGAGGGCGGCCATCGTCCGGGTGGCCTCGGCACGGATGAACGGATCGGTGATCGTCATACCGCTCATCCCCGGGCCGGCGAGGACCAGCCCGTCGACCCGGCCGGGGTGGGTGAGCGTGAAGTCGAGCGAGGTACGCGCGCCGAGGGAGAGACCGACGAGGACCGCGTTCGCGACGCCGAGCCCGTCGAGGAGCGCCAGCAGATCCTCCCCGTCCGGTACCGCCATGGTCCCCGTCGGGACAGGCTAGCTGCGCAGGGAGGTGAGCAGGATCTCGCGTACCGCGGCGAGGCCCGAGTCGAGGCCGCCGAGCAGTACCGGATCGTCGGACACCGCGGTGATCTCGACGGTCGTCTCCAGCGGCGCGTTGGCCTCCATCGCGGCCCGTACCGCGTCACGGAGCGGTACTCCCCCGGCCTGGGCGATCTGCCCACCGAGTACCACCAGCGGCGGGTCGAGCACGGCGACCACCGCGGACAGCCCGACCGCGATGCGCTCGGCGAGCCCGTCGAGGAAGGACCGCCCACCAGGACGGCATCGGCGGGGGTCTTGCCGGGTACCCCGTGCTGCGCCGCGAGTTCCAGCACCGCCTCGCCACCGATCAGGTCCTGCAGGTCGGCCCGCCGCTCGCCGTCCAGGCTGTACAGCGGCATGTACCCGATCTCGCCGGCCCCGCCCCGCGCGCCGCGCAGCAGCGTGCCGCCCAGGTCGATGGCGAGGCCCAGGCCCTCGCCGAGCCACAGCAGCGCGAAGCCCTCGGCGTCGGCGGCCACGCCGCGCCGGCGTTCCGCGACGGCGGCCAGGTTGACATCGTTGTCGACGGCGACCCGCAGGCCGATCCGCTCGCCGAGTTCGGCGACCAGGCCGGGCCGGCCCCAGCCGGGTACGTCGACGTGGTGGATGATCCCGGACCGCGCGTCGTAGGAGCCGGCGACCCCGATCTGCACGTACCCGATGCCGTCGACCTCGGTACGCAGCCGGTCGACCATGCCGGCCACCGCCTCGACCGGGTCGGTGCGCTGGAAGTCGACCGGTGCGTCGAGCCGGCCGAGCGCAGACGGCCGCCGCGAGGGACGGCGAGTGGCCCATGAAGGTGTCCCGCACGGACACCGCGATCACGTGGGCGGCGCGCGGGTTGGCCGCGTACACCTCGGCGTTGGGGCCGGGTCCCGCGCTGACGTGGCCGACGACGACGACCAGGCCGGCGTCGGTGAGCCGGCGTACCGCCTCGGAGATGGTCGGCTTCGACAGGCCGGTCAGCTCGCGCAGGTCGGCCCGGGTCAGCTCGCCCCGGTCGAGCAGGTGGGACAGCGCCGCGATCTCGTTCATCGCGCGCAGCAGGCGCGACGAGCCGGCAAGGTGGGTCAAGACCGTTCCCCCCAACCGGCAGCCTTCCTAACAGTTATCGGAACGGTAAACCGGATCTTGCTGCGCGTCAACGTGGTCACGCACAGTACACCACGACGATCATCTCGGGCATTCTCCCGGAGACGACCCTGAACTCGCGGTTCGCGGTGCACGCAACCATTGTCACCACCCTACGCTGGTCACCATGAGCCCCCCGGCGGACGAATCCTCCGTCCTCTTCGACGGACCGTGGAATCACCGGTTCGTGAGCGCCAACGGAAGCCGCTTCCACGTCGTCGAAGCCGGTACCGGGCCGATGGTGCTGTTCCTGCACGGCTTCCCCGAGTTCTGGTGGGCGTGGCAGCACCAGTTACGCATCGTCGCCGGGGCCGGGTTCCGGGCGGTCGCGATCGACCTGCGCGGGTACGGCGCCAGCGACAAGCCGCCCCGCGGGTACGACGGGTACACGATGGCCGGCGACGTGGCGGGGTTGATCCGGGCGCTGGGCGAACGGTCCGCGGTCCTGGTCGGGGCCGGGTTCGGCGGCTCGATGGCGTGGACCACCGCGGCGTTCCACCCCAAGCTGGTCCGCCGGCTCGTGATCACCAGCGCCGCGCATCCGCTGCGGCTGCGCGCCGCGCTGTTCGCCGACCCGCGCGGTCAACTCGCCGCCGCGGGGCCGATGCTGAAGTTCCAGATCCCGCGGTACGAGCACGTGCTGACCCGCGACGACGCCGCGCTCATCGGGCGGTACCTGCGGCAGTGGGGCGGCCGGGCCTGGGTCACCGGGCCGGACTTCGCCGATTACGAGCGGCGCTGCCGCACCGCGATGCAGATCCGGCAGGCGTCGTTCTGCGCACTCGAAGGGTACCGGTGGGCGTTCCGGTCGGTGCTGCGGCTGCACGGGTACCGCTTCGTCAAGCTCCTCCAGCAGCCGATCACCGCACCGACGCTGCACCTGCACGGCGCGCAGGACACCGCGCTGCTGCCGCGCACCGCGCAGGGTTCCGGCCGGTACGTCGTCGCGCCGTACGAGTGGCGGCTGCTCGACGAGGTCGGCCACTTCCCGCACGTCGAGGCGCCCGACCTGGTGACCGGCGAGATCCTCCGCTGGGCGAAGGGGGTTTAGCCGCTCAGACCCGATACTCGCGGATGTCGCTGACCTCGGTGGTCGGCGCCCAGCCCTGGTACACGCCGTAGTCGAACTCCTCCAGCCGCAGGCTCGCCGCCACCGGCGCCCTGCCGCCGGTGTACTCCAGCCGCATCCAGGTCTCGTGCTCGCCCAGCACGATGAACGGCTCGCCGCGCCACATGCAACTGGTGCGCACGTAGGCGAAGTCGGTGACCTCGTCGGCCGGGACGATCCGCCGCCACCGGCCGGGCCGGATCTCCTCGAACCCGTCGCGCGGCTCGGTGGCGTACAGCCGCATCTCCTCGCCTTCGGGGCTGACCTCGTACTCCTCGCCCCGCCACGAGCCCACGTACCCGTCGCGCATCAGTCCAGCTCCGCCGCCTCGTTGTCGGCACCGACCGGCCGCCACCGCGGACCGTCCGCGTCCAGCATCGCGACCAGCGTCTCCTTCCGGCCGCGGCGCATCCGCCACATCTGCGCACCGTGCGGCAGCCGGGCACTGTCCACCTTGAACTCGGCGATCACGTCGTTGGTCTCGCCGGGGGCGAACCCGTTGCCGCGGAACGGCCCGCGCTCGATCACCCAGCCCTGCATGGCGCGCATCGAGGTCTCGTCGCGGCCGCCGAACGGGATGCGGTACAGGTCGGGACGGTATGCGGTCCAGCGCAGCAGGTAGATCTCGTCGGCGTCGTGGGTGAACGGCGACTGCGGGTACCCGAGGCCGAGCGCCTCGTAGAGCTGGCCCGGCGTGGTGAGGTGCTCCACCTCGCTGGCCCGCTGCACGAACCCGGACACCCGGTCGTACCCGCGGTCCAGGTAGTACCGCACCTGCGCCGCGCTGATCGCCTTCTGCATGACGACCGGTCGCTGGGCCGGCTCCGGCTCGGTACCGGCAACCGGCATCTCGGGCTGCCCCTCCTCGACGGCCGGCTGGTCGGTCAGCCCGACCTCGGCCGCCCACACCGCCAGCGCCTTGATCTGCACGCCGGGCAGGGTCGCGCCGACCGGGGTACCCGGGTTGACCGCGAACGACCACGACTCGTCCGGCCACGCGCTGATCAGCTGCACGAACTTCGCCTCCACGACGTCGGTCTCGGCGCCGAGGTACTCGGTCATCCGCTCGGTCGAGGTGAACACCACCATGTACGGCTGCCCCTCGACCTGCTCCCGGCGCCAGGCGAAGCCGGGCTCGCCGGGCCGTACCCCCGCCGGTGCCTTCGGTGGGATCGGGATCAGCACCTTGGCCAGCAGCAGGGTGGACAGGAAGTGGTCGGTCTGGCCGTCGCCGGCGGCCGCGAGGAGTTCGGTCTCCACGTTGTTGGCCGGCGTGAAGTCGGCCTCGTCGGGCCTGTCGGTGGCGGCCTCGTCCGTGGCGGGTCTGTCGGTCGCGCGCCTGTCGGTCGCGGATCTGTCGGTCGCGGATCTGTCGGTCGCGGGTTCGGGCGGCGGGGTGGCGGCCGGCGCGCGGTCGCGCGCGCGACCGGATTCCCTGCCGGGTTCCGCGCGGGCCGCGTCGAGCCAGCCCGCATCGGAGCGGGCGGCATCGGTGCGGGCGGCATCGGAGCGCCGGCCGGTGGTCTGGTCCCGCCCGGCGCCGAGATCGCGGCCGGGGTCGACATCGCGGCTGGGGTCGAGGTCGAGGTCGCGGCTCGGGGGGTACCCGGAGCGGGCGGCCCGGGTCGCGGCTCGGCTGCCGGTGAGCGTGTCGGCCCGGGTCGTGGTTTCCGACCGGGTCGTGGGTTCGGCCCGGGTCGTGGTTTCGGCGCGGGCCGCCGGTCTGGTCAGCGCTTCTGCCGGGGGTACCCGCTGGGTGCGCTCGACATCGACGGGCGGCACGGTCGCCGCCCGGGGCGGAGGGTACCCGGACTCGCGGCCGGTGCTGATGACGTACGTCGGGTCGGCACCGGTACCCAACGGGTACGGTTCCGGACGCGCAGCGGGAGCGCTGGACGCCGGCCGGCTCGGCGCGGCGGCGTGTGCCGGACGGGACTCCTCGACGATCGCGCCCTCGATGACCCGGGGCCGGCCGATCGACGGGGACGGCGCCGGCGCGGGTGACGCCGGGACGGATGGTGCCGGGGCAGGCGGTGCCGGTACGGGTGACGCAGGGACGGATGGTGCCGGGGCGGGCGGTGTCGGGGCGGGCGAAGGCGGCGCCGGCGGCTGCGCCTGGCCGATCGGGTTGAACGATGCGGCCGGTTCGGCCGGGGTGCGCACGGGAAGCGGCATACCCGGACGCCACGCGGGCGCCCCGGGCGGAGGCGGGGGCGGTGTTGTCGGCGCCGGCGGCGGAGGTGTCGGTGCCGGAGGTGTCGGCGTGCGTGGCGGAGATGTCGGCGCCCGCGGCGGTGCCATCGTCCGGGACGGGAGCACCGGGCGCGGCGGTATCGCGGTCAACCGGCGCGGTTCGTGCTCGGGCTCGGGCTCCGGGGCGGCGTGGGCGGGTACCCGGGCGCGGCCGGTCGGTGCACTGCGCGGCGGTGCGGCGTCGGGGGCCTGATGTGCGCCGGGCTGTGGGGGTACCGACCGGGCATACGCCGCCCGCGCCGCGGCGCTGGCGGCGAGCGCGGACATCGGGACCGGCGTGCCTCCGGCCTGGGCGGCAGCGGCCGCCTCCACCCGCGCCCGGGCCCCGATCGTGCGCCCCGGTAACCGGACGTCGCCCCGGGAGAGCTGGGAGACGAACCACGCCGGCAGGTACCCCTCGATCGGTAGCCCTGGATTGATCGCGAGCCACCACTCGGGGTTGGGCCAGGCGCCGGCGAGGTCGGCGTAGGCCATCCGACGCGCGGCGCCGCCGTGCTCGGCCAGGCATGTGGTCATCGCCTGCGGCGAGGTGAAGGCGAGCACGTGGGTGCGCCCGCCGCTCGTCCAGGTGCCCCACCCCGTCCCGGCGCGTGGGGACAACGCGGCCGACGACATCGGCAGCAGCAGCTCAACGTGCGAGAGGATGCGGAAGTAGAGCTCCTGATCGCCCGCGCGGAGGGCGTCGCGGAGCGCAGCCTCGGCCTCCGTGGCCGGCTCCCAGTCGGTCACAAAGGCACCCCCTCCACCACGTCGCGGTCCTGACACTGGGCGCAACCTAACCTACAAGGCTAAAGGTAGGTTGTGCAGCCGACGAGGGGCCACCGGATGACCGGCGGGTCGGTACGATCCGCCCGTGCGCGTGATCCGGTCGGCGATGGCGCTCGCGCTGCTCGCGACGGTTGCGCTGGCGCCCGCGGCGCCCGCCGGGGCAGAGGTCGCGTGCGCGGCTTCGCCCGCGCCGGGTTCAGCGCTGCCGGGGGTACCGTGGCCGCAGGCGCGCTACGACCTCCGACGGCTGGCCGGCACCGCAGATGGCAGCGGGATCACAGTCGCGGTTGTCGACTCCGGTGTCGATGCCGGCAATCCCCAGCTGACCGGCACGGTGCTGCCCGGTGCTGACCTGCTCCGCCCCGGGGGTACCGGCCGGCGCGACTGCATCGGGCACGGCACCGCGGTCGCCAGCATCATCGCCGCCGCCCCGGTCGCGGGTACCGATTTCGTGGGGGTCGCGCCGAAGGCCCGCATCCTGCCGTACCGGGTGACCGAACACGAGATCGTCAACGGCCACGGCCAGGGGCAGGACGCACCGCCGGGCGCCCTGGCCAAGGCGATCCGCGACGCGGCCGACCATGCGCAGGTGATCAACCTGTCGCTGACCCAGGACGCGGACGATCCGCAGCTGCGCGCCGCCGTCGGGTACGCCGTGGCGCGCGACGTGGTTGTCGTGGCGGCCGTCGGTAACCAGCACCGGGACGGGGTAACCGATCCGGCGTCCTATCCGGCCGGGTACCCCGGCGTGATCGGCGTCGGTGCGATCGACGAGAACGGCGTGCGGGTGAGCCAGTCGCAGGTCGGCGCATATGTCAGCGTGGTGGCTCCCGGATCGGGCGTGGTGGCCGATGCGCCGGGGCGGGGGCTGGCGCGGTATGACGGTACGAGCTTCGCGGCGCCGTTCGTGTCGGGTACCGCGGCGCTGATCCGCCAGTACCATCCGGGGATCCACGCCGACGAGGTGATCGCGCGGATCCTCGCGACCGCCGACCCGGCCCCGGGCGGGCGACCGAGCGCGCAGTACGGGTACGGCATCCTGAACCCATACCGGGCGGTGACCGAGCAGGTGGCGAGCGCCCGTCCTCGGGTACCGGCGCCGGCGGTCGGTGCCGGTGCCGGTGGGGCCGCGGCCGCGGGGGCGGCGGGCGGATCGGGTACGGCGCCGGCTCGGGGTACCGCGCTGCTGCTCGCCCTCGGCGCCGTGCTGCTCGCGGGCCTGATCGCGCTGGTGGCGACCGTCGTACCGCGCGGCAGTGCCCGCGGTTGGCGCCCCGGAGACGCCGGCTGATCGCGGTCGGCCCGGCTTGAGTCCGAGATCTTGGACGCGCCCACCCCTTGTAGGGGGTACAGGCGTCCAAGACCCACTGCCGAAGCACGGATCGGGCGGTGCGGACGGCGCAGATCGAGGCCGCGCAGATCGAGGCCGCGCAGATCGAGGCCGCGCAGATCGCGCGGCGCGGGCTGGACACGGCAACCGCCCCCGGCGCGGGAGGTCGCCGGGGGCAGCTGGTGTCCGGACTACTGGAACAGGCCGGTGTTGCGCTTCTCGGTGTGCTGGTAATCGACGGCCGAGTCATCCAGCGCCTGCTTGATGTCGCGCAGGATGTTGGACAGGTCGCCGGACGACTGCTTCCACCGGGCCTGACGGACGTCGTATGCCTCGCGGGCACCGCCGTCCCAGGTGGCGACCAGTGGGGCGGCGTCCTGCTCCAGCTGGCCGAGTTGGGTGTTCAGCGTGTTCAGCGCGCTCTGGATGTCGGCGGTGGCCTTCTGCAACGCGACGAAGTTGACGACGAGCGTGTCGTTGTCGTTCATGACAAGAGCCTCCCGATTCTTTAGAGCGGCAGCTGCCGGCCGCCGCCACGGTGGGCGCCGAGCCGGTCCGCGGCGGCGGAGTCGGACACGGTGTACTGCTGGCCGGAGGTGCGGATCGCGGTCGCGGTCTCAGCGAGCGCCTGGTGCAGCGCCGCCTGGTCCTCGGACCACGCGATCTTCACCTGCTCGAACGACCGGCCGCCGGCACCCTGCCACTGCGTGCGCAGGCCCTCCAGCTCGCCGAGCAGGGACTTGAGCATCGTCTGCAACGTCTGGTTGACCTGGTCGAACTTGTCCGCGGTCTGGCGCATCACCGCGGCTTGGGCCTGGGTCGTGGCCACTGATCGTCACCCCGTTTCTGACTGTTCGCGCGACTGACGGGCCTGACCGTAACCGCCTCCCGAAGCGCGCCGCTACCCTCAATGCCCCGCCTGTGGATAACCCGGGATCCGGGCCGCGGCCGGGTCCAGCGCCGGACCGACCGGCAGCAACGCGACCAGGGCGGACGGCATCGGTACCGGGGTCACGTCGGGGTACCCGAGCACGGCGAGCACGTCCGGGCCGGGTACCGGGTACCGGACCCCCAGCTCGGACACGACACTCAGCGCACCGGGTACCCCGGGCGCGGGCTGCGCGGACACGACCGTACCCCGGCCCGGCTCGACGACCACCCGATCGGCACCGGCAAGAGCACCCGCCCCGGCCGCGGCCCCGACACCGGCACCGGCGCCGGCACCCGCCGAACGCGGTACGGACGCGGACACCGGCACGTCGTAGGCCAGCGAGTCGCGGGTACCGCCGACGGTCGCGCACAGACCGCGGTCGGCGAACCGCGGCCGGGCCAGCTCGGGCCGGGTCGCGGGCGGCGCGTTCGGACCGGCCGGGATCAGCGGCGCCGCGGTCTGCTGCGCGGCGAACTGTGCCGGGGTGAGCTCCTTCTGGCCGGTCCCCGAGTTCTGGCCGGTCCCCGAGGCGGCGAGCAGCAGCGCCGCCTGCAGTTCCGTCACCGCGGCCAGCCCGTCGGCCAGCGCCACCGCATACTGCCTCGCACCGCCCGGCACGGTCTCGAAGACCACCTCGCCGACCCGGGTGCCGGGCACCTTCGACGGGCCGCCGACCGGCCCGGGAAGCGACGGCGCGGCCAGATCCGGCGCCGCCGCGACAGCGTTGACGAACGCCGGTGCCACCGCGGTCAGCGGCTCCGCACCCCAAGCCAGCGCGCCGAGGGCGAACCGGGAGATCCGGTACCGGTGGTGCCGCCAGATCAGGTACCCGGTGCCGTCCGGCGTGGCGACGAGCAGCCCGGTGCCGTCCGGCAGCTCGGCACCGCCGCCCGGCGACCGCCCGACGTACAGCACCGACTGCGCCGGACCGTCCGCGAACGGCGCCGAACACAGCGCCCACGGCCCGCCCAGCAGCCGGCCGCGGTCCGGCAGCGGATCCGGCGCGCCCGCAATGCCGAGCGGCGCACCCCGCGGCACCCCGTCGATCGAGGAGCGCGCGACGGTCACCGGGTGCGCCTGCGGCGACCCGATGACCAGCAGCGCGGAGGCGTAGTTGGGCACCGGATGCAGCGCGCCGTCGACGTACACGTAGCGCGCCCCGGACTCCCGCTCCACGATCACCGCGGTGCCGTCCCGCCAGTCGCCGCCGCCCGGCGAAAGCACGCCATACACCGCCATGCCGGCAAGGCCGAGCACAGCAAAAAGAATGCCGGCAAGGGTCGCCCCGGCGGTGCGGCGAAACGGCGGGCGCTCCGGGTCGGTGTCCCGCATGACCAGGGCGGACACCACCCGCTCCACGGTGAACTGATGCGAGTGCAACTGATCCTGACGCGACGCCACCCCAGCCTCCCCAACCTCTGGACGGCCCCACGGCCCGGCGGTCCCGCCATACGATAGGCGGCCGGAGCGCGTGATGGGAGGCGACCGTGGCGGCTGGCCGGGCCCGTAACCAGCTCGTCGTGGCGGAGATCGTCGCGGTCGTCGTGATCCTGGCCGTCCCGTCGGGGGTACCGTTCGGACTGGTCGGGATACCTGTCGCGGCCACTCTCGCGGTGCTCGGCTTCGGCCGCTGGCGGCACCGCTGGGTGTACCAGTGGGTCGGCGTCTGGCTGCGGTACGCCGGACGGTCCCGCGGCCCGACCGGCCATGTCCCGCCCCGCACCGAGGTCACCGACGTGATCGAGGACGAGTACGGCATGGCCGGCGTCCTGGAGCTCGGCGACCCGACCGGCCTGCTCGGCGACGCCCCGCTCGCCGTACCGTCACCGGCGTCCCTGCTCCCGCCCAGCGCCGCGGACACGCCCGTGGTACACGTGCAACTGCTCGTCCGCGGCGTGCCGGGGCCGGCACTGCGTGCCGCGGCGGGCATCCCGGCCACCAGCTACCGGCAGCTCACCGAGGGCAGGATCCCCGGGTACCAGCGCATCCTGCTCGCCGTCCGGGTGCTGCGCGACGACCGCGGCTGGTCCGACGACGACCTGCGCCGTGGCCTGCACAGCGCGCTGCGCCGGGTCCGCCGCCGGCTCGCCCAGGACGGGGTACCGCACCGGCCGGTCGGTGAGCCGGCGCTGCTGACCACACTCGCCGAGCTGGCCGGCGGTACCCCCGTCCGGGAGTCCTGGTCCGGCCTGGACACCGGCGGCCTGCGCCAGGTCAGCCTGCGCGTCCGGCAGCTCGCCGGGCTGCGTGCCGAGCTGGCCGGCCAGCTGGTACCCCGGCTGCTGAGTCTCTCGGCGGCCGCGACCACGGTCTCGCTGGCCGCGTCGCCGGACGGCCTCGACCTGCTGGTCCGGGTGGCCGCACCGGACGGCGGCGTCCTGACCACGGCGGTGCGCAGCCTGCGCCGCCTGCTCGGCTCGGCCGGCCTCGCCGCGACCCGGCTGGACGGCGAACAGCTGCCCGGGCTCGCCGGCACCCTGCCGCTGGGCCTGGTCGGCGAGCCCCAACCGGCCGGTGCGCTCGGGATGGCGCGCGTCGAGCTGTTCCCGGCCGGCGTCGTGCTGGGCCGCAACCGGCGCGGCCGGCCGGTGACCGCCCGGCTCATCCGGCCGGAGCCGACCCGGGTACTGCTGATCGGCGGGGTACGCGTCGCGGAGCTGGTCACGCTGCGGGCGCTGGCGCTCGGAGTCCACGTGCTCGTGCAGACCGGGCGGCCGTACGCCTGGGAACCGTTCCTGCGCGCGGTCAGCCTGCCCAGCGACGCGATCGCCCTGGTACCCCCGGGTCAGCCGGCCGCGCTGCCACCCGCGGGACCGCTCGCGCCGCAGCTGGTCGTGGTCGACGTCGGTCCGGTACACGGGGAACCCGACGGTGCCCTGTGGCGCACCACCATGCTGGTCCGCGACGACCTCGCCGCCACCGACCTCGACCCGCTGGCGCGCGCGGACCTGGTTGTCCTGCAGCCGTTGCGGCCCGGGGAGGCGGCGCTGGCCGGCGCGACGCTCGGCCTCGGCGAGGGCCAGGAGTGGCTGACGAAGATCCGGGCGGACATGGTCGGGATGGTGAACCGGCGCACGGTACGCTTCGCGCTGCTGTCGCCCACGCCGCTGGAGCAACAGCTGATCGGCTCGCCGGAACGGGCCGTCACCGTCGCTTGATCGAACATGGGAGGATCGCGCGCATGGGCATTGTCATCCGGCTGATCGTCACCGCGGTCGCGCTCTGGGTCGCCACGCTGCTGCTGCACGGGATCACGCTGGACACCACCTCGACTCCGAAGAAGATCGGCACCCTACTCGCCGTCGCGGTCATCTTCGGCATCGTCAACGCGGTGATCCGGCCGATCGTGAAGACCGTGGGCTGCGCGTTCTATGTGCTGACGCTGGGCCTGATCGCCCTCGTGGTCAACGGCGCGCTGTTCCTGCTGACCAGCTGGATCGCCGGCAAGCTCGGGCTGCCGTTCCACGTCGACGGTTTCCTGACCGCGGTGCTCGGCGCGCTGATCGTCGGCGCGGTCAGCTGGGTGCTCAACGCAGTGATCCCGGACCGGGCCAGGGGGCAGGGCAACGACCGGTGATCAGCTAGGGGCGGTAGCTGAGCACGACCGTGCTGCCGTCGCGCACCTCGAACCGGCCGATCTCATCGGGCCGCAGGTCGCTCTCCACGAAGAACGTGTCCCGGTACCCGGGGCCGGCGTCCCACCACCACAGTGACTTGCCGGCGCCGCCGTTCTTCGGATACACCCACAGCCACAGCCGGACCTGTTCGGTCGACTGGCTCGCGTCGCCGGAGGCGTAGGCGCAGCTGAGCCGGATCTCGGTGCCGCCCTTCTCGTCGGTCCAGTACCCGATCAGCGCGGTGATCGGTTCGGCCCGGGAGACCGGGCTCATCGCGCCGAGTACCGGCGGCGGCGCGGCCGGAATGCTCATGGCGGACACGCCCGCACCGATGAGGATCGCCAGGCAGGCGGCGGTCAATACGACGAGTCCGCGCTCCCAGCGCCGGCGCCGCCGTACCCTCGTCCGCTCGGCCCGCACGCCGGTGAGTACCGCATCGAGCAGGTGCTCCGGCGCACCCTCCGGCCGCCCGATCGCGGCCGCGGCGTCGGCGTCCAGCCGGCCCAGCAGTCCGGGCAGCCCAGCCAGCTCGGCGACCGCGTTGCGGCACTCCGCGCAGGTGGCGATGTGCTGCTCGTACCCGGAGCGCTCGGCCGGGGCGAGCGCACCGAGAACGTACGAGCCCGCCTCGACAGTCTGCGTGCACCTCATTGCGTCACCCCCATCTCCTCCAGTACGAGTCGTAACGAACGTAATGCGTAGTGCGTGCGGGACTTGATCGTGCCCGGGGGTACCCCCAGCCGCGCGGACGCCTCGGCCACCGACCGCCCCTGGTAGAAGCACTCCACCAGGACCTCGCGATGCACCGTGGAGAGCCGGGAGAGCGCCTCGGCGATCAGCCACGCTTCCACGGTGCGGTCCGTCTCGTCATCGGTGAGGGCCTCCGGCAGCACGTCTGTCACGACCTCGCCGACCCGCACCGACCGACGCCGCCAGGAGTCGATCGCCAGGTTGCGCGCCGTCGTGAACAGCCACGCCCGCACCGAACCCCGGTTGGGGTCCAGAGCCTCCGGATGTCGCCAGGCCCGCAACAACGTCTCCTGCACGAGATCCTCCGCGCGTTGACGGTCCCCGTTGGTCAACCGCAGGGCATGGGCGTAGAGAGCGTCGCCGTGCTCCGCGAACATCGCACGTAGCAACTCGGCGTCGTCCACGCCCATGCCCTGTGGCCCCCTCCGTCCCAACCAGTGTCACGCGCCGGTCATCGCCCCGGTTCATCGGGCGTTAGTAGATCTCGTCGGCGTAGGCGGCGGCGATGCCGCGGGCACAGGCGGTCAGCCGGGTGCGGATCATCTTGGCGGAGGTCATCAGCTCCGGCGCCGGCAGCACGCAGGCGATGACGACGCGGCGCTCAGGGTCGCGGTCGGCGACCGCGAGCACCGCGGCGCACGCGACCCCCTGCTTGTACTGGTTGATCTCGATCTGCATCTGGCGCCGTTCGCCGGCGGCGATGTCGGCCTCCAGCGCTTCGAGCGTGGTCAACGTCTGCGGCGTGTACTGCTTCATGCCGTAGTCCTTGAGGTACCGCGCACGTTGCTCGGCGGTCAGTGTGGCGAGCAACGACTTGCCCAGCGCGGTGGCGTGTGCGGCGTCGTCGAACCCGGGTACCAGATCGTCCAGGTGTGGCGACCGCGGCCCCTCGGCGGCGGCGGTGAGCACGACCCGGCTGCTGACGAACCGGCCCAGGTAGTGGCTGTACCCGCTGTCCAGCGCGGCCCGGCGCAGTACCTCGCCGACGGCCGCCGGCCCGCGGAACGCGTTGACCAGCTCGCGGAACCGGTCGGAGACCTCCATGCCCACCGTGTAGGTGCCGTCCTCGCGGCGGGTCACGTACCCCTCGTAGGCCAACGTGCGGACCAGGTGGTACGTGGTCGCGACGGTCAACTCGCAGCGTCGGGCGACCTGCTTGACGGTCAGCCCGCGCGGTGAAGCGCCGACCGACTCCAGCACTCGCAACGCACGGGACACGCTCCGGATCAGATCCGAAGGTTCACCCTGCGGGTCACGCACCGCCGCACCTCCCCAGAAGCAGCAGTACCAGGCCTAACACCATACGAATAGCGGTGCGCCTTGTGAACGGTTCTCTCGTGTGACCGAAATGTGCAAGGGATCGGCGAGGGTCAGGTATCGGCCCCTTTCGCTGTCAGCCCGTCGCCTAGATTAGAGCACTCGGCGTATTCACGCCATAACGCAAAGATGCCTAAGCTTTGGCCGTATGGCTCAGCCAGTCCGGTCCGCGATGAAGTCGCACAGCGATTCAAGGGCGGACCGCGCGGGTACCCCCGGCAGTGGCAACAGCTGCGCACGTGCCTGTTCGGCGTAGGCGCGCACCGTCTCGCGGGCCCGCTTCATCGCCGCCGACTCGCGCAACAGGGCGAGCGCCTCGGCGTGCAACGTGTCGTCGGTCACCGGTCCGGCGGCCAGGATCTCCCGCAGCCGTACCGAGGCCGTGTCGCTCTCGCCCCCGGCCAGCGCGTACAGCACCGGCAGCGTCGGTACGCCCTCGCGCAGATCGGTACCCGGAGTCTTGCCGGACTGCCCCGAGTCCGACGCGATGTCGAGCAGGTCGTCGGAGAGCTGGAACGCCACGCCCATCGTCTCGCCATACCGCGCCAGCGCGTCCACCTCCCGGCCGGCCAGCCCGCCGAACATCGCGCCGAACCGGGCCGACGTGGCGATCAGCGAGCCGGTCTTCTCGGCCACGACGTGCAGGTAGTGACCGACCGGGTCAATGTCGCGCGGTCCGACGGTCTCGGCGATCTGCCCGTGTACCAGCCGCGCGAACGTGCGTGCCTGGATCCGCACCGCCTCCGGGCCGAGCTCGGCGACGATGTCCGCGGCCCGGGCGAAGAGGAAGTCGCCGACCAGGATCGCGATGGAGTTGCCCCAGCGCGCGTTGGCGCTCTGCGCCCCGCGTCGTACCGGAGCCTCGTCCATCACGTCATCGTGGTACAGCGTCGCCAGGTGGGTGAGCTCCACCACGGTCGCGGACAGCACGACGTCGGCATTGCCGCCGCCGCCGATCTCGGCCGCCACCGCGGCCAGCAGCGGCCGGAACCGCTTGCCACCGGCGTCGACCAGGTGCCGCGCCGCCTCGGCGACCAGCGGGTCGTCACTGGTCACGGCGAGGTGCAGCTGCTCCTCGACGGCCGCGAGGGTGGTCCGGATCGCCGACTCGAGGTCGGGATCGGTCAGCTCGACACCGATCGAGGTGCCTGGAATCGGGCTGGGTGGGGCGGCGGGGTCATGAGTCGGCTCGGCCACCACTCCACCATCCCATACCCGCCAGGACGGTTTCAGCGCACGAACTCCGCCGCCCGGCTGCTGAGATCCAGCAGCGGCTGCGGCGCGATACCGAGCAGCAGGGTGGCCAGCGCGCCGATCGCCAGCGCCGCCGAGGTCAGCGCACCGGGGATGGACACCGTCGGGGTGTTCTCGCCCGGCTCGGACAGCCAGACCAGTACCACCACGCGCAGGTACGGGAAGGCGAGGATCACGCTGGTGATCGCGCCGAGCACGACCAGCCACGCCTGGCCGCTGGCCAGCGCCGCCCCGAACACCGCGAACTTGCTGGTGAACCCGCTGGTCAGCGGGATACCGGCAAAGGCCAGCAGGAGGAACGTGAACAGCCCGGCATACAGCGGCGAGCGCCGGCCGAGCCCGGCCCAGCGGGACAGGTGGGTGGCCTCGCCGTCCGCGTCGCGGACCAGAGTCACCACGCCGAACGCGGCGACCACCGAGAAGCCGTACGCGACCAGGTAGAACATGCTGGAGGCGAGGCCGTCATGGTTGCCGTTACCGCCGACCGCGAGGACACCGACCAGCAGGTACCCGGCGTTGGCGATCGACGAGTACGCCAGCAGCCGCTTGATGTCGGTCTGGGTCACCGCGAGGACCGAACCGACGACCATCGTCAGTACCGCGATCCCGCCGATCACCAGCCGCAGGTCCCATGCGGTCCGCTCGAACGCGACGTAGATCACCCGGAGCAGCGCGCCGAACGCGGCCACCTTCGTGCAGGCCGCCATGAACGCGGTGACCGGGGTCGGTGCACCCTGGTACACGTCCGGGGTCCAGACGTGGAACGGTACCGCCGCCGCCTTGAACAGCAGGCCGATCGCGAGCAGCGCGAGGCCCAGGTACAGCAGGATCCGGTCGTTGGTCGAGGACTGGATCGCCTCGTGGATCGCGGCGAAGTTGATCTGCCCGGCGTACCCGTAGATCATCGCGATGCCGAACAGGAAGAACGCCGAGGCGAACGCGCCGAGCAGGAAGTACTTCAGCGCCGCCTCCTGGGACAGCAGCCGGCGCCGCCGGGCCAGCCCGCACATCAGGTACAGCGGCAGCGAGAAGACCTCCAGTGCCACGAACATGGTCAGCAGGTCGTTCGCCGAGACGAACAGCATCATGCCGCCGAGGGCGAACAGCAGCAGCGGGTACACCTCGGTGCCGGCGTCGCGGCGCTGGGCCTGGACGCGGTCGGCCTCGGTACCGGCGGTCACCGCGGCCACCGCGACGAACGGCCCGCCCGGTTCCAGCGACCGCTCGGCGACCAGCAGCAGCGCCACGATCCCGAGCACGGCGAGGGTACCTTCGAGGAACAGCGCCGGACCGTCCACCGCGACCGCACCGCCGGCCGTCAACTCCCGCGTATGCGCCACCCTGACCACCATGACGAGCGCGGCGACCAGCGAGACCAGCGACAGCCCGAGCTGCACCGGGTACCGGCGCCCCCGCCCGGCGAACGCCTCGACCAGTACCCCGACCGTGGCGGCGCCGAACAGGATCAGCATGGGCGACAGCGCCACATAGTTGATCTGAGGCAGCTTGAGCGCCTCCTGCGTAAGGATCACTTGCCGCCTCCCTGTGCGACCGTCGGGTTCGGGTCGGCCTTGCCGATCTGCGAGAACGTCGCCTGTACCGCGGGGTTGACGACGTCGAGCACCGGCTTCGGGTAGAAGCCGAGGACCAGGATGAGCGCGATCAGCGGCGCGACCACGACAATCTCGCGCGCCGAGATGTCGCGGCGCATCGAGTCGATCTTCTCCAGCGCCGGGTTCAGCGCGCCCTGGGTGGCCCGCTGCACCATCCACAGCACGTACCCGGCCGCGAGGATCACGCCGAGGACCGCGACCACGGCCAGTGTCTTGTTCACCGTGAACGTGCCGAGCAGCACAAGGAACTCCGACACGAACGGGCTCATCCCGGGCAGCGACAGCGAGGCCAGGCCGGCGATCAGGAAGACGCCGGCCAGCAGCGGTACCAGCTTGCCGGCGCCGCCGAAGTCGGAGACCAGCGCGCTGCCCCGCCGGGCCACGAGCATGCCGACCACGAGGAAGAGCAGGCCGGTGGCCAGGCCGTGGTTGACCATGTAGAAGACCGCGCCGGTACCCGCCTGTGTGGTGAACGCGAAGATGCCGATGCCGATGAAGCCGAAGTGCGCCACGCTCGTGTAGCTGACCAGGCGCTTGAGGTCGTTCTGGCCGACCGCGAGCAGGGCGCCGTAGAGCACCCCGATCAGCGCCAGGGCCAGGGCGAGCGGGGCGAAGTACTTCGAGGCGTTCGGGAACAGCGGCAGGCAGTACCGCAGGATGCCGAAGGTACCCACCTTGTCCAGTACCCCGACGAGCAGCGCGGCGGCACCGGCCGGCGCGGCGCCACCGGCGTCCGGCAGCCAGGTGTGGAACGGGAAGAACGGCGCCTTGATCGCGAACGCCAGGAAGAACCCGAGGAACAGCCAGCGCTCGGTCGAGGTGTTCATGTGCAGCCGGGTCAGCTCGTGCCAGTCGAACGTGGCGTGGCCGAGCTGGCCGCGCCCGACCACCCAGAGACCGATCAGCGCGGCCAGCATGATCAGGCCACCGACCAGCGAGTACAGGAAGAACTTCACCGCCGCGTACTGCCGCCGGGCGCCGCCGTAGCTGCCGATCAGGAAGTACATCGGCACGAGCATGACCTCGAAGAACACGTAGAACAGGAAGATGTCCGCCGCGGCGAACACCCCGATCATGGTGAACTCCAGCGCCAGCAGCAGCGCGAAGTAGGTGGGTACCGACCGCTCCCCGGCGTCGTGCCAGGAGGCCAGGATCACCAGCGGTACCAGCAGCGCGATCAGCGCGAGCATCACCAGCGCGATGCCGTCGGCCTCCAGCGTGAAGCGGGTACCCCAGATCGGGATCCAAGGGTACGACTCGCGGAACTGGAACCGCGGCCCACCCACCTGGAACGTCGCGTACATGAGCGCGGCCAGTACCAGGACCGCCAGCGACCAGACCAGCGCGACGGTCTTGGCCAACTGCGGCCTGCCCTGCGGCAGTACCGCGACCACCCCGGCGCCGACCAGCGGCAGCAGCGTCAGGACGGACAGGAACGGGAAGGAGGTCATCCGAGCGTCACCACCAGCATCGCCGCGACCACGAGCAGGGCACCTCCGAGCATCGACAGGGCGTAGGTCCGGACGAACCCGGTCTGCGTGCGGCGCAGCCGGCCCGACCCGCCACCGACGGCGGCGGCGAGGCCGTTGACCAGCCCGTCGATGCCCTTGCCGTCGAGGTAGACCAGCGCGCGGGTCAGGTACAGGCCGGGCTTTTCGAACAGCGCCTCGTTGACCGCGTCGCCGTACAGGTTCCGCCTCGCCGCGGTGACCACCGGCCCGGCCGGCTGCTCCACCAGCTCGGTACCGGTGCGGAACAGCGCGACCGCGACGCCCGCGCCGACCAGTACCACCAGCAGCGTGAGCAGGGTGACCGTCAGCGTGCTCAGGTGGCTGGCGGTCTCCTCGGCCGGGTTGTTGAACACCGGGAGCAGCCAGTCCTTGACCGGCGTGGCCATCAGCGCACCGGCGGCGAGCGAGCCGATGCCGAGCAGGATCAGCGGTACCGTCATCACCGGCGGCGACTCGTGCGGGTGCACGGCGGCCGGGCCGCCCGGAGTTTCAGCGTCGGTCCACCGCTTCGGCCCGTGGAAGGTCAGCACGAACAGCCGGGTCATGTAGAACGCGGTCAGGCCGGCGCCGACCAGCGCCGCGGTGCCGAACAGCCAGCCGCTCCAGCCGGCCCGGTTGAACGCCGCCTCGATGATCGGGTCCTTGGAGAAGAACCCGGACAGCGGCGGGATACCCAGGATCGCCAGCCACGCCAGGCCGAAGGTGACCCAGGTGATCCGCATGTACCGCCACAGCCCGCCGAAGCGCCGGATGTCGGTCTGGTCGTTCATCGCGTGCATGACCGACCCGGCGCCGAGGAAGAGGCCCGCCTTGAAGAAGCCGTGCGCGAGCAGGTGGATCAGGGCCAGCGCGTACGCCACCCCACCGAGCCCGACGCCGAGGAACATGTACCCGATCTGGGAGACCGTCGACCAGGCCAGTACCCGCTTGATGTCGTCCTTCGCGCAGCCGATGATCGCACCGATCATCAGGGTGAACGCGCCGACCGCCACGACGACGGTCTGCGCCGCCAGGTTGGCCGAGAAGATCGGGTTGGACCGGGCGATGAGGTACACCCCGGCGGTCACCATCGTCGCCGCGTGGATCAGGGCGGAGACCGGGGTCGGGCCCTCCATCGCGTCCGGCAACCACGCCTGCAGCGGGAACTGGCCGGACTTGCCGCACGCGCCGAGCAGGAGCAGCAGACCCAGCATCAGTACCGTGGTCGAGCCGGCCCTGCCGACCGCGCCGAACACGTCGCTGAAGCTCACCGAGCCGAACGCCGCGAACATCAGGAACATCGCGGTCAGCAGGCCTACGTCGCCGACCCGGTTCATGATGAACGCCTTCTTGCCGGCGGTGGTCGCGCTGGGCCGGTCGAACCAGAACGCGATCAGCAGGTACGACGCGAGGCCGACGCCTTCCCAGCCGATGAAGGTGATCAGGTAGTTGTCGCCGAGTACCAGCGTCAGCATCGCGGCCACGAACAGGTTGAAGTACCCGAAGAACCGCCGCCGCCCCGGGTCGTCCGCCATGTACCCGACGGCGTACAGGTGGATCAGGAAACCGACCCCGGTGATGAGCAGCACGAAGATCGCCGACAGCGGGTCGAACAGCAGCCCGAACGTGACCTTCAGCTTGCCGACGTCGAGGAACGTGAAGAGGGTACGGTCGGCGCCGCGGTACGAGCCCGGCCCGGCGGGCAGGCCGCGCAGTGCGAAGAAGTAGACCAGCCCGAGGATGAACGCGACGAAGACGCTGCCCACGCCCAGCCAGTGACCCCACCGGTCGGCCCGCCGGCCGAGCAGCAGCAGGATCGCCGCGCTGGCCAGCGGGATCGCGATGAGCAGCCAGACGCTGGACAGCGTCCCGCTCGCGGTTGCGTAGTGCATGAAGTCCGCCTCAGTACTTCAACAGGTTGGCGTCGTCGACGCTCGCCGAGCGCCGGGTACGGAAGATCGACATGATGATGGCCAGGCCCACCACGACCTCGGCGGCGGCGACCACCATGACGAAGAACGCGATCACCTGGCCGTCCAGCGAACCGTTGATCCGGCTGAACGTGACCAGCGCCAGGTTGGCCGCGTTGAGCATCAGCTCGACGCACATGAATAGCACGATCGCGTTGCGACGGATCAGCACGCCCACGGCGCCGATGGTGAACAGCGCCGCCGAGAGGATCACGTAGTAGTGCGGGTAGACGGTCATTCCTCGGTACCCTTCGGTGCGGCCTCGGCCGCGGTCAGTTCGCGGACCGGCAGGATCGGCGAGATGCTGCGGTCGGCCGGCGTACCGTCGGGCAGCCGGGCCGGCGTGGCGACCGAGTTGGACGTGGCGAACACGCCCGGTCCGGGCTTCGGTCCGGGGTAGTTGCCCGGCGCGAACCGCCGCCGCATCATCGCCGGCTGGTTCACCTTGTCTTCCTTGCGCTTCTCGACGTGCGCCAGGATCATCGCGCCGACCGCGGCGGTGATCAGCAGCGCCGACGTGACTTCGAACGCGAACACGTACCTGGTGAACAGCAGCGCGGCGATGCCCTGCACGTTGCCGTCCTTGTTGGCCGCGCCCAGCCCCTTGTCCGCCATCGAGGTCAGGCCACGGGCGAGCATGGTGCAGATCAGCCCGGCGAAGCCGACGCCGAGCACGATCGCGGCGGTACGTTGCCCGCGCAGCGTCTCGATCAGCGAGTCGGACGCGTCCCGGCCGACCAGCATCAGCACGAACAGGAACAGCATGATGATCGCGCCGGTGTACACGATGATCTGCACCATGCCGATGAACGGGCCGGCCTGCAGCACGTAGAAGACGCCGAGCGAGAGCATCGTCAGCACCAGGAACAGCGCGGAGTGCACGGCGTTGCGCGCCCACACCATGCCGATGGCGCCGACCAGCGCGACCGGCGTCAGTACCCAGAAGGTGATCGCCTCACCGGTGCCGACCCGGCCCGCCGCCTCGGCGAGGATCGCGACGGAGGTCATGATGCCCCCTCGCCCTTCGCGTGTTCGGCGCCGATGGAGGTACCCGGCTTGGTCAGCGCGCCGATGTAGTAGTCCTTCTCGTCGCGACCGAGCCGCATCGGGTGCGGCGGCTGCTCCATGTCCGGCAGCAGCGGTGCGAGCAGCATCTCCTTGGTGAAGATCAGGTCCTGCCGGTCGTCGCGGGCCAGCTCGTACTCGTTGCTCATGGTCAGCGATCGGGTCGGGCAGGCCTCGATGCACAGGCCGCAGAGGATGCAGCGGGCGTAGTTGATCTGGTACACGCTGGCGTACCGCTCACCCGGCGAGTACCGCGCCGCCTCGGTGTTGTCGCCACCCTCGACGTAGATGGCATCGGCCGGGCAGGCCCAGGCGCACAGCTCGCAGCCGATGCACTTCTCCAGCCCGTCCGGGTGGCGGTTGAGGATGTGCCGGCCGTGGAACCGGGGCGCCGGCGGTCGCCGTACCTCCGGGTACTTCTCGGTGACCACCTTCTTGAACATGTGCGAGAAGGTGACCCCGAACCCCCTGACCGGGTCCAGGAAACTCATGAGGACTCCTCCGAATCAGCGCCGACGGAGACGGGCTCGCGCTGGGCCTCGATGCGCTTGAGGTGTGGGCTGGGCGGCACCGCCAGGTCCAGCGGGGGTACCGGGAACCCGCCCTCCTGCGGCGGCAGCTCACCCGGTTTCGGTTCGGCCTTACGGCTCGGCCATAGGGTGACCGCCAGCAGCGCGACGACGGCGACCGCGGCGATGATCAGCACCTTGCGCCCGGCCGGCACCGCCGACCCCTGCATGACCTTGACGCCGGCCAGCAGCAGGATCCACACCAGGTTCAGCGGCAGCAGGATCTTCCAGCCGAACCGCATGAACTGGTCGTACCGCAGCCGCGGCAGGGTGCCCCGCAGCCAGACGAAGACGAACAGCAGGAGCAGCACCTTGATGCTGAACCAGATGACCGGGAACACGCCGTGGTTGACCCCGCTGCCCAGCAGCGTGACCGGCCACGGTGCCCGCCAGCCGCCGAGGAACAGCGTCGTGCACAGCGCCGAGACGGTGACCATGTTGATGTACTCGGCCAGGAAGAACAGCGCGAACTTCAGCGACGAGTACTCGGTGTGGAAGCCGCCGACCAGCTCCGACTCGGCTTCGGGCAGGTCGAACGGGGCCCGGTTGGTCTCACCGACCGCCGACACGAAGTAGATCAGGAAGCTGGGCAGCAGCAGGATCGCGTACCAGCCGGGCAGCGGGAACGGCAGCCACGAGACCTCCTGCCCGTGCGCCTGCGCGTCGACGATCTGGCTGGTCGACATCGAGTTCGCGGTCATGAAGACGGCCACGATCGACAGGCCCATGGCGACCTCGTACGAGATCATCTGCGCGCTCGACCGCAGGGCGCCCAGCAGCGGGTACGTCGACCCGGACGCCCAGCCGGCCAGTACCACGCCGTACACGCCCATCGACGAGCAGGCGAGCACGACCAGTACGGCGACCGAGGTGTCGGTGAGCTGCAACGGCGTCGAGTGGCCGAACAGGCGCACGGCCGGGCCCAGCGGCATGACCGAGAACGCGGTGAACGCGGTCACCGTCGAGATCACCGGCGCGAAGAAGTACACGACCTTGTCGGCCAGCGTCGGCATGATGTCTTCCTTGAACGCCAGCTTCAGCCCGTCGGCCAGGCTCTGCAGCAGCCCGAACGGGCCGTGCCGGTTCGGGCCGGGGCGGTGCTGCATCCGGGCCACGACCCGGCGCTCGTACCAGATCGTGAACAGCGTCATGACCACGAGGAACGCGAAGATCGCAACGACCTTGATCAGGATCAGCCACCACGGGTCGTTGCCGAACTGGTCGAGGTTCACCGGGTACCCCCAGCGGAGAGCGTGACGATGGCGCCGGCGGTCGCACCGAGCGCGCGGTTGACCGTCGAGCCGGGTGAGTTCGTGGGCAGCCAGACCACGCCGTCGGGCAGGTCGGTCAGCGCGGCCGGCAGGGTGATCGCGCCGCGCGCGGTGCCGACCGTGACCGGGTCACCCTCGGCGACGTCCAGCTCCGCGGCGGTCGCCTTGGAGATGCGTACCACCGGGGTGCGCGCGGTGCCGCCGAGGTGTTCGTCGCCGTCGGTCAGGCTGCCCAGGTCGAGCAGGTGGTGCCAGGTCGCCAGGACCGCCTCACCCTTGCCGGGCCGCGGCGGGTCCGCGGGGGCGACCTCGGGGCCGGCGGGACGGGTACCCCTCGTCGCGGGCAGGACGGCGAGCTCGTCGCGGATCGCCTTGGTGTCGGCACAGCCCAGGCTGACGCCGAGTTCGGCGGCCAGCGCGTCCAGCGCGCGGGCGTCGCTGATGGCGGTGGTGTGCAGCACCCGCTCGAAGGGGCGCAGCCGGCCTTCCCAGTTCAGGAAGGTACCGGCCTTCTCCACCACCGGCGCCACCGGCAGCACGACGTCGGCGCGCCGGGTGACCGCGGTGTTGCGCAGTTCCAGGCTGACCAGGAACGGCACCTGGTCCAGCGCGCGCTCGGCGAGCCGGACGTCGGCGAGGTCGGCCGGGTCGACCCCGGCCACGACCAGCGCGGACAGCTTCCCGTTCGCGGCCGCCTCGACGATCCGGTCGGTGTCGCGGCCGGGCTTGCTCGGCAGTACCCCGGCCTCCAGGCCCCAGGCGCCGACCAGCTCGGCCCGGGCACCCGGGTCGCCGACGTACCGGCCGCCGGGCAGCAGGTTCGGCAGGCACCCGGTCTCCGCGGCGCCACGGTCGCCGGCCCGCCGGGGTACCCACGCCAGCCGCGCCCCGGTCTCGGCAGCCAGCGCGGCAGCCGCGGTCAGCCCACCCGGTACCGTCGCCAGCCGCTCGCCGACCAGCAGGATCGCGCCGTCGGCGCCGAGCGCGGTGCGCAGCGCGGCGTCGTCGGCCAGCAGAGCGGCTTCGCCGCCGGGGACGACGGGACGGATTGTGGCGCCGAGCCTGGCCAGGCCCCGCGAGGTGAACGGGGCGACCGCGTACACCGGCAGCCGCCGCTTGGTCCAGGCCTTGCGCAGCCGCAGGAAGAGGATCGGGCACTCCTCCTCCGGCTCCAGCGCGACGAGGACCACCGCGGGTGCCGCCTCCAGGTCGGTGTAGCTGACGTCGCGCATGCCGACCACGTTCGCGGCGAGGAATGCCGTCTCCTCCGCAGAGAGCGGTCGGGCGCGGAAGTCGATGTCGTTGGTACCGAGTACCACCCGGGCGAACTTCGCGTAGGCGTAGGCGTCCTCGGCGGTGAGCCGGCCGCCGGTCAGTACCCCCACGCCCTGCGCGGCCTTCGCGGCCCGCAACCCTTCCGCGGCCCGGGCCAGCGCCTCCGGCCAGGAGGCCTCGCGCAGCACGCCGTGCTCGCGGACCATCGGCGTGGTGATCCGGTCGGCCGCGGTGGCGTACTGGAACCCCCACCGGCCCTTGTCGCAGTTCCACTCCTCGTTGACCTCGGGGTCGTCGCCGGCCAGCCGGCGCAGCACCTTGCCGCGCCGCCAGTCGGTGCGCATGTCGCAGCCGGCCGAGCAGTGCTCGCAGACGCTGGGCGAGGACACCAGGTCGAACGGGCGGGAGCGGAACCGGTACTGCGCGCCGGTCAGCGCGCCGACCGGGCAGATCTGCACGGTGTTGCCGGAGAAGTAGGACTGGAACGGGTCGCCGGGGAAGATGTTGATCTGCTCGGCGGCGGAGCGGTCCATCAGGTCGATGAACGGGTCGCCGGCGATCTCCTCGGAGAACCGGGTGCAGCGCTGGCACAGTACGCACCGCTCGCGGTCGAGCAGCACCTGCGACGAGATGTTGATCGGCTTCTCGTAGGTGCGCTTGACGTCGTGGAACCGGGTGTCCGTGCGGCCGCTGGACATCGCCTGGTTCTGCAGCGGGCACTCCCCGCCCTTGTCGCACATCGGGCAATCGAGAGGGTGGTTGATCAGGAGAAACTCCATGATCCCCTCTTGCGCCTTCTTCGCCACGTCGGACGTGAGCTGGGTCCGCACGACCATGCCGTCGGCGACGGTCTGGGTACAGGAGGCGACCGGCTTGCGCTGGCCCTCCACCTCCACCAGGCACTGCCGGCAGGCACCGGCCGGGGCCAGCAGCGGGTGGTCGCAGAAGCGCGGGATCGCGATGCCGAGCCGCTCGGCGACCCGGATCACCAGCTCACCCTTGGCCGCCTGTACCTCGACACCGTCGACGGTCAGCGTTACCTCGTCGCTGCGCTTGGCTACGTCGGTCACTAGTGCGCTCCCACCATCGAGTGGTCGGCCGGGGAGAACATCGGCGGCTTACGGCCCTCGATGTAGTCCAGGTAGTCCTGCTTGAAGTACTGGATCGAGGAGGTCACCGGGCTGGTCGCGCCGTCGCCGAGCGCGCAGAACGACCGGCCCAGCAGGTTGTCGCAGGAGTCCAGCAGGGTGTCGAGGTCTTCATGGGTACCCTGCCCGGACAGGATCCGGTGCAGGATCTGGCCCATCCAGTAGTTGCCCTCGCGGCACGGGGTGCACTTGCCGCAGGACTCGTGGTGGTAGAACTCGATCCACCGGTACGTCGCGTAGACCACGTCGTCCTGGTCAGAGAAGATCTGCACCGCCGTGGTACCCAGCATGGTGCCGGCCGCCGCCATCGCCTCGAAGTCCATCGGGGTGTCGAGGTGCTCGGCGGTCAGCAGCGGCGTCGACGAGCCGCCCGGCGTCCAGAACTTCAGCTGGTGGCCCGGCTGCATGCCACCGGCCAGGTCGATGAACGGGTCGCCGGCGATCTCCTCGGAGAACCGGGTGCAGCGCTGGCACAGTACGCACCGCTCGCGGTCGAGCAGCACCTGCGACGAGATGTTGATCGGCTTCTCGTAGGTGCGCTTGACGTCGTGGAACCACGCTGCAGATGGTCTCCACGTTGTTGACCACCGTCGGGCTCGCGTACAGGCCGTGCGTGGCGGGGAACGGCGGGCGCAGGCGGGGCTGGCCCCGGTACCCCTCCAGGGAGTCCAGCAGCGCGGTCTCCTCGCCGCAGATGTACGCGCCGGCGCCGCTGTGCACGACGATCTCCAGGCCGAAATCCGAACCCAGAATGCTGGGCCCGAGATAGCCGGCCGCCCGGGCGTCGATGACCGCCTGCCGCAGCCGCCGCGCGGCATGGATCGCCTCGCCGCGCACGTAGATGAACGCGCGGTTGGCCCGGATCGCGTAGCAGCAGATGATGATGCCCTCGATCAGCGAGTGCGGGTCGGCCATCATCAGCGGAAGGTCCTTGCAGGTGCCCGGCTCGCCCTCGTCGGCGTTGACCACGAGGTAGTGCGGCTTGCCGTCGTTCTGCGGGATGAACGCCCACTTCATGCCGGTCGGGAACCCGGCGCCGCCGCGGCCACGCAGTCCGGATTCCTTGATCAGCGCGATCAGGTCGTCGGGGTGCGCCGCCAGCGCCTTGCGCAGCGCGGCGTACCCGTCGAGCCGCTCGAACACGTCGAGCTTCCAGGCGTCCGGCGACAGCCAGCGCTTGGTCAGTACCGGCGTCAGCGTGGCGAGCGCTTCCTTGGAGGGGGCGGTCATAGCTTGTTCTCCTGCGGCTTCGGCGCATCTCCAGCGGGCTTCGCGTCGCTGGCCGGCTTGTTGCTCGCGGCACCCGCCGTCTCGGCGGGCGGGGGCGCCTTGGCGGCCTCCCGGTCGGCCTGGGTCGGGATCGGCGTCTCGGGGTCAAACCCGGGTACCGCGATCCCGTACTGCTCGGCCAGCCGGTTCCCGCGCAGCGTCGGACCACCGGCCGGACCGTCGGCCACCGCGCCCTCGCGGTCGTCGGCGAACCCGGCCAGCTGCACCGACATCTCCTTGAGCGTGCAGAGCCGGGCGCCCCGGCTCGGTACCGGTCGCTCGCCCTCCTCCAGCCGGTGGACCAGGGACAGCGCCTGGTCGGCCTGCAGCCGGTCGAAGAACTCGTAGTTGATCGTGACGACCGGCGCGTAGTCGCAGGCGGCGAGGCACTCGGCGTGCTCCAGCGTGATGAGCCCGTCGGTGGTGGTCTCGTCGTGGCCGACGCCCAGGTACTCCGACAGCGCCTCGAAGGTCGCGTCGCCGCCGAGGACCCCGCACATGGTGTTCGTGCAGACGCTGACCAGCCAGTCGCCGGCCGGGCGGCGCTTGTACATCGTGTAGAAGGTGGCCACCGCGCCGACCTGGGCCCGGGTCAGGCCCAGCTGTTCGGCGCAGAACGTCACCCCGGCCGGGCTGACGTACCCCTCCTCGGCCTGTACCAGATGCAGGAGGGGCAGCAGCGCCGAGCGCTCCTTGCCCTCCGGGTACCGGGCGATGATCTCCTTCGCCCGCTGGTACGTCTCGTCACTGAACCCCATCAGCGGTCACACCCACCCATGACCGGGTCGAGCGAGGCTCCCCCGGCGATCACATCGGCCAGCAGGCCGCCCTCGGCGAGCGGCGGAATGGCCTGCAGATTGATGAAGCTCGGTTCCCGGTAGTGCACCCGGAACGGCCGGGTACCCCCGTCGGAGACCACGTGCACGCCCAGCTCGCCGCGCGGCGACTCGACCGGTACGTAGACCTGACCGGGCGGTACCCGGAAGCCCTCGGTCACCAGCTTGAAGTGGTGGATGAGCGCCTCCATCGACTGCCCCATGATCTTCGCGACGTGCCCCAGCGAGTTGCCCAGCCCGTCGGCGCCGAGCGCGAGCTGCGCCGGCCACGCGATCTTCCGGTCCTCGACCATGACCGGGCCGGGCGCCAGCCGGTCCAGCGCCTGCTCCACGATCCGCAGCGACTGGCGCATCTCGTTGACCCGCACCTGGTACCGCGCCCAGACGTCGGCGTCGGCATGGGTGATCACGTCGAAGTCGTAGGTGTCGTACCCCGCGTACGGCATCGTCCTGCGCAGGTCCCACGGCAGCCCGGCGGCCCGCAGCACCGGCCCGGTCACGCCGAGCGCGAGGCAGCCCTGCACGTCGAGGACCGCGACGCCCTTGGTCCGCTCCTGCCAGATCGGGCTGCCGGACAGCAGGTCCTCGTACGACTCGATGCGCGCCGGCATGAACGCCAGAAGCTCGCGGATCCGCTCGACCGCCTCCTCCGGCAGGTCCTGCGCCAGGCCGCCGGGCCGGATGTAGGCGTGGTTCATCCGCAGGCCGCTGGCCAGCTCGAAGATGTCGAGGATGTACTCCCGCTCGCGGAAGCCGTAGATCATCATCGACAGCGCGCCCAGCTCCATGCCGGTCGTCGCCAGCCACACCAGGTGCGAGGAGATCCGGTTGAGCTCCATCATCAGGATGCGGAGCACCCGGGCCCGCTCCGGTATCTGGTCGTCGATGCCGAGCAGCTTCTCCACCGCGGAGCAGTAGCCGAACTCGTTGAACATCGGCGCCAGGTAGTCCATCCGGGTGACGAACGTGGTGCCCTGCGTCCAGTTGCGGAACTCCAGGTTCTTCTCGATCCCGGTGTGCAGGTACCCGACGACCGCGCGGGCCTCGGTGACCGTCTCCCCTTCCAGCTCCAGGATCAGCCGCAGCACCCCGTGCGTGGACGGGTGCTGCGGGCCCATGTTGACGACGATCCGCTCCTCGGACAGCGGGTCGGTACCGGCGACGACCTCGTCCCAGTCGCCACCGGTGACGGTGAAGACCCGGCCCTCGGTCGTCTCGCGGGCGCTGGCGTAGGCATCGGTGCTCACGGCTGATCCTCACGGGAGGACGCGGCTGCGCCGCGGCTGCTCGTCATTGATAGCTCCTCCGCTCGTCCGGCGGTGGGATCTCGGCGCCCTTGTACTCGACGGGTACGCCGCCCAGGGGGTAGTCCTTGCGCTGGGGGTGGCCCTCCCAGTCGTCCGGCATCAGGATCCGGGTCAGGTTGGGGTGGCCGTCGTAGATGATCCCGAACATGTCGTAGTTCTCCCGCTCCTGCCAGTCGGCGGTCGGGTACACCGCGGTGACGCTGGGCTGGTGCGGCTCTTCGGCGGGTACCGCGGTCTCCAGCCGGATCCGCCGGCGGTAGGTCATCGAGGTGAGCTGGTACACCGTGTGCAGCCGGCGCGGGTCGGTGCCCAGGTAATCCACCGCGGAGACCGAGGAGCACAGCTCGAAGCGCAGCGCCGGGTCGTCGCGCAGCACCTGGCACACCTCGGCGATGCGCGCCGGGTCGATGTGCAGGGTCAGCTCGCCCCGGTCGACGACCACCCGCTCGATCGCGTCCTGGAACGCCGGGAACGCCGCTTCGAGCGCGTCGACGACCTCGTCGAAGTATCCGCCGTAGGGCCGCTCGGCACCGACCACCGCCGGCCGGCGGCGGACCAGCCCGCCGAAGCCCGAGGTGTCGCCGCTGCCGTGCACGCCGAACAGGCCGCGCTGGGCCGGGCTCGCCGGTGGGTACTCCGCGGGTGCGCCGAGCAGCGCGCCGGCCGGGTCGGCGGAGACCGGTACGTTCGTCGGCTCGGTCATGCCGCCACCTCGCTCCGCTCGGCGCCGCCCTGACCGATGAGCCGGCTGAGCTGACTGATGACCCCGCTCCGCTCGGTCATGGCTTCCCCTCCAGCTTCAGGGCGGCGCCGGAGTGCTCGCGCATCCAGTTCTCGATGCGCAGCTGCTCCTCGCGGCCCTCCTTGGCGGCCTGCTCCCACTCGGCGCGCTTGGCCTTGTTGTAGAAGTAGCTGGACGGGATCGAGCCGGGCGGCGTCGCCGACGGCTCGACGGCCTCCATCTGTACCCGGCGCCGGTCGCCGAGCGGCTCGTGCATGACCTTGTCCCACAGCCGCAGGATCGCGTCCATGAGCATCTCCGGGCGCGGCGGGCAGCCGGGCAGGTACATGTCGACCGGTACGACGTGGTCGACGCCCTGCACGATCGCGTAGTTGTTGAACATCCCGCCGGAGCTGGCGCACACACCCATCGACAGCACCCACTTGGGCTCGGGCATCTGGTCGTAGATCTGGCGCAGCACCGGGGCCATCTTCTGGCTCACCCGGCCCGCCACGATCATCAGGTCGGCCTGGCGGGGCGAGGCGCGGAACACCTCCATGCCGAACCGGGCCAGGTCGTACCGGGCACCGCCGGCCGCCATCATCTCGATCGCGCAGCAGGCCAGCCCGAAGGTGGCCGGCCAGAAACTGGCCTTGCGCGTCCAGTTCACCAGCTTCTCGACGGTGGTGAGCAGGATGCCGTTGGGGAGTTTCTCTTCGATGCCCATGTGGTGCCAGCCCTCAGTCCCAGTCGAGTCCGCCACGCCGCCAGACGTAGGCGTACGCGACGAACACCGTGCCGATGAACAGCAGCATCTCGACGAACCCGAACAGGCCCAGCGCGTTGAACGACACCGCCCACGGGTACAGGAAGATGATCTCGATATCGAAGACGATGAACAGCATCGCGGTCAGGTAGAACTTGACCGGGAACCGGCCGCCGCCGATCGGCTGCGGGGTCGGCTCGATGCCGCACTCGTACGCGTCCAGCTTGGCCCGGTTGTACCGGTGCGGGCCGGTGAACCGCGCCGCCGTCACGGAGAACAGCGCGAACAGCAGGGCAAGCGTGAACAGGCCCACGATCGGTACCCACAGAGCGAGCGACATGATCAGCTCCGCCTCGTCCTTCCTCAGCTGTTTCCGCTGGCAAACAACCTATTAGCTGCGCTGTGTGACGTCGCGCGCGGGGTGTCCGGTGCACCTCACGCCGCGGGCGCCAGGCGACTCAGTCCATTGATGATCCGGTCCATCGCGTCGCCGCCCCGGGGATCGGTCAGGTTCGCCATCAGCTTCAGCACGAACCGCATGAGTACCGGGTGCGGCAGCGCGTGCCGGGTACCGATCCTCATCAGCTGCGGGTTGCCGATCAGCTTCACGAACCAGTGGCCGAGCCGGTAGTAGCCGCCGTAACGGGCCTTCAGCTCGGCCGGGTACCCCTGAAGCACCCGCTCCCGCGCCGGACCCGCCGGCCGCGCCAGCGCCTGGACCACCGTCTCGGCCGCGAGTTCGGCCGACTCCATGGCGTAGGCGATCCCTTCGCCGTTGAACGGGTTCACCATGCCGCCCGAGTCGCCGACCAGCAGTACCCCCCGGGTGTAGTGCGGTACCCGGTTGAACCCCATGGGCAGCGCCGCCCCCAGGATCGGCCCGGCCGCGTTGGCCTCGTCGTTCATCCCCCAGTCCGGCGGCGTGGTGGCCAGCCAGTCGGTGAGCATCGCGCGGAAGTTCGTCCGGCCCCACGCCGCCGAGGAGTTCAGCACGCCCAGGCCGACGTTGACCCGGCCGTCGCCGAGGCCGAAGATCCACCCGTACCCCGGCAGCAGCTTGTCGCCAGCCTCCTTGCTGCGCAGTTCCAGCCAGGACTCCAGGTAGTCGTCGTCGTGGCGGGTCGGCGACCGGTAGTACCGGCGCACCGCCACCCCGATCGGCCGGTCCTCGCGCTTGGCCATGCCCAGTGCCAGCGCGAGCCGGGCGGAGACCCCGTCGGCCGCGAGCACCAGCGGCGCGCGGAAGGTGCGCGGCTCCTTGCCCGGTCCTACCGCGGCGGTCACCCCGACCACCCGGCCCGCGTCGTCGAGCACCGGGCCGGTGACGTTGTGGCCGGTCAGCAGCTCGGCACCGGCGCCCTTGGCGTGCAGCGCGAGGAGCTGGTCGAAGTCGAGGCGGGTGCGGGTCAGCCCGTAGTCGGGGAAGCTGGCCAGGTCCGGCCAGTCCAGCTCCATGCGCACCCCGCCGCCGAGAATGCGCAGGCCCTTGTTGTGCAGCCAGCCGTCGGCCGGATCGGTGCCGATGCCCATCCGCACCAGCTGCCGTACGGCGCGCGGGGTGAGCCCGTCACCGCAGACCTTCTCCCGCGGGAACTCGGTCTTCTCCAGCAGCAGGACGGTCAGCCCGTGCCTGGTCAGGTGGTATGCCGCCGACGAGCCGCCTGGACCGGCGCCGACGACGACGACATCCGCCTCCCGGGTCTCGGCCACGACCATCACCGCCTCGTCGTTCCAGCTCGTGAAACAGTTCACAAGCCGTCCGGCGGCCAGTCTAAGCCGGCCCGTTGAACGGATCGCGGCAGGGGTTGCCATATCACGGGGCGGCCCGCCGCGGTAGGTCCACCCGGGGTGGTTTCGCCTCTCGAAATGCGGGCACGCCAGGTCGGCGGTACGTTCCGGCTTAGGTGATTATCGATCGCTGGAGAGGCTGGGCCGCGATGACCTCAGTGAGCCAGACAACCCCGACCTTCCGCTCACTTGTCCCGGCACGCCTGGATCGCCTTCCCTGGACCCGGTTCCACTGGCGGGTGATCCTAGGACTCGGTGCCGCGTGGATCCTCGACGGTCTGGAGATCCAGATCGTCGCCACGGTGGGTACGGTCCTGCAGGACAAGGCGACCCTGCATCTCACGGCGGCCAACGTCGGCCTGCTCGGCTCGGTGTACCTGCTCGGGGAGGTGGTCGGCGCGCTCTTCTTCGGCTGGCTGACCGACCGCCTCGGTCGGCGCCGGTTGTTCCTGGTCACCCTGATCACGTACCTGGCGGCCAGCGGCATCGCCGGCTTCTCGCCGAACTTCTGGTTCCTGCTGGTGTTCCGGTTCATTGCGGGTACCGGCATCGGCGGCGAGTACACCGCGATCAACTCCGCCATCGACGAGCTGATCCCGGCCAACTACCGCGGCCGTACCGACATCGCGGTGAACGGTACCTACTGGGCCGGCGCCATGATCGGCGCGGCGGCCTCGATCTTCCTGCTCAACCCGAACCTGCTGCCGATCGACGTCGGCTGGCGGATCGGCTTCTTCATCGGTCCGGTGCTCGGCCTGATCGCGATCTACCTGCGGTACGTGCTGCCGGAGAGCCCGCGCTGGCTGATGACGCACGGGCGCAACGACGAGGCCGAGAAGATCGTCGGCGACATCGAGCAGCGGGCCGAGGCGCAGGGCGCGAAGCTGGAGCCGGTACCGGAGGACCGGGCGCTGGAGGTGCATGAGCGCAAGCCGGTGGGGTACCTGGAAACCGCGCGGGTGATCCTGCGCGACTACCCGAGCCGGGCGTTCCTCGGGTTCAGCATGATGGTGACGCAGGCGTTCCTGTACAACGCCATCTTCTTCTCGCAGGGCTCGGTGCTGAAGAACTTCTACGGGGTACCGTCGGACAAGCTCGGGTACTACTTCTTCCCGTTCGCGGTCGGCAACCTGCTGGGACCGCTGACGATCGGCCACTACTTCGATACCATCGGCCGACGAAAGATGATCATGGCAACCTACTGCCTGTCCGGCGTCCTGCTCGCGATATCCGCGATGTTCTTCCAGGCCGGTTCGTTGACGGCGGTCACCCAGACGTTGTTCTGGTGCGTGATCTTCTTCCTGGCCTCGGCCGGTGCGTCGTCGGCGTACCTGACGGTCAGCGAGATCTTCCCGCTGGAGCTGCGCGGCCAGGCGATCGCGCTGTTCTTCGCGATCTCGCAGCTGGCCGGTGGCGTGGCGGCGCCGTACCTGTTCGGTGCGCTGATCGGCGACGGTACCGTGCGCGGGCCGCTGACGATCGGGTACGTCATCGGTGCCGCCGTGATGTTCGCCGGCGGGCTGATCGCCTGGTTCTTCGGAGTCAACGCGGAACGGCAGTCGCTGGAGAGCATCGCCCGGCCGATGTCGGCGGTGGTCGCCCCGCAAGGCAGTCCCGCGTGACCGTGACCGACCCGGCCTAGCCCCGGACCGCCCGGTGCAGCGCGACCACGCCGCCGGTGAGGTTGCGCCAGGCGACCCGGGTCCAGCCGGCCTCGACCAGCCGGGCGGCCAGCCCGGCCTGGTCCGGCCAGGCGCGGATCGACTCGGCCAGGTACACGTACGCGTCGGGATTGCTGGCGACCGCGCGGGCCACGGCCGGTAGCGCGCGCATGAGGTACTCCAGGTAGGCCGCGCGGAACGCCGGGTTGGTCGGGTGGCTGAACTCGCACACCACCAGCCGCCCGCCCGGCCGGGTCACCCGGGCCAGCTCGCGCAGCGCGGCGCCGGTGTCGTGCACGTTGCGCAGCCCGAAGGAGATGGTCGCCGCGTCGAAGGCGGCGTCGCGGAACGGCAGCGCGAGCGCGTCGCCGGCCAGCAGCGTCACCGTCGGCCGCCGGGCCGCGCCCGCGCGCAGCATGCCCAGCGACAGGTCCACGCCGACCGCGTCCGGACCGAACTCCTCGGTGGACACGCCGGTACCCGCGGCGAGGTCCAGGACCCGCTCACCCGGCCGCACGGCCAGCGCCCGCCGGGTCGCCCGGCGCCAGAGCCGGTCCTGGCCGAACGACAGGACGGTGTTGGTCAGGTCGTACCGCCGCGCCACGCCGTCGAACATCGCGGCGATCTCGCGCGGCTGCTTGTCGAGATCCGCCCTTGTCACAGTGCCTCCCGCGGTCACCGCGCCTCGATCAGCGGCAGGGCGATCGACGAGAAGTGGGACACCACCCGCTCGTCGGTCGGGTCGTCGTCCGGCGTCCAGTGCACCGCGATCCGCTCGTAGACGGTGTTGCGCTGCGCCGGGATCCGGCCGGCCGAGCGGATCATCCACACCAGCTCGGTCAGCTTGGACCGGTGCCGGGCGCCGGCCGAGGAGATGACGTTCTCCTCCAGCATGATCGAACCGAGGTCGTCGACGCCCATGTGCAGGGACAGCTGCCCGACGTCCTTGCCGGTGGTCAGCCAGGACGACTGCAGGTGGTTGACGTTGTCGAAGAACAGCCGGGCCACCGCGACGAACCGCAGGTACTCCAGGCTGGTGCACTGGGTGCGGCCCTTGAGGTGGTTGTTCTCCGGCTGGTACGTCCACGGGATGAACGACCGGAACCCGCCGGTGCGGTCCTGCACGTCGCGGATCATCCGGATGTGCTCGATCCGCTCGGCGTTCGTCTCGCCGGTGCCCATCATCATCGTCGCGGTCGACTCGATGCCCAGCCGGTGCGCCGCCTCCATCACGTCGAGCCAGCGCCGGCCGGACTCCTTCAGCGGGGCGATCGCGGTACGGGGACGGTCCGGCAGCATCTCGGCACCCGCCCCGGCGATCGAGTCCAGCCCCGCCGCGTGGATGCGACGCAGCGCCTCCTCGATGTCGACGCCGGACACGCGGGCCATGTGCAGGATCTCGCTCGGGCCGATCGAGTGGATGACCAGCTGCGGGTAGGCCGCCTTGACCGAGGAGAACAGCTCCTCGTAGTACCCGACGCCGTAGTCCGGGTGGTGGCCGCCCTGCAGCATCACCTGCGTCGCGCCCAGCTCGACGGCCTCGCCGCACCGGCGCAGGATCTCCTCCATGGAGTGCGACCAGCCCTCGGCGTGCTTCGGCGCGCGGTAGAAGGCGCAGAACTTGCACGCGGTGACGCACACGTTGGTGTAGTTGATGTTCCGGTCGATGATGTAGGTCACGATGCCGTCCGGGTACCGGCGACGGCGCACCGCATCGCCCGCCTCACCGAGCGCATGGAACGGCGCGTCGGTGTACAGCAGCAGGGCCTCCTCCGCGTCGATCCGGCCACCGTCGGCGGCGTGCTGGAGAAGCTCCTCGATCGCTGTCACGCTCCGAGCGTACCCAGCCTCCCGGTAGGGTCGGGCCATGAGGTACCGCACGCTGGGCGGCTCGGACCTGTCCGTGTCCGTCGTCGGGCTCGGCTGCAACCAGTTCGGCCGCCGGGTGGACGCCGACGGTGCCCGAGCGATCGTCGACGCCGCGCTCGACGACGGCATCAACTTCTTCGACACCGCCGACATCTACGGGCGCCCGCGCGGTGCCTCCGAGGAGTACCTCGGCGCGGCGCTCAAGGGCCGGCGCGACGACGTGATCGTGGCGACCAAGTTCGGCATGGACATGTTCGGCGCGAACGGGCCGGACGACGGCGCGCGCGGGCGGCCCGGGTACATCCAGCGGGCGGTCGAGGCGTCGCTGCGCCGGCTCGGTACCGACTACATCGACCTGTACCAGATGCACGAGCCCGACCCGGACACTCCGATCGGCGACACCCTGGCCGCGCTGGACGAGCTGGTCCGGGCCGGCAAGGTGCGGTACCTCGGCAACTCGAACTTCGCCGGCTGGCAGCTCGCGGACGCGGACTGGACCGCGCGGACCGGACACCTCGCGCCGTTCGTCAGCGCGCAGAACCTGTACAGCCTGGTGGCCCGCGACGTGGAGAAGGAGGTCGTACCCGCGTGCCGGCACTTCGGGCTCGGCCTGCTGCCCTACTTCCCGCTCGCGTCCGGCCTGCTCACCGGCAAGTACCACCGCGGCGAGGCGGCTCCGGAGAACACCCGGCTCGCCCAGGCGGAGTACGCGCAGCGGCTGGCCAACGCGCCGTGGGACCGGCTGGCGGCGCTGGAGGCTTACGCCCGCGCCCGCGGGCTGCGGCTGCTCGACGTCGCGATCGGCGGGCTGGCCGCGAAGCCGGCGGTGACCAGCGTGATCGCCGGGGCGACCTCGCCCGACCAGGTCGCCTCGAACGTCACCGCCGGCCAGTGGCAGCCGACCCCCGACGACCTGGCCGAGCTCGATGGGATCTAGGACCTGTCGCTCAGTAGTCCCACCGCGAGCAGTACCGCGCCGAGCGCCAGGTGCAGCCCGTTGTCGGCGGCGTTGAGCGCGAGGAAGTTCAGCGAGTTCCCGAGGGTGAACAGGCCGAAGGCGAAGACCAGCAGGTACACCACGCCGAAGACGACGTTGACCAGCTTGGCGGCCCGCGCACCGGCGATGGCGGCGCCGATCATCACCGCACCGACCGGTTGAGGCGCCGCCCGGAGATCGGGCGGGCGATGCTGTTGGTTGTCATGCCCGGTATTCGGCGCGGCGCCCACGGCGGATGGCTCAGAGGTTGACCGAGCCGACCAGGGGCGTGGTCGGGGTACCGGCGCCGCCGGCCTTCTCGTGGCTGACCCCGAACTGGTCGGCGCCCTGCACGTCGCTGAACACCCGGGCACCGCCGGACGCTCCGGCGCCCAGTACCCCGGCGTTCTGCGGCTGCCGGTCCTTGATCAGCCAGAGTTGGTACGCCTTGCCGGTACCCGGGTCGGGCAGCCCCTGTACCACGGCGACGCCCTTGTTCAGCGACGCCGACAGCACCACGGTGACCCGGCCGCCGGCCAGGTCGCCGGTGCGCACGACGGCGTCGGGCGCGTCCAGGATGGAGGTGACCTGGGCGGCCTGCGCCTGCGCGTCGCGTACCCGCTGATCCTCGACCACATACGTGGCCGCGGCCGCCCCGATCGCGACGATCCCCGCGGCGACCGCAGCGGCCGTCCATCGCCGCCAGCGCGCCTCGCCACCGCGCGCCGCCCGCGCCCTGCGGGCCTGCGGGGTGCGCGCGACCTCGGCCAGTACCGCCTCCTTGAGCCGCGCCGGCGGGGTCACCTCGGTCGCGTCGGCCAGCCGCGTGGCGGTCTCCCGCAACTCGGCCACCTCCTGCGCGCACGAGTCGCAGGTGGCCAGGTGCCGGTCGAAGCGGGCACGCTCCAGGTCGTCGACGGCGTCCAGCGCGTACGGACCGGCGAGCGTGTGGATGTCGTCGCTCACGCGAAGCTCACCCCCAGGCAGTCGCGCAGCCGGATCAGGCCGTCGCGCATCCGGGTCTTGACCGTCGGCAGCCCGGCGCCGAGCAGGTCGGCGACCTCCCGGTAGCTGTACCCGCGGTAGTAGGCCAGGGTGATCGCCTCGCGTTGCAGGTCGGTCAGGCCCTGCAGGCAGCGGCGCACCTGCTGGCGCTCCAGCCGCGCGGTGGCCTGCTCGACCACGTCGTCGTACGGCACCTCCTCGGTGGCGACCCGGCGCTCCCGGTCGGTGCTGGCCTGTTCCGCGCGGACCCGGTCGACCGCCCGCCGGTGCGCGATGGTCAGCACCCAGGCGCTCGCGCTGCCCTTCGCCGGGTCGTACCGGCCGGCGGTCCGCCACACCTCGACCAGCGCCTCCTGCGCGACCTCCTCGGCCTGCGCCGGGTCGCGCACGATCCGCCGGCACAGCCCGTACACCCGCGGTGCCAGCTCGTCGTAGAGCTTGACGAAGGCCGCCTCGTCACCCCGGGCGACCTGCGTCAACAGGTCTCCGGTGGCGGGGGCCGGCGCCAGCGGGCGCGGCTGGTCGTCGCGTGCGGCCATCACAATCCAGTATTCGGTACCGGGGTCGGCGCGGATGGGTCTACCCGTCGTAGTCGACCGTCAGGTGCTCCGTCAAGGGGCTGGACTGGCAGGTGAGCACGTACCCGGCGGCGACCTCGTCGGGTTCCAGCGCGTAGTTGCGCGCCATCCGGACCTCGCCGTCGACCAGCTTGGCCCGGCAGGTCGAGCAGACCCCGCCCCGGCAGGCGAACGGAAGCTCCGGCCGCACCCGGAGGGCGGCGTCGAGTACCCGCTCGTCGCGCGCCATCCGGAAGGTCGAGGTGCGGCCGTCGAGCAGGATGGTCACCTCGGCCTCGCCGGCCTCCTCCTCCGGCGGCCGCGGCGGGGGCGGTTCCTCGGTCACGTGGAAGAGTTCGGTGCGTACCGCCGTCTCCGGTACGCCGTGCTCGACGAGTACCTTGCGGGCGCCCTGGACCAGACCGAACGGGCCGCAGAGGAACCATTCGTCCACAGTGGACGGATCGACCAGCATCTCGAACAGCGCGCGCAGCCGGTCCTCGTCCAGCCGGCCGGACAGCAGTTCGGCCTCCTGCGCCTCGCGGGACAGCACGTGGATCAGGTGCAGCCGGTCGGGGTACCGGTCCTTGAGGTCGGCCAGTTCCTCGGCGAACATGACCGATCGCGCGTACCGGTTGCCGTACAGCACGGTGAACCAGCTTCCCGGTTCGACCGCGAGCGCGGTCGCCACGAGGGACAGCACCGGCGTGATCCCGGAACCGCCGACGATCGCCGCGTAGTGCCGGCGCCGGCCCGGATCCAGGTCGGTGACGAAGTGGCCGAGCGGTGGCAGTACCTCGACGGTGTCGCCGGGTTGGAGCGCGCGGGTCGCGTAGCTGGAGAAGGTGCCGCCGGCCACCTGCCGTACCCCGATCCGCAGCCGGCCGCGGTCGAGGTCCATCGGCGTGGAGCAGATCGAGTACGAGCGGCGCACGTCTTCGCCGTCGACCAGGCGCCGGACGGTGAGGTGCTGCCCGGCGCGGAAGGCGAACGCCGGGCGAAGCTCGTCGGGCACCGCGAACTCAACCGCGACCGCGTCGTCGGTCAGCCTGTCCACAGTGGACACCCGCAGCGGGTGGAACTGCGGCCTGCGCTTCACCGGCTTGCGGATCGTCACCGTCACAGCGGTTTCACCGCCTCGCTCATAGCGGTTTCACCGCCTCGAACGGCTCGGCACAGGCGCGGCAGCGCCACAGCGCCTTGCACGCGGTGGAGCCGAACCGGGACAGCTGCTGCGTGTCATGCGCGCCACAGCGCGGGCACCGGACGCTCAGTGTCAGCCGCACCGGCACCGCCGGGCCGGGTGGCGCGATGCCGGCCGCGGCGAGCTTCTCCCGTCCGGCTTCGGTGATCTGGTCGGTGCTCCACGCCGGCTGCAGCTTCGTCACGACCTCGACCGTGGCGTAGCCGGCGTCGCGGGCGGCCGCCTCGATGTCCGCGCGGATCACGTCCATGGCCGGGCAGCCGGAGTACGTCGGGGTGATCGTCACGGTGGCCCGGTCGCCGTCCAGGCGCACGTCGCGCAGGATGCCGAGCTCCTCGATGGTCACCACGCGCAGCTCGGGGTCGACGACACCGCAAACGGCTTCCCGTAAGGCGTTCACCAGCGGGCTCCCGGGTATGCCCGGTGCAGCACCTGCATCTCGGCGAGCAGGTACGACAGCGCCTCGGTGTGCCGGCCGTCGCGGCCACCGCCCGGCCGCCAGCCGTCGTCCGGCCTTCGCAGGGTGGCTTCCGCCAGCACACCGTCCACAGTGGACAGCCAGTTCGCTCGCAGGTGCGGCGCTTCGGCCAGCAGCTCGTGCGTGTACGGCCACACCTCGTCCACGGCACGCTGCATGCGCGCGTGCGACTCGTCGGTACCGTCGCCGAGCCGCACCGTCCACAGTGCACTGTGGTCGAGGTGGTACGCCGACTCCTTCACCGCCTTGGCCGCGATGCCCGCCAGCCGCTCGTCGTCACCGGCCGCCAGGTCCTCGTACCGCAGCCGCTGCCAGGCGGACAGGAACAGCAGCTTCGCCATGAGTACCGCGAAGTCCCGGTCGGGCAGCTCGACCAGCAGGACGTTGCGGTACTCCCGGTCGGTGCGCAGGTATGCCAGCGCGTCCTCGTCGCGGCCCTCGCCCTCCAGCTCCCCCGCGTAGCCCAGCAGCAGCCGGGCGGCGCCGAGCTGGTCCAGCGCGATGTTCGCCAGCGCCACGTCCTCTTCCAGCTCCGGTGCCCGCGCGCACCACTGCGCCAGCCGTTGCGCCGCCACGAGCGCGTCGTCACCGAGACCGAGGACGAACTCGAAACCACTCACAGGTGCTGCACCCCGTCCGGTACCTCGTAGAAGGTGGGGTGCCGGTACACCTTGTCGGCGGCCGGGTCGAAGAACGAGTCCTTCTCGTCGGGGCTGGAGGCGGTGATCGCGGCTGCCGGTACCACCCAGATCGAGACGCCCTCCTGACGGCGGGTGAACAGGTCGCGGGCATTGCGCAGTGCGAGCGCCGCGTCCGGCGCGTGCAGCGAGCCGACGTGCGTGTGCGACAGCCCGCGGCGCGGCCGGACGAAAACCTCCCAGAGCGGCCACTCAGGCATGGACGGCCTCCGCCGTGGGCGCGGCCGGCGCCGCGTGCTTCGCCGCGTAGGCGGCGGCGGCCTCGCGGACCCAGGCGCCGTCCTCGTGCGCGGCCCGCCGGTTGGCCATCCGCGCCCGGTTGCACGGTCCGTTGCCGCGGATGACCTCCATCAGCTCGGCGTAGTCGGGCGCGGTGTAGTCGTAGGCGCCCCGGTCCGGGTTCCAGCGCAGGTCCGGGTCGGGGATGGTGAGGCCGAGCACGGTCGCCTGCTGCGCGCACATGTCGACGAAACGCTGCCGCAGGTCGTCGTTGGAGAACCGCTTGATCTTCCAGGCCATCGACTGCGCGGAATGCGTCGAATCGGTGTCCGGGGGCCCGAACATCGCCAGTGAGGGGTACCACCAGCGGTCGACCGCGTCCTGCGCCATCTCCTTCTGCCCGGGGGTACCGTGCGCCAGCGTGTACAGGATCTCGTACCCCTGCCGCTGGTGGAACGACTCCTCCTTGCAGATGCGGATCATCGCGCGCGCGTAGGGACCATAGGAGCAGCGGCACAGCGGCACCTGGTTCACGATCGCGGCGCCGTCCACCAGCCAGCCGATCGCGCCGACGTCAGCCCAGCTCAGCGTCGGGTAGTTGAAGATCGACGAGTACTTCTGCCTGCCCGCGAGCAGCAGGTCGTACAGCGTGTCCCGGGACACCCCGAGGGTCTCCGCGGCGGCGTAGAGGTACAGCCCGTGGCCGGCCTCGTCCTGCACCTTCGCCAGCAGGATGGCCTTGCGCTTGAGGGTGGGGGCCCGGGTGAGCCAGTTCGCCTCGGGCTGCATCCCGATGATCTCCGAGTGCGCGTGCTGCGCGATCTGTCGGATCAGCGTCTTGCGGTACCCGTCGGGCATCCAGTCCCGGGGTTCGATCTTCTGGTCGGCGGCGACGAGTTCGGTGAAGTAGGTCTCCTCGTCGGATCCGCCGCGTACCGAGCGGTCGGCCGCCGCCCGCAGTTCCCGCTCGGCGTCGGCGACCTGGTCGAGCAGTTCACCGCCGGACGCCGCGAAGTCGTTGCCGTACACCCCTTCAGTGTTACAGCGCCGCGGGGTACCGGCAAGGATCTGTAACAGCGACCACGATCGTGCCGGTGATGTCCTGATTCGCGGCCCCGGGTTACTCTTCTCGGTGGCCCATCATGAGTTGGCTCTAACAATCGAGGAGTAGTTTCCGCCCGTGCGTCCCCGCGTGGTCATCATGACGTGTCTCGCCGCCCTGGTCGGGGTGGTGGTACTCACCGTGCCCACAACCCGCGCGGCGCTGGCGTCACTCGGTGCCCGCAGCAAGGCGGTGGCCGCGTTCTCCGACACCCCGCCCTCGCCACCGCCGCCGACCGCGCAGGTCGCCGCCCAGCCCGCGCCGCCGGTACCGGCCCTGCGCGCGCCCGCCGACCCGGGCAGCATCCACCCGGTGGGCAACCCGGGCTTCTTCGGGTGGGCGTTCCTCGACCGTAAGTCCGGCGCCGTCGTGGGCTCGGGCAACTCCGGCTCGGGTACCAACACGACCGAGTCGATGATCAAGGCGTGGATCGCGTCGGACTACCTGCGGATGCAGGCGGCCGCCGGCAGGACCCCGAGCGACGCGGCCCTCGGCGACCTCACCCTCATGATCATCGACAGCAACGACAACATGGCCGAGAAGTACTACGAGCTGGACGGCACGAACGCGGTCGTGCAGCGACTCATCTCGATGTGTGGACTGACCCACACCACGATCTACCCCTACTACTGGGCGCGCACCACGATGACCCCGCAGGACGCGGTCCGGTACGGCAACTGCGTGGCCAACGGCACGGCGGCCGGCCCGAAGTGGACCAACTGGATCCTGGACACCATGCGGCACGTCCGCGGCGGGGTGAACGACCAGATCAGCGTGGCGAAGCAGGGCGGCCACTGGGGGATCATCGACGGGCTGCCGCCGGCGATCGCGGCGGGCACCTCGATCAAGAACGGCTTCACCGGGTACGTGGACGGCTGGCACGTGGACTGCCTGGCAATCCAGCAGGACTGGGTGCTCAACGTTATGGTCAGGATCGGTACCCTCCAGGCCGCCGCGAACGTATGCAAGTCGGTGGCCCAGCAGTTGGTCGTCACGCCCGAACTCTGAGTGGAGTCGCCGCGGATGCGCTTCCGCGCCGTTCTCGTGGTCTACCTGGCCGCCGCGCTGTGCGCCGCCGCCGTCGCCGTACCGGTGGCGCGCGCGTTCCTGCGTGTGCCGCCCGCCGGCGCGGCGGCGTCGTCGCCGCCACCCGCCCCGGCGCCGGTCTCCCCGTCCACGGTCGTCGGGCACCTGCGGCTGGCCGCACAGCAGCCGCCGCCCCCGCCGACCATCCACGCGCCCGCCGACCCGAACACGATCACCGGGCCGCCGTACCTGAAGTACTTCGGCTGGGCACTGCTCGACCGCCGTACCGGGCAGGCGACCGGCTCGGCCAACCGGGAGACCGGTACCAACACGACCGAGTCGATGCTCAAGGTCTGGATCGCGGCCGAGTACCTGCGGCACACCCCGCACCCGTCGGCCGGCGCGCTGGGCGAGCTGCACAAGATGATCGTGGACAGCGACGACAATGTGGCGTTCGACTACTTCCACACCGAGGGCGGCGACGCCACGATCCACGAGCTGGTCAACGTCTGCGGCCTGACCAACACGCACACGCCGGGCATCAACGAGTGGTCGGTCACCACGATGTCGCCGGCTGACGCGGTACGGCTCGGGCAGTGCGTCGCCTCCGGTACCGCGGCCGGCCCGGCCTGGACGGACTGGCTGCTCAAGACGATGCGCGAGGTACGCGGCAGGGTCGCCGACCAGCAGCGGACCACCGGCGGTGGGCGCTGGGGGATCATCGACGCGCTGCCTCCGGCAATGGCGGCCGCGACCTCGATCAAGAACGGCTGGACCGCCCAGTCCGACCACAACTGGCACATCAACTGCCTGGCGATCCACCCGGACTGGATCCTGGCGGTCTCGCTGCGGTACCCGTGGACGGGGCCGGACTGGCAGCACTCGAACAACCTGCAGCCGGGCGCGGACGCCTGCGCCTCGGTGACCCGCCAGCTCCTGACCCCGCCCTCCTAGCCCGCCTCCTAGCCCGCCGATCTTGCCCGCCGATCTTGGACTTGTGGTGCCCGACTCGCGGAGCTCTGCGGCTTTTGTCCCCGACACAAGTCCAAGATCGGCGCGGAGGGGGCGGCGCGGAGGGGGCCACGCGGAGGGGCGGGGCGGGGCGGGGGGCCACGCGGAGGGGCGGCGGGAGAGGGGCCGGCCGGCGTCAGGCCGAGAAGAACTCGGGGCCGTCCGGGGGCAGCGGCGGTACCTCGCCGAGCGCGGCGGCCCGGTTCGCGAACTCGCGCAGCCCGGCGACCTGCCGCGCGCCCAGCGAGAAGTCCAGCGTGCGGAAGTACCCGGCCAGGGTCGGGGAGTCGAAGGGTTCCCAGCGCGCGGCCGCCGCGGCGACCTCGTCCAGCTCGGCCAGGCACAGGTCGCGCGAGCGCAGGAACGCCTCGTGCACGTCTTTGACCAGGCCGGGATGGGCGGTCGCGAAGTCCCGGCGGACGGCCCAGACGGCGAAGACCATCGGCAGCCCGGTCCAGTCGCGCCAGGCGGCGCCGAGGTCGGTGACGACCAGTCCGCGGGCCGGCGCCTCGTGGGTCGCCCGCAGCGCGACGTCGCCGATCACCACGCCGGCGTCGGCCTCCAGCAGCATCTCGGTCAGGTCCGGCGGGCAGCGGAAGTAGCGCGGGCTGACCTGGTACCGCTGGCCGAGCAGCATCCGGGCGAGCAGCACCCCGGTCCGGCTGGTGGAGCCGAGTGCGACCCGGGCACCGTCGAGCTGCGCCGGTGGACGCGTGGACACCATCGTCACCGACAGCACCGGCCCGTCGCTGCCCACCGCGAGGTCGGGCAGCAGCAGCAGGTCGTCGGCGTTGCGCAGGTACTCGACGAGGGAGATCGGGCCGATGTCCAGCCGGTCGGCCACCAGGTCGGCACTGAGCCGGTCGGGCGTGTCCTTGTGCAGGTCGACGTCGAGCAAAGCGCCGGAGCGCATCAGGCCCCAGTAGATCGGCAGGCAGTTGAGGAACTGGATGTGCCCGACCCGGGGCCGCCGCTCCACGCGCTCACTCATGCGCCAAAGCTACCTGCGGCGGTGGCGGTGACGGCGGTGGCGGTGACGCGGGCCGGTCGCGGCCGGCGCGCACCAGCGGTACCGCGAAAGCCAGCGAGACAGCGAGCCCCACGGCCCCGGCCAGCGCGATCAGCGCCCGCGGCGACACGACGGCGAGCGCCAGGCCGGCGAGCAGGTAGCCGGTCGCGTTGGCCCCGTTGGCCACGCCGCCGAACAGCGCGAACGCCCGGCCGCGCGCCTCAGCGGGCGCCCGCCGGGCGACCAGTACCCCGGACGACACGTTCACGCTGCCGTTGAAGACGCCGCCGACCGCCCACAACGGGACCATCCAGGCGACCGTCGACACGGTGGCCGCGAGCGCGACCGCACCGCAGGCCCCGGCGAGCGAGACGAGCAGCGCGACGGCGAACGCGCCGTCACCGAGCCGGCCGCGCACGACCACCCAGGCGCCGAGCATCATCCCGCCGGTCCACACCGCGCCGAGCAGGCCGTACGCGGTCGGTGAGCCGTGCAGGACGCCGCGGACGAAGAACACGTCGGCCACGTTGACCGCGCTGACCGCGGTCACCACCGCGGCGACCACGATCGTGATCGAGCGCAGCACCGGGTCGCGGCGCATCGACCAGTCCGGCGTCGGTGCGGCGCCGACCGGGGCCGGTACCCTGCCCCGCCGGGTATGGATGGCCAGCGCCGCCACCACGATCGCGAGATAGGTCGCGGCGTCGATGAGCAGCGGGGTGCGCAGCCCGAACCGGCCGACCAGCAGCCCGCCCAGGGCCGGCGCGATCAGCAGCGCGACCGAGTTGGCGGTCTGGCCGACCGCGGTCGCCTTGGGCAGCCGCTCGCGACCGACCATCTCCGGGATCAGCGCGTTGATCGTCGGGTTGACCACCGCCAGCCCGCAGCCGAGCAGGGCCACCAGCGCGATCATCACGGCGGCCGGCCGGACGTACGCCAGGATCGCGCAGATCACCGCCTGGGCCAGGCTCACCACGAGGAGCAACCGCCGGCTGTCGACCCGGTCGGCGAGCCGGCCGGTCAGCGGGGCGAGCAGCGTCGGCGGCGCCGCGGCGGCGATCAGGAGCGCCGCCACCGCGAACCCGCCCGAGCCGCGGGTCTGCAACGCGATGACCAGCGCCGTGGCGGCCAGGTAGTCACCGCAGGTCGAGACGGCGCGCGCGATCGTGGCGAGGTAGACGTCGGCCCAGCGGTCCGGGCGCTCGGTGGCGGGCACCCACTCACGGTAGCCAGCGGGTACGACCGGAAAAACCGCATGCCCGACAGGGCACCGGGTTGTAGCCTTGTCTGCTGCTCTCACCGGGGCACAGCTTTTACGGGGGCACAGCTCTTACCGGGGCACAGCCGGCACCGCCGCAGACCGAGCGGCCGGAGCGCCGGGCGGCCATTCCTTGACCAGGGATGTCGATGACCACGCCCGATCTGGACACTGAACTCACCCAGGAACGCGAACACCTCACCGCGTCGCGCGCCGCGCTGCGGCGGATGCGCGAGCATGCCGAGGCGTTGTACCGCACCGGCGACACGGTGACCGGCGACCCGTACAGCGCGGAGACCCTCGGCACCACGCTGCGCCGCCGGATCGTCGAGCTCGCCGACGATCCCACCACCCCGTTGTTCTTCGGCAAGCTCGACTTCGCCGTCGAGCGCCGCCCGGCTGGTCCGGCCCAAGTGCCGGCCCAGGTGCCGGCCCACGACGCGGAGCGGTACCACATCGGCCGGCGGCACGTCGTCGACGACCGCGGCGAACCGATGGTGCTGGACTGGCGCGCACCGCTGTCCCGCGCGTTCTACCGGGCGTCGGCGCGCGACCCGCAGGGCGTCGCGACCCGGCGCCGCTTCGGCTTCCAGGCCGGCGTGCTGACCAGCTTCGAAGACGAGCACCTGGACCGGGGCGAGGAACTCGGCACCGCCTCACGGATCCTGACCGAGGAGATCGAGCGGCCGCGCGTCGGGCCGATGCGCGACATCGTGGCCACCATCCAGCCGGAGCAGGACGAGCTGGTGCGCGCGGCGATCGAGGAGTCGGTCTGCGTGCAGGGCGCCCCGGGTACCGGGAAGACCGCGGTCGGGCTGCACCGGGCGGCCTTCCTGCTGTACCTGCACCGGGAACGGCTGCGCCGGTCCGGGGTACTGATCGTCGGGCCGAACCGCGCCTTCCTGCACTACATCGCCGCGGTACTGCCGGCGCTCGGCGAGGTCGACGTCATCCAGTCCACTGTGGACGGTCTGCTCGCGACAAAGCCGACGGCCGACGATTCGCCGCAAGCGCAACGGGTGAAGCACGACGCCCGCATGGCCGAGGTGCTGCGCCGGGCGATCGACGGGTACGTGCGCAAGCCGACCGGGCCGATCCAGGTGTCCGACGGCGCATACCGCTGGCGGCTGTCCGAAGACGTGCTGCGCCGCGTCGTCGACGACGTGCGCCGGGAGCATCCGCCGCACGCGGTCGGCCGGGAACGGGTCCGGGCCCGGGTGGTGAGCCTGCTGCAACGGCAGGTGGAGGCGCGCAGCGGCGAGTCGCCCGGCGAGGCGTGGGTACGCAGGACCGGCCGGTCGGCCACGGTAACCGGGTTCCTCGACGAGGTGTGGCCGGCGGTCACCGCCGGGGCGCTGGTGCACCAGGTGCTGTCCGACCCGTCCCGCGCGGGCGCCGGCATCCTCACCGAAGCCGAGCAGGCGGCGCTGCGCTGGGCCAGGCCGCCGCGGTCGGTGAGGTCGGCGCGGTGGTCGGCGGCGGACGCGGTACTCGTCGACGAGGCGGCCGGGCTGATCGACCGGCTGCCGAGCTTCGGCCACGTGGTCGTCGACGAGGCGCAGGACCTGTCCCCGATGCAGTGCCGCGCGATCGCCCGGCGCAGCGAGCACGGCTCGCTCACGCTGCTCGGCGACCTGGCGCAGGGCACCGCGCCGTGGGCCACCCGGGACTGGTCGGCCACCATGGAGCACCTGGGCAAGCCGGGCACCGCGGTGGTACCGCTGACGGTCGGTTTCCGGGTACCCGACGCCGTCGTGACGCTGGCGAACCGGCTGCTTCCGGCGCTGGAGGTCGACGTACCGGCGGCCCGTTCCCTGCGCCACGACGGCTGGCTGCGCATCACGCAGGCGACCGACCTCGACGCGCAGGCGGTCACCGAGGTCCGCGGCGCACTCGACCACGACGGTTCGGTCGGCGTGATCGCCGCCGATGCCGCGGTACCCCGACTGAGCGCGGCCCTGCGCGCCGCCGGCATCGACCCGGGCGACGCCGAGGACGGGGACCGGGTGACGCTGCTGCCGGCGACGCTGGCGAAGGGGTTGGAGTACGACCACGTGGTCGTCGTCGAGCCGGCCGAGATCGTGGCCGCCGAACCGCGCGGTCTCAACCGGCTCTACGTGGTGCTGACCCGCGCGGTGTCCCGGCTGTCCGTGGTGCACCGCGAGCCGCTGCCGCAATCCCTGACTGGAGGCGATCAGCACGCTCACCCGATTCATCGAGACCGGCCTTGATGCCAGGATGCCGGGGAAGGAGGAAAACCACGATGAGAGTGAGTGAGTACGCCCCCGGCGTCCCGTGCTGGGTGGACCTCGGTTCCCCGGATGTCGAGGCGGCGAAGGCGTTCTACAGCGCGCTGTTCGGCTGGGTGGCGCAGCCGTCACCGCCGGAGGCCGGCGGGTACACCATCTTCCACCTGGGCGACAGCCCCGTCGCGGCGGTCGGGCCACTGACCAACGAGGGGCAGCCGCCGACGTGGAGCTGGTACGCGGCGACGCCCGACGCGGATGAGGTGGCCCGCCGGGTCGAGGCGTCCGGCGGCAAGGTACTGGTGGCGCCGTTCGACGTGCTGGACGCCGGCCGGATGGCGGTGTTCCTCGACGCCGGCGGCACGCCGTTCTCGATCTGGCAGGCGGGTACCTTCGCCGGTGCGCAGGTGGTGACCGAACCCGGCGCGGTCAGCTGGAACGAGCTGATGACCCGCGACCCGGAGGCGGCGACCGAGTTCTACGGCCGGGTACTGGGCTGGGCGCCGAAGGTCAACGCCAACCCGGACATGCCCTACACCGAGTTCCAGGTCGACGGGCGGTCGGTCGCCGGCATGATGCCGATGATCGGCGAGGCCTGGCCGGCGGACCTGCCCGATCACTGGATGATCTACTTCGGCGTCGCGGACTGTGACGCGTCGTGCGAGCAGGTCCGGTCACTGGGCGGCTCGGTGTCGGTACCCCCGACCGACGTGCCCGGTGTCGGACGGTTCGCCGTCGTCGCCGATCCCACCGGCGCCTTCTTCTCGGTGATCGCGCTGGTCGGGTAGCCGTTGCGCACGCCTCCGGCCCGGACACGTTGGCGGACCGGAGGCGTGTAGCGGGTGCGGCCGGTGGGGAGTATGCGGAGATGGCGACCAATAGCGAACAAGCGTACGAGCGGCTGGTGGCGGACCTGTCCGGCCGCGGGGTGACGGCCGGCTACATGTTCGGCAAGCCGACACTGAAGATCGGTACCCACTCGATCGCCTGCCTGTACAACGAGGGCATGGCGTTCAAACTGGGCGCGGGCACCTCTGAGCATGTCGAGGCACTGGCGCTGCGCGGGGCCGGGCTCTTCGACCCGTCGGGCACCGGACGGCAGATGCAGGACTGGGTCTGGGTACCGGTCGAGCACGCCAAGCACTGGGTCGAGTTCGCCGACGCCGCGGTCTACCGGTCGGTCTGACCGTCCTCGTCGGTACCCTCGGGCTCCTCGCCGGCGAGCGCGGCCCGCAGCCGCTGCTTCTCCTGGCGGCGCCGGACCATCGCGTCGTCCATCTGGCCGATCATCTCCAGCCGCCACTTGCGCAGCACCACGAACTGCAGCGCGAACGAGACGACCACCGCCACCATCAGCTTGACCCAGAGGTTCAGCGGTACCGGCAGCAGCACCAGCGCGCAGGCCACGAACAGGCCGACCCGGCCGAGCGTGTACTTCAGTGCCGGGTTCATCAGGCCCACACCTGCTGCGGCTCGGCCCGCCGCTGGGCGAGCGGGACCGGCGGATCGTACTCCCGGACCACCTGGTAGCGCGTGTTGCGCTCGACCGGCCGGAAGCCGGCGTCCCGGATCAGTTGCAGCAAGTCGTCGCGGTGCATGGTGTCCGGCGTGCCGTAGTGGTCCGCGTCGTGTGTGATCTTGTACTCGACCACCGACCCGTCGAGGTCGTCCACGCCGAAGTTGAGCGAGAGCTGGGCGACCGACAGGCCGTGCATGACCCAGAAGCACTTGACGTGCGGCACGTTGTCGAACAGCAGGCGGGACACGGCGAACGTCTTGAGCGACTCGGCCGGCGCCGCCATCGTGGTGCGCGCCTGCAGCCGGTTGCGGATCTTCCCGTCCGCCGAGTCGACGAAGTCGTGCTGGTAACGCAGCGGAATGAACACCTGGAACCCGCCGGTCTCGTCCTGCAGCTCGCGCAGCCGCAGTACGTGGTCGACGCGGTGGCGGGGCTCCTCGATGTGCCCGTACAGCATCGTGCACGGCGTCTTCATGCCCTTACCGTGCGCCAGCCGGTGGATACGCGACCAGTCCTCCCAGTGCGTGGCGTGATCGACGATCTCGCCGCGCACCTCCCAGTCGAAGATCTCCGCACCGCCGCCGGTCAGCGACTCCAGGCCGGCGTCGATCAGCTCGTCGAGGATCTCGTCGGCGGTCCGCCCGGAGATCTTCTCGAACCAGTGGATCTCGGTGGCGGTGAAGCACTTGAGCGACACCTGCGGCAGCGCGGCCTTCAGCTCGCGCAGCACCTTCGGGTAGTACTTCCACGGCAACGTGGGGTGCAGTCCGTTGACGATGTGCAGCTCGGTGAGCTGCTCGTCCTCCATCTCCTTGGCCTTGGCGACGGCCTCGTGGACGCGCATCGTGTAGGCGTCCTTCTCGCCCGGCTTGCGCTGGAACGAGCAGTATGCACATGAAGCCGAGCAGACGTTGGTCAGGTTCAGGTGCCGGTTGACGTTGAACATCACCCGGTCGCCGTTGCGCTGCGTGCGGACGTGGTGCGCGAGGCGGCCCAGCCAGGCCAGATCGTCGCTGTCGTACAGGGCGATGCCGTCCTCGCGGGACAGCCGCGCGCCGGAATACACCTTCGCTTCGAGTTCGCTCCTGTGCCCGGGGTCCACGGCATCGACTGTACGTCCGGGTACCGACACTCTGTCTGGCGGCCCGGTACTCAGGGATCCGTTACCCCGCTGGGAGTGACAGATCTCGTTGTCTGAGGTAGACCAGAGTGGGGAAGGCGTTCGGGCACTCCGGAAAGACGAGGCGATGAGCAAGCGCACCTTCGCACCGGCGATGATCGCGTTTGTGCTGCTGGGTGCCCTCGTCACGAGGCCCGCCTTCGCCGACACCACCAGCCCCGGCGGGGTACCCGACCCGGGCGTTCCGCCGGTCGCGACCGGCCCGGTCCTCCCGGGTGGTGGGACCGCGGTACCGACCAGCGCGCAGACGGCCACCCCGGTCGCCGGGCCGATGGCCAGCCAGATCCTCAGCCAGCGCGCCCAGGTCGAGGCGCTCGGCGAGCAGCTGACCAAGCTGACCCAGGAGGTCGAGGCCGCCACCCAGGCCCGGCAGCGCACCTTCGACGCTTGGCAGAACGCGAAAGACCAGGCCAGCCGGCTGCAACAGCAGGCGGACAGCGCCGCCACGAACGCGTACAAGCAGGCGACCCAGCTCGGCCCGCTCAGCGGGTACGCCAACGACGTCGGCCAGCTCAACGAGCTCGTGCCGGGTGGACTCGGGCTCGCGTCAGGCGCCGACAGCCCGCAGTCGGCGGTACTCGACGCGGCCAGCGCCGCCGCCCTCGAACGCTCCGCCGAGTCGGCCTACGCCACCGCGCTCGCGACCGAACAGCAGCTCACCCAGCAGCAGGCCAGCGTCAAGGCCAACCACGACCAGCAGGCCGCCACACTCGCCAGCCTGGAGGCACAAAACGCCGCGGCCGCCCAGCAGGCCGACGCGGCACAGGACGCCGTCGACGCGCAGCTGGCCGGGCAGTTCGCCGCCGGTACCCTGACCAACGGGCAGGCCCCCAGCTCCGTGGCACTCGCCGCCGTGGCGGCCGCACGCAGCAAGCTGGGCAGCCCTTATGTCTGGGGTACCCAGGGTCCGCTCACCTTCGACTGCTCCGGCCTGGTCTGGTGGGCCTACGGGCAGGCCGGGTTCCACGGGCTGCCCCGGGTCGCCGCCGACCAGTACCACGCGACGACGCCGGTCACCGACACGCGCCAGCTTCTCGTCGGTGACCTGCTGTTCTTCAGTACGACCAGCCGCTCCGACTGGACCACGATCTCGCATGTCGGCATCTACTACGGTGGCGACTTCATGATCGAGGCGCCGAACAGCGGCGAGGTTGTCAAGATCGCACACATCTGGTGGTCGGCGTTCTTCGGCGCCACACGGGTCGTCGGCGCCGTACCGGCCCCGGCTCCCGGGCCACCGCACCAGCCGCCGCCGCGACCGTCGCCGAACCCAATACCGTCGCCGCTGCCGTCGGTACCGGCACCGCCGCCGCTGCCGTCGCCGAGCCCGTCACCCAGCCCTTCCCCGAGCCCGTCGCCGTCGCCTTCGCCGAGCCCGTCCGGCTCGCCCAGCGCGCCGCCGTCGACGGCCCCGTCCTCGGCAGCTCCGTCCTCGGCACATCCGTCGACATCGCCGTCCGCCGCGTCCAGCTCCAGCGCACCCGGCCCGGGACCGTAGGTCTCCGGTCAACTTGGCCGGGGTCGGGTGTGCTGAGTGGTCCCGGTATGGCACGGTGAACCCGGGGCGTCGCGGGGATGCGGTGGCGTCTCGGGTTCATCGCCGGCCGGCCGGATGGCAGGCGGGGACAGCGCTGGGAGACTGCCATGGACGAACGCGACGCCTACCGGGCGGCACCGGCCGCGGTACCGCCTCCGAACGCCGAGGACGGCCTGCCGCCGCTGGCGCCTCCGCCACCTGTCGGCACCGAGCTGCCGAACGCCTCGGACGACGAGGCCGACGGCGATCCGTTCGAGATGCCGGACGCTCCGTCGGGGATGCTCTGGCCGGGAGCCGAGCCGCCGCGCGCGGCGCCCGGACCGAACGTGCCGCCGCCTGGTTCTGCCGTGCCGCATGCTGGGTCGGCTGGATGGCCCGCTTCGTCGCCGGGGCCGGTGGCCGGATCAGCTGCCCCGCCGCCGGGACCGGTAGCTGGATCCGCCGCCGCGCCGGGCGGGCCGGCCCGGGCGACCGCGCGGGTAAGCCCGCCGAGCTGGTCGCCGCCGGTACCGCCGGCTGGCTCCTCGCCCGGTGCGCCGGCCGGACCGGTACCGCCCGGGTCGCCGGCCGCGCCGCCACCGTGGCAGTCGGCCGGACCGGTACCGCCGCCGTGGGCTCCCCAAGACGGCCCCGAGGCCCGGCAGGTCGCGGCCCCCGGATGGCCGCCCCCCGCACCGCCGGAACCGGCGCCCGCACCCAGCAGCGGCCCGCCCGCCCGGCCTCCGGTTCCGAGCTGGTCCGAGCCGATCAGCGCACCACCCGCGCCGTCCGGCTGGTCCGGACGGGCCACCCCGCCGGCACCGTCCAGCGCACCACCGGCCCGGCCCCCGGTCCCGAGCTGGTCCGAGCCGACCAGCGGACCGCCGGCGCCCTCCGGTGCAACCGGCTGGCCGCCACCCGCCGCGTCGGCGGGGCCCACAGGACCGGCCAGCGGCCCACCGGCCCGGCCGGGGTCCGGCTGGCACGAGCCGACCAGCGCACCTCCGGCGCCGTCCGGAGCGATCGGTTGGCCCCCACCGGCTACGCCGGCCAGCGCGCCACCGTTTGGCGCACCACCGTCGAGCGCGCCGCTCGCCAGCGCGCCGCCGTCGAGTGCGCCACCGTTTGGTGCTCCGCCGGCCAGCGCGCCGCCGGCCCGGCCGGTGACCAGCTGGCACGAACCCACCAGCGCACCTCCCGCGCCGTCGGGCTGGTCGGAGCCGACCAGCGCGCCACCGGCACCGGCCGGCTGGCGGGAACCGCCAGCGCCGCCCGAGCGGCCTTCGCTCCCGGAACCTCCGGCGCTGCCGGTGCCCCCGCCACTTCCCGAGCCGCCGGTACTGTCCGACCTGCCCGACCCGTACGAGCCGGCCGAACGCGCCGAGCCGCCGTTCCCGCCCGCGCCGGATTCAGCCGCACCGCCCGCGCCGGGTTCGGCTGCACCGCATCCGTCGCCGTTCGGGCAGGCGGCGGCTCCTGAGACCGCATTCCCCGCGGCTTCATTCCCCGCGGCTTCATTCCCCGCGGCTTCCGAGCCGGCCAGCCCATCCGAACCGGCGGGGTACACCGAATCCGGTCTTCCGCGGCGGCCCTGGCAGCCACAGGCCGCCGAACGCGAGCCGTGGGACGCCGAACCCGCCGGTGAGCGTCCCGCCTGGGAGCCGCCGCCCGCAGCAGCCGAGCGGCCGGTCTCGCCCGGAGCAGGTCCAGCCGCTCCGGTATCGGGCGAGCCGTCGCAGTCCGGTCCGGCCGCCGACCCGTACGCCGCCGACCCCCGTGCCGGCGAACCGGGTCACGCGGAGCCGGAACAACCGGCTCCGTCGGGCCGGCCGGATCCCGTCGCGCTCGCCGCCAACCTGCTCGCGCGCCCTCCCGCCGATCAGCCCGCGGACGACACACCCGAGCCGGCCGGAACCGCACCGAGCGTGGTCGGTCGCGCGACGGTACCCACGGCGGAGTCACCGTCCGGCGACGTACCGGTACCCCGCGCGACCAGCAGCACATACCGCGTCGGCGAGTTGCGGGTACCCGACGCGCCGGAACCGGAGCCGCCAGCGCCGACGTCGCCCTCTGCTCCGGAAACGCGCATCGGCGGCGAAGGACCGTACCGGCCGCCGCGCAGCGCCGCCGACTCGCCTTGGGCGGCGTTCGCCCAGCCCTGGCTCGCCGGTGACCAACCACCGGCCGCGGAGTCGTCCGCCCCAGAGCCGCCACCGGTCGAGCACCGACCCGCCGAACCCTGGGCCACCAGCCAGCCGGCACAAGCCGAACCCTGGGCGGGCAGCCAGCCGGCACAAGCCGAACCCTGGCCGGCGGGCAGCCAGCAGGCAAGCCAGCCACCGTCCCCCGAGCCCTGGGCCGCGCCGGCGCCGCCGGACCAGCCTCCACCGCTGCCGAGCAGCCCGGCGATGCCGTCGGCGACTCCCGCCCCGCCCGGTACCGTCGCGCGCGCCAGCGTGCACGTCGCCTCCGCCGCGCAGCCGAGCGTGCACGAGGTGGCTGCCCTGCTCGGGCACCGGGCGCCGCAGGTGGAGCCGCGGATCTACCGATCGACGGCCGCTACCGAGCCGCCTCCGGAGCCGGGTCCACCGCCGCACGAGCCACCGCCACCGCACGAGCCGCCACCGCCGGCCGAACCGCCCCCGGCTCCGGGACCGGGGCCGTTGCCGTCACCGTTCCCGGAGCCGGCTCCGGTACCGCATCCGCCGCCCCGGCCGGTACCACCCGGGCCGGTACCACCGTCGCCGGATCCGGCGCCGCCGGTACCCCCGGGACCGCCGCAACCACCCGCGCCGGTGCCGCCGGGCCCGACACCACCACCACCGTTCCCGCCACCCCCACCCTCGATCGAGGGCTCGGCACGGCAGCCGGACAGCGTGCCCGAGGGTGCCCTGCCGGTCTGGCCGCCGCCCACGACGCTGAGCCCGGCCGGCGCGGGCGGTGGCGGATTCCAGTCACGGGCCAGCGCTGCCGTGCTCCCGGCCGCGGCCCCGCCACCGCCGCCACCACCGAGCAACTCGCCGCCAAGCTCACCACCGAGCAGCTCACCACCGGACACCTGGCCGAGCAGCTCGCCACCGAGCAGCTCGCCACCGAGCAGTTCGCCACCGAGCGGTTGGCCGTCGAGCAGTTCGCCGCCGGTCACCCCAGCCGCGGCACCGGCCCCGCCACCGATCCCACAGCAGGCACCGCCACCCGACCCGCGGGCCGGTGGCGACCCGGTGTGGCCCACCCAGGGCTCGTCGCAGTACGGCGACTGGGCGCGCCGGCAGCGTCCGCAGGGCACCGTGTACGGCGGGTCACCGCCCGCATACGACCAGCCCCAGGCGCCGGCCGCGCGACCGGGCTACCAGCCCACGCAGCCCGCACCGGTCGGGCGGCCCGGGTACGAGACGTCCGGTTCGCTGGCCGGTCACCTCCTGTCCCAGGACCGGCCGGACAAATCCGACGAGACCAGCGCCAGCTCGCGCGTCGTAATGATCATCCTGATCGTGATGAGCATCCTCGTCGTCGTCGGCCTGGCCCTCGGCATCGCCTACCTGTCCGGCGTCTTCCACTAGCCGCCGGGGCCCCGCACCGCCACCCGCGCGGGCCCCGCAACGCCACCCGCCGGGGCCCGGCAACGCCACCCGCCGGGGCCCGGCAACGCCGCGCAGCCCCGGCGCTGGAAAGGTCGGCGGCGGCACGCCGTACACTGGTGCTTGCCCATTCAGGCGTTCTTCCGGCTGTTGAGGCGGTCATCCAGGATCGCGGCGGACGTACGCCCCCGCTGGAAGGTCGCCGACCCGCATGACGTTGCCCGCTGTCCGCCCACCGTTCACCGATCCGAGCACGTTCCCATCCGTCCTCGACGAGCCCGCCGCGGCCTTCGCCGCGCTCGGCCTGCCGCCGCCGCTGGTCCGCGCGCTGGCGCAGGCCGGGATCGACGAGCCGTTCCCGGTGCAGGCCGCGACCATCCCGGACGCCCTGGCCGGCCGCGACGTGCTGGCCCGCGCCCGCACGGGGTCGGGCAAGACCCTGGCGTTCGGGCTGCCGCTGTTGGCCCGGCTCGCGGCCGGTCCCAAGGCCGCGCCGGGTCGGCCGCTGGCGCTCATCCTGGTACCGACGCGCGAGCTGGCCATGCAGGTCAACGACGCTCTGGTACCGCCGGGGGACAAGCTTTCCGTCGTGGCCCGCATCGCCGGCCGGGCGGGGCGGACCATCATGTTCGTCCGCACCCAGCTCGCCGTCGACCGCCTCGTCGAACAGCTCGCCGAGAAGGGGGTACGGGCCGGCGCGCTGCACGGCGGAAAGTCGCAGGCGGTGCGCACCCGTACGCTCGCCGAGTTCCGCGAGGACATGGGCTTCCTGCCGGAGGTCACCGCGTTGCTGGAGAAGACGCCGGCCGGCAGCCAGCGGATGCTGTTCTCCGCCACGCTCGACGGCGACGTCGACGCGCTCGTGCGGGGGTTCATGGCGGACACGGTGACCCACGAGGTCGATCCCGCCCTGGCCACAGTGTCCACAATGGACCATCATCTGCTGCTGGTACCGCCGGGGGACAAGCTTTCCGTCGTGGCCCGCATCGCCGGCCGGGCGGGGCGGACCATCATGTTCGTCCGCACCCAGCTCGCCGTCGACCGCCTCGTCGAACAGCTCGCCGAGAAGGGGGTACGGGCCGGCGCGCTGCACGGCGGAAAGTCGCAGGCGGTGCGCACCCGTACGCTCGCCGAGTTCCGCGAGGCGCCACCGACGTCGCCGCGCGCGGTATCCACGTGGACGGCGTGTCGCTGGTCGTGCACGTCGACCCGCCCCGCGACTCCAAGGACTACCTGCACCGTGCCGGCCGCACCGCACGCGCCGGCGAGTCCGGTACCGTCCTGACCCTCGTCCTGCCCAAGCAGCGCGCCGGTACCTTCTCATTGGTGGCCAAGGCCGGCGTGGCAGCGGCCCGGACCAAGGTGACCTCCAACGGCCCGGAGCTGCTCGCGCTCGCCGGAGCGCCCGCGGCATAGGGTCGTGCCATGGCCGTCCTTCCGCAGTCGATGCTCTGGCGCCGCCTGGACACCGCCGGTACCGACCACGCGCTGCTCCGCGAGCGGTCCGGGCTGTATGCCCGGGGCACCATGGTGGCGGCGGAGCCGGTGCCGCACACCTGCGGGTACGAGCTGGTGGTGGACGAGGGCTGGGTGAGCGTGCGGCTCGCGGTCACCGCGGAGGGCGCCGGCTGGTGGCGCAGCGTGAAGCTGGAGCGGGCGGCGGGCCGCTGGCGGGTGACGGCGAGCGAGCAGGGCGACCTGGACGCCGCGGGGCAGCCGCGGTCCGCGCTGCCCGGCATCGAGGATCCCGAGCTGCTGCGCGATGCGCTCGACGTCGACCTGGCGTACTGCCCGCTGACGAACACCCCGCCGGTGCGGCGGCTCGGTCTGCTGCACGCCCGCCCGGGTACCGCGTCGACGCTGGTCGTTGCCTGGGTGCGGGTACCGTCACTGGAGGTGGTGGCCGCCCGCCAGACGTACACCGCGCTCGGCGGCAACCGGGTGCGGTACGAGGACGACTCGTTCGCCGCCGACCTCACGCTCGACGACTCCGGGTATGTCGTCGCCTATCCCGGGTTGGCCGCGCGGGCGTGAAACGCCTCCAGCGCCTCGGCGTCGGAGCCGCGCGCATGCAGGTAGTCGTCGGCCCAGCGGGCGGCGTCCGGGTATCCTGACTCGGCCGCGATCCGGGCGCATGCCGCCTCGATGTCGTAGGCGGTGCGCCGCAAGGCGACCGTGGTGCCCGGCCCGAGCAGCGCCCAGTGCGCGCCCACCGAGCCGTACGGCATGCCGACGCTGCCCGGATTCACCACGAGCCGGCGGTCGACCAGCCGGACGAACGGCATGTGCGTGTGTCCACACACGACAGTCGTGACGGTGTCGTCCACAGTGGACAGTGCCGCCCGCCGGCGCGCCATCGAGCTGTCCACGAGCACGAACTCCGCCGCGCACCCACACCGCCCGCTCGCCGAGCGACGCGAGCAGGTCCAGCGTCGGTACCGGCAGCGGCCCGGCCGCGAGATCACCGGTCAGCACGACGAGGTCGGCCGCGCGTACGTCGGGTTCGGCCAGTACCGCCTCCAGCGCCGGCAGCACTCCGTGGACGTCGGAGAGCAGGGCGACCCTATCGACCATCCGGCCACCTTGCCCCGGGCCAGGGATTTCGCAATCCTACTGGTCAACCGCCTGATTGGGGCGAGTTTCGCGTTTCTCCAGAACTCACCGCTTATCAGTGTTTAATGGGCGGTAAGTCCGATTGACGCGAGGAGGGGTCGTGGACACGGGAGATCGTCTGCTGACGCCTGGCGAGGTGGCCGCGCTGTTCCGCGTCGACCCGAAGACCGTGACGCGCTGGGCCGCGGCCGGCCGGATCGGGAGCATCCGTACCCCGGGCGGGCACCGCCGGTTCCGGGAGTCGGAGGTGCGGGCGTTGCTGGAGGGCGAAGGCATGATCGAGCCGGAGGAGCCGCGCGGCAACGGCAACGGCCCGAGCTAGTCCCGGGCCGGGCCGTCAGCCCCGGGCGGCGCGGTCAGCCCCGGGCGGCGCGGTCAGTCCCGGGCGGCGCCCAGCTCGCCGCGCCACCGGGTGAACAGGGTGTGCGGCACGCCGGCCGCATCCAGTACCTTGCCGGCCACGAAGTCGACGAGCTGCGCGGCGGTCGCACCCGCGCCGGCACCGTAGAAGCCCGGGCTCGCCGGCAGCACCGTGGCACCGGCGTCGACGAGCGCGATCAGGTGCTCCAGGTGTGAGCGGGACACCGGCGTCTCCCGCGGTACCACGACCACCCGCCGCCGTTCCTTGAGGTTGACTTCGGCGGCGCGCTGCAACAGATCCTTCGACAGGCCGATCGCGATACCGGCACAGGCGGCCGTGCTCGCCGGTACCACGAGCATGCCGCGGGCCGGGTACGAGCCGCTGCTCGGTCCGGCGGCGAGGTCACCGGCCGGCCAGTAGGCCACGTCACCGGGTTCGCGGTCGAGCCACTTGGTCAGGTCATCGCGCCAGTGCGCGTCGCGGAACGAGACCCCCGTCTCGTCGAGCAGGGTGAGCCGGGCGGCGCGGGACACGACGAGGTCCACCGGAACGCCGGCGTCGAACAGCCCCCGCAGTACCGCGGCCGCGTAGGGCGTACCGGACGCGCCGGTCACCCCGACGATCCACGGCACCCGGCCGGCCGAGCCGGCGCCGCCGGCCGGCACCCCAGCACCGCCGGTACCGCCGGCGGAGCCGGACGGCACCCGGATCTTGGACGCTTGCTCCCCCTGCAGGGGGTCCACGCGTCCAAGATCTCGGGGAGCCGAGGCGGTCACGGTCGCAGTACCAGGTCAAGCAGCGCGAAGACGAACAGCGCGATCCCCACGAACCCGTTCGCCGTGAAGAACGCCCGGTTCACCCGAGACAGGTCGTCCGGCCGGACGATCGCGTGCTCGTACCCGAACGCGACCGCGGTCAGCACCAGCCCGGTCCACCACCACGCACCCAGCCCGACCA